>JBGPOP010000001.1:0-233740 GCA_041488095.1 Planctomycetota bacterium
ATCCGGTAGCGCTCGGCCAGCAGCGAGCCCTTCGAAACCGTGCGCGGCAGGCCGCGCTCGGCATGTCCTGCGTCCGCGATCAGGTCCTGGAACTCCTTGCGCGCGGCGTCGCTCGGCAGGCCTGCCAGGAACTCGCTCAGGTCGACCGCCTCCCCCGCAGCCTTGCGGGCCAGGTATTCGGCGGCCAGTTCTTCCGGGATCGAGCCCCCCCCCCCTCGTGCACCGTCGGAAGCTTCGAGCATGTGTGGTTGTGCCCGCCCTCGGCAAGCGCCCTACTGAGGGGCGGTTCGGGCGGGGTTGCACGCGAAATCCTAGCGCCTTCCTTCCTTGGGAGTGCTCCCTTCCCCTCCGCAGATCGAGCCCCTGGGCTACCATGTCGGCCGCCCCACCGCTCACAGCCAGAGAACCGAGAGCCATGCGAGACCTGCGACGAGCCCTGAGAGACCTCTTCCCTGCGCTCTTGTCGCTCGGCTGTTGCGCGGCGTACGTGCCCGCCCTGCCGGCGCCGCAGGCGCCGCAGAAGCTCGCCCTCCTCGTGGGGATCGACAGCTACGCGCCCGGCACGCCGGCCTCCTTCCCGAAGCTCACGGGCTGCGTCCGCGACGTCGGGATCGTGCGGGACGCCCTGAAGGAACGCTTCGGCTTCCGCGCCGAAGACATCCTGGTCCTCACCGATGAGAAGGCCACCCACGAGGCCATCGTGCGCGCGTTCCGTGATCAGCTCATCGACCGGGCCGGCCCCGACACCGAGGTCATGTTCTGGTTCTCCGGGCACGGCTCGCGCGTCCCGGACAAGAGCGGCGCGGCCGCGGCCGAGATGGGAGGGAAGGACTCGACCTTCGTCGCCTACGACAGCCGCGCCCACGGCGAGAACGGCGCCTTCGACATGGCCGACGACGAGCTCCGCTCGCTGCTCGCCGCGCTGACCGTCAAGACCAGCCGGGTCACGGTCGTCACCGACTCCTGCCACTCCGGCGGAGCGACGCGCGGCGCACCCAACCCCGCTACGCCCCGGTACCGCGGGGTCGACGAAGGGACTCGTCCGGTCGACCGGGAGCGCCTGATCGCGACCTTCTGGCCCAAGGACGTCCCTCTGCTCGACGACAGCGACGCGCCGATGCTCGAGGCTCCCCGCTATGTGCACATCGGCGCGTGCGGACCCCTGCAACTCGCCCAGGAGATCGACGCCGAGGGCGAGGACGGAAAGCTCCAGTCCCACGGGGCGCTGACGTTCTACCTCGTGCAGCGCCTGCTCGAGGCCCAACCGCACTTCTCCTACCGTCGCCTGGCGGACGATGTGGCCGTCCAGTTGTCCACGCACTGCCCGGCCCAGACGGTCTGGTCCGAGGGCGCTCTGTCGCGCGAGCTGTTCGGCGCGCACTTCGAACTCCGCCCGAGCGGCTTCCGCGCACGCGTGGACCCCTCGGCCGAGAAGCAGGGCGAAGTGCGCATCGAGGCGGGGACCGTGCACGGCCTCCGCCCCGGCTCGGTGATCGGGCTCTACGACAAGAGCGAGCTGATCGGCCGAGCCAGCGTGGTGCACGCCTACGCTGTTTCCTCCCTGGCGCGCTGGATCGAGCCTGCGCCGAGTCTCTTCCCCACGGGTTCGCTGCGCGCCGTCGAGGAAACGCGTCCGGCCCGCGAGGAGGCGCTCCCGCTCTACGTCCCTGATCCCAAGGTCGCCGCGCTGCTCGGCAAGAGCCAGCGCGTGAGCATCGCGATCGAGAACCCGAGCTCCGCGCAGTACCAGCTCCGCGCGGAACCCGACGGGAAGCTCGCCTTCCTCGCTCCGGGCGGACTCCGGATCTGGAAGGAGGCGGACGCCGGCTCGCGCGGCACCGAAGCCTGGCTCGAGCGGCTCGAGTCCGAGTTCCGCGAGGAGCTGCGCTACTTGGCGCTGGTGGGGCTGGCCGTCGAGCACGGCTCGCTCGAGATCTCCGGGAGCTTCGTCGCGCCGACCGCGGAGGAGCTCGAGGATTTCAACAAGACCCCGCGCTACGCAGGACACTGTCTCGACGCGGGGCCGCGGGCCGACGCGCAGGGCCATGGATCGGCTTCGGGAGCGGTGTACCGCGCCGTCGGCACGCGCGACGGCAAGAACGAGCTGTCCCTGGCCATGCTCGAGATCGAGAACCGCGCCCCCCGCCCCGTCCACGTCTCGGTGCTGTCGGCCTCGGAGGACCGCCTGCGCAACCCGATCTGGCCGCCGGAAGGCGAACAGGACCGCGTCCTCGAACCGGGCAAGCGCGTCCGTGTGCCGGTCAACGTGGTCTCGAACCCGGATTGGCGCGAGAGCCGGCCGATGCGCGACCGCTACCTCGTGCTGGCTACGCTCGAGCCGGCCGACTTCACGCCCTTCGCGCGCGAGGAATCGACCCGCGGCGAGGCGCCGGCCGTGCACATGCCGCCGATCCTGTCCCTGGCGCTGGAGCACGCGCAGACCCGCGGTGTCCACCAGGCGAACACCGACCGCTCCGGCTGGGGCCTCTGCGTCGTCGACCTTCTCGTCGATCCTCCGACCAAGCCGCTCGCCAAGCACTGATTCACTCGGGCTCCAGCGCGAGCCACACGAGGACATCGACGAGGAGAGCGACCGCCGTGAGGTAGGCGCGCTCCAGGGTTCGTGTCCGGCCGTCCATGTGTGCGCGTCGGTGCGTGCATGCCCGGAACCCAGGTCGGATCGGGCGGTTCCGCGGCTTCCTTGCCAACCGCCGGCGGTCGAGATAGGGTCACCTTCCATGCCGCGGCGCGGTCGAACGATCCTCCTGCTGGCGATCGGCTGCTTGCTCATCGCCGGGCTCCTCGTCGCGGGGCCGGCGCACCACGGACTGCACAAGACCTCGGATGGGGTCTACTGCGACGGCTGCGCCGTCACAGGGACCGTGCCCACGCCCGCTCCTTGCCTCCGCGGCCCCATGCAGGTTGCGCACGCATCGTCCGCAGAGCGCCCGCTCTGGGTCCCCTCGCCGACCCCACTCGTCACTCGCTCGCCGCGCGGCCCGCCCACGGCTGCCTGAAAGCCCGCGCTCCGGCGCGAGCCCTGACGCCGCGACCCCGGGCTTCGCGCCTGAGGACCGTGTGCACCACCCCGATCTCCGTCCGGGTCACATCGCTGCCCTGGTGACTCCGGACGGGAACGAGAGACTGCGACTGGGCAGAGATCTTCCGTTGGACCTCGTCGCACGGCGAGGAACGGAGCGAGAGACCATGAACTGCGCGATCCGGCCGATCCTGTGTGCGATCGGCATCCTGTTCGCACCGACTCTCCAGCTGCTGGCTCAGCAGGGAGAGCCCCAGGCGCCCGAGAGGCCCAAACCGACGCTCGAGGAGCTCCAGAAGAGGTTCGAGCAGGCGGAAAAGAGCCATTCCGAGGAGATCGCGGATCTGCGCGAGGAGATCGACAAGCTCGAGGAGGAGGCGGCCGCGGCACGCGCCCGGGCGCAGACTCCGGCGCAGCAGACGCTGTCCGTGTTCAACCCGGCGATCACGGTCTTCGGCAACTTCCTCTATCGCCACGACGACCGGCCGGTCTACGTCGACAACGATCCCTCGCTGGACCGGATCGACGACCGCTTCAGCCTGCGCGAGGCCGAGTTCGACTTCCGCGCGCCGATCGATCCATGGGCGGACGGCGTGTTCATCACGACGCTCGAGGCCGAGACTCCCGGGCGGTTCAACGCAGGTGTCGAGGAGGGGTACGTGGTGCTGAAGAAGCTCCCGCTGCTCGATTCGGCCCCGTGGGGCCTCAAGGTGAAGATCGGGCGTTTCCGTCCGACCTTCGGGCGTTTCAACACGATTCACCTGCACGACCTGCCCCAGATGACCTACCCGCGCGCTCTGCAGACCTTCCTCGGCCCCGAAGGGTTCAGCGCGGACGGGATCTCGGGCCAATTCTTCCTGCCCAGCCCCAGCGACAAGGACGTGCTCGACGCGACCGTGCAGCTCATCGACGGCGGCGGGATCGCCGTGGCACCGAGCAACGACGCCTCGAACCTCGCCACGCTGGGTCACATCAAGTGGTTCCGCGACCTCGTGCCCGGGCAGGACCTCGAGGTCGGCGCCTCGGCCTGGACGTCCAACGCCGAGGACAAGCTGTACGGTTTCGACGCCACCTACCGCTGGAAGCCCTACATCGCCGGCGAGTGGAAGTCGTTCCTGGTCGGCGCCGAGGTGTTCCAGGCCGACCTCGGCGACGGCCGGCACGCCCCGCACCCCGGAGGCTTCGACCTCTGGTCGCAGTACCAGATCGACCGCAATCTCTACGTGGGCGCGCGCTTCGGTCGGGCCGAGGACCTCTTCGACGAGAGCCTGAAGACCGAGACCGTGGGCGCGTTCCTGACCTACTACACGACCGAATTCCTGCGTTTCCGGCTGGGCCTCGAGCACAGCCGGAGCGACGTGAGCGAGCTCGACGGGGTCGACACGGCCTTTCTCGAGCTGAACTTCATCTACGGTTCGCACCCCGCGGAGCCGTACTGGGTCAACCGTTGAGAGCACGAACCATGAACGCAACCAGGAAACACTCCGGGATCCCCCCGACCCTCGCCGCGATCGCCCTCGCGCTCGCTTCTCCGGCTTGGGCCCAGGGCTCGGCGCCGCCCCTCAAGGTCGTCACCACGCTCTCCGTGCTCAAGGACCTCGCGCGCGAGGTCGGCGGGGATCGCATCCACGTCGAGAGCCTCTCGGATCCGCGCGAGGACCCTCACTACGTCCAGCCGCGCCCGACGCTCATGCAACGCGCACGCGAGGCCGACGTGTTCATCGAGCTCGGCCTGCAGCTCGAGCTGTGGGGCAGCAAGGTCGTCGAGGGCTCGGGCAACACCAGGATCCAGGCCGGCCAGGCCGGGCGCATCATCGCCTCGGCCGGGATCCCCACGCTCGAGCTGCCCCAGCAGCTCTCGCGCGAGTGGGGCGACGTTCACCCCTTCGGCAACCCGCACATCTGGCTCGACCCGCTGAACGCGAAGGACATGGCGGCCAACATCGCGCACGGCTTCGAGAAGGTCGACCCCGAACACAAGGACGGGTACGAGGAGCGCCTCAAGTCCTTCCAGGACCGCATCGACGTGGCCCTGTTCGGCGAAGCGCTCGTGAAGGAGGTGGGCAGCAAGCAGCTGGCTCGTCGCGCGCGCGAGGGCAAGCTCGAGAGCTGGCTCAAGGACAAGGGGCTCTCGGACAAGCTCGCCGGCTGGGTGAAGCGAGCCGCAGGTCTGAAGGGCCGGCCGGTCGTCACGTACCACAAGAGCTGGATCTACTTTGCCGAGCGCTTCGGGTTGAAGGTCCCGATCGAGATCGAGGAGAAGCCCGGCATCCCGCCCTCGGCGCGCCACCGCGATGCGGTGGTCGAGCTGATCAAGCAGCAGGGCATCCGGACGATCCTCGAGGAGGTGTTCTACGACCGGGGCGCGGCCGACTACCTCGCCAAGGAGACCGGCGCGCACCCCGTGATCGTCCCGATCGACGTGGGCAAGGAGGTCGGCGCGGCCACCTATTTCGAGCTGATCGATCTCTTGCTGGGCAAGCTGCTCGAGTCGGAGGCGGGCTCGGGCGGCAGCCGCTAGGCGCCGCGGAACGTGCGATGAGCCAATTCCTGCAGTCGATGGCCTGGCCGTTCGCGGCCTGCTTGCTGCTCGCCGGGATCCTCGTCTATCTGGGCATCCACGTCCTCTCGCGCAAGGTGATCTTCGTCGACCTGGCGCTGGCCCAGATCGCCGCACTCGGCTCGGTGTGGGGCGTGCTCCTGGGCTGGGATCTCCAGAGCGATCCATGGCAGGTCAGGGCCTTCTCACTGGTCTTCACCATCCTCGGCGCGGCGGTGTTCACCTTGACCCGCATGCGCGACGAGCGCGTGCCGCACGAGGCCCTGATCGGGATCACCTATGCCGTCGCGCTGGGGGCGACGATCCTGGCGAGCTCGCACCTCGCGCACGGCGCCGAGGAAGTCAGCGAGCTGATGGCGGGAAGCATCCTGTGGGTCCGTGGCCGCGACATCCTGAGCACGGCGCTGGTCTTCGGCGCCGTGGGAGCCTTCCACTGGGTCTTCCGCAGGCGATTCTTCCTGATCTCGCTCGACCCCACGCGGGCCGAGCGCGAAGGCCTGAGCCTGCGCCTGTGGGACTTCCTCTTCTACGTGAGCCTCGGCTTCGCGGTCACGAGCGCTGTGTCGATCGCGGGAGTGCTGCTCGTGTTCAGCTATCTCGTGATCCCCGCCGTCGTCGCGATGCTCTTCGCCCAAAGGATCGCGACCCGGCTCGCCCTGGGCTGGATCGTCGGCACGGTGGTGAGCGCGATCGGCTGCTCGCTCTCTTACCGCTTCGACCTGCCCTCGGGCCCGACGATCGTGGCGTCCTTTGGCGGTTTCCTCGTCGCTGCGGGTGTCGTGAACTACTGCGTGCGCGCGTCCGACCGAGGCGGCGCCCTCCTGCGCGTGGCCGCGGGTGTCGGCGTCTTCGCGCTCCTCCTCGGTGGCTCGTTCTTCTTGCAGAAGAAGGAGCATCACGACGTCCTGCACGTCCTGGAGACAGGCAGCAAGGCCGAGAAGATGCTGGCGCTGGCCGAGGTCGACGCGGATCCGGCCCTGTGGCCGAAGGTCCTCCGCCTCGCGCCTGGGATCCTGAAGGGCGCCGACACCGAGGTGCGCGTCCGCCTTCTCGATCTCGTCGAGGCGCGCAAGGACAAGCGCCTGCTCCCCGACGTGCATGCCCTGCTCCTCGACGCGGACGACAGCGTGCGCGAACGGGCCCTGCGCTGCCTCAAGTCGATCGGAGCACGCGAGAGCGTCGAGCCGATCCTGGCCGCAACCGCGAAGGAGCAGGACGAATACCTTAAAGTCGGGCTGGCCGAGGCGCTGCTCGAGCTCGGCGACGCGCGCGGCTTCGGACCGATGATCGAAGTGATCGCTGGCGGCGAGGCCGCGCAGGCCCGTCGCGACGCGTGGGAGCGCTTGAAGGCCCACATTCAGGTCGATCTCCCCTACCGCGCCGACCTCCCCTCGGCGGAGAACGCCAAGGCCGTCGAGAACCTGCGGCGTTGGTGGGACGAGAACGAGAAGAAGCTCGTGCTCGACCGTCCCGGCGTGTTCCGGATCAGGTCCTGAGGACGCCGAGGTCCATCAGCGTTCGCCCAGACGCTCGGCCAGATCGGACACGACCTCGCCCGGCGTTTTTCCAGACGTCTCCATCGCGATCTCGCACTGCAAATAGAGCGGCCCTCGGTCCCGAAGGATCGCCTCGAGCTCGGCCATCGCGCGCGGGTGGTTCGCCATCGGGCGGCGGTCTCCCTGTTCGAGAACCCGCTGGTAGTGGTCGTGCGGCTCGGCCTTGAGCCACACCGTTCGGCAGGTCTCCTTCAGGCGCGCGAACGTCTCCGGCGAGGCGACGATCGAGCCCCCCGTCGCGATCACGACGCGCTCGCCTTCGGCCAGGACCTGCTCGAGCGCTTCGCCCTCCAGACGGTGGAAGTGCTCCTCGCCGTGCAGGTTGAAGATCTCGCCGAGCGTCATCCCGGCGATCTGCTCGACACGTTCGTCGAGCTCCACGAACGGAGCCTCGAGCTCGAGCGCGAGCTTCCTCCCGACGGTCGACTTGCCGGCGCCGCGCAGGCCGACGAGCGCGATTCGTTCTCCACGCCGCGCTCCGAGCGACAGATCCGCGAGATCGCGCAAGGGCACGCCCAGCGCGCGGGCCAGGTCGGCGAGCTTGATCACGGACAGATTCGCGCGGCCGGCCTCCGCATCGGTGACATAGCGGCGGCTGACTCCCGCGCGCTCCGCGAGCTTCGTGACCGTCAGGCCCGCGACTCGACGTGCCTCCCGCAGGCGCCTGCCGAGATCGATGAGAATCGCCTTGCGCCGCATGCTTTGGGAGTTATCATGCCCAGCCAAGTTCCCCATGCGCAATATATTTCTCGCACCCAGTCCTTGAGCCATGGCCGCCACGAAGACCGCGACGCCCCCGATCTGCTTCCAGACCCATCCCGACCGCTACAGGCACTGGAAGCTCGCCTTCGACGGCGACGTCGCCACCCTCACCATGGGCGTCGAGCCCTTCGGCGGCCACCGCGACGACTACGAGCTGAAGCTCAACAGCTACGACCTCGCCGTCGACATCGAGCTCGCCGATGCGGTGAACCGCATCCGCTTCGAGCACCCCGAGGTGCGCTGCGTCGTCCTCACCGGTGCCCTCGACCGCGTCTTCTGCGCCGGCGCGAACATCGTGATGCTGCGCACCTCGACCCATGCCTGGAAGGTGAACTTCTGCAAGTTCACGAACGAGACGCGCCTCGCGATCGAGGACGCCAGCGCCTCGAGCGGAATCCGCTTCCTGGCTGCGGTCAACGGCACGGCCTCGGGAGGCGGCTACGAGCTGGCGCTGGCCTGCGACAGGATCCTCCTCGTCGACGACCGCAACTCCGCCGTCGCCTTCCCCGAGCTGCCCCTGCTCGGAGTGCTGCCCGGGACGGGTGGGCTCACGCGCATCACCGACAAGCGCAAGATCCGCCGCGACCGCTGCGACGTTTTCGCTTCGCTGGCCGAGGGCGTCAAGGGCAAGCGCGCGGTCGAGTGGGGCCTCGTCGACGCGGTCGCGCCGCTCTCGCGCTGGGGAGAGGCCGTCCAGGCGGCCGCCCGCGAGCTGGCCGCCTCGGTCCCGGCGCGCGGGAAGAAGGGCGTCGCCCTGGAAGGGATCGAGGCCTCGAGCGGCGCGCTCGAGAGCGACAGGCGCAAGAGCTACACCTTCGTGGACCTGACCCTGGACGAGCCGGGTCGCAAGGCGGAGCTCGAGATCTCCGCGCCCGCCGATTGCCCGGGGACGGCCGCCGATGCCTTCGCCCAGGGATCCTCGTGGTGGGTCCTGCGCGCGTTCCGCGAGCTCGACGATGCCATCCTGGATCTGCGGCTGAACTGTCCCGAGGTCGGCCTGGTGCTGCTGCGCGCCAAGGGAAGCCCCGCCTCCGTGCTCCGCACGGACGGGATCCTCGCGACCTCCGACCACTGGTTCGTCCGCGAGGTCCGCCATCTCGTCAAGCGCGTCCTCAAGCGCGTGGATGTGTCCGCCAAGAGCTTCTACGCGATCGCCGACGGGGGGACCTGCTTCGCCGGGACGTTCCTGGAGCTCCTGCTGGCCTGCGACCGCAGCTACGTCCTCGACGATCCCGAGGCCGGCGTGCAACTCGGAACGAGCGCGGCCAACGCGAGTCTCTACCCGATGGCGAACGGCCTTTCGCGCCTCGAGACGCGCTTCCTCGGCGCGCCCGAAAAGGTCGGCCAGGCGCTGAGGCAGACGGGCCTCTTCGACGCCCGGATCGCCGACGAGCTCGGCCTCGCCACCTTCGCGCCCGACGCGATCGACTGGGACGACGAGGTGCGCCTCGCCATCGAGGAGCGCCTCTCGTTCTCGCCCGATGGGCTGACCGGGATGGAGCAGAACGTGCGCTTCGCGGGGCCCGAGACGATGGAGACCAAGATCTTCGGGCGCCTCTCGGCCTGGCAGAACTGGATCTTCCAGCGACCCAACGCCGTCGGGGAGAAGGGCGCGCTGACCTGCTACGGCACCCCTACGCGCCCCGAGTTCGACACGCGCCGGACCTGAGACCTCGTTCCGATCCCCGAGCCACGATCATGACCACCATCGACTACTCCCAGAAGATCCCGAACAACGTCGACCTCGCCTCCGACAAGCGCCTCCAGCGCGCCCTCGAGGCCTGGCAGCCTGCATTCCTCGAGTGGTGGGGCTCGGTCGGACCGAGCGACTTCAACCAGAAGGACGTCTACCTGCGCACCGCGATCGGCGTCGACAAGGACGGCTGGGCGCACTTCGGCCACGTGCGGATGCCCGAGTATCGCTGGGGCATCTTCCTCGAGCCGCGGGACGACCAGCGCGCGATCGGATTCGGCGACCACATGGGAGAGCCGGCCTGGCAGCAGGTGCCGGGCGAGTACAGGAACTGGCTGCGGCGCCTGATCGTCACGCAGGCCGACACCGAGCCGGCCTCGGTCGAGCAGCAGCGCCTGCTCGGCCACACGGCACCCTCGCTCTACGACCTGCGCAACCTGTTCCAGGTCAACGTGGAGGAAGGGCGCCACCTGTGGGCGATGGTGTACCTGCTGCACACCTACTTCGGCCGTGACGGGCGCGAGGAGGCCGAGGAGCTGCTCCAGCGCCGATCGGGCAACGCCGACCACCCGCGCATCCTCTCGACCTTCAACGAGCCGTGCGAGGACTGGCTGTCGTTCTTCTGCTTTGCGATGTTCACAGACCGCGACGGGAAGTTCCAGCTCCTGGCCCTGGCCGAGAGCGGCTTCGATCCCCTCGCGCGCACGTGCCGCTTCATGCTGACCGAGGAGGCGCACCACATGTTCGTGGGCCAGACCGGCGTCGCGCGCGTGATCGAGCGCACCTGCCAGGTCATGAAGGAGCACCCCGGCCAGGACGTGAAGAGCTACGGCGCAATCCCGCTCGAGACGATCCAGCGCTACATCAACTTCTGGTCGTCGTCCTCGAACGACCTGTTCGGCGCCGAGGTGTCCTCGAACTCGGCCAATTTCTTCGGCGCGGGTCTCAAAGGCCGAGCCTACGAGCAGCGCTGGGAGGAGCACAAGGCCCTGGCGGCGACCTACGCGATGGAGCGCTTCGTCGGTGGGAAGCTCGTCGGCGAGGACGTGCCTCTGCGCAACGCGATGAACGAGATCCTGCGCGACGAATACGTCCAGGACAACCAGAAGGGGATCGAGTACTGGAACCGGGTGTGCGAGCGCCATGGGAACGAGTTCCGCTTCCGGCTCCCCCACCGCCGCTTCAACCGCAAGATCGGCGAGTACTCCGCCGGGCGATTCGATCTCCTGGGCCAGCCGATCGACGAGGCGACCTGGAGCGCGCGCGTGGCCGAGTGGCTGCCCGGCGCCGAGGAGAAGGCCTTCGTCAAGTCGCTCATGAAGCCCTGCTACGGGAAGGGCGGGTTCGCAAGCTGGATCGCGCCGCCGTCCAAGGGGATCAACGCGCAGCCGCCCGAGTTCGAGTACGTGAAGCTCTGACCTCACGGCTCTCCCGCTTCCACCCGCACGGCTGACTCGCGGGCCGGCTCCCTCATTGCGGATGTTTAATCCGCGTCTTCCGTTACAGCCGGCCGGAGCCGTGCTCCGATGCATGCGACCAGGCAGGCGGGTCCCTCTGGCAGGGGACCCGGTCGACGAGAAGACGAGGGGGTCTCATGCGGCAGGTCTACCGCTCCGTCCGCGCTTTCGCGCAGGCCGGGGCCAGTTTCGTATCGGCGTCGGCGCTCTGGCGCGATGCATTTCGGGAGTTGTTGTGCGCTGCGGCCCTCGCCTTTGCGGTGTTGGGAGGCGGTTCCTGCTCAGCCGGCGGCAGCGGCGGCTCGACCGGCGGCGGGTCTCACACGAGGCCTGGCGACACGGTCGGCACCTTCGAGCTCGCCGCACCCACGCTGGCCGACTTCGTCCTCCGCGGCACGCTGCCCGTCCCGCCCAGGACCTTTCCGAGCGGGGACGGCCTCGTCCCCCTCCAGGTCGTCGATTCCGACGGATCGCTCGTCCCCGCGCAAGTCGAGATCGTCAGCCGCTACCCAGCCGAAGCGGACGGCGCGGACGTGGTCGAGGTCCTGGCTCACGTCCACACACCCTCCGGCACCGCTCCAGGCGACCGCATCCGCTACGACGTCGTGTATCAGCCCCACCCGGCGGATCCATTCTTACCCGACCCCGATGTCCGTGCGCTGCTCTCGGCCCCGGGCAGCCTGCTCCTGCGCACGCGCGACGTCTTCGGCAACCTCTACACGGCTGACCTCCTCTCCGACGCTCGCTCGGGCGACGGGTCGCTGCGCGTCCTGAGGAACGGATCCGAGGCGGTCCAGGTCGCGACCCACGCGTCGCTCCTCCCCGTCGTGCCCGTCGGCGGTCCGACGGGCACGCTGCCTCACCTCATGGGTGTTCACGCCTACGTCACGAAGTGGGCGGACGAGCCCTTCTTCTCCCTCGACTTGCGCATCCACGACGCCCACAGCGGCCTCGACCCCGCGGACCCGGGAGACGACGCGCTCGGCAAGCTCTACTTCGACTCGCTCGAGCTCTCCGTGCCGGACGGCTGGTCCGTCTTCAACGCCTTCCCGGATCCCTGGCTCGATCTGCCGTATGTCGAGGGAGCCGCACGCGTGTTCCCCATCGTGAAGCCGATCTCGACCGGCCAGATGCACGTGATGCCGGCGATGTCGCAGTTCCAGCGTCGCCTCGTCGTGGTCAAGGACGGGCTCGAGGCGCGCGCCCTGGCCTGCCTGCGGGAAGAGGGTCTGGGATTCTGCCGCGCGGGACCGTCGCCCTCCGGCGGCGAGCTGTGGTCGTGGTGGAACCCGGACACGGCGCGCTACTTCCCGCAGCGCCACCGCCTGCCCTCGCTCGACCACGTCGGGCTCGGCTGGCTCCGAGGGGCCGACGCGGCGGATCTGGGTGTGCGCTCCGCGCAGGTGCTGAGCGGTTCGACCGGTCCGTGGCCGGCACAGTCGCCGGGCCTCGGCTGGGCTCATCCCTGGGGCATCACGGCGGGCGGCATGGTGAGCGGTCTCGAAATCGACCTCTACGAGGGCGTGACCACCGCCTGCGCGGCCTCGAACGCCGGCTACCGCCTGGCGCAGCTCGTCCACCGGATGCTCAGCGACCGGCAGCCCAACGTGCTCTTCGACGCGGACGGGCGGCCGACGCGCATGGAGGAATGGGTGGCGCACTCGCCGCAAGGCGACGTGCTGCCGATCTGGTGGTTCGGCGGGCCGCTCCTGTGGGCCGCGGACCCGTTCGGAATCACGACCTCGCCGAGCTTCCAGCGCGACGCCGTCGCCGCGCAAGGTCGCCGACCGGACTGGGAGCAGGCGCTGCTCGACTACGAGCGGATCGACGCCGAGCACCTGATCCGCTACACGCGGATGGCCAAGGTGCTCGCCTGGCTCGGCAACGACGCGCTCGGGAAGGACGACCTTCGCGCGCAGGCGGAGGGGGTGCGCCTCGGCTACAACATGTACCGCCAGGACCACTACCCTCAGGGGATCATCTCGACCGGGATGTACGCCGACCGGCTGTACGTCGACTGGCGACCGGGATGGGGGTTCAGCTACGGTCGCGCGGAAGGGTGGGGCCTCGACACGATGTGCGCATCGTACTCCCTCGGTGAGCCGGGGTGGCGCGCGCTGGTTCGGCCGTGGTTCGACCTCGTGATCGATCTCCTGCGCGATGGCCAGATGGATTGCACCGGGATCATCCAGGCGTCGTATCTCGGCAACGTCTTCAACGGGCAGTACCGGTGCCGGCAGTCGATCGAGGCCGCGATCGTGGAGAACGCCGTCGTCGGGATGCGCGAATCCGTGTTCCGCGGCGAGAGCGCGGTCAAGGTCACCGAGACGAACGGGGTGCTGGAGCGCACGCTCCACGCGATGATCTCGCCCCTGGTCTGGGATTCGACCGACCACGGACCGTGGAGCATGATCGCGGACGGGCCGGCCGACACGGGCCTGGCGCCGTACTGCACGTACTGGCCTCCGGACGGCAACTACAACACGGCCGATCACTACCAGGTCTGGTCGTCGTACGCGTACGCCTACGAGATCACGCACGACGCGCGATTCCTCGACAAGGCCGCCGAGGCGATGGGAGGCACGGACCTCCAGGCGATGTGTCAAGCCATGGGAGCGAACGAGATCCAGAACCGGGCCGCGCTGCTCGCGCTGGTGCAGACCCTCTAGAGCCGGCCCGGAAACTTCTCCCGGAGCAGCGCCGCGAGGCGGAGGGCCATCGTCGCGTTGGCCTCGCCCGTGTAGTGCCCGTCGTAGGGGAGGATCGGGAGCCTGCCGATCGACCGGACGAGCGCCCGCAGATCCGCGGTCAGGTCCACGAAAGCGAAGCCGTGCGCCCGCGCGAGCTCTCCCACCCTCCCGGCGATGGGGTCAGCCTCGCCGGCACCCCGGAGCGCGCCGGACGTCGGGATCGTGGCGACGGCGAAGTCGAAGCCGTGGGTGCGAGCCAGGTCCCCGAACTGACCCAGGTCGTGGTCGAGGCGCACGAAGCCCCTTTCGATCTGCTCCGGCGTGAGCCGGGGAAAGGTCATTCCGGCCCAGAAGTCGTGAACCTCCATGATGAGCGCGCTCGACCTCAGGACCTGCTTCGCGCGCCACAGCGCGAGCGGAAGGCCCTCCATGCGTGCCTCGGTGTCGAAGGCGATCGGCCCCGAGCGCGCGAGATTCTCGTATTTCCTGGCGATCGCCGGCCTCTCGACGTCGTTCGGATACCACAGCAGCACGACCACGTCGGGTCGGATCCTTCCGGCGAGATCCTGCAGCAGCGCGAGCTCCTGCAGGGTCCCGTAGGCGCGGAGCCCGCCGTTGATCACGTGGATCGTCCGCGGCGGGCGCGTTTCGTCCGTCGAGGCGCGAGCGTTCTGCGACAGAGATTTCTCGAGCAGGACCGGAAGCGTGTCGGCCTCGGCGACTCCCTGGCCGTACGTGGTGCTGTCGCCGAGGCACAGGACGCGCACCTCGTCCTCGGTCTTGTCCGGCAGGTCGCGCCCGCGCAGACCGAGATGATTGACGTGCACGGGGTGCTGGTAGGTGTAGTGATCCCGGTCGGGGACCATCTCGAATCCGCGCCTGGGATTCGGGCGGACCTCCAGGATCGGCAGCCTCTCGCGGAGAGGCACGCCGAACACGCGCCGGCAGACGGCCTCCGCCGCCGCGAGCGAGAGCAGGCTCGAGATCGAGGCGGCGAGGAGCGCTCGGCGCGCCGCGTCCCTCCGCCCCCGTGCCGTCCCGTCCATCGGTTCGAGCTGGAGAGCCTACCGGATGGCGTGGACCCGTTCCCTTGCTTCTGCTAGGAGTGCGGTCATGGCGGAGCCCGGGCGGATCCTCTTCGTCACCGAGAAGTTCCCTCACCCCATCGACGACGGCGGGCAGATCCGCACCTACCACGTGTTGAGGTGCCTCTCCGCGAGGCTGCCGGTGACGCTCGTGTCCCTCGACGCGCCCTCCGCCGCGGACGAGGAGGCGATCCGGGCCCTCTCCGTCGAGGTCGTCTGCTGCGGCCCGCGCCGGCGTCCCTGGACCGCGCCGTTCTTCGCCGCGCAGGCGCTCTTCACCCGCGCTCCCTATCCGATGAGGAAGAACTTCTCGCGCGCGCTGCTCGGGGAGATCCGCAAGCGCATCGCGGGAGGCGGGATCGGGACCGTCCACTTCAACCATCTCGACGCGGCTCAATACGTCGAGCACCTCGGCCCGGAGCGAACCCAGGTCCGCGCCGTGTTCGACACGCACAACCTCCTGACGCGGATGTACGAGCGCTTCGCCCGGACGGCCTCCAACCCCCTGCGAAAGAGCTACGCCACGGTCCAGTGGTGGAAGATGGCTCGCTTCGAGCCCGCGCTTCTTCGCGCGGTCGACCGAGTGCTGGTGTGCTCCGACCTCGAGCGCGAGCTCGTCCACACCTGGGGCGTCGACGGCGCGATGATCGTTCCGAACGGTGTCGATCTGACGAGGTTCGCCCGCATCGAAAGGCGCCCGCGGGCAACGAGCGAGCCTCCGGTGATCGTCTTCACCGGCGCGCTCTCCTACCTCCCCAACGCGGAGGGCGTGCGCTGGTTCGTGGAGAGCGTGGTGCCGGAGCTGAGGAAGGTTCTCCCGCGCTTTCGCCTGGTCGTCGTCGGCAAGGGGGCTCCGCGGTCGCTGATCGCGCACGCGAAGCCGGGCGAGATCGAGTTCACCGGCTGGGTAGCCGACGTGCGTCCCTGGCTCGCGCAGGCCGACGTGTGCGTCGTGCCGCTGCGGATCGGCGGCGGGACGCGCATCAAGATCCTCGAGGCGATGGCGGCCGGCGTGCCGGTGGTCTCGACGCGCGTCGGAGCGGAGGGCATCGCCGCGCGGGAGGGCGAGTCGATCCTGCTCGCCGACGAGCCGCGCGCGATGGCGCAGGCCGTCGCGCAGCTCTGCAGCTCGGCCGAGAAGGCGCGGGCGCTCTCGGAGCGCGGGCGCGCCCTGGTCGTCGCGCACTACGGTTGGGATACCGTCACGGCGAGCCTGGTCGACTTCCATGCGGGCGCCGGTCGCGCCTGAGAACCCCCCGGCCTGCGGTTCTGCAGGTATCCTTGCACGAAGTGAAGCTCGTTCCGGCCCTGCTCTTGACGTGCGCCCAGGCGGCCCCGGGCCTCGCGCCGCGCGGACCCCAGATGCTGGGCGCGGACGATGCGAGTCCCGCTCGCGGGCGGCGGCCCAACATCGTCGTGATCCGGACCGACGACATGGACTCGCGCTCGATGACGATCCGGAGACCGGGTGGCGCGCTCGCGCTCGAGAACGTCGACGCGCTGCTCGCTCGCCGGGGCGTGACGTTCCGCAACAGCTTCGTCTCCTTCCCGGTCTGCAGTCCCTCGCGAGCGACCTTCCTCACCGGACAGTACGCGCACAACCACGGCGTGCGGGGCAACGATCCGCCGGACGGCGGATACGGAGCGCTCGACCACTCGAACACGCTCCCGGTCTGGCTCGCGAGCGCCGGCTACTACAACGTGCACATCGGGAAGTACCTCAACGGCTACCCCGCGACACAGATCCCCCCGGGCTGGGCGGAGTGGTACACGACGCTCGTCTCGCGCTACTTCGACTACACGATCAACGAGAACGGCACGCTCGTCCACTACGGCTACGCCGCCGACGACTACAACACCGACGTCCTGACCCGCAAGGCGGAGGATTTCATCCGGAGCGGCAACGCGGGGGGGCGGCCCTTCTTCCTCGTCGTGGACTACATCGCGCCGCACAAGACCTCTCCTCCGGCGCTGGACACGGGGTCCCTGCCGCTGCCGGCTCCGCGCCACCAGGGCGCCTTCGGCACCTACCGGCCCGTCTGGCCTCCTTCCTTCGACGAAGCCGACGTATCGGACAAGCCTTCCTTCGTGCGGTCCCTGCCCCGGCTGGATCGCAGCGACGTCCTGTCGATCGTCGTCCTGCAGCGCGCCAGGCTCGAGACCCTGCTCGCCGTGGACGAGGGCGTCGCCAGGATCCTGCGCGCGCTCGAGATCTCCGGGGACCTCGCCGACACCTGGATCTTCTTCACGTCGGACAACGGGTTCATGCAGGGCGAGCACCGCATCTCGACCGGCAAGGACGTCGCGTACGAGGAGTCGATCCGCGTTCCCCTCGTCGTCCGTGGACCCGGGGTCGCGCCGGGACGGGACGTCGAGGGAATCGTCGGCAACGTCGACCTCGCCCCGACGATCGTGGCCCTCACGGGCGCGGTCCCGGGAAGGACGATGGACGGCCGCTCGCTCGTCCCGCTCCTCCTCGGCCTGCCGACCGACTGGCGCGAGGATCTCCTGCTCGAGGCCTTCGGGGTCCTCCCCTGGCGCGGGATCCGCGACCGTCGTTCGACCTTCGTCGAATACGACCTCGATCAGGATGGCGCCGCCGAGGAGCGCGAGTACTACGAATTCGAGCCGGGACCGTGCTTCACGGGAATCGATCCCTGGGAGCTCGAGAGCGCTCACCGCGATCCCTGCGTCCTGCCCGAGATCCGACGGCGCCACGCTCGGGCGCAAGCCCTGGCGGACTGCTCGGGCGAGTCGTGCCGCTGAGTCCTGCGCCGCGACGCACGCGACGGCGCGAGATCACCCGAACACGACCCCTTGGGCCAGGGGCAGGTCGCGCCCCCAGTTCACCGTGTTCGTCTGCCGTCGCATGTAGGCCTTCCACGCGTCCGAGCCCGATTCGCGGCCGCCGCCGGTCTCCTTCTCGCCGCCGAAGGCACCGCCGATCTCGGCACCCGACGTCCCGATGTTCACGTTGGCGATGCCGCAGTCCGATCCTGCCGCGGACATGAAACGCTCGGCGTGGCGCACGTTCAGCGTGAACACCGCCGAGGAGAGCCCCTGGGGCACGCCGTTGTGTTTCGCGATCGCGTCGTCGAGGTCCTTGAACGGGATCACGTACAGGATCGGCGCGAAGGTCTCCTGCTGCACCGTCGCAAAGGGGTTCTCGGCGCGCACGATCGCGGGCTCGACGAAGTAGCCGCCGGCGAGATCGCCCGGCATCTTCGGCCGCCCGCCGCCGCACAGCACCTTGCCGCCCTCGCGGACGACGCTCTTCAAGGCGGCTTGCATCTCCAGGACGGCGCTCGCGTCGACGAGCGGGCCGCACAGCGTGCCTTCGGCGCAGGGATCGCCGATCTTCACGCCGGAGTAGGCCTTCAGGAGCCGCCGCTCGACCTCGCCGGCGATCTTCTCGTGCACGAGCAGCCGCCGCGTCGTCGTGCAGCGCTGTCCAGCCGTGCCGACCGCGCCGAACAGGACGGCCGGGATCGCCAGGTCGAGATCGGCGTCCTCCATGAGCACGACGGCGTTGTTGCCGCCGAGCTCGAGGATCGTGCGCCCGAAGCGGCCGGCGACGGTCTGCGCGACCTTGCGTCCGACGGAGGTCGAGCCGGTGAAGGAGACCAGGGGCACGCGCGGGTCCTCGAGCAGCCGGTTGCCGACCTCGCGGCCGGGTCCGATGCACAGCGCGATCAGCCCGCCGAGTCCCTCGGGCTCGAGGACCGGCCGAAGGACGTTCGTCACGCCGATCGCGCAGAGCGGCGTGAGGCTCGAGGGCTTCCACAGGCACGCGTCGCCGCAGACGAGCGCGAGCATCGAGTTCCAGGCCCACACCGCGACCGGGAAGTTGAAGGCCGTGATGATCCCGACCGTGCCGAGCGGGTGCCATTGCTCGCGCATCGAGTGCTGCGGCCGCTCGGAGTGCATCGACAGGCCGTACAGCATGCGCGACTGGCCGACGGCGAAGTCGGCGATGTCGATCGCCTCCTGGACCTCTCCCCAGCCCTCCTGGAGGATCTTGCCCATCTCGAGCGAGACCAGGCGGCCGAGCGCATCCTTCTTCTCGCGCAGGCGCTCGCCCATGCGGCGGACAGTCTCGCCGCGCTTCGGCGCGGGGATCTCCCGCCAGCGGAGGAAGGCCTCGTGCGCGGCGCGGGCGCAGCGATGGTAGTCCGCCGCGCTCGCCTGCTTGACGCGGGCGATCACCTTGCCGGTGGCGGGATTCTTCGACTCGAGCCGGTCGCCCGAGGTCTCGATCCAGGATCCGTCGTAGGCTCCCAGGTGCTCGGGCTCGATGCCGAGGTCTCTCAGGATGTCCATGGTGAGGGAGTATAGCGGCGGCGGAACGCACCCTGGGATTGCGGACTCCAGGGACGGGGCTATCCTTTCCGCCCCGATGCCCGACAAGATCATCTTCCAGCTCCAGGACCTGCGGAAGTTCTTCGGCCAGCGCGAGGTGCTGAAGGGCATCACGCTCTCCTTCCTCGAGGGCGCCAAGATCGGCGTCATCGGCCCGAACGGCGCGGGGAAGTCGACCCTCCTGCGCATCATCGCGGGTGTCGACAAGCAGTTCGAGGGCGTGGCGAAGCCGGTCGGCGACCTCTCCATCGGCTATCTCGCGCAGGAACCGCCTCTCAACGACGACCTCGACGTGATCGGCAACCTCAAGGAGGCGGTCAAGCCCCTGCTCGACATCGAGGCGCGCTACAACGCGCTCGCGGAAGCGGGCGAGATGGGCGAGGAGTTCGAGCATCTCTCCGAGGAGATGGCGCACAAGGAGATCTGGGAGCTCGACAGCCGCCTCGAGCAGGCCGCGACCGCGCTGGGCCTCCCGCCGATGGACGCGGACGTCCAGCGCCTCTCGGGCGGCGAGCGCCGCCGTGTAGGACTCTGCAAGCTGCTCCTTCAGCACCCCGACATGCTGCTCCTCGACGAGCCCACGAACCACCTCGACACGGACGCCGTCGAGTGGCTCGAGCACCACTTGAAGGAGTACCACGGCACGGTGATCCTCGTCACCCACGACCGCTACTTCCTCGACAACGTGGTCGGCTGGATGCTCGAGATCGAGCGCGGACGCGGCCGGCCGTACCAGGGGAACTACAGCGAGTACCTCCAGCAGAAGCAGAACGAGCTGGAGGCCCGGCGCGGCCAGAACGAGCAGCGCGAGCGGGTCATCGCCCGCGAGCTGGAATGGATCCGCAAGACCCCCAAGGCCCGCACGACGCGCAGCAAGTCGCGGCTCCAGCGCTACAAGGAGCTCGTCGAGCAGAAGGCCGAGGACGCGCTCGACGCGGTCGAGCTGCGCATTCCGCCCGGGCCGCGCCTGGGCAACAAGGTGGTCGAGTTCAGGCACGTCACCAAGGGCTACGGCGGGCGGACGCTGATCCAGGACCTCTCCTTCGAGCTGCCTCCCGGCGGCGTGCTCGGCGTCATCGGGCACAACGGGGTCGGCAAGACGACGATGCTCAAGATGATCGTGGGCCGCGAGAAGCCCGACTCGGGCGAGGTGGTCATCGGGCCGACGGTGAAGCTGACCTGGCTCGACCAGTCGCGGACGATCCTCGACGACACGAAGTCGGTCTACGACAACATCACCGAGGGCAACCCGCAGATCCCGTTCGGCAGCAAGCTGCTCGACGGCCGCGCCTACGTGGCGCGCTTCAACTTCAAGGGCGAGGACCAGCAGAAGCTGCTCTCGGAGTGCTCGGGCGGGATGAGGAACCGCGTGCTGCTCGCCAAGATGCTGCGCCACCCGGCCAACGTGATCCTGCTCGATGAGCCGACGAACGACCTCGACCTGGAGACGCTGCGGGTCCTCGAGGAGGCGATCCAGGAGTACCCGGGCAGCGCGATCGTGGTCACGCACGACCGCTACTTCCTGAACCGCGTCACGACGCACATCCTGGCGTTCGAGGGCGAGGGCGTGGTGCGCTTCTTCGACGGCGACTTCGAGGCCTACCACGAGTGGCGCGAGAAGGACCGCGCCGCGCGCGGGGTCGGGCCGGTGTCGCGGGCCGGGAAGTACCGGCAACTTCTTCGAGCGTGAGGAGCCCCGTGCGGCTCCGCGCCAAGGACCTGTCGTCGACGAGCAACCTGGCCCTGGCGAGGAGGCTGCTCTCGACCTGGGAGCCGCCGAGCCTCGAGCAGGAGCGGGTGCGCGACCGGATGCTCGCGTTCATCGACGAGCACCCGCGGGACGCGCACCTGCGGACGTGCATTCCAGGGCACCTGACCGCGTCGGCGCTCGTGGTCGACGCGGCGGGCGAGCGCGGGCTGCTCACCTTCCACAAGAAGCTCCGCCGCTGGCTCCAGCTCGGCGGCCACTGCGACGGCGACGCGAACCTCGCGGCCGTGGCGCTGCGCGAGGCGAGCGAGGAGAGCGGGATCGAGGACCTCGAGCTCGATCCGATGCCGATCGACGTCGATGTCCACGCGATCCCCGCGCACGGGAGCGATCCCGAGCACCTCCACCTCGACACGCGGTTCCTCGCCCGGGCGGCGCCGGGAGCGGAGGCCAGGGCAGGCGAGGAGTCGATCGAGCTGCGCTGGTTCCGGCGCGAGGAGCTCGAGGGTCTCGAAACTGATGACTCGGTGCGGCGCCTCTTCCGAACGGCTTTCGCAAGAGCGTGAGGAGATCCGCTCCGGTTGGCTCGACGTCCGGAAGCGACGCGCCCGCGTCAGGTCCCCTTCTTCTTCCGATGCAGCCTCTCGTGCTCGGCATCGTCGATCGGCCGTGTGTCCCTGCCCGGACGATCCGACAGCTCGATCCGCGCGACCTGCTTGACGTGGACGCACTCGTCGCGATGCCCGGGCACGAGCAGGCGGAACGGCCCGCCCTTGCCCTCGGGAAGCTCCGCGCCGTCGAGAGAATAGACGACGACCGCGCCGGCCGCTTCGGAGAGAGGCAAGCTGACGGCGAAAGCCGGATCGCCCGAGGCGATGTTCACGTAGCGAGCGCGCGCGGTCGCCCGCGCGCGCTCGAGCAGCGCTGCGAGGCGCACGCCGCTACCCGCGCGGCCGGGGACGAGCGCGGAGACATCCCGCACCTGCACGTTCTCGGGCATCGCGGCCAGATCCGCGAACGAGAGCGACAGACCGAGCGATCCCGGCGTACCGACGATGCACAGCCCGTCCATGGCGAGAGTTTGCCTTGGCCGTCGCTGTCGGACAACATGGGAGCGTCTCGCACCCACCGGAGGTTTCCGTGAAGGTCCTGAAGTACATCGCCCTCTCCCTCGGCGTGCTGCTCGTCGTCCTGCTGATCGTCGGGCTCTGCCTGCCGCAGAGCTGGTCCGTCGAGCGATCGCTCGTCATCAAGGCCGAACCCGCGCAGATCCATCCGCTCGTCGGGAACCTCGAGAGCTGGCCGAAGTGGATGCCGTGGATGGCGGACGACCCGAAGATGCAGATCTCGTTCGGCGGGCAGGCCGGCGCGACGGGGTCCACGATGCACTGGAAGAGCGCGAAGATGGGCAACGGCACGCTGACCGTGGAAACGCGCGACGCGGCCGCGGGCCTGCACTACTCGATGATGATGGACGAGTTCACCGAGCCTGCTCACGGCTCGATCGGCTACGCGCCCGAGGGGTTGGGCACGCGCGTGACGTGGAGGGATTCGGGAACGATCGGGAAGAATCCCTTGGCGCGACTCATGGGACCGCTCATGCAGTCGTTGCTCGGGACCTACTTCGACAAGGGGCTCGCGACCATCAAGTCCCTGGTGGAGACGGGGTAGGGGTCGCAGCCTCGATGCATGAAGGCCGCCGTCCTTCGCCGCACCGCGTCGATCGACAGCCTGCCGCTATCTTTCGAGGACATCCCCGTCCCGGAGCCCGGGCCGGGCGAGGTGCGCGTCCGCGTGCGCGCCTGCGGCGTCTGTCGCACCGATCTCCACGTCATCGAGAGTGATCTCGAGCGTCGGACGCTCCCGATCGTCCCCGGCCACGAGATCGTCGGAACCATCGACACGCTCGGCGCGGGAGTGAAAGACCTCGCTCTCGGCCAGCGCGTCGGGATCGCCTGGCTCCGCGGCACGTGCGGGACCTGCGAGCTCTGCCGCGAAGGCCGGACGAACCTCTGCCCCGACGCGCAGTTCACCGGCTGGACGCACGACGGCGGCTATGCCGAGTTCGCGACCGTCCCCGCCGCGTGGGCCTACCCGATCCCCGACTTGTTCTCCGACGACGAAGCCGCTCCGCTCCTCTGTGCCGGGATCATCGGGTACCGCGCTCTCCGTCTCTCCCTCGTCCGTCCGGGCGAGCGCCTCGGCCTGTACGGTTTCGGCGGCTCGGCGCACATCGTCCTCCAGATCGCCCTCCACCGCGGCTGTCTTGTCTACGTCTGCTCGCTGCGCGAGGAGCACCGGCGCCTCGCGCGCGAAATGGGCGCCACCTGGGTCGGCGGCGCGGCCGAAACCCCTCCCGTTCCGCTCCACGGTTCGATCCTCTTCGCGCCCGCGGGCGAGCTCGTCCCGCCCGCCCTCCGCGCCCTGCGGCCGGGGGGCACTCTCGCCTGCGCGGGCATCCACATGAGCCCGATCCCGGAGATCGACTACGACCGCGACCTCTTCCGTGAACGTACCCTCCGCAGCGTCACCGCGAACACCCGCGAGGACGGCCTCGAGCTCCTCCGCGAGGCCGCAGCGATCCCGATCCGCCCGCGCACCGAGCCCTTCCCGCTCGCCGAGGCGAACCGCGCGCTCGCGCTGCTCAAGGCGGGGAGGATCCGCGGCGCGGCGGTCCTCCACCCCTGACTCACTCCCTCACCATCATCTCCCACTGCCGCACGAAGCCCCAGCGCTCCCCCATCGAGATCAGCGCGTCGTCGTTGTGCGCCGCCCGCCCGGCGAGCCTCGCGATCCCGCGCGACGCGAGCTCGCGCGTGGCCGCCTCGACGAGCTCTCGGGCGAGCCCGCGGTGCCGCGCGCTCGGGCTGACGAAGAGGATCAGCACCATGGGCACGCGCGAGCCGGTGAGCGGGTCCTCGAACGGCCCGGTGACGCACACGCCCAGGTCGGCCCGACCGTGCGCGGTCTCGGCCACGAGCAGCGCGGTCTCACGCTCTTCGAAGCGGCGCTCGAAGAAGCGTCGGCAGGTCCCTTCGGGGAGCGGATCGTCGCGGAAGTCCGCGGTCGCCTGCGACGCGTAGGCCTCGAGCGCCGGCGCCAGCGCGAGGGCCTCGTCCAGGCTCGCGACGCGCCGGATCCTGCGCTCCACGGGAAGACGGGGGTTCATGCGTGACGTTGAGGTTCCTCGACGCGAGGCCCCATCGCAAGCCTCGGGCGAGTCGGGGCGCAACCGCGGGGTTGAGCTCGAACGGATGATTCCGGACGGTGGACGACCCTCGCCCCGGGGGGTAGAGTCCCCGCCCTTCCTCGTTCGCCAACACTTCCCCCGAGCCACCTCCCGATCCACAGAGCTGCCCTCGCGCACCCGCGGCGAGGGCTCCCGATCCCCATCCGTGCAAATCACCGTCGAGAAGCTGGGCCCCTGCCAGGCGCGGGTGGCCTTCACCGTCCCGAGCGACGAGTTCCAGGGCGCCCTGCGCCGGGCCGTCGGCGAGGCCGGCCGGAACGTGCGCATGAAGGGCTTCCGGCCCGGCCACGTGCCGCCTCAGGTCATCGAGCGACAATTCGGGCGTGAGATCCGCCGCGGCACCGTCGAGGACTTCATCCGCAAGGCCTTCGAACGCGCCGTGGAGGAGAACCAGCTCAAGGTCGTCGGCCATCCGCGTGTCGACCTCGACGCGATCCAGCCTCTCGAAGGCGCCGACTGGAGCCACGAGTTCGAGGTCAGCCTGCGGCCCGACATCTCGCTCTCGGAGTACAAGGGCCTGGAGATCGAGAGCGAGCTCGAGCCGGTGCTCGACCAGGAGGTCGAGTCCGCGATCGGGAGCCTCAAGGCCCAGCAGGCGCACCCCGAGCCGGCCGGCGAGGCGGGCCTGCCCTCCGACGGACTCGCGCTGGTCAAGATCGAGTGGCTCCTCGGAAGCGACGTGGTCCTCTCGCGCGACGGCCTGCGGATCTCTCCCGAGGCCCCGACCCCGGGCTGCGAGCCGCAGGCCTTCCAGAGCGCGATGACCGGCGCCCGCGACGGCCAGGTGCGCGAGGTGGCGATGACCATCCCGGAGGACTTCGAGCGCGAGGAGCTGCGCGGCAAGCCCGGCCTCTGCCGCATCACGGTCGCGCAGGCCTACCGCATGGTCCCGGCGACCGACGAGGAGGTCCGCCGCATCCTCTCGGCGCAGGACGATGCCGACCTCAAGGTCAAGATCCGGGCCAAGATCGAGGACGCCAAGATCGAGCGCGAGCAGGCACGGATCGAGAATGCACTGCTCGGGAAGCTCCTGGACAGCCACACGATCGAGCTCCCCGAAGCGATGCTCGAGCAGCAGGCGGACGCGCGCCTCCTCGATCTCGCCCGCGAGCTCGAGGCCGCTGGCACGCCCAAGGACAGCATTCCCGAGCAGGTCGAGGGCCAGCGCGAGGGCGCGCGCCAGGCCGCCTCGCGGGGACTCAAGGCGCTGTTCCTGGTGCAGACGATCGCCGAGAAGGAGAACCTGCTCGTCTCGCGCGAGGACCTGCGCGGCGAGCTGGCCGCGATCGCGGCGCGCAACGGCGTGTCGATCGAGGAGGTCGGCGAGTACTACAAGAAGAACAACCTCTTCGACCAGATGGCGATCGAGATCCTCGAGCGCAAGGTGCGGGAATTCCTGCGCAAGAACGCCAGGATCAGGGAGCCTTCATGACACGCTACGAGAAGCCCATGTTCCACTCCACGAGAGGACTCGAGACCGACCGGACCCCACGCATGGAACCCCAAGCCTTCATCCCCTTCGTCATCGAGCGCACCGGACGAGGCGAGCGGACCTACGACATCTACTCGCGCCTGCTCGAGGACCGGATCGTGTTCATCGGCATGGCGATCGACGACCAGGTCGCGAACTCGGTCATGGCCCAGCTCCTGTTCCTGGACAAGACCGGCCGCAGCCAGGACATCAAGATGTACATCAACTCGCCGGGAGGCTCCGTGACGGCGGGCCTCGCCATCTACGACACGATGCAGCTCATCGAGCCGCAGATCGCGACCTACTGCCTGGGCCAGGCGGCCTCGATGGGCGCGGTGCTGCTCGCGGGCGGCACGAAGGGCAAGCGCTACGCGCTGCCTCACAGCCGCGTCATGATCCATCAGCCCTGGGGCGGCGCCCAGGGCTCGGCCGTGGACATGGAGATCCACGTGCGCGAGATCCTCAAGATGAAGTCCACCCTGGAGGAGATCCTGGCGCGCCACACCGGCAAGGACGCGCCCACGATCGGGAAGGCTTGCGAAAGGGACAATTTCATGTCCCCCAAGGAGGCCCTGGAGTTCGGAATCATCGATCAGATCGTGTCCAAGGAGGCCGAGGTCGACCCGGCACGACGGCCTGCGGCCGGGTAGAATTAAGGCCGGATTCCCAGCCAACTCGCACATGACCTCTTCCACCGGGCGCGGGCGCCACGTCGAGCGCTGCACGTTCTGCGAGAAGCGCCGCCACCACGTCGCTTCGCTGATCGCGGGACCGCCCGGGGTCTACATCTGCAACGAGTGCATCGAGATCTGCAACTCGATCCTCCAGGAGGAGCAGCGCCGCTCGCCCGAGGCCGCGCAGGCAGCGCCCGGGATCGCCGGCCGCGCCACCGGCGCGCTCGCGCGCCGGACGACCTCCGCGGGCCCCGCCGGGACCGGGCCGGACGGCGGGCGCCGCATCCCGACGCCGATCGAGATCGCGCGCTACCTCGACGAGTACGTCATCGGCCAGCAGCGAGCCAAGAAGATCCTCTCGGTCGCGGTCTTCAACCACTACAACCGCCTGCGCCACCACGCGCGCAACCCGGCGGCGAGCGGCGAGGTCGAGATCGAGAAGTCCAACGTGCTGCTCGTCGGCCCGACCGGCTCGGGCAAGACGCTGCTCGCGCGCACGCTGGCGAAGCTCCTCGACGTGCCCTTTGCGATGTCCGACGCGACCACCCTGACCGAGGCCGGCTACGTCGGCGAGGACGTCGAGAACATCCTGCTGAAGCTTTTGCAGAACTGCGATTTCGACGTCGAGCGCGCCCAGCAGGGCATCGTGTACATCGACGAGATCGACAAGATCGCGCGCACGACGAGCAACGTCTCGATCACCCGCGACGTCTCGGGCGAGGGCGTCCAGCAAGCGCTCCTGAAGATCCTGGAAGGCACGGTGGCCAACGTCCCGCCGCAGGGCGGGCGCAAGCACCCCGAGCAGTCCTACATCCAGATCGACACCACGAACATCCTGTTCATCTGCGGCGGCACCTTCAGCACCGTCGAGGAGATCATCTCGCGCCGGGTGGGTCGCGACGTGATCGGCTTCGGCCGGAGGTACGCCCACCGCGAGATGATGGAGAAGGCCACGGAGCACGCCGGTCCGGAGATCGCGCACCCCCCCTCCGGGAGACCCTATTCGATCTCCGATCGGATCGCGTGCGATGAGCTCCTGCGCTGCATCATCCCCAAGGACCTGATCGAGTTCGGGATGATCCCGGAGTTCGTCGGCCGCCTGCCGGTGATCGCCACGCTGGTAACGCTCGACCGGCCTGCTCTGGTCCGCATCCTGACCGAGCCGCGCAACGCGCTGGTGCGGCAGTTCCAGGTGCTGTTCGAGATGAGCGGCAAGGAGCTGCGCTTCACGCCCGAGGCGCTGGAGGCCATCGCCGAGGTGGCGATGGAGCGCGAGACCGGCGTGCGCGCGCTGCGCTCGATCCTGGAGGACATCCTGCTCGACGTCCTGTACGAGATCCCCTCGCGCAAGGACCAGAGCGTGTTCGTCGTGGATGAGGACGTGGTGCGCAAGAAGAAGTCGCTGGCGCGCGGCCTCGTGGCGGAACCGCCGCTCGCGGACGAGTCGGCCTCCCCGCTTCCGCCGAGCGACCTCTCGGCCGAGGAGCGCGAGCGCGAGAGCGCCTGAGGCGGGCCGGCTGCCGCCCTCCGATGGGCGAGCGGCGACCCTGGCCTACCAGCGCAAGTACTCCCCGATGAGCCACCGCCTGGGTCGGTCCGGCCCCCGGGTGACGATCTCCTGGAGCCTGGCGAAGTCGGCCGGCTCGACCGCGGGCGCGAGGTCGGCCGCGAGCTCCTTCGGGAAGCGGCCCTCCATCGTCGCGAGCCTGGCGAGGAGCTCCTGGGCGAGCGCGAGCTTGTCCTCCCGCTTCGCCGCCCTGGCGATCCTGTCGCAGCGCTTGAGCGCTTCCGCCCAGTCCTGGCTCGGCTTGCCGTCGCGGACCTGCGCGAGCGCGGCCTGCGCGTTCCTGTCGATCGGCTTCTTCAGCACCTTGGCGAAATCCGTGAGCACCGGGAGCGCCGGATCGACGCCCTCGCGTGCGAAGGAGGACGCGGTCGTCGGCAGCGCGTCGAGCGCCGCCTCGAGCGCAGCCAGCTTGTTCCGCGCCTCGTCGATCGCCGCCACGCAGCCTTCCGGCAGCGAGCGCGCCTCCCGCATCAGCGGCAACGCCGTGGCGAGATCGCCCTTGGCGATCGCTTGCGCCCCGATGGCCTTCCACTGGACGAGCCAGGCTCTGAGCGCCTCGAGCTTGTCCTTCTCGATCAGCTCCGCGAGCGGCGCGTCGAGGAAGCTCGGGTGGCCCGACACCCACGGCTCGCCGCTCGTGAAGCCGGGGTCCCCTTCCCAGACCACCTTGGCGGCGATGTCGAGCAGGATCAGCCGCGGCAGGTTGACCTGGTCGATCGAGTAGCGCTCGAACGTTTCGCCGAGCCCGGGCTTCTCGCGCTTGTCGATCGCGACCGAGCCGGGCATCGGATGCTCCTTCAGGTAGGCTTCGATCGTCGCAGAGTTGTTCGCGCTCACGATCGCGACGATCTCCAACCCGACTTTGGAGTGCTGGTCGGCGAGAGCGCGCAGCCACTCGTCGACGCGCACGAGGTCGTTCTGCTCGATGCTCCACAGCACCAGGAGCTGCGGCACCGGGCCCTTCTCCTTCCAACCCTTGCGCTCTCCCTGCACCCACTTCTCGACCACCGGAAAGGGAGGGAGGTGGCCGAGGTAGCTGCCTCCGGGGGGCATTCCGCCGTGCTCCTCCATCTTCTCCATCCGCACGGCGCGGTCGATCCGCGCTGCCGGGTCGCGCAGGGGGCGCGAGAGGAAGCGGATGTTGCGGAACCGCGCCGTGCCGGGGCCGACGAGCAGCCCCAGGCTGCCGCGCAGGGGATCGGCGCTCGGGAACTCCTGGGTCGAGAGGAAGTTGCCGTCGAACCAGGTGTCGACCAGGTTGTCTGCCACGTCGATGCGCAACTTGTGCCACTTCTCCACGTCGGTCGATCCCGGCTTGTCGGGCGCGGTCTTGACCGGGTTGTGCCGCCAGGTCTGGAAGCTCTGGCCGCCGAAGCAGCTGGCCAGGTCGATGAAGCCCGAGTCCGCGAGCCCCTCGCGCGACCCGCTAGCTTCCGTCCGGCCCGGGAAGAGGATCAAGCCGTGGAAGTTCTGGAGGTCCTTCTTGCCGAATGCGAGCCCGCAGAAGTTGACCGTGCCCTTCGGCGCCAGCACCTCGGCCTCGAGCGACCAGTCGCCCGAAGTCACCGTGTCGAGGGTCAACACGCGAAAATCGAAGAGCTTCTCGTCGAACGTGCCGAAGCTCGCCGTGATGCGCTTGCCGTCGGCCTTGAACACCGACTCGCCCGAGGAGGCCCAGCCGTTGAGGTTCTTCTCGTTGTAGGCGAGCTGCCAGATCTCGAGCGGCCGTCCGCCCTGGCGCAGCGCAGCCTCGTACATCTCGAACATGCCGGGAACGTTCAGGTCGGCGCCCAGGCGCCAGGAGAGGTCCATCACCATCGTCGGCAGCCCGCCGGCCTGGTACTCCTGCACGACCCTCTTCGCGGCGGCCCACAGATCCTTGTGCACGCTCTCGAGGGACCTTTGCCTGGGATCCCACTTCTCGAGGCTGCGCTCGGCGGCGCGGACGGCCTTCTCATCGACCGGCTTCCTCGATTCGAGCACGCGCAGCGCCTCGAGCGCGAGCTTCGCGGCGCGATCGACGCCCTTGTGCTCGGAGAGGAAGGCCCCGAACTCGAGCAGCGTGTCGACGTCCTGCGGCGCGGCCAGGAGCGCCTTCTCGAGGTGCTCGCGGGCGACGCCCTCGTCCTTGCCCTTGAGCGCGTTGCGCGCCCATTGCAGGTAGGGCCGCTTCACCTCGATCTCGCCGTTCTGCTCCTTCTTCAGGGCGATCAGCCAGTCCTTCCACACGTCGTCGAGCTCCGCGACCGTCTTCGGCAGCCGGACGTCGGCGGCGCCCTTGGGCCGCGCGACGCCCTTGATCGGGGGCTCCGGGTGCGCGAGCACGGTCTCCTCGAAGTTCTTGACCGCTCCCGTGCCCGCGCGCCCGCCCGACTTGTCGATGAAGGTGTGGAACGCCGCACGGTACACGTACCGGCCGTCGACGGGGTCCTGGTAGTTGTAGAGGAAGTACACGACCGCCCACGTGGGTGAGTACCACGGCGGCCCCCACGAGTACTTGTCCTCGAGCACGATGCGGAAGGTGGGCGCCGACTTGGGCTCGCTCTTGGACGGATCCGAGGGATCGATCCCGTCGTTCTCGTCCTTCATCCAGCCCTGCTCGAGCCGCGCCACCATCGGCATCAGGCGGTGGTTGGCGGGCAGGTTCATGATCACGGTGCCGTTCGAGAGGATGCGCGTGCCCTCGAAGAACGACGCGAGCCCCTCGTTGAGCCAGCCCGAGGCGCTCGTGGCCAGCGAGACGAACTGGTGCGCGGCCTCGTGGAACAGGGTTCCGACCATGTCGTTGAAGCTGCCTCCGCCGATGTAGGTCTCGACGGAATCCCCCGTGAACTGTCCGCCGCTCCAGTCGACGGGGCTGCTGCCCTTCTTCATGTACTCGTCGTGCGTCCTGAAGATGCGCAGCTCGATCCGGGGCACCGCGTGGCCGTCCTCCTCCGTGCCGTAGTGGAAGAACTCGCGGTAGAAGGCGTTCATCTGCTCCATCGCCTCCCCCGCGCGCAGGAGGTTGGCGTAGCCGGTGTCGGTCAGCGTGACGTAGTGCTCGCGCTCGAGCTTGTCGCGGCTCTCCCAGGTCGCATGCTGAAGATCCCGCTCGCGGATCCACTCCTCGGAGATCCCCGCCAGGAGGTCCTTGGGCTTGGCGTCGCCTGCGAGGCTCGGATCCGGCGCGGAGGCCAGGCGCTGGATCGCGTCGGCGCAGGCGGTGGACTCGGGATCGAGAGCCAGGACCTCCTTGTAGGCTCGGATCGCCGAGTGCGGCCGCTTGTCCCTCTCGTACTGCTCGGCGACCGCTTTCAACCTGGGGACGAAGATCCGCGTGAGGTCGAACAGGTCCTTGGCGACCGGATCGACCGCGGCGACCCGTTTGCGCAGGCTCTCCATCTCCTGGGCCGGCCGCTTCTGCGCGATCGCGAGCCGCAGCTCCAGGTGGAGAGCCTGGACGAGCGTGTCCGTGTCGCCCAACACCTCGGCGCAGCGCGCGCGCAGGTCCCACGCGCGCAACGATTTCGAGTCGCGCTCGAGCGCACGGTCGACCCAGGCGCGACCCTCCTGGGCGTCGTTCTTGCCGAGCGCGGTCTCCGCGTTGCGCAAGGCCTCCTCGAGCGCGGACTCCGCGTTGGCGTGGCGCGCCGATGCGGACGGGGACGGCATCCAGGCCGTCGCGAGGAGGAACGTGCCGAGAGCGAGCCCTTGGCCGGTTCGGGTCATGCCCAGAGTCTGATTCCCTTCCGGCCCGGACGCAACCGGACCGCGACCGCGCAATCGCCGCGGAGGGGTCCTAGAATGCCGCTCGCATGGAGAGCGAAGGCCCCCTGACGATCCACTACCACCGCGACTTCGACGGGATGGTGTCGGCCGCGATCCTCTCCGTGATCCTGGCCGAGACCCGGGGCGAGACCTCGCAGTGGAAGAGCGTCAACTACGACCAGCGCGGGAACTGGCAGGCCTTCGAGGCCGGCAAGCGCTTCGCCGTGGTCGACTTCCACTTCCACCCGCGGGCCGAGTACTGGTTCGACCATCACCCCACGACCTTCCTGACCCCCGAGCTGCGCGCCCAGTACGCCCCTTCGGACCGCTGGTGCTTCGACGAGAGCTCCCCCTCCTGCCCGCCGCTGATCCTGCGCCACGCGCGCGAGCGCTGGGGGTACGAGGCACCCGAGCGGTTCGTCGAGATGGCGCTCTGGTCGGACGTCGTCGACGGGGCGCGCTACAAGGACGTCGAGCAGGCCGTGTTCGGCGAGCAGCCCGCGCTGCGGATCGCCCGCGCGATCACCGTGGCCCCCTCGCCGGAGTGGGTCGATTCGCTGGTCGGCGTGATGGCCGAGGGGGATCTGACGAGCGTCGCCTCCCGCCCCGACGTCGAGAAGGCGCACCAGCGTGCGTCGCGGAACCGGGACCGGGCGCTGGAGCAGTTTCCGCCCACCGTGCAGTGGAAGAGGGACGGCGTCCTGCTCTACGACGCCAGCTCGGACAAGATCCGCCGCGAGCGCTTCGCGGCCTTCTATCACCACCCGGACATCCACTACTGCGTCGGCGTGATCCCCACGCGCTCGGGCTACCACGTCACTGCGGGCATCAATCCCTGGAACCCGCCCAGCAACGGCGCGGACATCGGGGCGATCATGGAAGGCTTCGGTGGAGGCGGACACAAGGCCGTCGGCGGCGCGAACCCGGCCGACCTCGCAGCCGCGAGATCGGTCGCCGCGGAGGTCGCCGAGAGGCTGCGCGCGGCGGGGGCGCGACCCTAGCTCCGCGTCGCGGAGGTTCACGACGGCTTCCGCGACCGGGCCGGGGACATCGATGAACGCCGCAGCCGCGAGCCTGATCGCCCTCGAGCCGGCCGACCTCGAGCGCGCCGTCGTCGAACGCGGCGGACAGCCCTTCCACGCCCGGGTCGTGCGCGAGATGGTGCTCGGCAAGGGCGTGCTCGACTACCAGCGGATGACCTCGCTCCCCGCGGCGCTGCGCGAGCGCCTCGCGGCCGATCTGCCGATCCTCTCGGGCCGCGAGGTCGCGCGCAGTGTCGCACCGGACCGGACCACGAAGCTCCTGATCGAGTTTCCGCGGCGGCGAGGGGAGGACGCGACCGTCGAGATGGTCCACATGCCCTCCCTCTACCTCGACGAGGAGGGTGAGCCGGAGAGCGGGGCGACCCTGTGCGTCTCGACGCAGGTCGGCTGTCCCGTCGCCTGCCCCTTCTGCGCATCGGGCAAGCTCGGCCTCCTGCGCAACCTCGAGGCCCACGAGATCCTGGAGCAGTACGTGCGCGGCCGGGAGCTCTCGCCGCTCTCGCGCAGCGTGGTCATGGGGATGGGCGAGCCGCTCCTGAACTACGAGAACCTCGTGCGCGCGCTCGACGTCGTGCACGACGAGATGGGGATCGGCGGCCGGAAGATCACGGTCTCGACGGTCGGCTTCCCCGAGCGCCTGCGGAAGATCGCCCCCTCCCGACCCCGGTTCCAGCTGGCGATCTCGCTCCACTCCGTCGATCAGGCGCAGCGCGACGAGCTCGTGCCCGCGATGCGCGGCGTGTGGATCGAGGAGGTGCTCTCCGCCGGCGACGACTGGTTCGAGAAGACGGGGCGCGAGGTCACCTACGAGATCGCCCTGCTCGCCGGCGTGAACGACACGGCCGGGCACGCGCGGGCGCTCGCCGAGCGCCTGCGCGGCCGCCGCTGCACGGTCAACCTGATCCCCTTCAACCCGGTCGAGGACAGCCCCTATCGCCGTCCTGCTCGCGAGACGGTCGAGAGCTTTCGCGGGATCCTCGCGCGAAAGGGCGTCGTCGCCACGGTGCGGCTGTCGCGGGGGGTCGAGACCGACGCAGCCTGTGGCCAGCTCCGGGTTCGACGCGGCGATTCGAAGTGAACGGACCGTCATGTGCTCCGCCTTGCCCGAGGCGTATCATCCGGCGGCGCCGCGATGGAGCGGCGCCGACCGATGGAGGTGAGACGATGACGAACAGGTTTGCGGAACGAAGGGTCGGAGCCGTGTGGATCCTCGCGCTGGCGGCCTCGTGCTTCCTCTCCGCTCCGCTGTGTGCCCAGCAGCCGGCGCGCGAGAAGGCGGACAAGGGCGGTGAACACGCGCGGGAGGAGAAGGTCAAGGCCGAGGAACGCATCCACGAGGAGCGCAAGAAGGAGCTCGCGGAGAAGGCCCGGCTGGAGGCGGAGAGGGCCGAGCACGAGCGGGCCGTGGCGGAGAAGATGGTGCACTTCACGCGCATCCATCGCGACCGGGAGGCGCGTCTCAACCGCCTGATCGGGATCTACAAGACCAGCAGGGAAGAGAAGAAGGTCGCGGAGCTGGAGGAGATGCGCGCCAAGGAGCTGAAGCGCTACGACAACGCCATGGACGGCTTCCGGAAGGAGCTCGGACCCGTCGCCTGGGCTCGACTCGAGAAGGAGCTCAAGGGTCCGAGCGCTCGGGCCATCGAGACCCGTCACGAGCAGGCCAAGGAGAACGCCGAGCGACGCGAGGAGCGCAAGGCCGGGGAAGATGCCGAGCGCGGCAAGGAGAAAAGGGAAAAGGACGAGAAGGAGCACCCCTCCAAGGAGAAGCCCCCGGGCAAGCCCGGTGGAGGCCGCTGAAAAGAAGAACGACCATGAAGACCGAACGACTCGCCTCTGCCGCTCTCCTCGTCACGGCACTCTTCATCGCGTGCTGCTCGGGCACCGAGGAGCACGCGGCCGCACCCGGTTCCGCGAAGCCCGCGGGCCCTTCCGGTCCGACCGCTTCCGCGCCTGTGACCCCGCCCGCCCAGGCGGACCTGCCGACGCAGGAGCAGGCCGATCAGGAAGCCCAGCAGAAGATCGACGAGAAGAACGCCGACGCCGAGATGGAGAAGCTCAAGAAGGAGATGGAGGGCGGCGGCTGAGCCGACCGCGGCGCGCCGGACGGGCTCGAGGCTCAGCGCTCGGCGTACTCGCGATCGACGTCCAACTCCCGGTCGACCAGCGTCCTCCAGCGCTCGAGCGGCGAGGCAGCCAGGTTTCGTGCCGCTTCGAGCATCGCCGTGCCCGAGCGTGTATCGCCCTCGCCTGAGACCGGCGCGGGCGTCTTGGGGTCCAGGGCGATCGCTCGGGCCTCCTTCAGGAGCTCCAGCGCCCGCAGGTGGTCCCCGCGCAGCCAAGCGACCTTCCCGCCGAACCAGCGCGCCTCGACCGAGCGATGGTTCAGGACCGCTGCATCCGAGAACATGCGCTCGGCCCGGTCGAGGTCCCTGCGCAGGAGCGCGACGATCCCGAGCTGGATCACGGGCCGGCTCTCCTCGCTGTTGATCTCCAGGCAGCGGCGGAAGGCGGCCTCGGCCGCGTCGAGGTCGTCGGGCGCCGGACCGCCCCCGGACAGCCGCATCCGGCCGATCTCCATCCAGCCCGCGCTGCTCCTGGGGTTCTGGCCGACGAGCTGCTGGAAGATTTCCATGGCACCGGCGCGGTCGCCGGATTCGCGCAGGCAGCTGCCGAGGTAGTACAGGCAGTCCTCGTGCCCGGGCCACACGGCCAGGGCCTGGCGGTAGAGGTCCGTCGCGCGCGCGAGATCACCGCCGATCCGAGCGGACGTCGCCTGCTCCCGCAGCGCGTAGAAGCGCCTCTTCGAAGCCAGGTCCTCGGGCCCGCTCGCGGCCGAGGCGGCCCTCCCCGGCAAGGTCTCCACCCGCGGAGCCTGTCCGCGCTCCCAGGTCACGAGCGAATCTGCGGCCATGGGACCCGCGCGCTCCTTCACGCCGTCGGGCCAGGTGACCACGATCTCGTCGACCGACGTCGCGCTTCCCAGACCGAAGGCGGTCTCGCCCACTGCGTGCTGTGACAGGTAGGAGCCTTGCGTGTCGGTCAGAGCGGAACGGCCGAGGTTCCCCGCTCGGAGGTCGATGCGCGACCCCAGGGCGAAGCGGTTGCCACGGGGCTCGCGCAGACGCAGGAGCAGCGAGTGGTTGCGGCTGCCCCCGTCGTTGCGCAAGAGCACCGCGCCCTCGCCGTGGAGCATGATGACGAGGTCCTCGTCGCCGTCGAGATCGAAGTCGAACATGGCCCCGCCCCGCCCCACGTGCTTCTTGCGGAAGAACTCGCCCGACGCCTGCCCCACCTCGAAGAACCCGCGCTTCGCGCCCGCGTTCCAGAAAAGCTGCGCGGCCATCGGCGCCAGGTGCGTGGTGTCCCCCGCGATCGGGATCGTGCTCCCGTTGACGGCGAAGAGGTCCAGATGCCCGTCGTTGTCGTAGTCGATGAACCCCGTGGCCCACCCGACCATGTCCAGGGCGATCTGCCCGAGGCCGTAGTGGTCCGCGCTGTCCATGAACACCGGCGTCCGGGGCGCTGCCGCTCCGGCACCCTCTTGCGGGACGCACACGTAGAGCGCGTTCTCCTGCGCGATCCAGTGTGTGATGAAGATGTCCTGGTCCCCATCCTCGTCGAAGTCCCCCACCGCCAGGCCCATCGCCCCGCGGTAGTCGCCGAGCAGGGCTGCGTTGGTCCGGTCCTCGAACGTCCCGTCGCCGCGGTTCACGAAGAAGGCGTTGTCGGAGACGTCGTTTGCCACGTACAAATCCGGCCAGCCGTCCCCGGTGAGATCGCACATCACCGCGGAGAGGCTCCTGCCCGTCGTGTTCTCGACGCCGAGCTTCTTCGCTACCTCCTCGAAGGTCCCGTCGCCGCGGCCCCTGAACAGGAGGTTGCGCTCGGGCTCGAAGGCGGAAGGATTGAGCAGCACCGGGATGTCCACGCCGTACTGCGAGGCGCGCTTCCCCCCCGCGACCTCGCTCTCCCGGTAGCGCACGTACCCGCACACGTAGAGGTCGACGGCTCCGTCGCGGTCGAAGTCGCCCACCGCGATTCCCGTCCAGAATCCCTCGGGGCCGTCGACGCCCGACTCGCGGCTGATGTCGCGGAAGCGGCCGGTGCCGTCGTTCTGGAAGAGCCGGCAATGGCCGAACGTCGTCACGAAAAGATCGAGGTCACCGTCCGAGTCGACGTCGCAGAAGGCCGCGCCCATGCCCAGCGCCACGAGGTCGATGCCGCTCCGCGCGGTGACGTCCTCGAAACGACCGTCGTGCAGGTTCTTGAAGAGGCGCGAGCGCCCGGCTTCCGGGTCGAAACCCTTGGCCGCGTCCGGCAACGCTCCCGCCGCGTTCACCAGGAAGACGTCCGTCCAACCATCGCCGTCGATGTCGCCCAGGGCGACTCCCGATCCCATGTCCTCCGGCAGCCGTCCGGTCCTCACGGCCGGGAAATGGTGGAAGGAGAGGCCCGACTCGCGCGTCGTGTCGGTGAACCCGACCGCCGGGCGGTCGTCAGGGATCCTCCGCCCCAGCGTGTCGACCAGACCTTCGGTCCGCTCGCCGGGGATGTAGCCGGCCTCGCGCCCGCGGCGGAGCTGCAGCGCGGCCGCACCTCCGATGAGAAGAGCTGCCGCGATCGCGAGGCGGACCGCGAGCTTGTGCCGCAGGATCCGCACGGTTCAGCGGCCCGAGCCGTCGATGCGGATCACCCCCTCCGCGGCCGAGACCACGGTCACCGGCGAGGTCAGCCCGGAGTCCTCGCCAAAGGCGAAGTTCAGGAGGTACTGGTCGAACTTCCGGTAGTTCAGCTGGGCGTGCACCCGCAACGCTCCAGCCGCGTCCTCGGGGACCTTGAGGGCCGCGGACGTGCCCTCAAGAGGTGGCGGGGATCGCTTGCTCACCACGCTCGAGCAGTCGAACGTGAACGGGGCGACCTCCTCGGACCCGGGGAAGAGCGTGCGGCGGAAGCGCACTCCCACCATCTCCCACAGGTTGTGCTTGTCGATGAGGTTCCCGTAGCGATCGATCGGCTCGGCCTTGAACATGTAGGTCCCGGTCTGGATGAAGTGCTTCTCGTCGACACCGCCGGAGCGGAACACCTCGCGGCCCAGCTCGTCGGTCACCCGGATCTCGATCCAGGCCTGGATGATGTCGAGCGGCCCGGTCGGGAAGTCGTGGCCGGCCTTGTTGTTGATGACGCGGACGCGGACGGTGACGGGCTCCCCGGGCGTCGCGCTCTCGGGCAGGTCGAGCTCGATCGGGACCGCCGGCCCTTCCCGCCAGCGGTCGGCGATCTCGGGAACGGCCACCTCGCCCCGCAGCCACTTCTCGATCAGGGCGGTGTGCTCCTCTCCTCCCTCGAGCTTGAGGAGCTTCGGCATGAGCTGGTTCGCGCCCAAGAAACGATGGCTGCGGTGCCGGCCGTCGCCGGCAGTGCGGTTGAAGTCGGTTTCGTCCCCCGAGGCCGGGTCGTCGGAGGCGAGGAGCGGCATGTGGCACTCGCGGCACTCGAGCGTGTGGCGCGGATCGCCGGCGTGGTTCCAGCGGCTCGCGCGCCAGTTGTCGTACTGGTTCTGGAGCTGCACCCAGCCGACCTTGTTGACCTCCTGGTCGATGAACTGCTTGTGGCAAGCGCCGCAGAACTCGGGGGTCTTGAACATGCGCCGCGAGAGGCTCTCCACGTGGTGGCCCGGCCACGTGCGGATGAGGAAGTCCGAGAGGAACTTGGCCGCTCGCCCGTCCCGCAGCTCGAACACGTAGCGCTCGGGCTGCGCGATCACGTAGCTGGCGTTGCCCTTGACGTCGGTCTGCCGGATGGCGTGGCAGACCAGGCACGAGACGCCCTCCTGGTAGCCCGCCAGGCTGGTCAGGCTGTCGACGCCCAGATTCTTCGTTCCAGAAAACAGCGAGGATGGGTCGTGGCAGCCGCCGCAGTAGCGGGTGGAGACCGGCCCGTTCTGCTGAGCCATCACGCTCTGGATCTTCTGGAAGCCGACGTCCATCGAGGCATAGCGGTGCGCGCTCGGAGTCCATTCCTTGTAGATCTGCTGGTGGCAACCCGACGTGCCGCACGAGGCCGATCCGGTGAGCGACCGGACGTCGTAGGCGCCCCCGCTCTCGGTCGAGCCCAGGCTGGGCGCGAACGGCCGCGCGGCTCCGCCCTCGTAGGGAGTCTCGTAGTCCGCGGGAAACGTGTTGGTAAAGGCCACCGGTCGCACGACGGCGGTGAGGATTCCCGTGACGAGGAGCCCTCCCGCGCACAGGGCCAGCGCGACGCGGGCGTACCCTCGCATGGCCGCGCCCACCTGGCCCGCGCTCGCCTCCAAGGCTTCCTTGCGCTGCCTCAGGATGAGCGGCGCGAGGTGCGCCACGAGCAGGAGCAAGAGGCCGAAGGTCGTCGCGACGTGGACCGTCCGCCACGCGTACGAGATGCGCGTGCCCGCGGCTCCCTCCCAGGTCAAGACGACCCCGGAGAGGCAGCACACTGCGAGCACGGCCCCCGACAGCCAGCCCGACACCTTGATGTGGGTGAGCGGGTACTCCCGGTACGCGCCCAGGTGGCGCACGAGGTAGACGAGGAGCGGCCCCAGCAGGAGGATCCCGAGGACCGTGTGGACGAGCAGGGCGTGCTGGCCGAAGACGGTGAACGGACCGCCCCACAGGAGTAGGCCGCTGGCGGCGAGGAACACGGTGATCCCGGTGACGACCCGGGCGGGGACGCTGCTCCAGCCTTCGACCTTCCGCTGGATCCAATCTTCCCGGGTGAACCTGGTCGACATGCCGCCTTCCGATGCTACGCGCTTCGGTCAATGCACATTATCAGTTCCTCCGGTCCGGGGCGTCCGCACTTGTGCGAACGCTAAGCTCTTTTCCGGCCCGGGTGTCCGCACTTGTGCGCACGCGAAGCCTTCTCTTCCGGACCGGACACGAGTCCGACGGCCGGCCGGCTCAGCGGGACGGGTCGGAGATCGCAGCGCGAGCCGCGGGCGCACCGCGCGTGGGCAGGCAGGCGGCGATCCGCTCGAGGGCGAGATCGACTTCGGCCGTATTCACCACGAACGGCAGGCGGAAGCGAATCGCCCGTTCGCCGGACGGGAGCGCGAGGAGGCGCTTCCCGCGGAGATCCAGGAGCATTCGCTGCCGCGCGTCGGGGCTCTCCAAGGTGAACGCGACGAGCGATCCGATCCCGCGGACGTTGGCGATGCCGCCGCGCTCCTTCGCCAAGACCCGCAGGCCTTCCACGAAACGCCGTCCCTGCCGGGCGATGTTGTCGGCCAGGTTCTCGGCCAGGATGATCTCGATGAACTTCTGGCAGCGCACCATGTCGGCGAGGTTTCCCCCCCACGTCGAGTTGATGCGGCTGGGAACCTGGAACACGTTGTCCGCGACCTCGTCGACGCGCCGGGAGGCGTAGATGCCGCACACCTGCGTCTTCTTGCCGAAGGCCACGATGTCCGGCGCGACGCCGTGGTGCTGCCACATCCAGGGCTTCCCGGACCCGAAGAAGCCGGTCTGGACCTCGTCGAAGATCAGGAGGGCCTCGTTCTCGTCCGCGTACCGCCGCAGCCGCGCCAGGAACTGCGGGCGGAAATGGTTGTCGCCGCCCTCGCCCTGCATCGGCTCGATGACGATCGCGGCGATGCGGTTCCGGTGCGTTCCGAACGCGGCTTCGATCTCGCGCGCGGAGCGAGCCTCCTCGGCCTCGATGTCGTTCACGATCCGGCCGTCGAGGTCGAACTCGATCGCCGGGTTGTGGACGCGAGGCCAGGGGAACTTCGGGAAGAGGGCGGTTTTCGCCGGCACGGTGTTCGTCAGCGACAGCGTGTAGCCCGAGCGCCCGTGGAAGGCCGCGCGGAAGTGGAGCACGGCCAGGCTCGATCCGTCGTCGGCCAGGCGCTCGATCCCGATCTTCCTCGCCTTCCAATCGAAGGCGGTCTTCAGCGCGTTCTCGACCGCGAGAGCACCGCCGGAGATCCAGAAGTGGTGCGGGAAGCCGCTCGGCGTGACCTTCGTGGCGAAGGCCTCGACGAAGTCCGCCATGAGCGTCGTGTACAGGTCGGCGTTGCTCGGGTTGTTGACCGACGCCGACTGGAGCTTGGCCAGGAAGTCGCGCTCGAAGAGACGGGGGTGGTTGTAGCCGATCGGCCAGCTTGCGAAGCAGGTGAAGAAGTCGAGGTAGTCCTCCCCCGTCCGCGAGTCGAAGAGCCAGGCGCCGTGCGAGCGCTCCAGGTCGAACACCACCGGCAGGCCGTCGGCCTGCATGTGGCGTTTGAGGACCTCGTGCACTTGGCTGGGATCGCTCATGGGTCGATCGTCGGTGCGGGCGTCGGGCTGGGCTTCATCGGCAGGCGCGACGTCTCTTCTCCAGCCGCGGGCCCGCGCCGTGTCGGGGCCGCGTCCGGGGCTGCCGGGGACCGGGGGCGCCCTCACGCGAGGGCGTCGAGCGAGAGATCCTCCGCCGGGACGTCGTGGTCGAGCCTTCGAGCCAGGGCGATCGCCCGCTCGTCGCTCTCGACCCGCATCAGACACAGGATCGGAGCGGGGCGTCCGAGGAGGGCGAGCCGCATCCGTTCCTCAACGTTCGTGAAGACGGTCGGCGCGAGGATAGCATCGCCCCCCGCTCCGGGCGAGCGCGGAGTGGTGTCTCCGTCCCCGTCCGCGGACTCCGGGACGCTTCCGGATTCGCGCGGTCCGGAGGCGCTCCCCATCGAGTCGGCATCGAAGATCAGGGTCGCACCCTCGTCGAGGCCCAGCACGCGGGCGCGGCGCAGATGGTCTTCCGACTCCCGGTCGACGAGCGGCGCCGGATGGGCGACGTCGGGGCTGCGTCGGAGCGCCGCGAGCACCGCCTCGGTGAAGCGCGAGAACGAGCGCTCGTGGCAGATTGCGCGCGCGACCTGGCCGGGGAGCTGCCCCGAGAGGCTCGACGAACGCCCGAACGCGCCCTCGACGACCGCCGTCGCCCGTTCAATGGGATCGTCGGCCGAGCGCACGAGGGCGCTGCGGCTGCGCAAGACATGGAGCTCGAACGCCGGCGCTGCGGCGGACTGGACGCCTTCCCCGAAGCCCGGACCCACGCCCGCGCCAGGGCCGGGCCAGGTGCTCGCGAGGCGCTCGAGGCGGCGCGCGCGCGCAGGGAAGCCGGAGGCGAGCACGTAGGTCGTGGCACCGCTCGCAGCGGCCGCTCGCAACACGTCCTCGCCGTCGCCATGGAGGACGGAAAGGACCCCGCCCGGCAGCCCGGCGCGCACCAGAGCCGCGGCCAGGGCGTCGGCGAGCATCGGCGCGCGCGCGTCCGAGACGAAAAGGACGGTGCGACCGAGGAGCAGCGCGGAGAAGAGCGCCGCGGCGGGCGAGGCCAGCAGCTCGCCCCAGGCTGGCGCGAGAAGGAGAAGGCCCTGTTCGGCGATGCGCCGGCTGGCGAAGGACTCGAAGGGACTGCGCAGGGCCTGGTCGAGGACCTCGACGAGGGGCGCGAAGTGCGCGGCGATCTCGCCCTCCTCGAGCGCGAGGCGCGTGCCGAGGAGCCCGCCGGGATCGGGATTGCCAGCGAGCTCGAGGGCTGCGCGCGCGAGGATCTCGCGCCGTCCAGCGGCCCCGAGCGCGCTCCAGGCGGATGCGGACGCGCGTGCCGCCGCGACCGCGGACTGCACGTCGGCCGCGCCGGAACGAGGCCAGGTCCCGAGCGAACGCGGTCGACCCTCCGGACGGATCGGAGGTGCGGCGATCTCGAAGACTGCGCCGCCCTGCGCGGGCCGGCGCTCGCCGCCGATGCAATTGCCGTGTGCTACGACCAAGCGCTTTGACGGGGCTCGAGGCGGCCGCGGCTATGCTAGGGATGCGATCCCGCGCACACAAGGCGCGCGCCCGCCATGTCCAGACCCTTCGCCTTTCCGCGCCGCATGCGCCTCGTCCGCGGACGCGACTTCGAGCACGTCTTCCGCGAGGGGAGCCGCGCTCGCGGCGGCTCGGTTCTCGTCGTGGTCTGCCCGAACGGGTCGGAGGACACGCGCCTCGGCCTGTCGGTCGGCCGGTCGATCTGGAAGTCGGCGGTCAAGCGCAACCGGGTGCGCCGGATCTTCCGCGAGGCTTTTCGACTCTCCTATCCCGAGCTTCCTCGAGGTGTCGACATCGTCATGATCCCGGCGGCGCCGAAGCTCGACCCGGTCCTCGTCGAAGTGCGCGCGGAGCTGGTCGCGCTGTCCCGGAAGGCCGTGGAGCGGCGCACCGCACGCGCGGAGAAACGCACCGAGGCGCGCGCCGGGACCCGCGGCGGATCGGGGGCCCCGCCCGGAGGCGGGCCGTGAAGCTCTTGCGCCGCGCCGCCACGCTGCCGGTGCGCTTCTACCGGCGCTTCCTTTCGCCGTTCAAGCCGCCGATGTGCCGATTCACGCCGACGTGCAGCCAGTACGCGATCCAGGCGGTCGAGACGCACGGCATCCTCCGCGGCGGCGCCTACGCCGTCTGGCGCATCCTGCGCTGCCACCCGTTCTGCGAGGGAGGCTACGACCCGGTGCCGCCTGTGCGGAAGGCGCAGGGAAGCGATCGTCCAGGGCCTTGATCGGTCGCAGGCGAGCGGTCAATCTCACGCGCCCTCATGGCTTCGAGCCATCCGACATTTCTCCTGCTCCTCTCCCTCGCCGCTTGCTCGTCGCCGAGCTCGCCCGAGCGAGCGACGGCGGCGAGTGCTCCGACGGGTGCGGGCGCTATCCCTCCCTTGCCCGGCGCGCGCCGGGCCGACGAGCTCATCTCGCCCGGTGAAGCGCACTTCGCGCATCTTTGGAAGCTGACCCAGGACGTCGACAACGCCGCCGAGGGGTACTGGAGCTTTCAGGGCGACCGGCTGTGCTGGCAGGGCATGCCGCGCGGCACGGGCTGCGATCGCATCTTCGTCACCGGAGGGGCCGCGAATGGGCCGATCCAGATCTCGAACGGCCACGGCGTGACGACGTGCTCCTATTTCCTGCCGGACGGACGCCACCTGCTCTACTCCTCGACGCAGGCCTTCCAGGTCGACTGCCCGCCGCGCCCCGACATGAGCAAGGGCTACGTCTGGTCGGTCTACCCCGAGTACGACATCTACCTGCGCGACCTCGAGACCGGAGCCGAGCGCGCCTTCACGAGCACCTGGGGTTACGACGCCGAGGCGACGGTCTCGCCGCTCGGCGATCGGATCGTGTTCACGTCGACGCGGTCGGGGGACCTGGAGCTGTGGACCTGCGACCTCGAGGGCGGGAGCCTCTTCCAGGTCACGCACTCGCCGGGCTACGACGGCGGGGCGTTCTTCAGCCACGATGGAAAGTGGCTCGTGTTCCGTGCGAGCACGTTCACGCCGGGGAAGGAGGAGGCGGAGATCGCCGAGTACCGCGAGCTGCTCGCGGACTGGAAGGTCCGCCCGACGCGGATGGAGATCACGCTGATCCGCCCGGATGGAACGGATCGCCGTCAGGTGACGAACCTCGGCCGTGCAAGCTTCGCGCCGTACTTCTTCCCGGACGACCGGCGGATCGTCTTCGCGAGCAACTGGGAGGACCAGGGCTCGAGCGGTCGCAACTTCGACCTCTACGCGATCGACGTCGACGGATCCCACCTCGAGAAGATCACCACCTACGAGCAGTTCGACAGCTTCCCGGTCTTCAGCCCCGACGGCCGCTGGCTCGTCTTCGCCAGCAACCGCGGCGGGACGAAGCCGCACGAGACGAACCTGTATCTGGCGGAGTGGAAGTAGACGGCCGTCGTGCGGGCTTCCGGGGCTAAACAGGCCATCCGGCCCGAAGCCAGTGAGTGTCTTTCTCCTGAGGCCCGGTGCTACCAACCACGCTCGGCGATCAGGCGCTGCGCCGCTCTGCAGACACGTCCGTCGAAGTCGAGCCCGCGCGCCCCAACCGCTGCGCGAATTCGGATCGTGTCCAGGTTGCGGCGCCGCACAAGACCCACGGCCCATTCACGGGCTTCGGCAGGACCGCGGTCGATTACCGCGAGCAGGTAGTCCTCGTCTCGCGGCACGAGTCGCGTGATCGCCAGGAGATCGTCCAGAGCCTGCACGAGACCTCCATAGATCGCCATGCGAATCTGCGGAACGAGCTCGATCGCGAGTTGGCCCTGCAACGGACCCGTGTCGGTGGGTGCGACGGTGTCGACGTCCCACCAGCCACGGCTCACGGGCGGCGACCACGGGAGCAGCCGACGAAGCTCGAGCTCCTGCTCCAAGGACAGCCTTGCCGTGTTCAGGTACGCCGCGGCCTCGTAGGAGTTCGCCGAGAAGTCCTCCGAGGAACCCCGTCGAAGAAGGTCGAAGGCTGCGCTCACGATGTCGTCGGAACGAAGGCCTAGCGTCCGCGCGAGGAACAACCCCAGATCGACGGGGCCGTCGTCACTTCCCTTGTCGTCGATTCCTGGCGGCACGAGCAAGAGTGATGCGAGTTCGGCCTCCTCGGCCGAGAAGCCCTTGCCGTCGTCTTTCAGGGTCGCTATCCGCAATGCGAGCTGATTCACGCGTCCCCCAATCCGCTCGTCGGGCTCGAGCGGGAAGAGACCCCGAAACCCATGAACTACGAGCCCGTCACCGTGGCTGCGGATCACGGGATCGGACAGATAACGCATCGCAATGGGCGAGCGCCTCGCGTCGGTCAAACCTGCGAACCACAAGCGAAATTGGAACGCTCGTCGTGCGCCGGCCCGATCGAGAACCTCCGCGAGGGCAGCGAGGGTCTCGTCGTCGTGCAGCCTCCAGCACGGAAACCGTTCCAGCGCGTTGTCGGAGAAGTCGTTCCATGCTCGGACGACGTCGAGATAGCGCTGACGCAGCATCGCGTCACGCACACCCATGTGTCCGAGAATTCGCAGCGCTTCAAGGCCCGTGTCGTCTTGCCGTCGCGCCAGCTCCAGCAGGCGCCCCTGGATCAGGCCGGCGAGCATGGGTGTCGATACGATCGTCGCGTGCAGGCGTCGCAGGTCCTGCGCGGCGACTTCCTGGTCAAGCATGCGGATCGCGAGCTCGGTGACGATTTGCTGCTCGTCTGGATCGATCCCGTCGTCCTGTCCGAGGCGCCAGTGGATCTGGGCTTCGGAGGCCTGCGACTGGATGAAAGGCAAGAGCTTCTCCAACGCAGCTCGAGCGGGGCTCGCTCTCTCGAGGGGACCGTCGAGAGCCTCAAGCAATGCCCGGCCCGCTGCGAAGGAACCGCGCCCGAGCTCGGGGATCTCGTCGAGGAGCCTGCCCCATTCACGTGCATCGAAGGGCGTACGGGCCGATTCGTGCCGAAGGTGACGTGCGAACGCCTCTCCGTAAGCGCTCCCCGCGAACGCGCGCGCCCAGGCGTGCGTATGCGCGATGGCCACCTCACCATCGACTCCGGGCAACGGCGTATGCTGGCGCTCGCGTTCGAGGCACACGATGGTGTCGAGCGCGATGTCTGTTTCCCGGTTCTTTAGCAACGCGCCGATCACTTGCTCCAGCGTGGTCAGGATCTCGCCACTCGGCTTGGGAGTCGTCGCGCCGAGACGGCGTGGAGGAGGGAACAGCTGATCGGCGGCGATGGTTGCTTGCCCGCCTACGTACGCACGCGCCGAAGGTGCCTCGCAGGCCACACTCCAGTGGCTCAAGATCGTGTCGAGCGCACGCCGGGCCACCGCGTCGTCAGTCGTCACCAGGCCCTTCTTCAACGCTTCGATTACCTCGCGCGTTCGCTCGCCGGCGTAGTAGAGGCTCCAGATCGCTCCGAGGGAGCGCCCATGGCTGTGCTCGAGGTCTGCGATCCATTCCGGGACGGTCTTCTGATCATGGTCGCGCGCCGGAATGAACTCGGCTGTCGCGGACTGCAGGAGGAGGAACGTCAGGCTGGTGAACACGGGGATGAACAAGGGAGCAAACCTCGACGCGACGCATCACAACCGGCCGTCAGCGACGAGGTTTCGCGCCGCCCCGATCTTCTTGGCCTCAATCGGCCTCGGCGAACGAGGCCGAGGCGACCAGGATCGCTGTGTTCCGTCAGCTGTTCTCCGACAGATCCCCTCGAGCCGTCGCTACTGCAGCTCCCGGCTCGAGAGCGTCACGCGCGTCTCCTGATCCTTGCCGTCGCGCAGGAACTTGACGACCACGACGTCGCCGGGCTTGTAGAGCTGGAGCGCGTAGGTGAAGTCGTAGATATTGTCGATCTTCACGTCCCCCACGTGCAGGAGCACGTCGCCCTTCAGGAAGCCCGCGCGCTCGGCCGGACTGCCGCCGGAGGTGCCATCGATCAGCACGCCCTTGCCGTCGTAGCTGTAGGAAGGGATCGAGCCGAACCAGGCGCGGAAGCCGCCCTTGATCTGCTCCTGGCGCTGCTTGTCGATCTTCGGCTCGACGAAGGCGAGCTTGCCGGCCGACGCCATGCGCTGGACGAAGCCGACGCCGAGCCCGGCGACCTTCGCCGCGCCCGAAGCCTCGAACTTGTCCGCCGTGTCGGTGGGCTTGTGGTAGTCGGCATGCAGACCGCTGAACAGGTGGAGCGCGGGGATCTTGCGCTTGAGGAAGGTCTGGTGGTCGCTCGAACCGCCCAGCGCGCCGCCTTCCGTGCTGACGATGAGCTCGAGGCCGCTCCGCTCTCCGGCTGCCTTCATCCAGCCCGCGAAGTCCGGCGAGGTTCCCGCGCCGAGCACCTGGAGCTTGCCGTTCCCCGCGCGCCCGACCATGTCGAGGTTGAGGTTCGCGACGATCTTCTCGAACGGCACGGTCGGATGCTGCGCCCAGTATTCGCTGCCGAGAAGACCCTCCTCCTCGCCCGACCACAGCGCGAAGACGACGTCGCACGGCGGCGGATCGCCCGCCTTCATGAGCCGCGCGATCTCGAGCACGGTCGCCGTCCCGCTCGCGTTGTCGTCGGCACCGTGGTGGATCTGTCCGGTCGCATCCGGCGCGAGCGAACCTTCGCCGCCGCGCCCGAGGTGGTCGTAGTGCGCGCCGACGACGACGGTGCGGTCGTGCGTCCTGCCCGGCAGGCGACCGAGCGCGTTGTAGGCCGTCCCGCTCTCGCGCACGACGTCGGCGAACAGGGTCGTCGGTCCGGATCCGACGGCTCTGGGCTCCGCAGGCTTGGCGTCGATTCCATCGCGGTATCCGGGGAGAAGCGCCTCGGCTGACTTCGCGTCGAGCGCGACGGCCGGGATCCCGGCGCGCGCCGCGTGGCCGGCATCGAACCGCAGCAAGGGCTCCTCCGCCTTCGCCGGGAGCAAGACGACTCCGACGGCCCCGTGTCGCTTGGCCGTCATGACCTTGGTGAAGATGGAGCCGCTGCCGCCCCAACCTCCCGCCTTGGAAGCGATCTGCGTCTCCTGGCCCGGATTCGACGCGGCTCCCGTCCCATCCGGAGGAGTCCCCCGCACGATCAGCGCGATGCACCCGGTCAGGTCCCGACCCTTGAAGTCGTTCCAGCCGCGCTCGTCGTTCTCGATTCCGTAGCCGCACCACTCGAGTCGTCCCTCGACCTTCCCACCGTCCGAGCAGAACAGTGGTGCGATCTCGTCGGGTGTGCGCCACCCGGGGAGCGGGCTCGCGTCAGTGTCTCGAGGTTTCCAGGAGAGCCGCGAGCCCCCTGCGTCCCTCGGATCGAGCGGAACCGTCAGCGACTGCAGGTAGCCGTCCTGGCCCGCAGGCTCGAGGCCGAGTCCCTGGAGCCGCGCCGAGATCCATTCAGCGCACGCCTTCCCCTGATCCGTCCCCGCGCGCCGTCCCCCGCGGGCGTCGTCGGCGAGCCATTGGACGTCCGCAGCGAGGCGGGCCGCGTCGGCATCGACGTGCGCGCTCGCCGCGGATGCGGTCCGCGCCAGGCTAGGCGACTGGCGCGCCGCCGGACGCGTCGCGCAGGCCCCGGAGACGGCGATCAGCGCGAGGAAGAGGATCTCGCGCGCGAGAGCCTGCGGAAAAGTCTTCGTGGTCGAACGAGCCATCGTCGGTTCCTCCGTTGGCTCAAGAGCCTAGCTTCCTCCGCTCCTCCGCGCGCCTACGGACTGGGTCTGATATCCTCTCGCGGATGCACCTGCAGGTCCTCTCGAGCGGCAGCGAGGGCAACAGCACCCTGATCCGCGCCGGCGAGACGAACGTCCTCGTCGACGCCGGCCTGACGCTCTCGGAGATGGTGGTGCGCCTCGAGGCCGCGCGCCTGCCGAGCGGCGCGATCGATCATGTCGTCGTGACGCACGGCCACCTCGATCACGCGCGCAGCGCCGGTGGCATCGCGCGCAAGGAGCGCGCGACGCTCCACTGCCCCGAGAACATCATGACCCACCCCGCCGCTCGGCGGGCGAAACGGCTCTCGACGATCGCGGTCGGGAAGCCGTTCGAGGTCGGGGGTAAGCGCGGTGACGACCCGGTCCGCCTGACGCCCGTGCCGCTCCCCCACGACTGCGATCCGACGGTCGCCTTCAAGATCGAGCACGGTGGGCGCGCCGCGGCGATCCTCACCGACATGGGCTGTCCGTGCGAGGAGGTCGCGCGGGCGCTCGCGGGCTCGCACGTGCTCGTCCTGGAGTTCAATTACGATCCTGTCATGATGAGGAACGGCCCCTATCCGGCCGAATTGCAGAAGCGCATCACGAGCGACCGCGGACACCTCTCGAACGAGCAGGCCGCTCGGATGCTCGAGCTGCTCGCGGGCAAGGAGCTGCACACGCTGGTCCTCGCGCATCTCTCGCAGAAGAACAACCGCCCCGAGCTGGCTCTCGAGGCGGCGCGCGGGGCGCTGGAGCGGATCGGCAGGCTCGACGTGCGGCTGATCGTCGCGAGCCAGCACGAGGTCGGGGAGAGCCTCGAGGTGTAGTCCCGAGCGGCTCCCTCTCCTTCGGCGGAGAGATCTCGGGCCGTCAGACTGCGGAACGGAGCACAGCGGTCACCGGCAGCTCGAATACCTCGCCCTGCCGCAGCCTGCCGGACCAGGAGAGAACTTCGAGGTTCTCGATCTCCCGGGTCGCGGGGTTGATCCGGGCGATCACGTCGTCCCCCAATTCCTCGGTCTCCTGCTCGGGGTACGGTGGCCTCTTGCTGATGAAGAGGATGTCCAGTTCGGGCTCGTATCGAAACGTCAACCTCTCGGCCATAACACCTCCCCAGGTCCCAGTTTCCTCGCCACGTAGGCCGTGAGGACCATCGGGCGACCCCGATCGCGGAGTCGAGAAGCGACGACGACCACCAAGTGCTTGCGCATCAACGATTCATCGTAACAGCGCGATAGAAGGAGCACATCCGGATCCCGAACGCTTCGCTGGACTCGATCCGGCCGCATCAGCACATCCCCGACCAAGCCCATTCCCAGAGGGCGGACCTCGGGGTGGCTCACCAGGATGTGGCGCTCCCCGACGGCGGTCAACTCGACGCTCGTGCGCAGGAAGGGACACTGGAAGTTCCTTGCCACATCCCCCGGACTGCGAGGGCATCAGCCGGTTTCTCGTGAATCGGGCAGATTCCGGGAAGCGATCGACCCGAAGCACGGGGTTCAGCCTAGGTCGGAGCCGGCGAGCGGCGCGCCGCGCGGCCATCGAACTCCTCGTGGGGTTCTCAGGGCACCTCGACCTCGACCGAGCCGCCCGCCGGGACGTCGACCGGAACCTCGGTGTCGGGGCCCGACGTGCCGCCCTCGGCGAGGATCTGCAGCCTTCCCACCCGACCGTGACCGGCCAGGACGAACGGCATCTCGAAACGGCCCTGCGCGTCCAGGCGGACCTCGCTGCGACAGGTGACGGAGCCGCGCTGGCCCCCCGAGAAGGAGATCGAGGATTCACCGCGCGGGCCGGCACAATGGCCTCGGACCGATCCGACCCGAAGGTCCAACGGAAAGCGGATCTCCCCGCGGGAGAGCTCGACCGGGACCTCGAAGCTCGCGCCGGCGCCGCTCTCCGCCGGAGGTCCGAGAAGGAGTCGCCACGGTCCGGGCTCCGAGACCTCCAGCCGCAGCCTCCCTTCCGCGTCGACCGCTCCTCCCGGGAGCTTCTTCGTCGTCGAACGCGACTCGGGCCACAGGGTCGCCGTCCATCCCGAGGCGGGCACGCCGTTGGCGGAGACTTGCGCGAGGAGGGCGCACGGCCGCTCGTCGGAGAGGTCGAGGTCGAAGCGCGTCACGCTGCCGTCCTGGACGGAGCAGTTCCACGGGTACTTGGGATGGACGTCGTCGCCCTTGGACCAGGAGGTCGACCAGCTGTTCCCCCGCACCTCGACCTCCGAGCGCGTCACGTTGAACCGCCCGGGAGTCAGGTGATCGAAGCGAAACGCGCCGTCGGGCCCGACGCGCTGCGTGCGCGGCTTGCAGTCGCCCCGGTCGATGGCCACGATCACGCCCGCCGGGTCCTTGCCAGGCGCCTTCCGCACGTGGCCCTCGATCGCGCCGCCCCGGACGAGCTCGATCTCGATCCCGTCCATCCCCTTCGCAGGATTGATTTCGAGCGGCGAGACCTCGGCGAGCGCCCAACCGTCGGCGTCGCACAGGATGGCGAAGGTGCCGGGCGCTTTCGGGTCGCGCTGGTAGAAGCGGTTCCCCTCCCCGCTCCCCGGCCGACTGGGGTCGAGCTCGAAGAAGCCCTGCTCGTCGCACGGGGTCGAGTCCTCGGCCTGCGGATGGAGCCGGGTCGGGAAGCCGTTGCGCTCGATGCTCGTGTCCGGCCCGGCCATCTCGTGCAGGGCCACGCTCGCGCCCGGGACCGCCCGGCCGCCCCCCCTGACGCGGCCTCGCACTCCCGGGCGCCTCTCGAGGTCGCAAGAAGCCGAGCTCGGTGCGGACTCGGGCGTCCACGGCCCGAGGACCGCGCTGCCGTGGCCTCGCGCCCGGACCTCGACGACGAAGGTCTCGCCCGGAACGGAGAGCGTCGCGAGACCTCTGGCGTGAACCTCCAACTTCCCGGCGCGCAGGATGCGCGAGCCGTCGGAGGAGAGGAGCGCGGCGGAGTACTCCTCGATCTTCCCGCCGCTCCGTTCGTGCACGGTCACTTCGATCCAGCGCTCGAGCGGGAACTGCAACACCAGGTCGCGCGTGCCCGGCTGGACGGCGGTGGCGGACACATCCGGCCAGCGACCCTCGCGGTCGTGGGCGACGAAGTCGTGGGGCCCGCGAACCTGCACCCGGTGGACGAATCCTCCGTCCTCGCCGGCCGAGAAGCTGCCCGACCAAGTCCCTACCGCGTTGCGGCTCGTGTAGCGTACCTCCGCATCCGGGACTGGCTTTTCCTGCGGCGAGACGACGACCCCGGCGATGGTGTCCTCCTTCTCGAGCGCCGCCAGGCGCAGCTCGATGCCCGCGCGCACCGAGGCCACCGGCACCTCGACCGGCTCGCTGAAGCTCCAGCGCGTGTCATCACTCCCGGCCCAGACCCGCGCGAGTCCCGCACGGACGCCGTCGATCCGGAACGATCCGTCGGCCTGCGCCTTCCCGATCGGCCAGCCGGTGGACGTCGTCGACGCCCAGGGGCCTATCCTGCGCGCTTCCTCGACGCCGCGGAGCATCTCGGGCGAGGTGACCTTGACCTCCGCGCCGCGCGCCGGGGCGCCGTCCGGCCCGAGCACCCAGCCGGCGACCGCTCCGCCGGGCTCGAGGCGCACGTCTCCGAGCCAGGTCGTGCGCCCGCGGTCGAGCGTCACCTTCCCGAAGTAGGTCGCGAAGGCGGGCCGCGAGGCCTCGATCTCGATCGAGAGCGAGTCCTGCAGAGGATCGACGTCGACCGCAGCACGCCCGTCAGGGCCCGAGATCGCGGGCGCGATGGCCGAGAGGTTGGTCAGCGCGAGGTGCACGTCCGCCACGGGATGATCTGCGCCATCGACGAAGCGCACCTCGAGGCGAGCCCTCGACGGCGCGGCCGCGGCGACAAGCCCGCCGCGGGGAGGCTCTGCGGGGGCCACGCTCTCGCGGAGCTCGGCGGCCGGTCCCGGCGCGAGCTCGCGCACCGGGTCGTCGACCGCGGGCGGCGCGAGCGCCGGCGCTTGCGGAGCCTGCGCGTCGACCGCGACGGGCGCCTGCACCTCCTCGGGTCGCTCGACCGCGACCCAGACCCCCACCGATGCGGTCAGCACGACCGCCGCTGCGATCCCGACCTTGGTCACCGCGTTCATCGCCATCACTCCCTTCACGACTGCGGACAGGCTCCCCGCCGCGATCTCCGCGAGCGGCGGGCGGCGCAGGAGCGGAAGCAGCGCGACGCACCAGGCGCGCCGCTCGCCCTCGAAACGCTTGTCGAGCCGCGCGCGCAGCTCGTCCATCCCCTGCTTCAAGCGCCAGCGCACGGTGCCCGCCGGGATCCCCTGCCTGCGTCCGATCTGCGCAGCCGACAGGCCGTCGAGGTAGCGCAGCGTCACGGTCGTGCGGTAGGGCTCGGCGAGCGCTTCGAGAGCTTCCACGAGCACACGCTGCGCCTCGAGTCGCTCGGCGGTCTCGGAAGCCGAGGGGGAGCGCTCGGGGCGCGCCGAGGCCTCCTCCCTGCGCGCGCGGTTGGCCTCGCCGCGCTGCGTCTGCCTGGCGAAGTTCCGGAGCACTCGCGCGAGCCAGGGCCGCAGGCGCCCTTCCTCCGACGGCGCCCCTTCCAAGGCCGCGAGCCAGGTGTCCTGGACGAGGTCCTCCGCGACCGCGCCGTCGCGGACGAGCTTCTTCGCCAGGCGCCGGACCCAGACGGCCTGGGCCAGGAGCGCCTGCGCGTCGATCGGGAAGGGTTCGCCCTGCATGGTTACCGCAATGAGTATGCAACGGGGCAGAAACCGTTGGATCTCACACGCGGAAACCTATCGGCGCGTGTCCTCCGCCCGGCGACTCCTCTCGTACGCCTCGCGCGGGCTGCGGATCCGGCTCCACAGGTTCAGGAAGAAGAGCGCGATCCCCCAGACCTCGGCGGCGGAGGCCGCGAAGACCGCAACATGCAGGGCAGGTCTGTTCCAGAGGCCGGTCGCAAGCTCGGCGACGGTCCGGACGGACACCGCCGAGGTCATGATCCACCACACGGTTTCCATCCGCTCGGGACGGTAGAGAGTGTCCTCGGGTGCCGGGCGCGGAAACATCCACAGCGCCACTCCCATGATCATCATCATCATGAACCCGACCAGGATGAGGTGGGTGTGCGCGACGCGCAGCGGGTAGGGCGCATCGAAGAGCTCGAGCTCCCGCGCGGCGGAGAGCGCCAGGCCGAGCAGGAGGCCCGCGAGGAGGAAGGCGATCGCGGTCTTGAGGAAGCGGCGGACGAGGCTCGTCATCCCGGCCGGCGAACCGCTTTCAGCGCGCCGCTTTCGCCCGGCGAGTGGTCTTGAGAGGCTTGCGGGTCGGCTTCACGGTCCGCTTGGCCGCGGCGATGCGGACGCCCACCTTGGCGGGCTCCTGGATCGGCTCGCCCGGCACCCGGTCGTCCTCGACGAGCGCGGCGAGCGCCAGGAGCGCGTCGGTCGTCGTGAAGAGGCCGAAGAGCTTCCCGCCGTGCGCGACGACGGCGGATCCGATCCTGCGGCGGACCATCTCGCGCGCGACGAGATCGACGGATTCCTCGGGCTCGACCGTGTAGGGATCGCGCGTCATCGCCTCCGAAACCAGGATCTGGCTGGGGTCGCTGGGCTCGAGGCTCTGCATCAGGTACACGTCGCGCTGGCTGACGAGGCCGGTGATCCGATTCCGGGCGACGACGGGAAGGTGGCGGACCTCGTGCAGGCGCATCAGCCGGATCGCCTCCGAGAGCGGCTGGCTCGGGTCGATCACCACGACGACGGACGACATGTAGCGCTCGATGGCGAGAGGAAAGCGGCTCATGGGTTCACCTCAGGGTGGTGACGGGGAGGAGGAGGCCAGGGCGCGGCCGCACCCGCAGCAGGCGCGGTCCAGGAGCTCATCGTAGGTTGCAAGGCCGCCCGACCAAGCCTCGCGGAAGAGGCCTTCGACCGCGTCCGAGTCGGCGCTCCGGCCGAAGGCCAACCGGAAGCTCGGGTCCGCCGGCGGCGGCGACGCGTGCGGATCCGATCGGCGCGCCAGCCGACCTTGCACGCGCGCGGTCCAGAGCACACGGAAGCGGTCGCGGACGAGCTCGCGGCGCGCCGGATCCGCCTCGGGGCCTGCGTCGAGGTCGGGATCGAACCCGAAGTCGGGGTCGAGCATGTCGTCGGCGTGGAGGAGCTCGCACAGGACCAGGGCCTCGAGCGCCGCGGCGTCGAGGAAGCGGTGGGGCTGGAGCCCGAGGATCATGCGCTTCGGATCGGCCCGGGCCGCGCCCGCGGCGCCGAAGACCTCGGATCCCACGTCACGCGCGCGAACGACGCGGCGCACTTCGATCGCGGACAGGCCCGCGCTCACCCGCGGGCAGGAGCGCAGCGCGGCCTCGATCGGAGCGGAGAGGCCGAGCCGCTCGAACCAGGCGCGCGCGTGCCCTTGGAAGGCCCGTTCGCGTCCGACGCCCGGCGGAGAGAGGTACAACGGCTCCCGCTCGCGCCGCCAGGTCGCGGCCGCGACCGGGTCCGTCCCTCCGCTCTGGGTCATGAAGAGGAAGACGGCCTCTTCCACGAGGTCAGGTGCGCAATGGATCGTCGACATGTCGCGTGGCTCCGCGCAGATCCGAAAGACATCCGGCGGCATGGCCGCAGGAGATGCAGGCATCCTCGGGACGGAAGCTCGTGCTCGACGGCTCGAGGGAGGCCGCGTCCGGCTGCGCCCCGAGACGGCGGCATTCGTCCTCGATCCACAGGCGCAGGAGCAGGGAGACACGGCCGTAGAACCCGCCGCGGCTCGCCGCTTCCACGCGCGCGCACAGGCCTGGCGTCCAGGTCGCGACGTGCTCGGCCAGGAACTTCCGCTGGGTCTCGCGGCAGACGACCGCGAGGTCTTCGCGGCCCTGCTCCTCGGCCCAGGCCTCCTTGACGCACAGGAAGTGGAGGAATTCGAGCTCCACCGAGACGTGGTCGGCGCGCTCGTCGCAGCCCTGCCCGAGCTCGAGCCCGAACGCGTTGTAGAACGCCGCGATGTCCGCGATCTGGTGGAACTGGAGCAGGTCGCCGGCCGCGCCCGACCACTCGGTCTCGTAGGGCGTCGCGGACGCGCGGGGGGTGTGGCCGAGGACGCGCGCGTGCTCGGCGACGACATCCATCGTGTCGAGGTCGCACGCGAGCGCCGTCTCCAGCGCCTCGCGCAGCACGGGCGACGAGCCGTCCTCCTCGCAGCAGGCCTCCACGGCCTCCCGGATACCGCGGCTCCAGTAGCCCCACTCGGCGCGCCAGGCGGGGTCGGGATGGCGGAAGGATCGGCTGGCGAAGCGGTAGAGGACCCCGCGGGCGAGCGCGAGGTCGCAGCGTGTGGCGGAGGAATCGATGGGTGCCATGGCTAGACGTAGTTGATGCGGTCGGGCGGCCGGACGTAGAGCGGCTCTTCGACCTGGGTGCGGAACAGCTCCTTCCCGTCGCGCCCGAAGGCGATGACGGTGTCGTCGTACATCGTGAAGTGCTTGCCGTGGATCTCGGTCTCAAAGACCTTCGGCCCCTCCTCGATCTCGTAGCGGAAGATGATCCGGTTGTCGCGCCGGAAGAGCTGGAGGACCGCGAGCAGCTCGCGATCGGGGACCATGTACGTCTCGATCGCGTGATCGACGCCGGGCCCGAACATCTGCTTCAGGTAATCGCGCCGCACCCAGCGCGGCGGGATGTAGAAGCCGTTCGGCGCCGTGCCGAATTGCGGATAGAGCGGCAGGGCCACCTTGGCGACGTGCACGAGGTAGTACAGGGGGTGGCGGCGGTCCTCGGTCCACGTCCCGTCGGGTGCGACCTTCACGAGCCCCTGCATGCGCACCTGCCCGATGCAGGCCGACATGCAGCGCGTCTCCATCGGTTCTCCGTGCGTGTCGGGGTCGAGGCCCTCGACGCGCGGGTAGCAGCCGATGCACTTTTCGCTGACGCGCGTGGTCGGCCGGTACATCGACTTCTTGTACGGGCAGGCCTCGACGCACTTCCTGTAGCCGCGGCAGCGCTCCTGGTCGATCAGCACGATGCCGTCCTCGGGCCGCTTGTAGATCGCCTGGCGCGGGCAGGCGGCCAGGCAGGCCGGGTAGCTGCAGTGGTTGCACAGGCGCGCGAGGTAGAAGAACCAGGCCTTGTGCTCGGGGAGGGACGAGCCGTCGCCGCGCACCCACTGGCCGCGCACGCCGTCGGGGGCGGGCGCGGCGTCCTCGTGGAGGTTCGGCGTGCCCCACTCCTCGTCGCTCGGCAGGTAGCCGAGCACGCGCTGGCTGTGCTCGGGCCGCGCGGCGCGGGACTTCCCCGCCTCGAAGATCGTCGTGCCCTGGTACTCGCCGTAGGGCGCCTTCTGGCCGGGCTCGCCGCCCCATTTCATCCCGCCCGGATCGGCCTTCTCGAGCAGCTCGAGGATCTTGACGTCCCAGGTGCGCGGGTAGCCGCCGTACGGCTTCGTCTCGACGTTCGTCCACCACATGTGCTCCTGGCCGTGCGCGAAGGTCCAGGTGGACTTGCACGCCATCGTGCACGTCTGGCAACCGAGGCACCGGTTGATGTTGATGACGAAGGCGAACTGCCGCTCGGGGTGGGCCTCCGCATAGGGGTAGGCCATCGAGCGCCCGAGCTGCCAGTTGAAGACGTCAGGCATGGATGCCTCCCTGCGCGATGCCGGATACCAGCGCGAACACCTCGACCTCGCCGAGCTCCACCCAGGCGCGGTGAGCAAGGGAGTACTCGGGCGAGCGGAACAGCTCCATGACCTGCTGCGGGCTCCTGCCCATGCGCAGGAACTCCTCGGCCAGGCACCGGGCCATGCAGGCCGTGCTCTCCCCGGCAGCATCGTCGCCGACGGCGCAGAGCTCCAGGGGATCGGATTCGTCGGGCTCGTGGATCGGCATGGGTCAGCTCTCCTTCACGAAGCCGCCCTCGAGATAGCGGCGCATCGACTCGCCCTCGTTGGCCGGCGAGTAGCCGAGCGTCGCCACCTTCCAGCGGCCGACGCCTCCGAGGCCTCCATCCTCGGCCTTGGTCACGCGGACGAGCGTCTCCTTGGGCACGGTGTTGATGCCGTGGTTGTCGGCCTCGCCCCCGAAGATGAACTTCACGGCGGCTTTGGCCTTGTGGAACAGGCTGTCGGTCTGGTGCATCGGCATGTGCCAGTTGCGCGTCAGGCTCTGGTGGCTGCCGTAGCGGAAGTTCGACTGGTAGCCGGTCTCCTCCGAGAGCGCGCGCCCGTCGGGCCGCGTCTCGTGCGCCTTGACGCTGCGCTCCGTGGCGATGTAGGGCGCGTGCTTCATCATCACCACGTGGTAGGGGTAGCCCGGGTTGTACGTCGCCCGGACCATGCAGCGCGCGACCTTGTAGAACGGGTCCTTCGTGTCCCAGCCGTAGTAGGGCCGGTCGGCGGGGTTCGCGTCGACCCAGACGTAGTCGCCGTCCTCGATCCCGAGGTCCTTGGCCGCCTGCGGGTTGATGTGCATCTGGTGCTCGCCGACGCCCGGCGTGCGCTTGTCGACCCGCCACGGCGTGGCGTAGTTCGAGTCGTACATCTGGTGCCAGTCGACGGCGCCCCACTGCGAGTGCACGCGGTGGCGCGTCTTGGGCGTCAGTAGCAGGAACTGGAAGCCCTTCTCCCACAGGAAGTTCTTGGTGCCCTTGACCTCGCGCCAGGACATCTTGACGTTCCGGATCGTGCGCTCGTCCCAGTGCTCGGCGTCCTTGGGGATGCCGTAGTCCTCGGGCCGCACGAGCGGGTTGCTGCTCACGATCACGTTGGGCAGGTAGGGTGTCGCCTCGGTGCCCTCGCGGTGGACGACGAAGTTCTCGCCGCAGGCGATCGCCTCGGGGATGTCCGCGTAGGCGTTCAGGCGCCCGGTGTCGGTGAAGAACGGCTGGTCCTCGTGCACCTGCTCCCAGAACGGGATGCGCGGGTAGGTGCGGAAGTTCATCAGCGCCCCTCCCGGCACGCCGAACTTGCCGGCCAGGATGTCCGCGAGCTGGTAGCCGGCGGTCGTCGTGCAGCAGTCGAGCAGGCGCTGCAGGTAGATCGAGCGCTTCCCCTCGAGCTCGAACTTGAAGTAGTCCCGGAACCGTTTGTCCCCGGTGACGTCCGCGAGCGCCGTGGCGATGCCGGCCAGGATCGCGAGGTCGTCCTTGCTGTCGTACACCGGCTTGATGCCGCCCTTCCAGATCTGGAGGAAGGGGTTCGAGCACGAGGCCGTGACCTCCAGGTCCTGGAACTCGACCCACGAGTTCGCGGGCAGGGCGATGTCCGCGTACTCGACCGAGGACGTCATCTGGATCTCGGAGCAGACGATCATCTCGATCTTCGGGTTCGTGTTCTTGATCATCGCGTAGGCGTGCTTCGCGTTGTTGAACAGGTTGACGTTGTTGAAGAACAGCGCCTTGGTCGGCGAGGGCATGTGGGTCTTGCCCGTGATCACCACGCGGCCGTACTTGGGCGTGTTCACGATCAGCGGGCGATCGCCGTGGTTCCAGTAGGCGACCTCCTCGTCCGCGGTGTAGGGATGCGCCTTGACGTCCTTGCCGTGCGCCTTCTCGTCGAGGGTCGGCTCGAACGGATCCTCGGCGACCCAGCCCTTGAAGCCCGGCCCCGTCCAGGGCGAGCCCTGGAAATTCGCAGCCTTGTAGTTGCCCGCCCAGGTGTGGGCGCCGGTGCCGGGCTTGCCGATGTTGCCGGTCAGCATCAGCGGCAGGTACACGGCGCGGTTCATCTCGGTCGCGTGGAACCAGTGGTTGATCCCTTCGCCCTGGTGGATCGCGGCCGGCTTGATCGTCGCGAGGTCCTGCGCCAGGCGCTCGATCAGGTGCACGGGCGCGTGCGTGATCTCGTGGACCGTGTCGAGGTCGTAGTCCGCGAGGTGCCGCTTGTACATCGACCACAGGGTCATGACCTCGACGTCCTTGCCGCCGACCCGGACCTGGAACGTGCCCTCGAGCTTCGGGTCGATCCCCTTCCCGGCCATGCGCTTGCCGACGTCGTCGCGCGTGACCGCCGCGGGCGCATTGGCCTTCGCGTCCCAGACCACGAAGTCGCCGAGCTTGTCGCGCTGCTCCTTCGTGAGCTGGTGGATCTTCATGCTCGGCCCGTCCGGCGAAAGGGAGGACTTGTAGCCGGGGAAGACCTCCTCGGCCCGCAGTCGCCGCAGGTCGTCGGTGCGCACGAGCAGCGGGAAGTCCGTGTAGCGCTTGACGAAGTCCGCGTCGTACCAGCCGCGCTCGATCATCAGCCGCGTGATCCCGAGGAACAGCGCCGCGTCGGTCGAGGGGCGGATCGGGATGTGGTAGTCGGCCTTCGAGGCGGGCGCGCCGTACTCGGGCGTGATCACGACGATCTTGGCCCCGCGCTCCATGCACTCGATGAACCAGTGCGAGTCGGTCATCTTGTTCTCGACCAGGTTCTTGCCGTCCATCACGATCAGCTTGGACGAGCGCAGGTCGTTGAAGTCGCAGTCCGAGGCCTGCAGGCCGTGCACCCAGGGGTGGCCGGGCGCCTGGTCGCCGTGCCAGGTGTAGTTCGACCAGATCCGCCCGCCCTTGGACTCCTCGGGCTTCACGCCGCGCAGGTTCACGTCGAGCAGCGCGAGGGAATTCGACAGGCGGTAGGCTCCGTACTTGCCGAGCACGCCGAGGAGCCCCATGCCGCCGCGGAACTTGCACGTGCGCGTGCCGGCGCCGCCCATGACCTCGACCATCTCGGGCTCGTAGCCCTGCTCGAGCAGGAGCTTCGCGCCGTCCTTCCCGCTGTAGCGGCGGGCGATCGCGTGGAAACCCTTGGCCACGAACTGGAACGCCGCCGGCCAGTCGATGCGCACGAAGTGGTCCTGGCCGCGCGAGTCGAACTTGTACCGGCTGCGCAGCTCGGGCGTCAGGTACGGGAAGCCGTCGTCGGCCCACTGCTTCCAGCCGGCGCGGATCATCGGGTACTTCAGCCGGTAGGGCGCGTAGACCACGCGGTGGAACGTGTAGCCCTTGGCGCACTGCCGCGGATTCCAGTTCGCGGTGGCCTTGTTGCCGTACAGGTCCGCGTAGTTCTGGTAGCGGTAGTCCGCGCCCATGCGGATGATCACGCCGTTGCGCACGTAGGCGAGGACGCGGCAAGCGTGCGTGTCGTTGGGCGAGCACACCCAGTCGAAGTGGGAGTCGTAGCGGTACTGGTCGCGGTAGATCTTCTCCCAATCGCGGCTCGGGTAGTGCGCGAGCGGGTTCTCGATGCCGTCCTGCACGGCGAGGCTCGAGAGCCAGCTCGCCGGCGACTTCGCGGCTACCGAGAGCGAGGCGCCCGCGGCGCACACGGAGAGGAACTTCCTGCGGTCGACGGTCATGGTTCGATCTCCCCTACTCGATCTCGATCACGTGCCACACGGTCACGGATTTCTGCCCGTTGCGGTCCTGGTGCGTCCCGTCCCACAGGGCGCTCGCGAGGAACGCCTTGGTCCCCGGCTTCAGGGCGATCTCCGCCGGTGCGCGCGCCGCCATCGAGCGCACGAAGACGACGTCCCAGAACCCGTCGGTCCATGCGCCGCGAGCGGAGAAGGTCCCCTCGGGCCCCTTCCCTGCATTCACCTGGATCGGAGCGAGCGTGCTGAACCCCTCGGCAAAGAGCGCCTCGCCCGCCGTCGTGCGCTTGCGGACCGCCATCGGGTTCCCGGCCGCGCTGGCCGTGAAGTACATGGGCTCGTCGGCCTGCGCGACGTGGCCGTAGACGTCGGGCGGCGTGTTGGGGCGGTAGTCGGCGATGTCGCGCGCGCGCTCGAGGTCGCGCTCCCAGGCCGCCTTCCACATCCAGATGTTCACGGGCGAGCCCTTCGAGCCCATGGTGAAGATGGGCGGGTCCTGCGCGGCCGAGAGCTGGATGCCGGCCGCGTCGGGGAAGACGTCCTGCCCGAGGATCTCGTCGTCCTTGGTCGCGTCTTCCCAGGAGAGCCGGACCGCGATGTCCTTGCCGTCGTGCAGCGCGCGCACGACGAGGCCCTCGATGCGGTCGTCGCGCCACCACAGGGGCGCGACCGCGCGGTAGGTTCCCTCGGCCTGCCGCCACCCCGGGCTCGCCGCGTCGCGCGGCAGCTCGCCCTGGACGCGCCGGGCCTTGATCGTGTGCCGGTGCTGCGCGACGCGGTCCTGCGCGCCGGGCTTGACCATGCTCTCCACGAACCGTGCGACGTTCCACGCCTCCTTCGGGTCGTCGAAGCTCATCGCGGGCATCGGGCTGCCGGACATGCCAGCGCGGAGGCGCGTCACGATGTCCTTGGCCGTGCTGCCGCCCTTGAAGACCCCGGCCGTGAAATCGCGCGGCTGCGTCGGTGTGCCGTCCTCGTTCTTCTGGTCCTTCCCGCCGCGGCCGGTGCCGTCGGGTCCGTGGCACAGCGCGCAGGTCTTCAGGAAGATCCTCCGGCCCTCCTGGAACGCGACCGGATCGGCCGGCGGCTGCGTGCCCGTCTCGATCGCCGGCCCGGGCGTGAGCTGCCTCTCGGCGATCTCGCGGGCCTCCTTCTCCGGAAGCTCCTCCTCGTCCGCCTTGGCCTTCGAAAGCAGCACCTTCGTCTTGCCGTCGATCGCGAGCCGGCGGACGTACGCGGCCAGGCTCTCGAGGTCGGCCTCGGGCATCCAGTCCCAGGGCGGCATCGCCGAGCCGGGCATCCCGCGCTTCAAGGTGGCGACGAGGTCGGCGTCGGTCGGCACGCCGTTCTGGGTGGAGACGAGGCGGAAGCGGCCGCTCGTGAAGTCTCGCGGGGTGGGCGAGAGCAGGTAGGCCGCCTGCCCGTCTCCGGCGCCAGCGGCTCCGTGACACACGGCGCACTGCTGCGCGAACAGGACCTCGCCGCGAGCGAGATCAGGAGCGCGCTGTGGAATCGGCACGCTCGGGACGCCCGGAGCTTCGATGGACCGGCCCGAGGACGAGACGAAGAGAATGAGCCCCGCGAAGACCCACAGGGTCCAGCCTGGGCTTCGCAGGATCTTGCGCGTGGATTTCCGCATCTCGTGCACCTCCGTCTCGGTCGGACCTCGCCTCCCTGCACCCTGGAGCGGGCGCAGGCGCGGTCCACGTGCACAGGAATACTTGCTTGCCGCGTTCCCGCCTCTACGCCAGAGTGCTGAGCGTTCCGTCGCGTGGTGCGTAGGAACGAGCATGAGCGACCCCTCGGTCCTGCAGACCCTCTCGGCCCTCCCGCACTTCCGTCTTCTCGACGCCGGGCTGCTCGAGCGCGTCGCCGACGGTTCGCGCCTCGTGCGCCTGCAGTCCGGCGAGATCCTCTTCCACGAAGGCGAGCCTTGCCGCGGCTTCTTCGCGATCCGGAGCGGGGCGGTGAAGCTCTTCCGCATGACGCCCGAGGGCCGCGAGCAGGTCGTCCACAACCTCGGCGCGGGCCAGACGTTCGCCGAGGCGGCGCTCCTCAACCTGGGCCGCTACCCCGCCGCGGCGGTCGCCACCGAGAGCCCGACCGAGCTCGTCGAAATCGCGGGCGAGCACTTTTCGAGGCTTTTTCGCGAGGACAGCCGCCTCGCGGCCGCCATGGTCGGCTCGCTCTCGATGCGCCTGCTCTCGCTCGTCGAGCGCGTCGAGGAGCTCTCGCTCGCCAACGCCGGCTCACGGCTCGCGCGCCACCTGATGCGCCAGCCCGGCAAGGGGCCGTCCGACCGCGTCCGGGTCGACCTGTCGATGGCGAAGAAGGACCTGGCCGCTCACCTCTCGATGACGCCCGAGACTCTCTCCCGACTCCTGCGGCGCTGGCAGGACCAGGGGCTGATCGAGTCGGAGCGGGCGAGCGTCACGGTCCTGGACCCGGTGAGGCTCCTCGCCATGGCGGACGGCGAGGAGCCCGCTGCCTGAGGCTTGACATCGGTCAAGGAGCCTCCGCCGTCCCCGCCCGATACTTTCTTCGGGACTTCGGTCCCCTTCCCGGCTATGGACCGAACGGCGACCGAACACCGGAGACAACCATGGAAACCACGACCGGCGCCTCGCGCGCCACCGAGATCCTGATGGCCGAGCACGAGGTCATCCTGAACGTCCTCGACTGCCTGCAGAAGCTCGCCGACGATTCCTCCCGAGCCGAGACGTTCGACGTCCGCTCGGCCAAGGACATCCTCGAGTTCTTCGGTGCCTTCGCGGACAAGTGTCACCACGGCAAGGAGGAGGGCGCGCTCTTCCCGATGCTCTTCCAGAAGGGTTTGCCGCGCCACGTCGGGCCGGTCGCGGTGATGCTCTCCGAGCACGAGGAGGGCCGCGCCGAGATCGCCGGCATGCGCGCCGCGATCGCCGCCCTCGAGCAGGGCCACAGCGAAGGCGTGCAGCGCTTCGTCGGGCACGCCCGCGCCTACGTCGAGCTCCTGCGCGACCACATCGCCAAGGAGAACACCGTCCTGTTCCCGATGGCGGACGGGATGCTGAACCCCGCCGAGCAATCCGAGGTCCTGGATCGATTCGCCACGGTCGAGTCGAAGGACCTCGGCCCGGGCACGCACGAGCGCTACGTCGCCCTGGCTGCGGACCTCGTGAAGCGCCTGAACGTGACGCCCTCCGAGCGCTCGATGGTCCACGCGGGCGGCTGCTGCGGGCACGGCACGCGTTGCCACTGACCTACGCACAACGGCGGACCCCACGGCGGTGATGACCGGGGTAGCGTTGTGAGGTCGCCGCGAAGGCCAGCGCATGCGGGTCGTCTTTCTGCAAAAGTACCTCCCCCAGGAGATGCTGGGGATCGCCTACCTTTCCGCCGCGCTGCGGCGGTCGGGGCACGAGCCCAAGGTCCTTCTGCTGCCCGACGAGGAGTGGGAGGAGAAGCTCCGGCGGCTCGATCCGGGCCTGGTCGCCTTCTCGATCACGACCGGCGACCACCGCTTCTACCTGAAGGTCGCCGGGCGTGTGAAGCAGGTCGTGAAGGCGCCTGTGCTCTTCGGAGGCCCGCACCCGACTTTCGTCCCTGACATCGCGCTCGAGCCCGAGGTCGACTACGTCTGCCGCGGCGAGGGCGAGCTCGCGATCAGCGAGCTCGCGACACGGCTCGAGCGCGGCGAAGACGTCGAGGACGTGCCCAATCTTTCTTTCGCGCGCGAGGGGAAGCGCGTCGACAACCCGCTGCGGCCTCTCGTGGAGAGCCTCGACGCCCTGGGCTGGCCCGACCGCGAGCCGCTCTACGAGGCCGGAGCGCTCTACCGCGAGTGCCCGCGCAAGATCTTCCTCACGCAGCGCGGGTGCCTCTACAACTGCTCCTTCTGCTTCCACCACGCCTGGCGCGACAAGCTCTACAAGGCGACCAAGGCCGAGTACCTGCGCAAGCGCTCGGTCGAGTCGGTGCTCGAGGAGGTCGAGGCGGTCCGGAGCCGCTGGCCGCTGAAGTTCGTCCACTTCCTCGACGACATCTTCAACATCGACGAGGAGTGGATGGAGCGCTTCTGCGAGGCCTGGCCCAAGGCCGTCGGCCTGCCCTTCGACGTGATCCTGCGGACGAACCTGACCAGCGCCGATCACATGCGGATGCTGCGCTCGGCCGGGTGCATCTCGGCGCGCCTGGCGTTCGAGGCGGCCAGCGATCGGATCAGGAACAAGGTCTACCGGAAGGGCACGACGATCGCGGACTTGAGGAACTCGGCGCGCTACGTCAAGGAGCAGGGCATCCGCCTGACCACCCTCAACCTGCTCGGGGCGCCCGGCTCGACGCTCGAGGACGAGATGGCGACGCTCAGGCTGAACGTCGATTGCCAGGTCGACCACCCGCTCGTGAGTCTGCTCCAACCCTACCCCGAGACCGACATCAACGACATCACGCGCGACATGGGCTTCGCGGTCGACGAATTCGACGCGTTCCCGGAGAAGTTCAACCGCACGACGTCGATCGCCTTCGACAACCGCCACGAGGTCGAGAACCTGCACAAGCTCTTCCCGATCGTGGTGCGCTTCCCGTGGCTGATGCCGCTCGTGAAGCCGGCGATCCGCGCCAGAGGCCTGCGCAAGGTCTACCTCGCGATGTACCTGCTGTGGACGGAGTACCTGGTCTGCGAGCAGAACCAGTCGTTCGCCAAGGCGACGAGGACGGCGAGCCTCGCGACGCTGCCCCCGGTCGACTTCCTGCGCCGGGTGTCGACGAAGACCGGGATCAAGGTGAAGGAGGCGATCTTCGGCCGCCGGTTCTCGAGCAAGCGCCTCCAGCTCGTGATGGAGACGGACACGATCGCGCACCAGGGCGGATAGCGGCTGACACGACGAGAGCGAGGACTCCGCGCTTCATCTCACCCCGGCCAGCTCCTGCAGCAGCCTCCAGTTCTTCAGACGGTCCTCCTGACCGGCCTCGAGGGCCTTCGACGGCGTCCCGTCCGTGCCGAAGTGCCGCCGGAAACGGCCCTCGGTGCGGGCGAAGGCGATGAAGTCGACCGCTTGGCCCGTCTTCTGGTTCACGAACCAGTCCTCCTTCACGGCCGGGTTGCCCTTGAGGTCGATGCGCTCCGAGAGCCTCTCACCCTTGCGCGGATCGTGCACGAACAGCGGGAACGCGCGCGATTCCACCGCGAGCTTGCACTGGTGGGCGGCCATGTCATCGCCGATCCCGTGCTCGGGCATGCACGGGCTGTAGGCGATCACGACCGCCGGCCCCGGGAAGGCGTTCGCCTCCATGATCGCGCGGTAGAAGTGGTTGATGTGCGCGGGCGTCGTCTGCGCGACGAACACGCTCGGGTGCAGCGCGCACAGGAGGCCGAGCTCCTTGCGGCGCTCGACCTTGCCCGCGCTCGCCGAGCCGAAAGCGGCCATCTTCGCCTCTTGCGCCATGAACGTCGAACCCGAGGCCTGCCCCCCGGTGTTCGAATACACCTGCGTGTCGAGCACGAGCACCTTGACGTCCATGCCCGACGTGAGCAGCCGCGAGAGCGCCTGGAACCCGATGTCGTACATCGCGCCATCGCCGGCGATCACCCACAGGCGCTTCTTCTGCCAGCCGAGCTGGTCCCAGCGCCCGCGGATCCCCATCGCGACGGTGGCCGAGTTCTCGAACAGCGAATTCGTCCACGGCACGAGGAAGGGGTTGTAGGGGTAGGTCGACCCGAACACCGAGTTGCACCCGGTCGCGGCGACGAGGCCCATGTTCTCGCGGCCGTGGGCGAAGCCGGTCGCGGCGAGCAGCATGCGGATCGCGGTCCCTTCTCCGCAGCCCATGCACGAGCCCGCGCCTCCCTCGTACAGCCAGGCTGCGTCCGAGAGCATCAGGTCGGGGAGCACCTTCTCGGAGAGGAAGCGCGCGGGCGTCGGCGGGAGCCGCCTCACGAGATCGGTTCCCGCGGTCGCGCGCTCGAGGACCCCGGGACTCTTCTTCACCATGCGCAGCGCCTGGTGGCTGCCGCACACCTCGACGCACTCGCCGCAGCCCTTGCACTTCGTCGGGTCGATCGCGAGGCCGAACAGGCCGCCCTTCTCGCCCTTCTTCTCGGGCACCGCGTGGAACTTCTGCGTGATCACGAACTGGCGCCGCAGGTGCTCGCGCGCGCTTCCGGAAGGCTCCGCGGCGAGCCGGACGTCCAGCGCCTCGGGCTCGACCACCTTGGCGACGATGGCGCTGTCGGGGCACTCGGTGACGCACTCCATGCAGCCCACGCAGGCCTCGGGCACGAGCTCGGGGATCTCGGGCGCAAGGTGCGTGAAGTCGCGGCGCGCGCTGCTCCCGGGCGGCATCAGGCTGCGCGCAGCCTCGGGATCGGCTTCGAGCTCGTCCTCCGCACCGCGCGCGTAGGCGGCGAGCACGCAACGGAAGGGGTCGGCCCCCGCCTGAATTGGAGTCCTGGGAAGTGCCGCCTCGACCTCGCCGGCCTCCGCGGCAGGCACGCAGACCTCGCGCACGCCGCGGTACCCGCGCTCCACCGCCTTGAGGTTGGCTTCGATCACGGCCCGGCCGCGCTTGCCGAAGTACTTCTCGAGGGCCTTCTCGACCGCGGCGAAGAGCTCGGCCTCGACCAGATGCCGCTCCTCGCGGAAGGGTGTCACGCGCAGGAACACGCCCAGGAGCGCGATGCCCTGCATGCGCAGGAGCAGCTCCGGCGAGGGCGCGAGCTCGCGCGCGATCGCGAGCGTGTCCAGCGCGAACACGCGCGCACCCAGGTCGCGGATCCGCCGCCGCGCCGGTGCCGGCAGTGCGCGCCAGATCTCGCCGCCCGATCGCTCCGTGTTCAGGAACAGGATCCCGCCGCGCGCGAGGCCCGCGAGCGGATCGCCCTGCTCGAAGGCCGTGAGGTCGTGGACCGCGACGAGCTCGACGTGCGCGAGCTCGCCGTGCAGCCGGACGTGGTTGCCGGCGACCGTCAGGTAGTACGAGGTCGGCAGGCCGCGCTTCTCCGAGCCGTACTTCGGAAACGCCTGGACGTGCTTGCCGAACACGTCGGCCGCGACGCTCGCGATCACCTTGTTCGTGGTCACCGACCCGAACCCGCCGATCGAGTGGCCGCGCATGCGGAAGGCTCCCTCCGGGCTGACGTCGGGATCGACGCTCCGTTCGAGCGCGAGCGGGTGGCGCACGCCGATCACGAACGTCCCGCTGCGCCCGACCAGGAGCTTCTCGGCGATCTCGACGAAGTCGCCCGGCCGGACCTCGCGCCCGCCCAGGCCGGCCACGCCGCAGAAGAAGCGCGGGGTCCAGTTGACCTGCGCGTATCCGGACGTCCCCGAGACGGCCGCCGTGAAGGCGGCCTGGAGCTCGGCCGCGAGCGGGTTCGACTGGGCCAGCGGATCGTCGGTGCGCTCGAGCACGGCGACCGCGCGGCAGTTGCGCAAGAGGCTGACGAGCTCGCGCCCGGGGAACGGCCGGAAGGAAGTCACGTGGACGACGCCGACCTTGAGCCCTCGCTCGCGACGCATCCAGTCGGCCGCGGCGGCCGCGGTCTCCATCATCGAGCCCATGCCGACGATCGCGACGTCGGCGTCCTCCATGCGCCAAGCGTCGACCAGTCCGTAGCGACGGCCGGTGTAGAGCGCGTATTCGGCGAAGGTGTCCTCGAGAACTCGCGGGACGCGGTCGGTGAACCAGCGCTGGGCCACGCGGCCCTTCATGTAGCTGTCCTGGTTCTGCACCGGTCCCGAAAGGACCGGCCGGGCCGGGTCGAACAGGCTGTGGAGCTTCTGCTGGGGCGAGCCGACGAAGCGCTCCATGAAAACGGGCTCGGGCAGGAGCACGCTCTCGACCGTGTGCGTGGTGATGAAGCCGTCCTGCACGTTGAAGAAGGGCGTCTCCGAGTCCTCGGCGGCGCGCCGGGCGATCACCGCGAGGTCCGCGGCCTCCTGCGCATTGCGCGCGAACAACATCCCCCACCCGCAGTCGCGCACGGCCATCACGTCGTCGTGGCCGCAGTGGATGTTCAGGGCCTGCGAGGTCAGCGCCCGCGCGCCGATGTGGAAGACGACAGGCAGGCGCTTGCCGGAGATCACGTGGAGGACCTCCTTCATGAGCACCAGGCCCTGTCCGCTCGTGAAGTTCGTGACGCGCCCGCCCGCGAGCGCGAATCCCTCGCAGGCCGAGGCCGAGGAGTGCTCGGACTCGGGCTCGAGGAAGAACAGGTCTTCCCCCCACAGGTTCTTGCCGCCCTTGGCGACCTCGGCCTGGAACCCCTCGCCCATCGGGGTGGAGGGCGTGATCGGGTAGGCGCAGGCGCCCTGGCCGATGTGCGTCTCGACCCACACGACGGCTCCGGACCCGTCCACCGTCGCCCGCACGCCCGGATACGAGGCGCGTGGCTCGGCAGCCGGCTCCCCCGTCTTCAGCTCGGTCCTCATGTCGACTCCCGGCCCGCGCGGGCCAGCCCCGTGCCTGTGGGCGCCTTCGTGCGGCGGAAACGCGCTCCGAAGTGGCGCAAGACCTCCGGAGCGCTCTCGATCTCGATCCCGCGCACGCGGTCGCGCCGTTCGAAGACCGCGGCCACGATCTCGATCACGTAGTCCATGTGGCTCTGGGTGTAGGTGCGCCGCGGGATCGCCAGGCGCACGAGCTCGTGGCGCGCGGGCTCTCCGTCCCGGCCGAGCATCACCGTGCCGATCTCGCAGGAGCGGATCCCGCCCTCGAGGTAGAGCTCGACCGCGAGCGCCTGCCCGGGCAGCTCGCTGCGGGAGAGGTGCGGGAGGAATCGCGCGGCGTCGAGGAAGATCGCGTGGCCTCCCGGAGGCTGCACGACCGGCACTCCGCGGCGCGCCAGACGCTCGACGACGTAGCGGATGCTGGCGTGGCGGTACTCGCAGTAGTCCTCCTCGACCACTTCGCGAAGGCCCTGCGCGATCGCCTCGAGGTCCCTCCCCGCCATCCCCCCGTAGGTCGGAAAGCCTTCGGTGACGACCATGAGCTGTCGCACGCGCGCGGCCAGCGATTCGTCCCGGCAGGCGAGGAACCCGCCGATGTTCGCGAGGCCGTCTTTCTTCGCGCTCATCGTGCAGCCGTCGGCGAGGTCGAAGATCTCGCGCGCGAGTGCGCGAACCGATCGTCCCTCCCTGCCGAGCTCGCGCTGCCGGACGAGCCAGGCGTTCTCGGCGAAGCGGCAGGCGTCGAGGAACAGCGGCACGCCGTGGCGGTCGCACAGGCCGCGCACGCCGCGCAGGTTCGCCACGCTCACCGGCTGCCCGCCCCCCGCGTTGTTCGTGATCGTGACCAGGACGAGCGGGACGCGCCCGCGGCTCTCTTCGAGGCACGCATCCAGGGCGGCGAGGTCGACGTTCCCTTTGAACGGGAAGAAGCTCTCGAGGTCGTCCGCCTCGGCGCAGGGCAGGTCGACCGCCGTCGCGCCGCTCGCCTCGACGTTGGCCCGGGTCGTGTCGAAGTGCGTGTTGCTCGGGACGATCTTCCCTGCGCCGCCCACCGCCTGGAACAGGAGATGCTCGGCCGCACGGCCCTGGTGCGCGGGGATCACCTGCTCGAATCCCATGATCTCGTGCACGGCGTTCTTGAAGCGATCGAAGCTGCGCGCGCCGGCGTAGGACTCGTCACCGCGCATCATCGCCGCCCACTGCTCGCTCGACATCGCGCCGGTGCCGCTGTCGGTCAGGAGGTCGATGAGCACGTCCTCGGCGCGGACGTTGAACAGGTTGAGCCCGGCCACCTCGAGCACGCCCTCGCGCTCCTCGCGCGTGCTCATGCGGATCGGCTCCACGGACTTGATCCGGAAGGGCTCGATGATCGGGAGCTTCTTCTTCTCGCTAATGCCGTCTGGCCTCCGTCGACGCACAGGACCTGACCGGTGACGTGCGCGGCCTCCTCCGAGAGGAGGAACAGCACGGCCGCGGCCACGTCCGCGGGGCGCCCCAGACGTCCGGTGGCGGTCTCGGCGAGCGCCTTGGCGCGGACCTCCGCAGAGAGGCCGGCGGTCATCGGGGTCTCGACCATCCCCGGAGCGACCGCATTGACCGTGATCCCGCTCGGACCCAGCTCGCGCGCGGCGGTGCGGGTGAGCCCGATCAGGCCCGCCTTCGAAGCCGAGTAGTTGGCCTGGCCGAAGCGTCCGCGCAGGCCGTTGATCGAGGCGATCTGGACGATTCTCCCGCGCTTCCTCGCGCGCATCCGCGGCGCGACCGCGCGCAGCACGTGGAACGCACCGGTCAGGTTGACGTCGATCACCTCGCGCCAGTCCTCATCGCTCGTCTTCCACAGCACGCGGTCGCGGGTGCGGCCGGCGTTGTTGACCAGCAGGTCGATCCTGCCCTCGGCCTGGAAGACCGACACGACCAGGTCCTCGACGGCCTGCGAGTCCCGCACGTCGACCTGGTGGAACACGGGCGGGACCGGGCTCTCCGGAACACCCGGCGCCCCGGGCCCGGGCGGACGGAGGTCGAAACCGTGGACGCGCGCGCCCGCGAGAGCCAGCTCGCGAGCGATCTCGAGGCCGATCCCCGACGCCGCCCCGGTCACGATCGCCACCTCGCCGGAGAAGCTCGCCTTCACGTGACCCATGCCTCAGGACCCCGCCAGCGCCGCGAGCTTCCGCCGGCGAAACGCGCCCCAGATCGCCGCGCCGATCGCGCCGGCATGCACCGAGTCGGGGTGCGCGCGCAGGTCGACGTCCATCCCCTGCTCGCCGGCGAGCTCGACCATCGCCGCGAGCAGGCCTCCGTCGTGGGCGAGCCCGCCGGTCACCACGACGACGCCCTCGGCCTTGGCGGCCTTGACCAGCTTGAGCAGCCGCCCGGCCATCGAGAGGTGGATGCCCTTCAGGATGTTCGCGGTCGAGATCCCGCGGCTGACCATGTTGATCACGTCGGTCTCGGCCAGGACTGCGCAGATGCTCGAGACGGGTTCGGGACGGTCGGCGCGCTGGGAGAGCGCTCCCACCTCCTCGAGCGCGACGCCCAGGTAGCGGCTGATGTTCTCGAGGAACTGGCCGGAGCCCGAGGCGCACTGGCTGGTCATCCGGTAGTCCTGGACCTTGCCCCTCTCGTCCATGCGGATCACGCGGCCGTGCAGGGCGCCGACGTCGAGCGCCGCGCGCGCATCGGGGACAAGGTAGAGCCCGCCGCGGGCGTGCGTGGTCATCGAGTAGAAGTGCCCGGTCCGGGACTCGATGCTCTCGCCCTCGCCGGTCGTCGCGACGTAGTCGACCTCGCCGCGCGGGACCCCGGCGTCCTCGAGGGCGAGCGCGAGCGCGCTCTCGACGACCTCGCGGAACTCGCGGCCGCGGATCCTCACGCGCGAGCGCCCGAGGATCCTGGGGGCCCCGGACTCCTCGCGCAGCACGACCGCCTTGACGGCGCTCGAGCCGACGTCGATCCCGATCGTCGCGCTCACGCGGCCTCCTCCTCGCCCGGAGCCACGCGCGGCTGCGCGAGCTCCTCCCCCCGCTCCTCGCGCAGGGCGAACAGGGCCGCCCCGAACGCTCCGGTGTAGATGGAGTCGGGCGAGATGTTGATCGTCCTCTCGCCGTAGTTCTCGGCCACGAGCTCTCTCAGGGCGCGCACCGCTGCTTCATTGCGCGCGACCCCGCCGGTGAACGTGAACTGCTCGAAGACCCCCCCGGAGCGCGCCAGCAGCGACATCGCGCGCAGGATGATCGCCCGGTGCAGGCCGGCCAGGATGTCCTCGCGCTTCTGGCCCATCGTGAGCCGGTCGCGCAGCTCGGCGCCGGCGAACACCGTGCAGGTCGAGTTGATCCGCACCGGATGCTTGCCCTGCATCGCCATCGGACCGAGCTCGTGCAGGCCCAGGTTCATCTCGTCGGCGATGTAGCCCAGGTATCGCCCGCAGCCCGCCGCGCAGCGGTCGTTCATCTGGAAGCTCTTGACGAGCCCGCGCTCGTCGACCTGGATCGCCTTGGTGTCCTGCCCGCCGATGTCGAGCACGGTGCGCGTCCCGGGGAAGACCGCGTGCGCGCCCAGTCCGTGGCACAGGATCTCCGAGCGGATCTGCTCCTTGGGGAAGGGCAAGCGCGCGCGGCCGTAGCCCGTCCCGACCGTGCGCACCTCGACCAAAGAGATCCCCGCCGCGCGCTGCGCGGTCCAGGCGATCTCGTCGCGCCAGCGCTCGCTCATCGTGCACCCGTCCAGCGCGGTCTCGACCGCCTTGCCCAGGAGGTCCTGGAGATCGCCTTCGGGCGGCCGGTTCTCGACCGGGATGATCGACTTGTCGTAGAGCCCGATCAGGAGATCGGGCCTCACCCCCCGGCGCTTGCCGTGGGCTTCGGCGAGCGCCGTGAAACGCGAGCCCGCCAGGTCCCGGAAGAAGTCCGAGCGCGCCGGCGCCCCGGACGCGAACAGCCCGGCGGCCTCCTCGCGCAGATCCTCGAACATGCCCGCCAGGCACGCGAGGACGGACGGCGCGACGGCACCCAGCGACTCCGCATGGACGCGGCAGGTCTCCTCCAGCTCGTCGAGCAGCCGCTGGTGCTGCTCGAGGCGGAAGGCGCGGCGAACGGCGTCGAGGAACCAAGCCGCGTGGCTGTCGAGATCGGGGGACTCCCGCAGCGCGTTCTGGAACAGGTGGAAGCGGGTGTCGACGAGCGCCTCGCTCCGCGCGACCGCGCAGGCGACGTCGTAGTTCGAGCGGCTGTTCGTGATGCCGCGGCCGAGCACCGCCCCGTCCTCGCCGAGGACCACCGTCTTCGTCGTGGTCGAGCCCAGGTCGATGCCGACGAAGCACTTCACGGTGCCGCCCCGGCCGCCCGCGCGAGCGGTCGCCCCTGCGCGAGCATCTGGAAGTAGGACTCGAGCCGCGTCCTGACGTTGGAGGGCGCGAAGTAGCGCGGGTCGACGAGGTCCGTCTCGATGAACGCGCCCGAGCGCCCGGTGCGTCGCTCGATCTCGCGCTGCATGACGAGCTGGCCGGCCGAGAAGGAATTGCAGCTCTTGATCGAGTTGATCAGGAATCCGTCGGCGGAGTACTCCTCGACGTGGCGCGCGATCATGTCGACGCGCGTCGGCAGGTCGAGGTTCGTGTAGCAGCCGAGGCAGTAGTCCGCGAGCGACTCGAGCGGCCGCGCCGGGTCGTGGCGGAACCCGCCCTCGTACACGCCGCCGACCTTCGTGTAGGTGCTGGCGACGACGACCGCGCCTTCGTCGTAGAACATCTTCCAGAACTCGCGGAAGTGGGTCCAGTTGGGCGGGCCCTCGACGACCAGGCGGAAGCGCTCCGCGTCGATCGAGCCCTCGGGCGTGATCGGACCCTCGCCGCGCGCGAGCCGCCCCTCGACCTCGCCGCGCAGCAGGCGGTAGTAGTCGATCGCCGCCTCGGTCCCGCGGAAGGCGGTGAACAGCGGGCCGATGTAGTAGACGCCGCCGAAGTACGCGTCGATCGGCGAGGGCCGGTTCTTGCCCGACTCGAGCACCCACACCAGGTCGTCCTCGGCGCGCGACGAGCGCGCGAGCAGCTCGCGCAGCCGGTCGAGGTCGAAGCTCTTCCCCGTCGCGCGCTCGAGCTTCGGGATCACCTCGGTCTCGAGCTGCTTCACGACATAGGCGCGCATCTCCGGAGTGATCCTCCCGCCCTCCTGGTAGGGCACATGGAGCATCGCGACGGGGCAGCGGTAGCGCTCGCGCAGGAGCTCGAACCACTTCATGAAGGTGAAGCAGCCGGTGTACGAGAGCAGGAGCAAGTCGGGCTCGGGCAGCTTCTCGCCGGTCGGGCCGACGTTGCCCTTGAGGAGCATGCCGATGTCGCACTTGACGTAGGCGCACACGTCCTCGGAGTGCCCGGCGCGCTCGGCTTCGGCGATGTACTCGCCCGAGAGCTTGCGCATGCCCGACTGCAGCGCGTTGATCTCGGGGTGCACCGGGAGGGCGTCGAAGGAGAGCATCAGCTCGGTCAGGTTGCCCGGGACGAACGTGTAGACCACCTTGTCGCCGCGCGCCTTCGCGGTCGCGAGCTTCTTGAAGTGGTCGGCCAGCATCTCCTTCTGGCGGACCATCGAGGGCTCCTTGACGGCGGCCGGCTTCATCCTTCCCCCCACAGCTTGATCGTGTCGGCGAAGGTCCCGGCCTGCTCGCGGATCGGCTGCATCTGGCCCGTGTTCTCGGAGTACTTGAACGAGGTGAACGAGATCTTCTCCCTGGCCAGCGCCGCCTGCTGCATCGGACGGTCGAGAAGCGCCGGGTCGCAGAAGCTCGGGCAGGCGAAGATCACACCCTCGGCGCCCGTGCGCCGCACGGCCTCGACGAGCTGCTGGCCCTTGGACGCGCCATCGGGGACGTAGCGCGACGCCGACTCGCCCTCGTAGTCGAGGTACGCGCGTGCCAGCCCCGCGATCGGATCCCCGTCCGGCTCCACGTCGGGACCCAGCCAGCGCGAGACCGTGAGGAGGTCGTCGTCGACCACGTAGCACCCGGCCTTCTCGAGCGTGCGGATCAGGCCCAGGGGGGGCTGCTCGCAGAACACGCCGCGCAGGACGATGCGCGCGTCGTCGCGCTCCCGCCGCGGCGCTTCGAGCACCGCCTCGAGGTATTCGGCGAGGAGGGTCGTGTGCTCTTCGACCGGCAGCACCATCCCGGCGCGCAGGACCAGGTAGGCCTCGCTCGCCGGCACGCGCCAGGGCTGGCTCGCGCGCAGGTCGTACAGGTCGCGCACGAGACCGCGGTTCAGGTTGTACCCGCGGATCGATCGGACCAGGTCCTCGTCGCTCGCGCGGTGTCCGGAGAGCCGCGCCATGTCGTCCTGGAGCTCGCGCAGGAGCCCCTCGTAGAAGCGCCCTCCGACCTCCGGGTCGAAGCTCTGCGGCACGTCGAGGTAGCGCACGTACTTCAAGGGGAAGAGCAGCTTCCAGATCCCGGACAGGTTGCGGATCACGTCGCAGGTCGAAGGGAAGATCATCCCGTCGAGGACATCCAGCCGGCCGGCGAGCCCGAGCTCGACGACCGAGCGCGGCAGGTGGCAGATGTAGGACTGGAAGCACGCGTCCCCGCGCACGATCTCGAGCTGTTCGCCCGCTCCGAGAACACCGACCGGCAGGACGCCCGAGGCGTGGAGGATCTCGCGCGGGACGTACGTCGGCAGGAACCCGACCGCCCTGGCGCCCGGATGGCGCGCCTTCCACGCGTGCGCGCACGCGAGGTCGAGGTCCTCGTGGAGCTCCTCGCAGCGCGCGACGATCTCCTCGAGGACCATCAGCGGTCCTCCCAGGCTGGATCGCGCTTCTCCAGGAACGCGGCGATGCCTTCGCGCGCGTCGCGGGTCGTCATGAGCGGACCGAGGTAGGCGTGCTCCGCCTCCTCGAGCGCGGGCAACACGCGCTGGCGCAGGTCGCGGCGGATCAGTCTCATCGCGTGCCGCAGCGAGACGGCGCTCTTCGAGAGGAGGTGCTCGCGCGCCCAGGCGAGCGCGGCCGCACCGGGATCGTCGGCTACCTCCGAGACGAGGCCGAACGCGAGCGCCTCCTCGACCGCGATCGTCCGTCCGCTGAGGAGGAGGTCCGCCGCGCGCCGGGGGCCGACGAGCCGCGGCAGGAGCAGGGAGCCCAGCGGTGCGAACACGCCGAGCTTCAGCTCGGGCTGACCGAACCGGGCCGTCGGGGAGGCGAAGACGCGCTCCGCCGGGAGGACGATCTCGAGGCCGCCGCCCAGGCACATCCCCTTCACGCAGGCGAGGAAGGGCAGATCGAGGTGGACGATGTCGCGGATCAGGGCGTGGAACCGCGGCAGCATCCCCTCGACCTTGCCCGGGGCGTGCTCCTCGACGCTCGCGCCGAAGGAGAAGTGCGGCCCCTCGTGGTCCAGGATCCAGGCGCACAGGCGCTTCTCGCGCACGTGGCGGGCGAGCGCCGCGCGCAGTCCTTCGATGGCCACGCTTCCGATCACGTTTCCCCGGCCCGAGTCGAGCACGACGCGCAGGAGCCGGCCGCCCTCGGAGAGCTCGCTGTGAACCGCGGAATCCTGTTCCCGGATCATGGCTCAGGGAACTCGTGCGCCCTGCCGGGAGGCGCAGGCGGCAGCTTCTTCCCGTGTGCACTCGGGCTCGGGGAGCAACGATTCGACGAACTCGGGCGACCAGCGCTCACCGGACGAGAGGCGCCTGCGCAGGTCGTGGAAGTCGACCTCGCGATGTCCCTTCGCACCCTGATGGAACGCACGGAAGCCGGCCGCGGCCTCGGTCATCATGTTCAGCGCGAGCCAGCTCCGGTTGCTCTCCTTGTTCCGGTCCCAGTGCTCGAGCTTGTGCTTGCGCACCGACTCGATCGTCTTGCGCAGGCAGCCGGGCATCGTGCGCGAGAGCTTCCAGACGATCCCGTCGACCTTGCGGTCGAGGGGGGCGAGGTCGATCCGGCCGGACTTCAGGAGTTCCTTGCCCCGGGCAAGCTGCTCGCCCGTCCTGGGTGCCCCGTAGACGATGGCCCCGGACTCGTCGATCCAACGGTCCGTGATCACGAGCGGATTGGGCACGAAACGCTCGCCGACCTTCAGCACCGGCACGACCTCGCTCACGAGCCCGTGGCGCAGCGCCTCATAGGCGGTCCACAGGCCACACAGGGTGCAGCTCTCCATCGCGCGCTCGATCCCAACGAACAGGGGCAGGAAGTCGGTCGATCCCCCGTCCGGGGCCGAGCCATGGCGCGGGCCCGCCTGGCCGAACACCGCCAGGTCGCTCGCGACGCTGAAGTCGCAAGCCATCCCGATCTCCTGCCCGCCCGCGATCCGCATGCCGTTCACGCGGCACACGACCGGCTTGTCGCAGGCCAGGATCGAGCTGACCATGTCGTTGAACAGCCGCATGTACTGGAGGTATTCCTCGGGCGCACCGGCGTAATGCTCGGCGTACTCGGCCGTGTTCCCGCCCGTGCAGAAGGCGCGGTCCCCGCTTCCCGTGAACACGACCGCCGCGACCTCGCGCTCGTTCGAGGCACGGCGGAAGGCGAGGATCACGCCCTTGACCATCTCGGTCGTGTAGGAGTTCAACTCCTCGGGGTTGTCGAGGGTGATCCAGGCGGCGGAGAGGCCGGGAGCCTCGCTGCCCTCCCCGTCCCGGACCGGCCGGTGTTCGTAGCGCACGCCGTCGAAGGCGAGGTCGGCGGGCATGAGGTCGTGGTTCTTGAATGCGCTCGGGTGGACGGTCATCTCGGATCCTCCTGGGCTGTGAGCGCGAGCACCGGTCTCTTGCCGAGGCGGTGCCGGCGCGCGTCTTCGACGACGGCCTGGATCTCGTCCATGGGATGGACCTCGACGAACGGCTTCACCGCCACTCCGCCCTCGAGGACGAGGGAGAGCGCCTCCGGATACAGCTCCGGCAGGCAGCCCCAGTTCCCGCGCGCGGTCGCGTCGAGCGCCATCAGGCTCGAGAGCCGGAGCTCGGCCTTGTCGCGCGTGAAGCCGATCACCGACAGGTGCGCGTCGGGCACGAGCAGGCTCCAGGCGAGCTCCTGCCCGGCCTTCGTACCGGAGCATTCGAAGATCCTCCACGAATGGCCCGGAAGATGCTCGGCCGCTGCGAAGCGGGCGATGGCGTTGCGGACCTCGCGCGGGTCCTTTCCCGCGGGATCGATCGAGAGGAGCACCCCGTGGTGCGAGAGGCTCTCGAGCCGCCGCGGATCGACGTCGATCCCCACCACGGTCGCTCCGCGAGATCTGGCGATCTGGGCCGCGAAGCCGCCCACGCCTCCGAGCCCGATGACGACGGCAAGGTCGCCGCGGGAGAGATTCGACCGCCGCACCGCCTGGTAGGGCGTGCTCACCGCGTCGGCCAGGACCGCGAGCTCGGCCAGCGTGACGCCCGCGCGTCCGAGCGGCCGGCCCTCGAGCGCTCCGGCTTCATGGACCGGACACAGCCCGCGCGCGGGCACGATGACGTGGCTCGCGAAGCCGCCGTGAGCGTCGTTGCCGGGCATCACTTGCCGCGCACAGATCGTCCCGCGGCCCGAGCGGCATGCTTCGCAGTCCCCGCAAGGGGTCACCGCGGGCACGATCACCGCCCTGCCGATCCACCGATCCAGGCCCTGAGCCGCGTCCACGACCTCGCCCGAGATCTCGTGGCCGAGGGCCAGGGGCAGGTCGTGCCGCGGGCGCACGCCGTCGAACAGGAACCCGAGATCGGTGTGGCAGAGCCCGCAGCCGACCACCCGCACGACGACCTCGCCCGGTCCGGGCACGAAGCGCTCCACCTCGCACCTCACGAGCGGCTCGTTGGGTGCGCGCATCTCCCAGCGATAGCCCGAAGGAGTCGGAGCGCGTCGGATCACAGCGTGCAGGTCCTCACCGATACCTGTTCGGATGGAGGCTACTCAAGCCCCGCGCCCAGCAGTCCCGGCCAAGGGTCGTAGACCGGGGTGGTACTTGTGCGCAGGGATGCCGTCTGGGCGACTACGAACTCCTCGGATGCAAGCCTACGGCCTTCGACGGAAGCGGCGCGTCCGCCTCTTGCCGTACCATGGACGCGATCATCGAACGATGGGCAAGCGAATCGTGAAGCGGCTGCCCCTCCCCACCTCGCTCTCCACCTCGATCGTCCCACCGTGAGCCTCGACGTTCTTGCGCGCGATGGAGAGTCCCAGTCCAGTGCCCTGGCTCTTCGTGGTGTAGAAGGGCTGGAAGATCGCCCCGAGCAGGCTCGACGCGATCCCCGAGCCCGTGTCCGCGACGCGGATCTCGATGCCGCCCGGGACTCGGCTCGCCGAGATCAGGATCCTCCCGTGCCTCTCCATGGCCTGAGCGGCGTTCAGGATCAGGTTGTTGAGCGCCTGCCCCATCCGATCCACGTCGATGGGCACGACGAGGTCCCCGGGCACGTCGAATTCGAATTGGTGCATCTGCACCTCGGGCAGCATCGAGAGCGACACGACCAGGGTCTGCAGCCATCCCGAGAGTTCGATCGGGGTGCGCTGGAGAGGTGCCGGCTGCGCGAAACGCAGGAGGTCGCGCGCCGTCTCGTCGAGTCGCTTGACCTCGCGAGCGACCTCGTCGAACACGTCGCGGCGGACGTCGCCGGGCTCGAGGCCTCGCGAGAGGATCTGGATCGCGGTGTAGATGCCCGCCAGGTGATTCTTGATCTCGTGGGCCAGCGTCACGGACATCTCGCCGACGATCGCCATGCCCCGCGCGCGGGAGAGCTCCTCCTGGATGCGCCGCTCGTCGGTGATGTCCCGGAAGACGGCCGTCGAGCCGATCACGCCGCCGCGAGTGTCGTGGAGCACGGAGCGCGTCAGGCTGACCCAGCGCTCGCCGCCGTCCTTGCGCACGCGGCGGGTGATGAAGTTGCACAAGCACCCCTCGTCGACGATCCGACTCTGGATCCAGTCCAGCTCGCCCGCTTCGATCAGGTCGGGTGGCAGGAGGAAGCCGATCCGGCGGCCGAGGACCTCGTCGCGCGTGTACTGGAACAGCGCCTCGGCACCCTGGTTCCAGTAGCGGATCACCTTCTCCGTATCGATCAGGAGCACGGCGTCCTTGGTCTGCTCGATCAAGTCTCCGAGCGCGATGTCCGCGCTTCCCAGGCTGCCGCCGAGGGAGCCGAGGAAGAAGCGCGTGCCTCCCTCGGCGGTCGGGGTCTGCGCGGGTTTGCCGGGGGATGCGGCCATCGTGAGCTTGCGGAGGGGGGTCGCAAGGGCGACCCTGTGGTCCTTCCTTCAAAAAACCGTCCATTCCGGGGATTGCGCTGTGTGGGACGATGGGAGGCGGACCGGGTATCGCGCGCATCCGGCCGGACGCGAGAAATCCCCCGGATCCGAGGGTTCTTCCGGACCTGGGAGGCAGCTGGAGCATGAATGCACGAGTCCTGGTCGTCGACGACGAGAGACTGATCCGCTGGGGACTGTGCCAGGCCTTGCGGGACGCGGGCTACATCGCCGAGCAGGCGGCGACCGCGGGCGAGGCGATCGAGTCGGTCGAACGTGAAATGCCCGACCTCCTGCTTCTGGACTACAAGCTGCCCGACCGCTCCGGAATCGAGGTCCTGCGCGTCGTCCGCAAGAGCTCGCCTCGCACCCCGGTCGTCATGATCACCGCCCACGCCAGCGTCGGGGGCGCGGTCGAGGCCATGAAGGAGGGCGCCTACGACTACATCGGCAAGCCCTTCGAGATGGAGGAGCTGATCCAGACGGTCGGGCGCGCGCTCGAGACCGGACAGCTTCGCGAGGAGGTCGCACGCGTGCGCGAGGACGCTCGCCGCGAGGCCGCCCTGGAGAACATCGTCGCCCAGGCGCCCGCGATGCAGGAGGTCGTGCGCCTGATCCGTCGCGTGGCCGAGAGCGAGGCGAGCACGATCCTGCTGCTCGGCGAGAGCGGGGTCGGCAAGGGCCTCGTCGCCCGCGCGCTCCACTTCGCGGGGCCGCGCTGGGAGAAGCCGTTCATGAACATCACCTGCACGGCGCTGCCGGAGGCGCTGCTCGAATCGGAGCTGTTCGGGCACGAGAAGGGCGCGTTCACAGACGCCAAGGCGCAGAAGAAGGGCCTTTTCGAGCTCGCCGACGGCGGGACGGTGTTCCTGGACGAGATCGGAGACCTTTCGCAGGGGATGCAGGGCAAGCTCCTGCGTGTTCTCGAGGACAAGGCCTTTCGCCGCGTCGGAGGGACGCGCGACATCCAGGTCTCGGTGCGGATCGTCGCGGCGACGAACAAGGACCTCGGCAAGGAGGTCGAGGCGGGGCGCTTCCGCGGCGACCTCTACTTCCGGCTCAAGGTGATCCCGATCGAGATCCCGCCCCTGCGCGAGCGCGGCGAGGACCTGATGCCTCTCGCCGAGTCCTTCGTGGGCCACTTCAACCGCGAGCTGAGGAAGAACGTCCTGGGCTTCGACGCGGCCGCGACCGAGCTGATGAGGCGTTACGCCTGGCCGGGCAACGTGCGCGAGCTGCGCAATGCCATCGAGCGCGCCGTGCTCCTGACGGACGGCGAGCGACTCTCGCACCTCGACCTGCCGACCGAGATCCGCAGCCCGAAGGGTCCGGCCGAGGCCGCCTCGGGTGAGATCCGGCTGCCGCCCGGAGGGCTCGTGCTGGAAGAGCTGGAGAAGGAGATGGTGGTCCAGGCTCTCGCCCGCTCGCGCGGGAATCGCACGCGTGCGGCGCACCTCCTGGGCCTGAATCGCGACCAGATCCGTTACCGGATCGAGAAGTTCAAGCTCGGCGAAACGCTCCCCACGCCGGAATAGCGCGCGATCTTCCGCGCCGCGCGAAATCTTCCTCACCCCTCCCCCGTCATTCCCGTCGCCCCGACCCGGCCCGGTCCTTGCTCAGGAAGCCGGGTGAGCGATGGTGGGAGACGTTTCCAAAGCAGCCGGACTGGTCGCCGTGCTCGCACTCGTCGCGGGCTGTAGCGGCGCAGAGGGCCAGGAGCCGTCGGAGGATGCAGCTCCCCTGCCCATGTCCGCGGAGCCTCTTGCGGAAGAGATCGAGGTGCCGCCCCCGCCCTTCTCTCCGGGCGTGTTCCCCTGCTCGGACTGCCACGATCCGGAGATCACCCCGAACACGAAGCGGCGCACGCTCACGACCGCGCACCAGGAGATCACCCTCCACCACGACGAGGAGCACCGCTGGTGCCTCGATTGCCACTCAGCGACCGACCGGGACCGCCTGCATCTCGCCAGCGGGGAGCTCGTGGAGTTCAGCGAATCGTACAAGCTGTGCGGCCAGTGCCACGGCGACAAGTACCGGGACTGGAAGGCCGGCGTCCACGGGCGCAGGAGCGGCGACTGGGACGGACACAAGACCTACCTCCTGTGCGTCCAGTGCCACAATTCGCACTCGCCCGCCTTCCAGCCGCTCGAGCCGAAGCCGGCGCCGGTGCGTCCGGCGGGACCGGGACCGTGAGCGAGGCACTCGCATCCCGGCGCGAGTTCCTGTGCGCGGTCGTCGGCTGCGCCGCGGCGGCCGCCGGCGCGTGCGCGGACGTCAGCCACACGCCGTGGTTCCGCAAGCGCTTCCGCGAGCTCTCCAAGGAGGAGCTCGGGGCGGTGGTGGCCGATCTCGAGAAGGAGCACAGCGCGACGTTCGGCAAGGCCGTGACCGTGGACACCGAGTCCGCGCGCCCGGGCGTCGAATTCGGCTACGCCCTCGACCTCTCGCGCTGCATCGGCTGCCGCCGGTGCGTCTATGCCTGCGTAGAGGAGAACAACCAGAGCCGCGATCCGCAGATCCACTGGATCCGCGTGCTCGAGATGGACAAGGAGGAGGGCATCGATTTCGCCCACGCCGATGCCTACTACGAAGCCGAGAAGGTGCCGCGGCCGGGCCACTTCTACGTCCCGATCTCCTGCCAGCAGTGCTCGAACGCGCCGTGCGTGAAGTCTTGCCCGGTCGGCGCGACCTGGCAGGAGCCGGACGGGATCGTGGTGATCGACTACGACTGGTGCATCGGCTGCCGCTGCTGCATGTCCGCGTGCCCGTACGGCGCGCGGCACTTCAACTGGACGGATCCGAAGATCCCCGCCGAGCAGATGAACCCGAAGACGCACTACCTCGGCAACCGCCCGCGGATGAAGGGGGTCGTGGAGAAGTGCACGTTCTGCGTCCAGCGGGTGCGCAACGGGCGCTATCCGGCGTGCGTCGAGGTGTGTCCGGTCGGCGCGCGCAAGTTCGGAAACCTGCGCGACCCGAAGAGCGAGATCCGCTACATCCTCGAGCACAAGCGCGTGTTCGTGCTCAAGAACGAGCTGAACACCCGGCCGCGGTTCTTCTATTTCTACGGTCTGTGACGGAAGGATCAGCATGAGGACGGTTCGGCTCTTCGGCCAGTTCGCGCTGGGCAGCCTGCGCCTGTTGCTGCGGGGGAACGCGCTGTACTGGGCGTGGATCCTGGGCCTACTCCTGCTGATCGCGGCCGGCTTCGGAGCCTGGCTGCACCAGTTCCATCGGGGCCTGATCACGACGAACATGCGTGACCCCGTGTCGTGGGCCTTCTACATCGGCAACTTCACGTTCCTGGTCGGGGTCGCCGCGGCCGCCGTGCTGCTCGTGATCCCGGCCTACGTGTACAACTGGAAGCCGATCAAGGAGGTCGTGATCCTGGGCGAGCTGCTCGCGATCGCGGCGATCGCGATGTGCGGGCTGTTCGTGACGGTCGACGTCGGGCACCCCGATCGTTTGTGGCACCTGATCCCGGGCCTCGGGCACCTCAACCTCCCGCGCTCGCTGCTCGCCTGGGACGTGGTCGTGCTGAACGGCTACCTGGTGCTGAACCTGGTGATCGTCACCTATCTCCTGTTCGCGATGTTCCAGAGGAGGAAGCCCGACAGGCGCTTCTTCCTCCCGCTGGTCCTGATCTCGATCCCCTCGGCGATCGCGATCCACACCGTGACGGCCTTCCTCTACAACGGCATGCCCGCGCGTCCGTTCTGGAACGCGTCGATCCTGGCGCCGAGGTTCCTGGCGTCGGCCTTCTGCTCGGGGCCGGCTGTCCTCCTGATCCTGATGCAGCTCCTGCGCCGGTTCACGCGCTTCGAGATCCACGACGAAGCGATCTGGAAGGTGGCCGAGCTCATGGCCTACGCGATGTTCGTCAACCTGTTCCTGCTCGGCGCGGAGGTGTTCAAGGAGGTCTACTCGAACACCGAGCACCTGATCCACATGAAGTACATGTTCGTCGGGATCGGCGGGCACACGGCCATCGTGCCGTACATGTGGCTGTCGGTGGCGGCGTCGATCACGGCCTTCGTGCTCTTCCTGATCCCGAGCACCCGGAGGAATCCGCTGACGCTGAACCTGGGCTGCGTTCTGATCTGGGCTGGCGTGTACCTCGAGAAAGGGATGGGTCTCGTGATCCCGGGCCTGACGCCGGACACGCTGGGCGAGATCTACGAGTACTTCCCCTCGTGGACCGAGCTGTGGGTCGCCGCGGGGATCTTTGCGGTCGGCTTCCTCCTCTTCACGCTGATGGTCAAGATCGCGACGCCGATCATGCTGGGCGAGTTCCACAGCGACTGAGGACGGATCCCACCAGGCGACCTCCCGTGAACCCTACCCGAGCAGCTGTGGCAGGGAAGAGTGTCCGGGTCGGGGCCGGCAGCGCCGGCCGAATCGCGAGGCCCGATCCCAGTCTGCAAGGGTCCACGTCCCGCCTGCTCGCCGGCTTGCTGCTGGGAGCGTGCACCGCATGGCCGACGGTGCTGGCCCAAGGAAACGACGCGTGCCTGAAGTGCCACTCGGTGGCCGGCCTGAGCATGGAGAAGGCGGGAAGGAGCGTCTCGCTCCAGGTCGAATCCGGGCGGTTCGCGCGCAGCGTCCACGCCAAGCTCGACTGCATCGCCTGCCACACCGAGCTGAGCGGAGTCGACACGTACCCGCACGCGCGAGACCTGCAGCGTGTGGACTGCATGGAATGCCACGACGACGATGGCCCGATCGCTCGATACAAGGCCAGCACGCACGGCCGCCTGGCCTCGGAAGGGAGTCCGCTCGCTCCACTGTGCCAGGACTGCCACGGCGGCCACTACGTGGTTCGGCTCTCCGACCCGGACTCGTCGATCTCCCCATTCAAGGTCCCTGGCATGTGCGCCCAGTGCCACACGGAGGGTGCCCCCGTCGAGCGCGCCCGCGACCTGACCCCGGAGCAGGTCCACGCTCGCTACCGCGACCGCATCCACGCGGGTGGCCTGTTCGATCAGGGCCTGAAGGTGACCGCGGTGTGCACGAGCTGCCACGGCGGACACGGGATCCTCCCTGCCGCCGACCCCGCATCGACGGTCCACAAGGAGAACGTGGCGGCCACGTGCACGAAGTGCCACGGGCAGATCGCGGAGGTCCACCGCGACGTCGTCAGCGCCGAGCTGTGGGAGAGGAAGGACCTGGCACCCAACTGCGTCGATTGCCACCCGCCCCACCGCGACCGGAAGGCACGTTATGACACGGGCATGTCCGATACCGAATGCTTGAGCTGCCACTCCCCGGCGAACGTGATCGCCGCGGACGGACGGTCCATGCACGTCGATCCCGAGGAGCACGCGGGCTCGATCCACGGCCGGAAGGGGGTCTCCTGCGCAGAGTGCCACGCCGGAGCGGCTCCCTCGTCCGGACAGCGCCCCTGCTCGACGGTCCGCTCGCCCGTGAACTGCGCGACCTGCCACGCGGGCCAGGTCTCCGAGTACCGCAGGGGACGACACGGCCAGCTCCGCGAGTCGGGGGATGCCCATGCGCCGAGCTGCACCGACTGCCATGGCCAGCACGCGATCCTCGAGCACAGGGCGGACGAGGGCGCCCCCGAGTCGATCCAGGCCAGGGTGCGCGCGTCGCCCACCTACCGCAGGAACGTGCCCACGCTGTGCGCGCGGTGCCACCGTGACGGGGCCCCGGCCGCGCAGCGGAACCTCGGTCCGGAAAGCCGGATCGTCGAGCACTACACCGAGAGCATCCATGGCAAGGCCCTGATTCAGAGTGGCCTCACGGTGACGGCGGTCTGCATCGACTGCCACACCGCGCACAAGGAGCTGCCCGCGAGCGACCCCGAGTCGACCGTGAACGACAGCAACATCCCGCGCACGTGTGCGCGGTGCCACGACGGCATCTACGAGACGTTCCGGGGCAGTATCCACTCGAAGGAGGGCAATCCCGGCTACGTCCAGCTGCACGACATGCCGTCGCTGCCGGCCTGCAACGACTGCCACTCCGCGCACCAGATGGCCCGCACGGACCTCCCCGCGTTCAAGCTCGGGATCATGACCCAGTGCGGGCAGTGCCACGGGAAGATCGCGGAGACCTACTTCGACACCTACCACGGCAAGGCCTCCGCCCTGGGCGACGCGACCAAGGCCAAGTGCTACGACTGCCACGGGTCCCACGACATCCTGCCGGCGAGCGACCCGCAGTCCCACCTGCACTCCGGTCACATCGTTGCGACCTGCGGGAAGTGCCACCCGGGATCGAACCCGCAGTTCGCCGGCTTCCTGGCGCATGCCACGCACCGCGATCCGGGCCGCTATCCCACGCTGTACTATGTCTTCGTCGGGATGACCGCGCTGCTCGTGGGCACCATGGTGTTCTTCGGTCTGCACACGCTGATCTGGCTGCCGCGCTCCTGGAAAATGCGCCAGCTGCTGCCGGCCGGACCGGCGCTCGCGGAGGGGTCGGGGAAGCACTACGTGCGGTTCAACCGCTTCGAACGGGCGCTGCACCTGACCGTGATCCTGAGCTTCTTTGGCCTCGTCATCACCGGGATGATGCTCAAGTACTCCTACGCCGCGTGGGCGCGGGCGCTCTCGCACGTCCTCGGCGGGACGGTGGTGGCTGGGTGGATCCACCGTGTCTGCGCCGTCGCCACCTTCGGGTACATGGGCCTCCATCTGTGGGATGTCGTGCGCCGCTACCTGAGGAGCGGCCAGAGCGTCAAGGAGTTCTTCCTCGGGCCCGACACGTTGATCCCCAAGTGGTCGGACGTCGGCGAGTTCTTCGCGACCTTGAGGTGGTTCCTGGGCCGGGGCCCCGCTCCACGCTACGGCCGCTGGACCTACTGGGAGAAGTTCGACTACTTCGCGGTGTTCTGGGGGGTCACGATCATCGGGATCACCGGGTTGTGCCTGTGGTTTCCCGAGCTCTTCACGCGCTTCCTGCCGGGCTGGTCGATCAACGTCGCGACGATCGTCCACAGCGACGAGGCTCTGCTCGCGACCGGCTTCATCTTCACCATCCACTTCTTCAACACCCACTTCCGGCCCGAGAAGTTTCCGATGGACCCGGTGATCTTCACCGGGAGGATGAGCCTCGAGGAGCTCCAACGAGAGCGGCCGGGACTGTACGAACGGCTCGCGGCCAGCGGCGAGCTCGAGAGCCGGCTGGCCGATCCCGCCACGTCCATCTTCTCGAAGACCGTCCGGCTCTTCGGTCTCGGCTCGCTCGCGCTCGGGCTGCTCCTGGTCGCGCTGATCCTCTACGCGATGCTCGCGTCCTGGCCCTAGACGCCGACGCGGATCCGGACGCTATTCCAGACGCAACCGGTGCAGGGCGTCCTCGAGGAGCAGCTTGGCGAGCTCGAAGTTGTGGACACCCCGGCTGCCATCCTGGACGACGGCGGAGAGCGCTTTGCGCGCCGCGTCGCCTGCGGTCGCGTCGGCGAGAGGTCGTGCCGCCTCGAGCGCCTTCTCCACGCGCCCGACCAGCTCCCCGATCTCCTTCTGCCACCCGAGCTGCATGTCGTCGTAGCCGGCCTTGTGGCACAGCACGCAGGCTGCGGGCTTCGGCCGCAAGACGTCGGGGGCCTCGCCATGGCACTCGGTGCAGTCCATCTTCGCCATCGCGCCGGGCCTCCCCGCGAAGCCCTCGACCGTGCCGAGCAGGAGCCGCTCCTGTGCGCCGTGGCAGCTCGTGCACTCGCCAGGGTCGCGCCCGCTCGTCACCTGGTGGTGGCAGCTGCCGCACTCCGTGCGCGGGAATGCGGGCTGGCCGTGCTCCCGGAGGCTGTGACAGGCGTCGCAATCGAGGCCGCCCTTCAGGAGGTGGTTTCGGTGCGGGAAGGCGCGCTCGCCCGGCCATACCGTCTCCGACCGACCCGCTCCTGCGTGACAGTTCGTGCAGCCGTGCTTCGATCGGAAGGGAAATTCCTCGGCCGCTCCGGGCTCCCCTTCGATTCCGAGCAGCGCGCGGGCGCGGTCGATCCGGTCAGCCCCCGCCTTCAACGCGTCGAGGGCATAGGAAACGTTGTGGGCTCCGCGCGATCCGTCCAGCGTGACCAGTGCGAAGTTCCGTTGCGCTTCTCGCAGCGGCTGCCACGCCGCGTGATCGCGGGAGCCCTCGAGCCTCTGCTCCAGCCCGGCGAGCAGCGGCCGGAGCCGGTCGATCTGCTCCGAGACCGCGGCCTGCCACTGTCCGAGCAGGCCGTCGTACCCGGTTCCGTGGCAGTGGATGCAATCCGCATTGCCCGCGGCGGCGACAGCGGACATCGAACCCTGGGCGTCGTGCACACCGGGGTGGGATCGCCCCGCTGCGGGGCCGGTCTCTAGGAATCCCGTGCGGCCGGTGTGGCAGGCTTCGCACACCACGCGCGTCTGGTACATCCGGCTGGGCGCGTCGACCACACCCACCGCGCCCGTTCCGGCGAACAGCTTGCGCGCGGCGTCGTGGGAGTTCTCATGGCAGGCTCCGCAACCCTCTCCCGGCGCCGGACCGGGCTTCTCCAGCGGGAGCAGGCCGTGGCGGATCTCGTCATGGCACTCGAAGCACTCGACCTTGTGCGTGGTGACGTGCATCTCGTGCAGGAACGCGGTCTCGCCGATGCGCTCGATGTGGCCGGTCTCGGCGTGGCAGGAGTGACAGCGCTCCTTCCGGACCGCTCCGTCTCCCTGGACCACCGGGTTGTGGCACTCCCGGCACTCCACGCCGCGCTCGACGTAGGGATCGTGCCGGAAGGGCCGGTCCGCCACCATCACCTCGGTCTTCGGCGGCCCGTGGCAGATCATGCAGTCGCCGGTCTTCTCCGGGAACTGCCCGCCCTCCGCCGGCATGAAGTGGCAGGTGAAGCAGACCGACGTGGTGACCGCGATGTGCTCGCCCTGGACGATCTGCGAGTGGCAGGTGACGCAGCGCAGGCGGCGACCGCGCCGGCTCTCGAGGAGGTGGTGGCGGTGGTCGAAGCTCACGTTGCCGAACTCCACCGTCCCCTCGAGCATCCGCACGGAGTGGCAACCGGATCGCATGCAGCTCTGGTCGCTCACCTCCGCCCACGGCTTCGTCCCTGCGGTCCGCGTCACGTACTTGGCGAGCTGGGAGAGCGCCTTGAACTTGCCTTCCAGGGTTTCGATCGCGCCGGGCTCGTAGTGACACTCGATGCAGGCGACGTCGTGGTGGGTCGAGTGCTTCCACGACTCGTAGTAGGGCTCCATGATGTGGCACGAGTTGCAGAACTCGGGCTGCGCGGTGTGGTGGACCGTGCCGTACAGCGCCACGGTGAGCGCCGCTGTCGCGAACAGGGCGAGGATGAAGGCCCCGCTCGCCCAATGGACCAGGCGCTCCCACAGTCTGCGTCCCGTGCCTCTAGCGAACATCCCCGGCCCCGGCCGCAGAGCTTCCCGCGACGGATTTCGATCGGCCACGGATCAGGCGACCGTACATCACGAGCACGATCCCGAAAGCGACCGACACGCCGAAGAAGATCGTGGTGAAGATCCTGCGGTCACGAAAGACGCGGCCCTTGGTTTCCAGGCTTTCTCGCGTCTGCTGCACCATGGCCCGGCCGCGATTCAGGATGTCGGCCAGGGCCGGCGCCGAGAGGCGGTGGGTCAGCGCTCTCGCGCGTACGAGCAAGCCGCGGGCGTCGTCGAGGTATCCCTTCTCCGGCCCGAGGAAGAGGCCCTTCGTGCCGGCGATGCGCACGTCCTCCTCCGCACTCCGGATCGTGCGGTCCAGCTCCACGACGCCGGCGTGGAGCTGCGCGGCCGTGGCCGAGGCGGGATCCTTCTCCTCCGCGTGGCACGAGCCGCAGTGCCCCTTCTCCTCCCCCACGAACAAGTCGGCCGAGGGCTTGGAGACGAGATGGTTTCCGTGGCAGGCCACGCAGGCCACGGGCGCGCCCTTGGCCAGGGCCAGGAAGTGAGGGCTGTCCTCGAAGTAGCCCTGCACCACGGAGTGGCAGTGTCCGCAGACCTGTCCGATCTCCTTCATCCGAGGCGGCGCGGCCCCGTGGGATCCGTGGCAGTCGGCGCACGCGGGGGCGGCGACGTGCCCCTCGTCGAGCAGCGCGTGCCCGTGGACCGACTTGCGGTAGAGATCGACCGTGTCCGAATTGAGCCCGTACCGCCCCATCAGCCCCTCGTCCGAGTGGCAACGGCCGCACGTCACGACCTGGTTGAAACGGTGCACCGGGGAACGCGGGTCGGTCGCCCCCAGGACGAGATGGCTACCGTGACAGCTGACACAGGTGGCGACGTTGGCGTCACTCTCCTGGGTGAGCCGCTCGCCGTGGCGACTCGTCCAGTAGAGCGAGAGCTGGTCGGTCCGCAGGCCGTACAGCCTCATGCGCTGGACGTCCGAATGGCAGCCGCCGCAGGACTCGAGCATTTCGCGCGGCTTGGCCAGGCGCGCCAGGTCCTTCCCGTGGGCCTGGCCGACCTCGAGCGAGCCCCCATCCCCGCCGTGGCACGAGGTGCAGGTGATCCCGGCCTTGGAGTGAATGCTCCGGGCGAGATCGTGCCCTTCCTTGCCATGGCAGACGACGCAACTCTCCCCCGGCGCTCCGCTGCTCGCCTGGGGCAGCGCCAACGCCGGACTTGCCGCAGAGAGGAGCAGGAGGGACGCCGGGAGGCACCGGCTCATCTCGCGCCCTCCGACAGGGTGAGGTAGAGCCAACCGATCCCGGCCAGGATCCCTGCGGCGACGATCCACCACCTCTCGCGCAGCGTCCGGCGCTGCGAGCGATCGAGGGTCGGCAGGAAGAACACGACGCCGGCCAGCACGAGGAGCACGAGCCACCCGAGCCATGCCAGGGACTCGGGGAACAAGGCCACGAACGCCAGCGGGGCCCGCGCGTACCACGGGAACTGGGTCTCGCTCGGTGGATGCTGCGCATCGATCTCCACGCCCATGCCGGACGGGAGCTGCCCGGCCAGGAGCACGAGCAGACCGAGCACCAGGACGAAACCGGCGCACAGGTTCACGAAATAGTAGGGATAGAATCGACGGCCTTCGACTCGCACGCGCGGACCCGAGGTCGGGACCAGCGCCTCGACTTGATCCAGCCTGAGCAGTCGCCGGGCGCGCCGCGTCGAGCCGGACGTCACGTGGATCAGGGGTTTCCCCCCCGCGTGCACGATCCGGCCGCGCAGGCTCCGCCGCTCCAGATCCCGGAGCACTTCGGCGATCTCCTCCTCCGTCGAGCCCTGTCGCAACACGACGATCAAGGCGTGCCTCCAACCCGGATCCTCAAGCAGCGCACGAGCAGCCAGGTGTCGAGGAAGATGAGCATCCAGACGAGCCAGGGCACGAGCATGGTGTGCGCGGAGTACGTGCGGCTCAAGGTGGTCGCGCCCATCTCGTCCCCGCCGCGCATCACGCGCGCCAGCGACCGGCCGATGGCCGGGATCGACTCGACCTGCCGGACCACCCGGGACAGCCGCCAGTACGCCTCGTTGTCCCAGGCGAGAATCTGCCCGCTGAAGGTGAGCACCACCAGGAGGGCTAGCACGACCACGCTCGCGTACCACGTCGCGGAGCCCAAGCGGCGATAGGTCCCCAGGCAGAAGCTCCGCGCCAGATGGATCCCGCACACGGCGATCAGGGCGTGGGCGGACCAATGGTGCGTCCCCCGGACGAGCCACCCCCAGCTCACGTCCCGCATGATGAACTGGACGCTCTCGGCAACCATCGCCGGAGAGGGCTGGTAGTAGAGCGTGAGCAGGATCCCCGTCGCGACCTGCATCAGGAACAACACCAGGATCAGGAGGCCGAAGGCCAGGTCGGTCCGGAGCTCGGGCGGCACGGGGCTCCTGAGGAGGCCCCACAGCGCGTGCGCCAAGCCTGGCTCGCGGGCGCGCACTCGAGGTCAGGCCTCCCCGCGGATGAACACGTCCGCCCCGAGCTGCTCCACCTTGTAGGAAGCGAGCGGGATCGACGGCGGCCCCTGCACGACGTTCCCGTAGAGGTCGAACGCTCCCCCGTGGCAAGGGCAGACGAGCTGCCGTCGCTCCTCGCTCCAGTCGAGCTGACAAATGTCCATGTGCGTGCAGATCGCGCTGAGCGCGAAGTAGCGGTCTCCTTCCAGTCGCACCAGCACGACGGGGCGACCCAGGACGAGCACCTTCCGGGCCGAGCGCTCGCGGATCTCGTCCTTGCCGGCGGCCCGCACGAGGGTGCGGTCTGCGAGCGTACCCTTGGGAGGAAGCAGGAACCCGAGCACCGGAATCCCCGCGCCGACCGCCGTCAGGAGACCCAGCCCGCTCGCCAGTCCGGCGAGCATCCGGCGACGCGAACGCAGCTGCCGGTATTCTCGGTACGAGAGGATCGGCAGCACGTCCACCTCCGGCCGACTCCGGAAGGCGTCCTCGAGCGCCTGGGGATCGCCCGTGCCGGAGAGTGCCACGACCGTCTGCTCGTCACCGCGTGAGACCTCGCTGCGCCATCCCCGGCGTTCGGCCTCGCCCACGATCTCGTCGAGGAGCGGCTGGGTGCAGTCCCGCGCCAAGATGAGAATCATCGGTAGACGTGCAAGCTGCCCTCCGCTGTGGGCAGGAGGCTCATGCCGAGATAGGTGAACACGACGGCTGCGAAGGATACCACCAAGGCCCACATGGCCCGGCGTCCAGACCATCCGTCCATGAGCCGCACGTGCAGGTAGATCATGTAGGCGAGCCAAGTCGCCAGGGCCCAGTTCTCCTTCGGGTCCCAGGACCACCAGTCGCCCCATGCGTACTTGGCCCACACGCCGCCCAGGAACAGGCCGAACGTCAGCGCACCGAGGCCGAAGACAGCCGCGTGGTGCGCATGGGTCGCGAGAGCGCTCTCCCGATCCAGCGGCGCGGTCCCGCAACGGGACCGTGGCAGAACGAGCGCGAGGAGCGCGAGAACTCCGGACAGGAACAGGGCCGCGTAGGCGACGAAGTAGGTGACGACATGAGGCACGAACCATCCACTCTGAAGGGCCGGCGGGAGCTTGACGAACTCGACGTCGGGTCTCCACAGCGCGTAGGCCAGGCCGATGACGGATACCCCTGCCGCGAAGGGGACGAGCACCTGGAGCCGGTGCAGCGCAACGAAAGCCAGCGTCACCGCCGCGACGCACCATGGATAGAAGAGCAGGGTCTCGAAGAGCGTCTTGAACGGAGGACGTCCGGCATCGACCCAGCGCGCGGCGATCACCCAGGTGTTGAGCAGGAAGGCGGCCGCGAGGAGCCACATCCCGGCGCGAGCCAGGGTGCGCTTCCTCAGCACCGCTCCCGGCGCGGAAGCCAGGAGCGCCCCTCCGTGCAGCACGGCCACCGCCCCCACGTCAGGGTGCGCCCCGAAGAGCTCCTCGATCATGCTGCCGCCCTCCTCTTCAGGATGAACGGGCGGACGTAGTACACGAAGATCACGCCGAGACCGATCATCGCGAAGCCTGCGAACACGATTCCGAAGCCCGGATCGCGGACGACCTGGATGCCCGACCAGGTGGGATCGCGGTCCCGGTAGCTCGACTGATAGAAGTGCCAGCCTCGCCATGAGAGCGGATCGTTGACCTCGATGGTCTTCTCGCGGACCTTGCGGCCGTTCTCGAGGATCGCGAGGCGGCTCCTGTAGGCCCTGGCTTCGGGGGGTCTGCGCTCGAGCGCGACCAGGGCCTTGCCGTCGCCCACCCAGACGGCGTCGTGCGAACCGGCCATCAAGGTTCGACGCGAGACCTGCCCTCCGTTCCGCAGCTCGATCTCGGCGGCAGGGCCCTTGGAGCCGATCACGCGCAACTCCGTCCCGTCCGTCCCCACCGCGCACCACCCCGAGGCGCGCTCCGCGTCCAGGGATCGCACGGGACGGACGGAGCTCCCATCGATGCGGTACACGACCAGACGGCTCTCCTCCTGGTAACGATCGACCGCGAAGTCCTCGAGTCGAACGGAGAAGCCGAGGGGGATCGTTGCCTGGGCCGCCGTTCCGCCTCCGGTGGCGAGGGCTTCGGATGCCGACTGGCCCTCGCGCAGTTCGAGGAACGCCTTCTGCCCCAAGAGGCGACCCACGGTCCCGCCCAGCAGGACGATCACGACCCCGATGTGGCAGCACAGGTGTCCCCACATCGGCACCTTCCAGGCTTGGCGCTTCACCGCGACGCACACGAGGCTGACCGCGAGAAGCGCGAGAAACGCGGCGAACCACGCGGTGTGGAACAGGTCGTTCAGACCCAGCCGGAGCAGGACCGGTGCAAGCCAAGCGGGGTAATGCGCCGCGTAATCTCGGGCCGGAGCCTGGAGGACGACCGTGCCGAGGACCGTCATCGCGAGCAGCAGGACGAGCAGCGCCGTCCCGAAGGGCACGGAGGTGACGAGCGGCCATGCGGAGCGCCGCACGCGCCACAGCCAGGTCGCCAAGCCCGCGGGGAAGAGGCCGGTGACCCCCCAGCGCACCCAGGGCGTGCGGACGAGCGTCTGCGAGAGCTCTGCGTCGATCGCGCTCCACGCGACGAGGAACACCCAGAACGCGAAGAGGAGGCCGACCGAGGTGGTTAACCGGCCACGGCGCTCGGTTCTCGCAGCCTGCGTCCAGCGGACGTCGACGGCCCCTGCGGTATCCATGCCCCTCCGATCACTTCTTGTCTTTGAGGGGCACGCCGCACTTGCCCGTCTCGCATCCGTTCTTGCATGCGCACTTCTCGCCGCAGCCGCACATCATCGGATCGGGGTGCGGCTTGCGCGCATCGAGGTGCTCGATCTTCTTGACGCGCTCGTAGAAGCAGAACGGCTTGAAGCCCGGGCTCTCCTCGTTGTGGCAGATGAGGCACGTCTTCTGGTCGACCACAGCGCCGATCTCGCCCTCGGGCAGCTTCAGGTACGCGGCGACCTTCCCCTTCTCGGCGCTCTCGCCGCCCGCTTTGGCTGCGGCCGCCATCCGCGCCTTCATGTGCTGCTCGCCGGGGCCGTGGCAAGACTCGCACTGGACCCCGAGCTTCGGGTCGAAGCCCTTCTTGATCATGTCCGCCGCGACGCCGAACGCGGTCACGTGGCACTTGACGCACTTGTCGCTCTTCTGGGGATCGTCGATCCCCTTCTCCTTGGCGAGCTTCTTGGCTACATCGGTGCCCAGCGTGGCGAAGGCCTTGGCGTGGTCCGTCTTCTGCCAGACGGTGTATTGGTTCTTGGTCTCGGACTGGTGGCAGTTCTTGCACTTGTCGGCGCCGATGTACTTGTTCGCCGGGGCGGCGCCAGCCTTGGCCTCCTTGCCGGGCTCCTTGCCCGGCTCCTTCCCCGCCTGGGCGAGAACCAAGCCGAAGATCGCGAACGCCGCGATGAAGCCCGAGAACAGCCTCGGGGCGATCGACTTCCTGCATTCCTGGCAGTTCATCCTGCTTTGACTCCTCGAGGCTCGATCGCGAGGTTGCCCTGGTCAACGAGAGCGCGGAGCCTCTTCGCGCCCGTCGCGGAGTGGATGACCACCTGCATACCGCACTCCATGCAGAAAAGGTAGATCCGGTCGCTCCCGGTGGACCTCACGACGATCGGCCAGCCACACAGCCAACAGGGGAGTCGTTCGGGCTCTCCGGACCAGCCGTCGAAGGCGGGTCGGCTCGGTTCTCGAGCCACACTACTCCTGCCTCTCGGGGACGTCCTTGCGAACGGGCGGCTCGACCCCCAGGCTCTCCAGGGCTGCATCGGCCGCGGCGGCTGCAGGGTTGCGCGACAGAGCCTCGACCGCGCCGGCGAGCGTGAGCGGATCCGCCTCGGACCGCAGCCGGGCCGCGACGGCCCAGATCTCGTCCTCGGTCGCGGTCGCCGCCAGAGCGGCCGCCGCAGCTGCACGCAGCGCGGATCCTGCCGGCATGCGGCCACCCCAGGCGATCCGATCGAGGGCCGAGCGTGCGCCCTCGTCGCAGGCAGCGCGCTCGACGAGCGAGCGCAGGGCGAAGCGGGGCACGGATTCGCCGCGCGGCCCCGAGGCGTCGGGCAAGCCCTCGATCACCGCGACCAGGATGTCGTCGGTCCGTGCGCAGCCTGCGTCGCGGAGCGCGCGCAGCGCGGCGACCTTGTGGCAGTCGGGGCCGTCCTCGGCGAGGGCAGTGCGCGCCGCCCGCTCGAGCGCCTCGGGTCCGCGCGCCGCGATCGTGAGGAAGGCGGCGTAGAACTCGGACTCCTTGCGCGGGGCGCGGGAAGTCGCCGTTCCCGAGGGCGCTCTCTCGTCCGCATCCGCCTCGGGGATCGCGGCGCAGCCGGGCGTGCGCTGTGCCTCAGCCTTCGCGGTCTCGAGGTCGGTCTGAGCGACCTCCGTCGGCCATGTCAAGGTCTCCCACGAGACGGTATCCCGCGGGACGGGCTCAGGCGTGGCCGAGGCCCGTTCCAGCGGAAGCATGCCGCGACCGAGACAAGCGACACCGAGAAGGCATCCGGCCTCGAGCGCGGTCACCGCGCCGATGAGGAAGGTCTTGCGAGTGGAGGCCATGGTTCTTCTAGCGGGTCTTGTGCATGAGCTCGACGCTCCACTGGCCGTCCGCTCCGTGGCACACCTCGCACGATTCGTATCCGCTGGGCGCGGTCTGCGCGTCGATGTGCGCCGTCGCCGCGTCCGAGTCGTGGCAGGCGTTGCAGACCGCCCGCCAGCTCCGCGTGGGCACGGTCTGCTCGGTGCCGGAGTGCTCGCGGGGCGACGGCCCCATCCAGGCGTCCGACGTTCCGTGGCACATCCTGCAGTTCTGGACCCCGTTCGGCATGGCCGGGAACAGGACCTCGCCGTAGGTGTTAGCGCTCGCTTGGTTGCCGTAGACCGTGTAGGTCGAAGCGTTCGCCAGCTCCTTGCCCCGGTGGATCTTGTGCAGCATCGTGCGGAAGTTGATCGTCACGCCGTTGTTGGGCGGGACGGGATTGGTCGTGGGCGGGTTGTATTGCGGCCAGTCCTCCGCCCCCGCCACCCCGTGGCAGAGCAAGCAGGTGTCGACGCCGCTGCGGCCGCCGCCGTGGAACAGCATCTGGCTATGGCAGGCGTAGCAGGTGGCCGACGAGGAGATGAACGCGTAGGGCTCGATCGTCGTGGCCGTGGCGCCGTACAGGAAATCGACGTTGGCTCCGGTCGAGGCCGCCTGGTACGTCTGTACCTCACCAAAGAGTCCCAGGAAGATGGACCTGGCGCCCCAGATCGAGGCGGTATAGGTCCCGTCCTCGAAGCTGAGCCCTTTCCATTCACCCCAGTCCTGGCCGAGGCTCGGCGAGTCGTTGTGCGGAGGCGCGTAGCTGGCCTGCAGTGCGTCCCCGCCATGGCGGAGGTATCCGAATCGGCCGTCGGTCCGGTAAGTCATCACGATGCCGTTGCCGGCTCCGAAAGCGACCACGGAGGTGACGACTCCGGTCGCTGGGGTCAGCATGTAGCGGTTTGCCGCGCCCTCCTGGCGGTAGGTGAGCGTCGGCTCGTCGGCGGTCGCCCCGACCGCATGGGCATAGCGCAGCGGCGTCTTGAACCACATCCGCGTGGCGCTCTCGACGTAGCCGACCTGGACGTACTCCCGCGTTCCGACTCCTGCCGCTCCTTCGAGCACGCAGTAGTCGTTCACCGCGAAATTGGCGGTGGACACCACGTCCACCTCGCGATCCAGCGCCTTCGCCGACGCCGAGAGGGTCGTGCGCACGGCGACGGTCGTCACCTCGTTCAGCGTCTGCCGTCCGAAGTAGACGGGGAGGTTGCCCGCTGTGAGCGTCTGGCCGATGTTGCCGTCACCGTCTCCCAGGAACTCCAGAGGCAGGTCCATGGGGATCTTGAGGGTGTAGCTCGCCGCCGGCGCCACGAGCTCGTAGTAGAAGCGGTCCGTCGCCGCGAAGGAAGTCCGCCCCGCGGCGATGGCGAAAAGCACGGGGTTGGCCGCGGCGCCTTGGAAGATCGTCAGGTAGATGCTGTTGCCGCTCGAGAATGCGGTGGTCCCGACGGTCGCGGTGAACGAGAGCGCCCCGTTCGTGGAGGTGAAGCGCACCGAGCCGTTTGTGGCTGCCGGCAGCCTCCCGCTGCCCATGGCGCCCGACACGGATCCCGTGACCGTGAAGTCCACGGCGCTGAAGAAGGCCACCGTCACGGTCTCCGCCACCGCGGAGGACGAGAGGTCGATCGCCGAGATCGACGAGCCGGAGGGGTTGGTGCTCGGGCTGGCGGAGAGGGCGGACGCACCCAGGTTCCCGCTGACGCTCCCCGTCACGCCGAAGGCCGTCGCCGAGGTGAACTCCACGGTGAGGATCTCGGTCACCGGAGCCCCGGTGAACAGGATCCGGCTCATCGTTCCCTTGTTCGTGGTGCTGCCCGAAGCCAGTCGGCCTGCGAAGTCGTAGGGTGAGATCGACACGTTGTTCGGGCCCGGGTAGGGCATGACGATTTGGCGGTTGGAGGTGGGCCCGACCACCACGGCGCTGGCCGAGTTCAGGGACGCCAGGGGGATGTCCGTTCCCGCGTCGTTCTGGATGGCGAAGGTGATGCTGGGGCGGTCGCCCGCCTGGAAGTTGCCGCCCGCTCCCGTCCCTCCGCTGATGCCGCTGCCGATGAAGTTCACGCCCGGGTTCAGGGTGCCGTTGTGCAGCGGGTGAAGGTGGGCGTCCTGCACGGCGAGGGCCGTCCCGGACACGGCGTGGCACTGGATGCAGGCCGAGTCCGTGAGCTGGGCGGGCATGGTCTGGTTGTTGGCCGTGTAGAGGTTGGTCCACGAGATGTCGTCGTGGCACGCGCCGCAGGCCTGGCGGCTGGGCTGGGCGAAGGCCACAGCGCCCTGCGCCGGAGCCGTCAGCGGACCGGAGCCGTCCGGATCGCCGTGGCACTTGTTGCAGTCGGTGACGCCCGTGCGAATCGTGTCCTCCTGCGTTTTCTGTGAGGACGTGAGAGCGGAGTACCCCAGGTCTCGGGGCATGGCGACATTCAGGTTCGGCCAGACCGGGAAGGCGACCTCGGAGAAGTCGGTCACTCCGTCCGGAAGCTCCGTGATCACGTAGGGCGTGGGCGTCGCCGAGTAGTCGCGCGTTCCATCGGCATGGGTCGCCACGCCCAGGACCGAGGGCAGGTGCTCCCCGTTGTGGATCTTGTGGATCATCACCTTGAAGCTGAGGGTGGTGTCGGGGGTTCCCCCTTCCAGCCCGGGATCGTTCGCGTCCTCCGAGCCAGCGGTGTGGCACAGGAGGCACAGCTTGACGTCCCGTCGCATGCCTCCGTGCGCCTGCAGCTTCTCGTGGCACTGGTTGCAGTTCACCTGCTTGACCACCTCACGGGAATCGACAGCCAGCGCTCCCAGGAACAGCACGTCCTTCTCGGCGTTCCCCACGTCGCGGAAGGGCTGGTCCTCCACCGTGTAGCTCCACGCGAAGTAGGCGCCCACCGTGTACGTGCCCGCGAGCAGGGCCTGCCCCGAGAGCTCGCCCTCGCCCGACCCGAACGTGGCCGTGTCGTTGTACGGCGCGGCGTAGGCCGCCGGGATCGGCGTCGCGAACGTGTAGGTGAACGAGCCGTTGGCGTTCTCTACCGAGGCCGTCTCCACATCCGTGACCTGCGGCAGCACCCGCTGGTAGTTGAAGCTCGGACCCGAGAGCAGCATCCGCGCGGTCGACATCTCGGAGAGCATCCACGCGCTACCGTCGTTCTTCGTCAGGGTGAACGTGACCCTGACCGTGTCGCCGACCTGGAAGGTGCCGTCCGCGCCGCTGGCGCCGTCGACCGAGACGATCGTCACGATCAATCCCGGCGCGGACTCACCGCGGCCGATGTGCGTGTCGGTCGGCTCTCCGCCCCCCGGAGGGCCTGGAGGCCCGGGAGGCCCCTGCGAGCCGTTGCTGCCGCTGCAGCTCGCGACCAGAGAGGCGGCCGCGACCAGCGCGAAACCAGCAAAATGGAAGGCAATCGAGCCACTCGCCCTGCGTTGATCGATCAGGTTCATCCTCGTAACCTCCTCGCGGGATCCTGAACCGCTCAGGCAAAGACCATGCCCCCCTTGCCATCAAGAACCCGGGCTTGGACATCGAGCGACGGGCCGGGGACTACTCCCCAGCCCCGAGAGATTCTCCCCGAACTTCGCCCGTACCGCTCCATCGCCGAAGTCCTCCGAAGCAGGTGAGTGAGGGGAGGAAGGAGTCACTTGGCCTGCTCGGCGGTTGGACCCGGTACGGGCCAGCCACGCGAGAGAAAGGCCAGTAGATCCGCCAGCTCCTGGGCCGAAAGCCGCGCCCAGGAGAGGTTTTGAGCCTCCAGCACGGCGCCCATCCCGGGAGCGTGATTCCACATGCTCTGCATGATGCTCTCCTTAGACTGGCCCGTCGTGGCGCGCTGGAGGTCCGGGCCGACGAGGCCCTTTCCCTCGGCACCGTGACAGACCGAGCATCCCTTGCCCTCGAACACGGCTCTGCCCCGGTCAGGAAGACCTTCCTGTCCTTGGTAGCGCGCGATGTAGACGAATGCGAAGAGATCCAGGAGCTCGTCCCCTTCGAACTGAGGCACAGACATCCCGACCTTCTGCATGGTCCGCGACATCTCCGGCCAGTGGTTCCACATCCTTCCGGCAATCTGGGTGACGCTCCCGCGCAGCTCCGCCCGTCCCAGGTCGGGGCCGACGCCCGGCTCCTCGCCGAAGATCTCGTGGCAGGCGCTACATCCCTTCGCCTGGAAGACCGCGCGTCCCTTCTCCGGATCGCCGGGCGACTGGAATCTGCGAGCGGACTGCCGCGTACCGTGGATCCGGATGTAGGCGATCAGGTCGATGATCTCGTTCCCCTCGAACTTGGGTACCTCGAGCCCCGAGGCCTCGATGGCGGAGACCATCGCAGGGCCGTGGTTCCACAGCGCCTGCCCGATCGAGAGCGGAGACACCCCGCGATTCAGAGCGTCGAGCGGAGGTCCTGTCTCACCACCCTCGCCTCCAACCTTGTGGCAGCGGATGCAGTGCTTCCCCGTGAAGAGCGTCTTGCCGACGCGGGGGTCCCCCGGCTCGTCGAAGTAGTTCAGGAAGTACAGGAAGGCGATCAGGTCCGACAGTTCTTGGTCCCGGAAGGTGGGCGGCGTGATGCGGTACTCGGCCATCTTCCCGGTCATGCCCTGGGAGTGGTTCCACATGACCGACGCGATCTCATAGTAGGAGTTCCTCGCGGCCTTGCGCCCCAGGTCAGGGCCGATGCGTCCGCCGGCGCCTCGGACCGCGTGACACTTCACGCAACTCTTCTGGGCGAACAGTGTCTGTCCCTGGATGGGATCCCCGAGTCCGACCCCCTTGGGCTCCTGGACGGCTGCCAGACCGAGCGGGAGGAGAAGCAGCGTGCTGTGCGCGAAATGTCGGATCGAGTTCCCCATGTGGATGGCCTGGGACTTCAAGGGTCACCGCTGTCCTGCCTCGGGAAGCCCGGGCAAGACCCTCTTGACGCGCTCTATGACCTGGCTCAGGGCATGTTCCCGTCCTTCCCGGACCTCCCAGATCGACACGATCGGGAAGAACTTGGTGAACACGCCATACAGGAAGACGAAGAACGCCACGAAGGAAGCCATCAGGGACCACTCCACCCAGGAGGCGTGGTAGGAGACGTCCGCCCGTGGCAAGCGTGGATTGGAGAGGCTCGGGATGACGATCAGGTAGCGCTCGAGCCACATGCCGACTTCGACCGAGACTGCCGCCACGACGCAGCCCCACACCTTCGACCCGGTCCGGCGGTTGGCAAGGAATCCCAACGGGATCACGAGGCAGGTGGCAACCATGGTCCAGAACTGGGGCGCGTACTTGCCGGTGACCTTCGAGGAGAAGACGGCCATGTGGGAGGGATCGGATCCGTAGTACGTGGTCAGGAACTCGGCGAAAGTGAAGTAGAACCACAGAAGCGCCATGACCATCAGGAGGAGCCCTAAATTGCTGAAGTGGATCGGCTTCAGGTACGGCTCCAGGTGGTAGACCTTCCGCACGACGGCCATGGCGATGAGGATGGCCGCGATCCCGGAGAAGATCGCCCCGACGACGAAGTAGGGCCCGAAGATCGTCGAGTGCCACATCGGCTGGACGGTCATCCCGAAGACCCAGGACACGACCGTGTGCACTGAGACGGCGATCGGGATCACCGCGACGGCCATCACGGCGATGCACCGGTTGAGGATGCGCTGTTGGCTCTCCGTCCCCTTCCAGCCCAGGGCCAAGACGCGGTACAGCCGGTGCCACCGGTCGGTGTTGTCCCGAAGGATCGCAATGTCGGGAATGAGGGGCAGGTACAGGTAGATCGTGCTGCCGGTCAGGTAGACGCTGATGGAGCAGACGTCCCACACCAACGGGGAGCGGAAGTTGGGGTGCAGGATGACGTTGAGGACCCGATCCGGCCTGCCCAGGTCGAGGATGACGCAGCCCGCTCCAAAGAACAGCACCAGGACCGTGATCACTTCGGCCGCCCGCGTGATCGGGCGTCGCCATTCGGCATTGCACAGGCGCAGGATCGCGGAGATCAGCGTCCCTGCATGGCTGATCCCGATGAAGAAGACGAAGTTGGTGATGTAGAGACCCCAGTACACGGGAACGTTCAGGCCCGTGACGTCGAGGCCCGAGCCCAGCTGCGTCCTCCAGGCATACATGCCCCACAGCCAGATCCCGACCAGGACCGACGAGAAGGCCCAGAACCGCCAGGTGGTCTTCTGGATCGGCCGCAGAAGGGCCGCATCCGCGCCGATCGAGTGAGTGGTGGCCTCCACGCTACTCCCCCTTCGAGAGGTAGATGACCTTCGGCTTGGTCCCGAGCTCCTCCATCAGGCGGAAAGCCCGCGGGCTCTCGGCGAGCCGTGAGACTTCGCTCCTGCGATCGTCGAGATCACCGAACACCATGGCGCCGGACGGGCACGTCTGGACGCAAGCGGGAACGTAATCCCCCTCCGCCAGAAGCCGGGACTCCGCGCGCGCGCGGTCCTTGGCGAGCTGGAGCCGGTGGTGGCAGAACGTGCATTTCTCGACCACACCCTTGGGCCGGATCGAGACGTCCGGGTTCAGGCTCTGCTCCATCGGGAAAGGCCAGTCGTACTTTTTCCAGTTGAAGTACCGGACGGTGTAGGGGCAGGCAGTCGTGCAATAGCGACACCCGATGCAGCGTGGATAGACCTGCGCGACCAGACCCTCCTTGTCGATCATGGTCGCCGTGGCCGGACAGACCTTGACGCAGGGAGGGTTCTCGCAGTGCATGCAGGGCAGCGGGATCCACTGCGGAGCAGCCCCCTCCCCGTGCTCGGACACGTTTCTTGCCAGTCGCATCCAGGAGATCGAACGTCCTCGTCCGGCCACGTCCGCTCCGGTCGGAGGGATGTTGTTCTCGACCTTGCAGGCGACGACGCAGGCTTGGCACGCCGTGCACCGGTCCAGGTCGATGACCATTCCCCAGCGTGCCATGGCCTAGCTTTTCTCCGCCTCCACCGCGGTGGAGGTAGCGGTGGAGGTCGTCCCGTCCACGACGACCCGCACCCACGTGGCGCCGGGGTCGGGCAGGCCGCTCAGTGGCTCGCGGATTGGGGAAAGCAGACGCAGGGGGTTCGCGCCGATGCCCTCAGCCCACCGGCCTCCACCCCTCTGACCCAGGCCCAGTGGAATCGCGGCCACCCCCGGAACGACGCGGTGGCTCACCTGCGCGCGAACGCGAACGGACCCGTGCGGGGAAACGACTCGCACCCAGCTTCGGTTCACCACACCCAGAGATTCCGCGGTCTCGGGGTGGAGCTCGACCCAGGACTCCCAGCGCTCCTCGTATCCAGGATCCAGGATTTCCTGAAGGAAGGGCAGCTGCGCACCCAGTCCTCCCGCGATGGCAAGCGGCTCGAACAGCAGAAGTGCCAGGTGGCTCTCGGACCGCGAGTCCGTTGCAGTCTTCTTCTCGAAGCCGAGGGGTTTCATCCAGCGATCGACCGCGAGCTCCGCCAGTTCCTTGGGGCGGAACTCGAACTTGCCCGAACCTGTCTGGAGGACCCGGCCCCAGTTCCAGTGGTCGTAGAACGGATCCCACCAGCCGCCGGTCTCCTCGACTCGCTGCCAGAGCTCGTCCTCCGAGCGATAGCCTGGAGCCCACCAACCGGCTCTCTCCATCATCCTGACCCAGGCTTCGTCGAAGGAGGTTCCGATGACCGCCCCGCGGCGGGCTCCGTACAGGCCGCGGACCTCCGCCCGAATCAGCGTGTCCACGTCCGGCCAGGGGAAAGCCGCCGCAGTCTCGCCACCCAGGCGCTTGGCCAGCTCCAGGAAGATCTGAGCCGCGGAGCGCGTGTCGTACTGCGGCAAAGGGAGGACTGGCTTGGCCAGGCTCACCAGGGGGAAGGGTACGCCGGGTGGCGTCGTGTCGAGATCCCATGCCTCGAAGGGATGGGACTGGGGCAGGATCCAATCGGCGAGCAGCGCGGTATCGTCTGGATGCGTCGCGAAGGAAACGACCAACGGGACGTGCTCCAAGGCGGATGTGAACAACGCCGGAGCCATCGAGACGAACGCGGGGTCGGAGTCCAGGACGAAGAGGGCTTCGACTCCGTAGGGGGACTTGGCGAGGATCGCTTCGGCGAGGCTCTCGACATCCGAACGGACGGGTGCAAGCCCATTGCCTGCGGCTCCGACCAGGGGCGGTCGGGCGAGCCCGGCCTGGGCGACAGGATCCGCGGGCATTTCCGGCCAAGGCAGCTGCGGAACCGGCTCGGGAACGAGCACGCCACCCGGGCCGTCCAGATTGCCGACCAGGGCATTCAGGAGGTGTGCGGCCAGGTGCTCGAACAGGCGCCCGGGCAGCAGCGGTCCGCGGCGGGGCCCGATCGCGATCGAGGGCCGCGCCGCGGCGAACTCGCGCGCCAGGCTCAGGATGCGGTTGACCGACACACCCGTTTCGGCCGAGACTCGCTCCAAGCCGAAGTCGCGCTCCAGGAGGGTCCGGAATCCCGGCTGGAGGTTCCCCTGTGTGTCGCGGTAGTCCTCGAACTGGTGGGTTCTGCGGAGGACGAATTCCTTGTCGTAGAGCTCCTCTGCGACGAGCGCAGCGGCAACACCCATGGCCATGATGCCTTCCGTGCCCGGGCGCACGGCGATCCACTCATCGGCCATCACCGCCGTGGCCGACTGTCGCGGCTCGACCTGCACGAGCTTGCCTCGCCGCCCGGGGTTGCCCTGCCGGAACTCGCCGTAGGCGCGCATCGCGTAGACGGGAGAGTCCCAGGCCTCGAGCAGAGCCCCTCCGAAGGAAAGCACGTACTCGGCCGACTGCAGGTCGTAGACCGGCATCGTGCGCAGGCCCTGTGTGAGCTCCAAGGCCTGGGAAGCCGCTTCGTCGCCGCGGTACAAGCTCACGTCGTTGGGCGATCCGAATGCCCGCATGAATCGTGTCGCCAACCGCGCGCCCAGCCCTCGCGATGTTCCCCGTACCAGGACCAGGGTCTCGGGGCGATGTTGATTGCGGAGCAACCCCAGGCGCACCGTGATCTGCTGGAGCGCTTCCTCCCAGGACGTGGGCGTGAACGAGCCGATCGCACCGCGAGGCCCGACGCGCCGCAGAGGACTCTGGATGCGGTCAGGATGGTAGAGCGACTGCAAGCCCGCCTGCCCCTTCGGACACAGTCGGCCCGCGTTGATCGGGTGCAGGGGGTTGCCTTCGAGCTTGACGGCCCGATTCGCGATGCACCGTGCACGGATTCCGCAACCGCCGGGGCAAAGACGGCACACCGAAAGAATGTGCTTCTCCGGCCCGCCCGGGACGCGGGGGGGAAGCTGCATGGAGACCCCGAGCTCGGAGAGGATCCGGCCCCCCTGGATGCCGAGCACTGCGCCGCCTGCAGCTCCCAGGCCCAACCCGATGAACCGCCGTCGAGTGACCGTCATCGATTCTCCATTTTTCTCGGGTCGAGATCCTTCATCGGTGGCAGGCCGTGCAATCGGTCGAGACGACCTTCTCCGTGTGACAGCGCAGGCAGTCCTTCATGGTCAGCCGAACCACTCGCTCGGGCGGCCTCTCGCTGTCGGCGATGTTCCCGTGGCAAACCGTGCACTCGATACCGGCGACGACGACGTGCCGGCGGTGGGAGTAGAAGACGTGGGCCGGCTGTTGGAAGAGCGGTTTCCACAGCAGCGGCTCGCCTCGCTGGAGCATGCCGACGAGCTTCTTCTCCTCCGCGCTCTCCCCCTTGGGCTCATGGTGGCACAGGGCGCAGGCCTCCGGGCCGGGCAGCCCCGAGAACGTCTCCGTCTCGTAGTAGGCATGGCAGGCGATGCACTCCAGGCCTTCGTCCTGAACGTGCTTCCTGTGGTTGAAGGCGATCGGCTGCACGACCCGATCGCCCTCGACCGGGAACCTCCTGAGCACGGTCGCTCCCGTCCCGACCACCAGGCAGACAAGGAATGCGATCACCGCGGCGCCCAGGGTGCCGGTTCCCGTGCGCGGCCCGTGTGGTGAGGCGGGATCGAGGTGGACCGGTCCACCGGGATCGCCCTCAGCGAGCGGCATGAGGTGACTCCGGCCAGCCTCCGGCCATGGCGCGCTGTAGCTCTCTCGCCCACAGCGCCTGCATGGTGAGAAGACGGTGCCCCATCATCTCGGCAACGCGGTGGATGAAGGTCTGCCCGACCCTCGGCTCGGATTCGAAGACCTGCATGAGGTCCTTGTGCAGGAGGCCGGCCACCTCGGAGGATTCCGCCGCTCGTGCCGACATGGTGAATCGATAGGGCTTGACGAAAGCCGACCACCCGAGTGCATGCCCGGGAGACGTAGTCTCCACGCACACGTCCTTCATCCTGCCGCCGATCGAGAAGGGGAAGCACACCTCCAGTTTTCCCTTCATCACGACGTAGATTCGGTCTGCGTGGTCGCCGAGGAGGAACAGGTACTCGCCCTGTCGCAGGGATTGCGGCCTGGCGATCCTGGCCAGACGCGATGCGGCCGCTTGCTCGAGCCCCTCGAACAGCTCGCAGTTCACGAGGATCTCGCTCAACGGGATCCTCCCTGCCGTTCGCAGGAGCCTGCCGGACCGCGAGGGGTCGAGCCCGCACGAGCCTGCGCGGCCACCGCGACTCTAGGCCTCCGCGGTCTGGGGCACGAACCGGCCATACAGCCTGTCCACCGAGGGCTCGGAGATGAACTGCGCGACGAGGGACAGCTCCCTGCGCAGGTAGCGCTCGACGTGCTCGACCAGCGGAATCCGGTGCGGGACCACCTCGCTCGTGGCATCGTAGAGTTTCTCCACGGACGGCTCGGACACGAACTGTCCCGCCGCCTGGTGTTCCGACCTGAGGAACTGCTCGAATCGCTCGACCAGGGATTCGTCCACGGAATCCGATCGACTCGCGGCCACGGCCGGCTCCAGCTCCGAGAGGAACTGCGGTTCCCAGAGCGCTCGCTGTTCGGCGAGCGGGACGGAGGTGCGCTCCTCCTCCTTGGCCTTCATCCCGCAAATCAGGACCAACAGCGTGGACCCGAACAAGAACACCAGGAACAGGAGGATCGGCAACGCAGAGTCCATGATCATCGACCTCGGGGGGAGTGGTGGCGCCTTGTCCAGGGCAATCCCCGTACCCACTCTCGTGAGGCAGGAATTCCGGCCCGCGGGCCTCGAAACCGCGCTCCGCGATGCCAGGGAGCTCGAGGTGCCTGACAGGCTGTCAGTTCGGTGGGCCGGTTCCCGACAGGAAGTCAGGGGTTGCCGCCGGCCTCGCCTTCCGCTGGAGAGGACTCGCAGCACAGGCCGTATCGCTTGATCAACCGGTAGAGGTTGCGCTCGCTGATCCCGAGCACCCGGGCGGCCTGGGAACGGTTGCCGGCGACGTTCTCGAGCACCGACTGCACGTGGCGCCGCTCGACCTCGCGCAGAGGTGGCGCAACTCCTTCCGGAACAGCCTCGGAGGGCCCGGGCAGATCGCCGCGGACGGCGTCGGGCAGATCCTGCCGTCCGATGACGTCGACATCGGACAGGACGATCGCCTGCTCCACGACGTGGATCAGCTCCCGGACGTTCCCTGGCCACGCGTAGCGTTGGAGCATCCCCAGGGCCTCGACGCTGAAACGGCTCGAACGCGAAAAGCGCTGGTTGAAGCGCGCGATGTAATGGTCGACCAGCAGCGGGATGTCCTCCTTGCGTTCCCGCAGCGGAGGGACCTGGACGGTCAGCGTCGCCAAGCGGAAGTACAGGTCCTCGCGGAAGCGTCCGTGCGAAACAGCTTCCGCGAGATCCCGATTCGTGGCCGACACCACGCGGACGTCGACCGCGATCTCGCGCGTGCCACCCAGGCGCCGGAATCGGCCGCTCTCCAGGACTCGCAGCAACTTGGACTGGGTCTCGGGGCTCGTGTCTCCGACCTCGTCGAGGAACAGGGTCCCGCCGTGAGCCACCTCGAAGAGCCCGTGCTTCTGGCGCGTGGCACCCGAGAAGGCGCCCTTCTCGTGGCCGAAGAGCTCGCTCTGCAGCAGCTCCTCGTGCAGCGCAGCGCAATCGACGACGACGAAGGCGGCCTCTCTTCGCGGACCTTCCCTGTGCAGGAGCTTCGCCACCATGTCCTTGCCGACGCCCGTCTCGCCCAGGATGAGCGTCGTCGCGTCCGAGCGGGCGATTCTCGTGACATTCTGGCGGAGCTTCTGGAACGCGGGGCTCGCTCCGACCAGGTCAGGGCGGACATCGGGCGGTGAGTAGCCGTCCTGCAAGATTTTCTGCCGCGCGAGGAGACCGAAGTGTTCGCAGGTCCTCTGGATCGTCAGCTCCACCTTCTCCATCGGGCAGGGCTTCTCGAGGTAGTCGTACGCGCCCAGTCGGATGGCCTGGATGGCCGTGTCGATCGTTCCATGCCCGGTCAGGACGACAACGCCCGCCGAAACGTCCAGGTCTCGCAGGCGCTTGAGGACTTCGATGCCGTCCATGTCAGGCATGCGCAGGTCGAGCAGGATCACGTCGAACTCCGCCTTGCGCACCTCGTCCAGCGCGGCGCGCCCGCCGTTTGCGGTGGCGACCGAGTAGCCGCGGCGCGAGAGCTCCGCTGACACCACCCGTCGGAACGCTTCGTCGTCGTCGACGAGCAGCACCTTCCTGGAGGTCGGGGGCGCGCTCATGGCTCGTCCCGGTCCACCCTCTCGAACACGATCTCGAAGCAGGAGCCCGCGCCCACCTCGCTCCTCACCAGGCAGATGTCCCCGCCGAACCGGCGCATGAAGCTGCGCGAGAGGAAGAGTCCCAGGCCCGTCCCGCGCGGCTTCCGGCTGCGGAAGGGCTCGAAGAGGTGCCTGCGGCTCTCCGGCGGAATCCCGCAGCCGGTGTCCTCGATCCGGATCCGCACGTCCGGACCGACCAGGAAGGCCAAGGCAACCGACCCCCCGCGGTCCTCGCAGGACTGGACCGCGTTGACGAGGAGATTGAGAACGACGTGCTGGACGACCTCGGCGTTGACCATCACGGGGGGAACTGGCCCCTCGCCCGTGATGCGCAGGGTCACGCCCGCCTCGCGGGCAGTCGGCTCCACGAGCGACGCGACCGTCGCCACCGTCTCACGCAGGTCGAGCGGCTCGATCGAAGGAGGGATGCCCCGCGAGAACCGCAGGAACTGCTCGGTGACCCTGCGGCAGCGCAGCACCTGGCTGCGGATGGTCCGCGCGGACTCGCGGATCGCCGGCAGCATGGCCTCCGCCGTCTCCCCCTCCGCAGAGTCGTCGATCCTCCCGATGAGGGACTCGGCGCAGGCCAGTATCGTTGCGAGAGGGGTGTTGACCTCGTGGGAGAAACCCGAGGCGAGGACTCCCAGGGACACGAGTCGCTCGATCTCCGCCAGGCGCTCCTCCTCCTTCTCCCGCTCGCTGATGTCGCGCCACAGCTCCACCACCTGGACCACGCAGCCGTTCTCGTCGAAGACGGGCGAGGCGTAGACTTCCTCGACGCGTCCCACCTCTCCGGACTCCGTGGGCACGCGGAAGGTCCCCCGCTGCACCTCGCCGGTGGCGACGCACCGTTCGGCCGGGCACTCGGCTCCGTTCGTGCAGCAGGGCAGGCTACCCCGGACCCCCTCGCGGCAGCGGCGGCCGCGGATTCCCTCCGGGTGCGAGCCCAGCCTCCGGCAGAACGAGCGGTTCGAGGCGACGATCCTGGAATCGCGGTCCAGGACCACGAGGCCGTCGTCGAGGCTGTTCATGACGCTCGCCAGCCGTGTCTCCTGCTCGCGCACCTCCGTGACGAGCTTCGACACGGCGTCCGCCATGTTGTTGAAGTCCCGGGAGAGCGAGGTGACCACGTCGTCGCCCGGGACCGCGGCCCGTTCGGCGAGGTTCCCCGCCGCGATCGCGCGCGCAGCGCGGCCCAGCCGTGCCAGACGGGTGAGGATGAGGCGCCGGACCAGGAACCCCATCCCGGCCAGGAGGAGCAGGGCCAGGGCCGCCGTTCCGGCGACGATCCAGGTCAGGTCGCTCCTCTGCTCGGCCCGCAGCGCGGCGAGCGAGGTGTCGACGATGAGGATCCCGTTGAGCCGCTTGGCGGGATCGTGGCAGAGGTAGCACTCGGGACGGTTCTCGATGGGGAGCACGGTGCGGAGCACGTCCTCCCTTTCTCCGTGGAGCACGACCCATCGTTCCCGCTCCGAAGGCTGCTTCGCATGGCAGACGAAGCAAGCCGGGGAGTCGCGGGGGATCCGGTTGCCCACGAGGTCCGGATCGCTCGAGATCCGGATCTCCCCCGCGTGGTCCAGGATCATCGCGCGCTTCACCTCCGGCTGCGAGCCGATCTCGCGCAGGATGGCGGCCATCAGGGTCTTGTCCTGCTGGACCATCTGGTGGCGCAACGCGACCTCGAGGATGCGGCTCTGGAGCTCGGAGGCACGTCGCTGGGCCTCGATCGTGCGCTCGACGTGGTGCCGGGAGAGCGCGTAGAAGCCCACGGCCAGAGGTCCGATCACGATCGCCCCGATGCCCAGGGCGAGCCGAACTCCCAGGCGGTCGAACCGCCGACCCAGGATCCGGTAGTCGCCGGGCGCGTTCCCGAGGTGAGCGGGTCCCTGCGTCGTTCTCTCGTGTTCGGGGCTCTTCAACCGTCACGTCCTCGCGGCTTCGAGGGATCGAGGCCGCATGGCGCTTGCAGCCCGCGCTGGGCGGCCTCTTCCCCGAGACCCGTCCTGCTTCCTGTCTCGATGTCGTCCTATCCCATGGAACTCCCTAGTGGTGGCACATCGTGCAGGTCGCCCGGTTGTCGACGTGCGGCAGAGGCTGCGTGACCCCGTGGCACTGCCGGCAGTTCATGCCGGCGTTGTGCCAGGGCGGCATCGGTGTCGCGAGCTCGTGGCTCGGGGTCCCCTTGTGGCAGACGGCGCAGGTGTTCGACTGCAGCGGGAAGTGGCACGCGAGGCAGTGCGTGTCCCTCGTCGCGCCCCACATGCCGGTGTGGCTCAGCGGCGTGGTGTCGGCGTGACAGCGAGCGCACGAGTCGGGGCGGTGGCAGACGGCGCAGTTGTCGCGGTCCATCTCCGCGGCGATCCCGTGCCCGCGGGTGCGCCAGAAGCCGTTGTGGTTCTCGGGAGGCGAGTCCGCGTGGCAGCTTGTGCAGCTCGATTCGTTGTGGCACAGGGTGCAGCGATCGGCGACCTCCTCGCTGCCGGCTCGGACGGCGCCTCCGTGCATCCTCCTCCAGTTGTGGTGGTGGCTGGCGGGCTTCTCGTCCTTGCGCACCTCGCGATGGCACGCGGCGCATTCCTGCGAGCCGCCCTTCGACGCGTGACAGGCCGTGCAGTCGTCCATCGTGACGCGGATCTCCGGTCCGATGCGCACGTTCGAATCGATCCCGCGGTGGCAGGAGGCGCATTCTTCCCCGCGCGCGACGTGGGCCCTGTGCGAGAAGATCAGCTCGTCGTCGAGGCGGGCCGCATGCTGCGCCTGGAACTTCGTTTCCGAGAAGAGCGTGACGACGTGCCTCTCGGGCGGCTTGTCCTTGTCGAGGTTCTCGTGGCACAGCATGCACTGCGGCCGGCTGGGCAGGCCCGGCTCGTCGCTCTCGGCTGCTCCCGCGTGGCAGTCGGAGCACTCCAGGCCTTCCTTGGCGTGGATGGCGTGGTTGAAGGCGAGCGGGCGCTGCCCCGGGCCGAGTCGCGAGAGCAGCATGCAGCCTCCTCCCGTCACCACCATCGCGAGGAGCGGGATCCAGGTGTCAGGACGCGGCCGTTTGTGGATCAGAAGCGCCATGACATCCCCAATCGGAAGGTCTGAAAAGCCTCAGGATCCTCGTCCTCCAGCTCGTAGCGCAGGTCCCAGGTCATCGCCGACGTGCGCTTCCACCGCAGGCGAAGATAGTACGTCCGCACCTCGTCGCGCTCCTGCCCCGTAGTCGCGTCGACCTTGTAGAGGGAATAGTAGCTGCCCGCAGAGACGTCCAGCCTCTTCTCGAACCGCCGCGTGAGGTCGAGGCCCCACGTCTCGATGTCGCTCGCACCGCTGTTCCACACCTCGCCGGTCGCGCTCGCGATCACCCCCGCAGGGAACAGGTCCTGGACGGTCACCGTCGCGAAGTATCGCTCGAAGTCGCGGTTGTACTGCCCGACGTCGCCGTCCTCGGAGACGCGCCGCACGTCGGTCCCCGCCTGGACTCTCACCTTCTCGGAGAGCCCCTTCGACGCCAGGAGCTGCACCTGCTGGTAGGGAAAGAGGTCGAACAGCGACGCGAAGAACGGGTCGACCTCCGGTGTGAGGTCCTTCTGCGTCGAGAGCAGGCGGAACCAGCTCGCGCGCAGCGTGAGATCGGCCTGCGGATCCCACCACGTCGCGCTGGCCGAGACATCGCGGTCCTCCTCCTCGAGACGCGTCCAAGCCGCCTCGAGCCGCAGGTGCTTGGCGACGCTCTGCCACGCGCCGAGGCGCCAGAGATCGTTCCGGTGAGCGCCGAGCTGACCCTCGTCCTCCAGGCGCATGTAGTCGAGGCGGACCCGCCCGCCGGGCCAGGGCCCGGCCTCCGCGTACGTGCCGGCGAGGAGATCACCTTCGTGCGAGCTTTCGAAGACGTGCACGGGGACGCCGCCGAAGGCCCCGAGCCTGAGACGCCGCGCGCCCATCTCTTTCGTCTCCGCGCTCGCGCCGTCGAACCACGCGAACACGGGCGTGTCCCACAGCGTCTGCCGGCCGAGGCGCACGCGGTCGAGGACGCCGAGGCCGCGCCGTTCCATCCAGGCGTCGTATAGCTTCACCGTGACGGCGCCGTCGTAGGTGTCGTTCAGGTCGTGGAAGACCGAGGACCTTCCCGACTTGCCGTCGAGGTCCGCCTCCAAGCGGGTCATCACGTGCCCGGTCCATGCGTTCCGGGCCGGATCCCCGAGGTCGAGGGAGAGCACCTCGAACAGGTCGCGGTCGTCGGCGCTGCTCGTCCAACGCGCACGATAGGAGCTCGAGAGGAATCCGTGGATCGGATACGGCGCTCCGCCCGAGGCTGGCGGCGGGGCGGGCGTGCCCTGCGCGGGCAGGCGTCCCCCCGGCGCCGGAGAGGACCCAGAAGGGTCCTCGGCCGCGCCTGCCTTGGTGGCGACGGGATCGCGACCGGATTGCGGCGTCGATGGAGTGTCCCGGACATCGCCGGGACTCGAAGAACCCGCGCGTTCCTGGGCGGCGGAGCTGCGCGGCCCAGCGCAGCCGCACCAGGCGAACAGGAACGCGACGGCCGGGATCAACCCGAGGCCCGTCAGGGGCACCCCTCTTGGGCCCTGGGTGCAGGTGCTCTGCATCTTCATCGCGGCCTCTCGGAGGAGACCCCGGCCGTCTGCGGCGGAGAGGAGCAGCGCGCTCGCGTCGAGATCCGGAGACCTCGCGGGTCCCGACCCCTCGCTCCGCCTTCGCATCGCTTCGTCCGTGGCTTCCACGGAGTCGCGCCTGGGGCGAATCGAGCGGGTCTGGTTTCGGATCTCAGTCGGCGTGATTCCTCTCGGCTGGCTCCGGTCGAGGAGCGGAAGCGCCTGTGCAAGCCGTGCGCCAGGACGCTCGAACGGGACGACGCCGTGTCCAGCCTCGAAGCCGCCAGGGAGAGCGCGGAAGATTCAGCGGCGAGTGCGGATTCTTCTCCCCTTCTGGTCATCCCGGCGCCTCCAGAGAGTCGGGCCACGCCTCGCGACGCCGATTCCATGCCAGCGCTCGCGGGCGCAGCCAGTCCATGGCGGCCTGGGAATTGCCTGGATGGCGGCCGCCGGGAGGACGCCATGAAGAAGATCACAAGGGATCAGGCCATCAACGCGATCCGGGCCAAGCTCCTCACCCTCGTCGACGATGAGCATTCGATGTGCGAGGTGGCCTCGCGGCTGGGGATCTACTGCACGGGATTCTCGCAGTTCAAGACGGGCCCCCTGCGCGAGCGCTACGGCTGGATCGTCGAGAGCCGCCCGGGCGTCAAGCGACCGGAGCTGGAGGATCTCGCCAACCGCTGGCAGCTCGCGCGTCAGTACGTGCTCGGCACGTTGATCTCCTGTGACACACAAGCGGGTGAACACGAGCGTCACCACACGTGCCTGGGTTGGCAGACGTTCGCGGACGAGCAGCTCGCGGGCTTCCACAGCGAGCTCCTGGGCGAGGAGATCGAGATCGTCCCCCCCGCCGCGCCTACGAAGACCTGAGCGTCGCGGCTACGCACAATGGCGGTCGTGGCGCGAGGACTCCCGTGCCGAAGAACGGATCCTTGAGCACAAGTCAGGAGACCGGCCGAAGGCCGACCGATGTGCTGGCCGAGGACCACCGCGGCATCAGGGTGCTCCTCGACTGTCTGGACCGGATCCTCCTGAAGGCGCAGTGCTGCGGCAATCTGGACCTCACCGGAGCGCAGGATGTCCTGTCGGCCCTGGAGACGTTCGTCGAAGGGGCGCACCACACCAAGGAGGAACGGATCCTCTTCCCGTTGATCGAGGAACGCGGGATCTCCAGGCGCTTCTCGCGCAGCGCCCTACTGCGGGAAGACCACGATTCGGGTCATCTCGACCTGCGCGCGATGAAGATCGCCCTGGCTGCGGCCGGACGCGGCTACGCCCCGGCGGTCGCGGTCTTCGAGGAGAACTCGCGGCACTACGTCGACGCGCTGCGCGAGCACATCGAGAAAGAGGACCGCGTCCTCTTCCCGCTCTCCGAGGCGGCGCTCCGAGACCAGGACCGCCAGGCTCTGCTCGAAGCCTTCGCCCGGATCGACTTCGAGGAACGCGGTGGATCGGCCGATCTCGCCCGCGCCGCCGAGGCGTTCGCCGTTCGCTTCGGCGTGCGGTCGGTCTCGGATCGTGTCGGTCCGGCGAACCTCACGCGCCCACGCGCGCGCATGCCTGCATCGCTGCCTTGAGGTCGGCGATGATGTCGGCCGGACTTTCGAGCCCGATCGAGATCCGCACGGCCGAGGGTGTGCCCTTCTGCCCGTACGACGAGTGCGTCATCGTCCCGGGCAACTCGACCAGCGTCTTGGTATGCCCCAGGCTCACCGCGAGCGTCACCGAGTACGCCGAGCGCGCGATCTCGTCGACGAACTCCTCGGCATCGACTTTCTCGGGATCGAACTCGAAGAAGATCATGGTTCCCGGCGCGAAGTCCCCGTCGAAGTCGCGCATCTGCTTCTCGGCCAGCTCCCGCTGCGGAAAGCTCGCCAGGCCGGGATACGCGACGTGCCGCACGAACTCCTGGCGCTCGAGCCACGACGCCACCTTCTTCGCCGTGTACTGCTGGCGCTTGATGCGCAGGGGCAGCGTCGGCAGGCCGTAGACGAGGATCGCCCACGCGCTCTTGGCCGACAGGATCGCACCGAAGTCCTTGCGGTAGAGGAGCAGCGGGGCCAGCATCGACTTCGGGCAGATCACCGCGCCCCCGACCTCGGTGCCGAAACCGCCCAGGTTCTTGGTGAGGCTGTGGATCACGACGTCGGCTCCCAGCGCGAGCGGACGTTGCCCGAAAGGCGTGGCGAAGGTGTTGTCGATGACGATGAGCACCCTGCGCTCGGGTGCTCGCCTCTTGTTGACCTCGTCCACCACACGACGAAGCGCGCCGATGTCGATGAGCTCGAGCGTCGGGTTGACCGGCGATTCGAAGTAGAAAGCGCGCGTTTTGTCCGTGATCGCCTTGCGGACGGACGCGACGTCGGTCAGGTCGACGCGCTTCACGCCGATGCCCAGGCGCGGGTACCAGTTCGTGAGCAGCGAGTGGGTGCAGCCGTACAGGGTCGGGTGCGCGACGACCTCGTCGCCGGAGACGAGGAACGAGCCGAGGGCCCCCGAGATCGCGGCCATCCCCGAGGCGAAGGTGACGCACGCCTCCCCTTCCTCGATGTCGGCGAGCTCCCCCTCGAGGATCGATCGCGTCGGCTCGTCGAGACGGTCGTAGATGTACACCGGCGGCTCGCCGACGTCCTTGACCAGGCGCCCGAATTCCTGGAAACCGCGCGCGCCGCGTTTGGCCGAGTCGAGGCGGTAGGTCGTCGACGAGGACAAAGGCGGCGTGACATGGTGAGCGAAGTCCCACTTGGCCGAGTGCTCGGGGCCGTGGACCAGCCGGGTCGTGACCTTGTATTCCTGCTTGCGCGTCATGGATCGTCCTCGAAGATTTCCGAGAAGGCGGATCGGGCCCGGGATTCCAGCACATCGCGGGCCGGTACGCTCCTGCGTGAAGGATCCGGGCGACTCGGACCCATCCGGTCCAGCGTGCAGTCGCCCGGGCTCGAGTGCGTAGCCCGGGACTCGGGATCCGAGCGAGGTTCCGGCTTGGCACGTCGGACACCTCTCGGACCCGCATCACGCCACATTGCCCGTCAGGAGCCTTTTCAAGCAGGCCGATGCTTCGCGCGCGATCACCCGCTCCTCGTCCGCAGGTACGACCTGGACGCCGACGACCGAACGCCGGCTCGAGATCGTCCCCTCCGAGCCGACGACGTCCGCGTTGAGATCGGGGTCGAGGTGGATGCCGCACCACTCCATGCCGGAGCAGATCGCCTCGCGCACGGCGGGCGCGTTCTCGCCGATGCCGCCGCTGAAGAGGACGGCATCCAGGCCGCCCAGCGCGGCCGCCGACGCCGCCAGATGCTGCTTCGCCCGGTACGCGAACAGGTCGAACGCCAGGCTGGCCCGGGGATCTCCCTCGTTGCGCAGCCGCACGATCTCGCGCATGTCGCCGGTCCGGCCCGAGACCCCGAGCAGGCCCGAGGCTCGATTCAAGCGGCGGACGATCTCCTCGGCTCCGACGCCCTCGACCCTGGCGAGGTACGGGACGAGCGCGGGATCGAGGTCTCCCGAGCGCGTCGGCATGACGAGCCCCTCGAGCGGGCTGAAACCCATCGAGCACTCGACCGAGCGACCATCGCGCACCGCGGTCACCGAGCAGCCTCCGCCGAGGTGCAGCGCCGCGATCCGCCCCCGCGATCCCGTGTCCGGGAAGGACTCGGTGAACCGCTCGACCACGGACGCCACCGCGATGCCGTGGAAGCCGACGCGCTGGATCCCGTGGCGCGCGGCCAGATCGAACGGGATCGCGCAGGTGCGTGCGACCGCAGGCAGGGTCGAGTGGAAGGCGCTGTCGAAGACCGCCACGACCGGGAGGTCGGGGCCGAGGTCCAAGCGCACCCGTCGGATGGTCTCGATCGCCGCGCGGTTGTGCAGCGGAGCGATCCGGTCGAACTCCTCGAGCCGATCGAGCAGGTCCCCGGAGACGAGCTCCGGGTCACGGGAGGCCGATCCGGCGTAGACCACCCGGACGCCCACGACGTCGAGCTGGCGCGTTCCGCAGCAACGGCCGGCCTCGATCGCCCGGAGCCACTCCAGCGCCAGGTCGGTTGCCGCGGCGTGGGTCCGAGCCGAGATGTCCGTCCAGGGCACATCACGTCCCCCGGACCCTATCCAGGCTCGAGGGGCGATGCCGATCGACTCGATGGCACCGCCGCCGAGCCGAGTGAAGCGCCCGAGGTCCGCCTCTGCGCTCAAGAGCTGGAAGCGGAGCGACGAGCTCCCTGCGTTGAGGACCAGGACGATCACGGGCCCAGCTTGCGCTTCTGCGTCCGTGATTTCTCGGGGCTGCCGGCCGGCCAAGGCGCCTTCGGTCGGGCGTCGAACGCGGAGCACAAGAGGAGCAGCACCGAGACCAGCACGTGGAGCCAGAGGCCGTGCAGGGTCGACCTCCCTCAGGATGAAACGTGGGATCCGCGGAGGGGCCCCGACGTGCGGACGCGCACAGTCGGCGCAGCCTTCGTCTCCGGCGACGGATGGGCGTACAGCCAAGCGCCGAGCGCCCGCTCCATCGGCTCGCCGCCGAGCAGAGCGAGACGGGGGAACAAGTGGTGACGCAGGATCTTGGGCCAGGTGGACTGGCGCGCAGTGACGCGGCCGGCCCGGCGCACGGCCCTCTCGCGCTGCGGATCCGAGCGGAGCCCGAGAAACAGCGCCGCGAACTCGGCCGGATCGCCGGTCTGCAGCACGATCGCGTTCCTCCCGGCGATCGCATACTCCTCGCCCGTGCAACCGGTGCACGCGAGGCCCTCGACGGCCATCACCTCGAGCCCGACCAGGCCGAAGGGCTCGTGGCCGCTGTTGGTGAGCACGGCGTCGGCCGCACTGAAGAGGAGGCGGCGCGCTTCCGGATCGACGTGGCTCGACACCTCGACGACGTCGACGTGGCCGAGGCCCGACAGTGCCTCGACGAGCCCTCTCGCTCCCGGCCCGGCGAGCTCGCGCCGGGCGACGCAGAGCCCGAGCGCCCCGGCGCGGGACATCACCTCCAAGCCGTGCGCCTCCACGCCACCGCGTGCGACGAGGAGCGGCCTCAGGCCGCGCCACTTCAGGTCCGCGATGATCTCGATCGCGGCGATCCAGCGCTTGTCCGGATCGAAGCGGGCCATCTTCGCGAGGAGAAGCCTCCCGGCGAGCTGCGATTGCAGCCCGTCCGACACCCATGGATCCGGGCGCAGGAAGGCGTCGGTCGCCACACCGTTCGGGATTGCGATCGGATCGACGCCCAGCGCCCACATCCTGTGCTTCATGTAGCGGCTCACGGTCGTGATCGCGGCCGCGCGTCGGAGGCCTGACCAGTCGATCCTCTCGAAGCCGAACAGGTTGTTCGCGTTCCACAGGATGCAGACGCGATCGCGCACTCCTGCGGCCCGGAGCAGTCCGTCGAGATGGAGAACCGCTTCCGCGGTGTGCCACTCCTCGGCCATCACGACCGCGAGACCTCCGCCGCGGAGGTGGTCGAAGAGGTGGCGCTCGCACAGTTGCGGCGGCAGGGAGCGCGCGTAGTCGCGGCGCTTGCCCTCCTCGCCGTCGTACACGCCGGCGGGGTGGTGGGCGCTGATCCACTGGCACCAGCGGTGCAGCTCGACGCCGGCCGCGCGCTCGTGCGCGGGAAGGCGCGGATCGCCGACGAACCAGAGGTGCGTCTCGAAACCGGCTGCGGCGATCGCCTGCGCGAGACCGCCGATGCGGCTCGCGATTCCTCCCGCCCTGGCGTAGGGATCGGGGCCCTCGAACGAGAGCAGGTGGAACTGGATTGCCACAGCGTCGAGACTAGGCCTCGAGCCGGTTCGCCGCCGCTCGCCGTTCTCCGTAGCGGACCCAGGCCTGAGTGCGTAGCCCGTGGGGATGGGCACAAGTCCCCATTCCCGTAGGACACCCGATGGTTCATCCTGGGTGTCGTGCGGATGGATTCACGAACACGATCGACGGCCCAAGAGCACGGCGCGCTGCGCAACATGGCGGGCCAGATCCGGTGCGCGCTCGAAGGGAAGTCCTGTTCCTGCGGATCGCCGGGCACCCACGCCTGCCTCCTGCAGCACCTGGAGTCCTTCGGACGGCGCCTCGAGGGGCACTTCGCGGCCGAAGAGACGCTGTGGCACGGCGCGGACCACGCGCGGGCCGACTGGACGACGCGCCACTGGATCGAGCGCCTCACGCGCGAACACGGCGAGTTCACCAAACGCCTGCGTGCGGTCCGCCTCGGACTCGAGGAACCCGGGAGGAGCGCGTCGGCGCCGTCCGCGGAAATGGTGGCGACGATCGGCGGCATCCTCGACGACTTGCTCGCGCACGAGCTGACCGAGACCCGTCTCTTCCAGCGCTCGGTCTTCGAGGAATCCGCCGAGCCGGATTGAGCTCTACCTGCGCCTCGCGGCCCACCCGAACATCGGTAGGGCGGCGATCGCTCCGCCGATGAGCGCGGCCAGCCAGTCGTTGGCGTGCAGCGGGGAGAGGTGCAGCGGAGCGGCCAGGCCTGGCGTCTGCACGAACAACGCGGCCAGGCCGAGCGTGGCGAGCGCCACGATCCTGGCCATCCGCGTCGCGAGCAGGCTCAGCGCCGCAGCGAGGGAAGCGCTTGCGGAGCTCATCACGGCCATCGCCATCGCTCGCGCGTGCGCGACGTCGTTCCCCTCGCCCAGGCTGTGCGCGTATCCGGCGGCCACGAGCACGGCCAGGGCCGCCCCGGTCGTGAGGATCGCGATCCACCCGCCGGTCCCGAAGAAGCGTGTCCGGCGGCCGAGGGGTGGGCCGCGCATGCGATCGCCGAGGGGGATCTCCTGGAACACGAGCAGCGCCGTGGGGTGGATGAAGAGCTCGAGCCACACGACGTGCACGGGCAGGTAGAGCAGCGGGAACCCGAGCAGGGGGATCAGGGCGGCGGTCGCGACGAGCGGGATGTGGATCGCGAGCAGATAGGCGAAGCTCTTCTGGAGATTCCGGAACAGCTGCCGTCCCTCCGCGATCGCGCCCGTGATCGTGCGGAAATCGTCGTCGAGCAGCACGATCGCCGCGGCCTCTCGCGCGCTACGCGTGCCGCGCTCGCCCATCGCGATCCCGATGTCGGCGGCCTGCAGCGCGGGAACGTCGTTCACCCCGTCTCCGGTGACGGCGACGATCTCGCCCGCGGCCTGGAGCGCGCGCACGAGCCGGAGCTTCTGGCTCGGGACGGCGCGCGCGACGACGTCGAAGGTGAGGGGCGTCCCGGATTCATGGCGATTGAGGCGTTCCTCGAGGTCGTCCCCCTGGACGACCTCGGGCGCGCCGGCGCCCAGGCCGATCCGACGGGCGACCGCGCGGCCGCTCTCGGGATGGTCGCCGGTGACGAGGATCACGCGGATGCCCGCCTCGCGCGCCACCCTCACGGCCTCCGGCACGCTCCCGCGCACGGGGTCCTCGCACAAGAGCAGACCTGCGAACGAGAGGCCGCGGTCAGGCTCCCCGCCGGCCCACGCGCTCTCGTCGATCTCCCGCCATGCGCACGCGATCACCTTGCTGCCCTCGGCCGCGAACCCGTCGACACGCCCGGTCCACACGGCCTGCTCCTCCGCCGTGAGCGTCGTCGAGGGCAGGATCGACTCCGGCGCCCCCTTGACCGCCGCGAGCAGGACGCCCGGACGTTCTCGCGCCACCACGGTCTCGCGGCGCCGGCCCTCGGTGAAGGGAAACGTCGCGACGCGCGGGGGCAGCTCGGTCCCTGGCTGGACCGCTGTGGAGATGGCCTCGTTCAGCGGATCGCCCCCCTCGGCCGGCGACGCGATCGCAGCGACGAGCCGCAGCCTCCCCGAGCTCGTGCCCGGCGCCGGATGGTCTCCGACCACGCGCAGCCGGCCCTCCGTGATCGTGCCGGTCTTGTCGCTGCAGATGCACGTGACCCGGCCGATGCTCTCGACGACGACCGCGCGTCGCACGAGCGCGCGGCGCCGGGCGAGCCGGTACACACCGACGCCCAGAAAGATGGTGAAGACGACGGGGAATTCCTCGGGCAGCGCGGCGACCGCGAGCGAGAGCCCCGAGAGCAGCGCGTCGACGAGCCCGTGACCTTGGCGCAGCCGGACCCAGGCGAGGACGATGCACGCGACCGCAGCCGCCGCGACGAGGACGGCGACCAGATTGGCGATCGCCTCCTGGAGCGGCGTGCGAACGCGCCGGCCGCCAGCGGCGGAACGAACGATCTCACCATACAGCGTTTCCCTGCCGGTGTAGACCACGCGCAGCTTCGCGGTGCCCGTGAGGAGGCGCGTTCCGGCGAATCCCCAGTGGATCGAGTCGACCCGCGGCTCGATCTCCGGACCGGCCAGTTCGGCGAGGGGCGCCTTGCGCACCGGCCACGCCTCGCCGGTGAGCGCGGATTCCTCGGCGTGGAGCTCTTCGCCGGCGACGAGGAGGCCGTCCGCGGGGAAGGGCTCCCCCGCCGCCACGATCGCCAGGTCGCCGGGGACGACCTCCACCGAGGGGATCACAGCCTCCGCCCCGCCGCGGACGAGGCGCGCGCTCGTCGCGAGCCGGCTCGCGAGGCCCGCGGTGGAAGCCTGCGTACGCCGGTGCAGCCACGCGTCCATCGCCACGAACGGGACCAGCGCCACCAGGAGGGTGACCGCCTCCGCGCGCTCTCCGAGGACCGCGAAGAGCCCGCTCGCGCCGAGGAGGAACCACAGCATCGGGTCGCGCGCGGTTTCGCGCGCGAGGTCGAGCCAGCCCCCCGGCGGCGTCTCGGCGATGTCGTTCGGTCCGTGCCGTGATCGGCGCTCCAGAACCACGGCGTAGCTCAGTCCGCGATCGGGGTCGCGGAGGCCTTCGATCCGCGATCGGGGCAGGGGCCGGAGCATGGGTCAGCGAGGGTTCTGGGCGACCGCCGAGCCACTCTCTTCCGCCGGCCACGGGCACGCCATACCCACCTTGCACCCTGGGTCTGCGCACTTGAAGGAATGTGCCGTTGGGCCGGTCCTTGCTGACATGGACGCACCGAGCCTGGACGGGGGCGGCGGACCCTTCCCGAAGGAGTGAACACCATGAACCGACTCAGCCGCATCAAGGCCAAGGACATCATGCAGGTCGACGTCGTGAAACTCGACGCCTCGGCCTCGATCGAGAGCGCCATCCAGACCCTCGAGGAGCTCGAGATCAGCGGCGCGCCGGTTCTCGACGAGTCGGGCCGCCTGGTCGGCGTCCTCACCACCAGCGACGTCACGCGCGTCGAACACGTCCGGTCGGGACGGATCGAGGCGACACGCGGGGAGTGGACGATGAGCGAGCCCGTCGGCGAGGGAAGCGAGGGAAGCGAGGACGAAGCCAACGAGGATGTCATCTTCGCCAGGGAGGACTACAGCCCCGCCCTCCTCGGCTCGGACACCGTAGCCGACTGGATGAACCGGCGCGTCGTCACGGTCGACCCGGACGCGTCGCTCAAGGAGGTGTGCCGGAGGATGGTCAAGGAGCACATCCACCGGGTCATCGTCACGACGGAGAAGAAGGTCGACGGGATCATCACGAGCTTCGACATCGTCCGCTGCGTGGCGGAGGAAGGTTCACCATGAAGACTCGAAACAGACCGAAGCCCTCTCAGGGCCTCCGGGTGCCGGAGAGGGTCGAGAAGCGGCAGCGGGACCTGCGGCAGCTCCTCGACGAGATCGGATCCGGCACGCTCGCGGACGTCGACGAGCTGGGCGAGCAGGATCTCCAGCTTCTGCGCGAATACTACGGAGAGGGGGAGGACCTCCAGGCGCTCCTGGACCGGCTGCGAGGGGAAGGTCGCGAGGAGCGCTGACGTCCGAAGTGGCGAGGCCGGCCGTCGGCGGACCGGCGATCAGTCGAGATCCGCCCCGGGGCGATCCTTCCGGGGTTCCTGGACCTCGGTGAGCGTCGCCTCGGTCAGGAGCAGGACGCCGGCGATGGAGACCGCGCTCTCCAGGCCGACCCGCACGACCTTGGCCGGGTCGATGATGCCGGCCTTGACGAGATCGACGTACTCGCCGCGCTCGGCGTCGAACCCCATGTCGCCGCTCCCCGTCTTGAGCCGCTCGACGACCACGCCGCCGTCGTAACCCGAGTTCTCGCCGATCTGGCGCGCGGGCGCTTCGAGCGCCTTCTTCAGGATGCGCACGCCGGTGCGCACGTCGCCCTCGCAGGACTGCTCCTCCTTCTCGACCGCGGGGACGAGACGCAGGAGCGCCAGGCCGCCGCCCGGGACGATCCCCTCGGCCACCGCGGCCTTCGTGGCGTGGATCGCGTCGTCGAACGCCTCCTTGCGGTTCTTCATCTCGGCCTCCGTGAGCGCACCGACGCGGAGGACGGCGACGCCGCCGGAGAGCTTCGCCAGTCGAGACTCGAGCTTCTCCTTGTCGTAGTCCGAGGTCGACTTGTCGATCGCTCGCCGGATCTCCCGGCAGCGACCCTCGATCTTGGCCTTGTCTCCCTGACCACCGACGAGGGTCGTGGTCTCCTTGTCGAGGACGACGCGCTTGGCCTTGCCGAGGTCGCCGAGAGTCAAACTCTCGAGCTTGACGCCCATGTCCTCCGTGACGAGCGTTGCGCCGGTCAGGATCGCCATGTCCTCGAGCATCGCGCGGCGGTTGTCGCCGTAGCCGGGCGCCTTGGCTGCCGCGCAGGGCAGGGTCCCACGCACCCGGTTGACGACCAGGGTCGCCAGCGCCTCGCCCTCGACCTGCTCGGCGACGATCAGCAGCGAGCGCCCGGCCTTCGCGACCTGCTCGAGCACGGGCAACAGCGGCTCCATGGTCGCGATCTTCCGGTCCGTGAGCAGGATCAGCGGGTCCTCGAGCACCGCCTCCATCTTCTCGACGTCGGTGACGAAGTAGGGCGAGAGGAAGCCGTGGTCGAACTGCATCCCCTCGACGACTTCGAGCTGCGTCTCGGTGGCCTTGGCCTCCTCGAGCGAGACCACACCCTCTGCGCCGACGCGCTCCATGGCGTCGGCCACGAGCTTGCCGATGCTCGGGTCGTTGTGTGCGGAGATGGTCGCGATCTGCTCGCGCTCCTTGCGCGTCGCGCAGGGCCGCGCGAGCTTCCGGAGCGCCTCGACCGCGGCGCGGCGGCCGCGCTCGATGCCGCGCTGGAGGTCGACCGCGCTCGCGCCGGCCACCACGTTGCGCAGACCCTCGGTGTAGACCGCGAGGGCCAGCACCGCCGACGTGGTCGTGCCGTCGCCGACCTCGTCGCCGGTGCGGACCGCGGCCTCGCGGATCATGCGCGCGCCCAGGTTCTCCCGGGGGTCCTCGAGGTTCACCTCCTTGGCGATCGTCACGCCGTCGTTGCAGACGATCGGCGCGCCGTACTTCCTCTCGATCAGGACGCACTTGGACTTGGGCCCGAGGGTCAGTCGCATGGCGTCGACGAGCGCCGTCGCGCCGGCCAGGATCTTCTCGCGGGCCTGGTCGCGAAGCAGGAGCTGAGTGTGGGGCATGGCGTCCTCCTTGGGTTGCAGATGGCACGGTCCGCCGGGTTGGCCCCCAGTCTCCTCGAGTCCGTCAAGACCTCGAGGACATGCTGGCGGACCGTGCTGTTCGTCCTAGTCCCGCAGCGGCTCCTCCACGATGATGCGCGGCCGCGTCAATGTCGCGAGCGTCATCCCGACCTCGTCGGCTGTCACCGGGCGAGCGAAGAGACTCCGGTCCCGCGCCGCCTCTCGCGCGATGTCGTCGAGGGCGAGGATCCCGACGAGTCGCCCGGCCGCGTCGACGACCGGAAGCCGGCGCACGTGCCATCGTCCCATCGCGGCCTCGGCGTCGGAGATCTTGTCTTCGGGCCGGGACGTGCGAAGCGGCGAGGTCATCGCGTCCGACACGCGCAGGAGCTGCAGCGGCCGCAGCGTCCTGAGCGCGCACAGGCAGATGTCGCGATCGGTGACGATGGCGACCGGGCGCTCGCGTTCGTCCACCACGACGACACATCCGCAGCTCCGATCCTTCATCGTCCGGGCCGCGGCGTCGAGGCCGTCCGTGGCCCGGCAGGTTCGCACGGGCTGCGTCATCAGCTCTTTGACCTTCATCGTTCCTGCACTCCTTGGATGGCTCATGTCAGGCCGGGCCGCGCGAGAGGGTTTCATCCCGGGCGGGGGGCGGGCTGCCGTCGGACGCCCCGAGCTTCCGCGCCCGCTCGAGGAATCCGATCACCTCCGCGTCGGAGACCTGCCCGAAGTCTTCGTAGAATTGCCCGACTGCCCGGAAGAAGTCGGGTTTCTGCAGGCAGACGATCTCGTCGGCCTCGGGCGCGAGCGACTCCAGCGTCTCCGGCGGCGCCACCGGGACGGCCAGGACCACGCGGCGGGCACCCTTTCGCTTCAGGCTGCGCAATGCGGCGCGGACGGACGAGCCGGTCGCGATCCCGTCATCGACGAGGATGGCGGTGCGGCCGGCGACCGCGACGGGCGGACGGCCGCCGCGGTAGAGGCCCTCGCGGCGCCGGACCTCCGCCGTCTCCTTTCGGATCGTCTCGTCCAGGTCCTCCCTGCGGATGCCCAGGCGCGCGATCATGTCCATGTCGAGCAGCGCTTCGGGCGAGTCGCCGTCGACGAGCGCTCCCACCCCGAGCTCCGGGTGGAAGGGAGCGCCGACCTTGCGCACCGCGAGGATGTCGAGCGGCGCGTCCAGGGCCGCGGCGATCTCGTAGCCGACCGGCACGCCGCCGCGCGGGAGCGCGAGCACCAGGGGTTGTCGGAACCCGCGCGAGGAGAGCTCGCGCGCCAGAAGCTGTCCGGCCTCCTTGCGATCCCGGAACACGGCACCTCTCCCTTCTCTCAGGACTCCGCCGGGGCGAGATAACGGGTGAACCACGTGCGGGCCTGGCGTGCGACCTGCTCGAGGGTCCCCGGCTCCTCGAACAAGTGTCCTGCGCCGGGCACGACGGCGAGCTCCTTGGGGCAGCGGAGCATGTCGAAGGCCTTGCGGTTGAGGTCGAGGACCGTCGGGTCGTCCCCTCCCACGATCAGGAGCGTCGGGGCGGCGACGAAGGGCAGGGCCTGCGCGGCCAGGTCGGGCCGCCCGCCGCGTGAGACGATCGCGCCGATCGAGACGTCGTCGGCAGCAGCGAGCAGCGCGGCGGCCGCACCCGTGCTCGCACCGAAGTACCCCAGGCGCAAGCCGCTGGTCTCCTTCTGAGCTTTGAGCCACCGGGCTGCGACCGCGAGGCGCCCGGCGAGCAGGGCGATGTCGAACACGTTCTTGCGCTCCTGCGCCTCACCCTCGGTGAGGAGGTCGAAGAGCAGCGTGCCGACGTGCGCCGAGTGCAGGACCTCGGCGACGTAGCGGTTGCGGACGCTGTGTCGCCCGCTGCCGCTGCCGTGCGCGAAGAGGGCGATCGAGCCCGCCCCCTCGGGGATCGTGAGCATGCCCGGCAGACGGACGGAGCCGGCTTCGACCTCGACCTCGCGAACGGCGTGCTCGCGCGGCCTGCGTGCCCGGTCCGAGTCGGAGGGCGGCGCCGCAGGGACTTCCTCCGGCCCCGTCTCGGTCCCGCGCGGAGGGTGGGCCTTGACGTCCCCGCGCTCGCGACGGACGTGGTCCTGGAGCCTGCGGCGCGCCGCCTTGAAGGCGTCCCGGATGGCCACGTGAGCGTCCTCGTGCGCATGATCGAGGCCGGCTTCGCGGTTCACGACGATCTCCTCGGTCGGCACGGTGAGGTCGATCCGCACGTTGTAGAGGCCGCCTTGCCGGAGATGGCGGTGCGGCGAGGAGAGCACGACCCGACACGAGGTGATGCGGTCGTAGAAGCGCTCGAGCTTGCTCATGTTCCTCAGGATCTCGCCCTCGAGCTCCGGGGAGACGGGCAAGTCCTGGAAGCTCACGGTGGGTCGGATCTGCATGTCCTTTTCCTGTCGGTGGCCGGACGACTTCGCACCGGCCGCATCAAGAGAGCACTTCCTCGGAGAGAACACCCGTACCTCAGGATGCGTAGGAGGCCGCCTCGTGAGTGGGTAGCTGGGTCGGCTGGACTTCGGCCGGACGGCGGCAATTCCCCCATGGGCGCGGTTTTTCCAGCGGCTGGAAGGGAGCTCGCACATCCGACCCGCCGCTGCGCGCGTCCTTCGGGCTCCGCCCCGGCCGGCGCGGGAATCGCTCCGGATGCGGCCATCGACTCAGGTCCGTCGTCTTCACAGCGGCCCCAAGGCCGGAGTTGAACCATGAAGACTCTCGCCACCCTTCGCCCGCATCCGCTCGCCGGCATCGATCGCACGAGCGCGAGATTCCTGGCCGGGTTGTGGCGGCTCGCGGATCCCAAGATCTCCCTGGCTTCGATGGCAGCCATGTTCCTCGGCTGTGCGGCGGCCGCGCGGGAGGGCCCCGTCGCGTGGGGATGGCTGGCTCTCACCGTTCTCGGGATCTTCTGCATCGAGGTCGCGAAGAACGCCTCGGGAGAGATCTTCGACTTCGACTCCGGAGCGGACACGGCCGTCGCGCCGGAGGACAGGAGCCCCTTCTCGGGCGGGAAGCGCGTGCTCGTCGACGGACTGCTCACGCGCAGCCAGACCTGGGGAATCGCCGCGGCGGGCTACGTGTGCGGAGCGGTCGCGGGGATCGCGATCGCGACGCTGCGGGAACCCGGCGTCCTGTGGATCGGGGTTCTCGGGATGGCCTGCGCGTGGTTCTATCACGCGCCACCGCTCAAGCTCTCCTACCGGGGTCTCGGCGAGCTCGCCGTCGTGCTCGCCTACGGACCGCTGATCTGCACGGGCACGTACCTGGTCCAGCGCGGGAGCGTCTCGCGCGAGGTCCTGCTGCTCTCGATTCCACTGGGCCTCCTGATCGCAGCGTTCCTCGTGATCAACGAGTTCCCCGACGTCCGCGCCGACCTCGCCGCGGGCAAGCGCAACCTCGTCGTGCGCCTGGGTCGCAAGCGCGCGAGCCTGCTCTTCGCCGGCCTGAACGCCGTTGCGGCCGTCTCGATCGTCATCCTGCCGCTCGCGGGTGTGCCCTCCGCGGCAAGGCTGGGACTGTTCGCGGTGATCCCGGCAGCGCTCGCCACCCGGATCCTCCGGGACAACCGGGAGAACACGGCGCGCCTCGTCCCGGCTCAACGGTTGTCGCTGGCAGCCTTCCTCACCCTGGCGGCGGCCGCGGGCGCGGGGCTCTGGATCGGATGACGCGCGAATCGAGGCAGGAGGCGAGGTCGTGAAGTGGTCCTGGAAGCTCGGGCGCATCGCGGGGATCGAAGTCCGCGTCCACGCGACGTTCCTCATCCTGCTCGCCTGGGTGGCCGCCGGTTCGTTCGTCGAGGGTCGGGGCGTGGAGGCGGCGCTCGGCGGGGTCCTCTTCGTTCTGGCGGTCTTCGGCGTCGTCGTCCTGCACGAGCTGGGTCACGCTCTCATGGCGCGCCGCTTCGGGATCCGCACCCGGGACATCACGCTGCTGCCGATCGGCGGCGTGGCGCGGCTCGAGCACATGCCGGAGAACCCGGTGCACGAGCTGCTCGTGGCGCTCGCCGGTCCGGCGGTCAACCTGGTCCTGGCGGCGGCGCTCTTCGCGGTGCTCCTGTCGCTCACGGCGACGAGCACGATCGAAGCCGGCCCGAGCCTGGTCGCGGGGTCCGTGGCGAGCCGCCTCTTCTGGATCAACGTCTCTCTCGCGGCCTTCAACCTCCTCCCGGCGTTCCCGATGGACGGCGGGAGGGCGCTGCGGGCCGTGCTCGCGATGCGCATGGACGGCATGCGCGCGACGGAGATCGCCGCGCGCCTGGGCCAGGCGATCGCGCTCGTCTTCGGCGCGCTGGGCCTGTTCTTCAATCCGTTCCTCGTGTTCATCGCGCTGTTCGTGTGGATGGGTGCTTCGCACGAGGAGGCAGCCTCGCAGATGCGCCATGCGATCGAGGGCGTCCCGGTGCGCCACGCGATGATCACGGACGTGCGCACGCTCTCGGCCGGCGAGCCGCTCGACCAGGCCGTGAAGCACGTGCTCTCCGGCTTCCAGCAGGACTTCCCCGTGGTCGAGGGAGAGCGTCTCGTGGGCGTCCTCACGCACGGCGACCTCTTGCGCGCGCTGGCCGAGCGCGGCGCGAAGTCGACGATCGAAGACGCCATGCACAGGAAGTTCGTGACCGCTGATCCCTCGGAGATGCTCGTGTCCGCGCTGCAACGACTTCAGGAGTGCGACTGCCGGACGCTGCCTGTGCTCCAGAACGGCCATCTCGTCGGCGTGCTGACGATGGACAACGTGGGCGAGCTCGTGAGGGTCAAGTCCGCGCTGCGAGGGCGGACGGCGGCGGCATGATCCTCAACTCCCCTCCCGCAAGGAGAAGGGATGGTGCCGCGGCAGCTGCCGCGCCTCCTCGACCGTCACCGGCCGGACCGCGCGAGTCGTGTCGATCCACACGTACTCGTCGAACTGTCGGGGCAGCGACGCGTGGAAGTAGTGGCTCTGGAGCTCGGTCTCGGGTCGGTACACGACCCCGATCGCGCGCTCCAAACGGGGCGGCGAGAGCTCCTCGCGAACGTCCGCCCGAGCGGGCTCGCGCAGCGGCAGCAGGAAGGCCGCCACGCCGCTCTCGTGGCACAGCCCCTCGTAGCTGTCCGACCGTGCCGGGCGGACGGACATCACCTGCATCGGCCCGTCCCAGTCCTCGGCGGCGGCCACCGTGCCGTGGTCGGTGCCGAAGCCGATCAGGTACGCCTGCTCCCCGTGCTCGCGCCGGCACAGGTGCCCGACGTTGATCTGCCCGCGCACGCCCGGCTCGGTCGCGGCGGCGTCGCCGAGGTGCGAGTTGTGCTCCCACACGACCGCCTTCGAGCGCGGCCCGCCGATCGCGAGCAGCGCCTCGAGCGTCTGGAACATGTGCGTGTCGCGCAGGTTCCACGATTCGTTGCCGCCGCGGAACATGGCGCGGTAGTAGCGCTCGGCGTTGGCGACGAGCTGCGCGTTGAGCACCGCGTCGAAGAACTGCGCCCCGTCGCGCTGGGCGTAATCGAGCTGGCGCCCGAGCATGTCCTCGAGCATCGCCACCGCCTCCTTCTCGCACGTCCGGTAGAGGCCCGCGACGGCTGCGCGGCCGTAGGTCGCGGGATCGGCCTCCCAGGGGCTCAAACAACCGTAGCGTTCGCGAGCGACTCGCTCAGCCTGCGGATCCACCTTGGAGAGGTAGTCGAGCACGAGCCGGATCGAGGTGAACAGGCTGTAGAGGTCGAGACCGTGGAACCCGACCTTCCTGGTCGGATCGCGCTCTTCCGCGTTGTGCCCGCGCAGCCATTCGATGAACCCGAGGACCTCGTGGTTGCGCCACATCCACGTCGGGAAGCGCGCGAAGGTCTCGAAACGGTGCCCGCCCCCGCCTGCCTCGCCCTGGGCGTAGTCATTCACGCGCGCGGCGTCGGGCCAGTCCGCTTCGACTGCGACGATCGTGAAGCCGCGCTTCCGGATCAGCTCCTTCGTGATCTCTGCGCGCAGCCGGTAGAACTCGGACGTCCCGTGCGTCGCCTCGCCGATCAGGACGACGCGCGCGCCTCCGATCCGCTCGAGCAGGGACGGGACGCCCTGGTTCTCGATCCCGGAGATGGGCTCCGCCGCCTCGCGCACGAGCCGCGCGAGACCGGCAGTCTGGCCCGGGGCCCGCGCGGGGCGACCGGTCCACTCGGAATCCGCCGCCTCCCAGCCCTGCTCGCCGATCAGCGGGACGAAACGCACGTCCTCGAGCTCCTCGGTGCTCATCTCCCCCGAAGGCGTGCGCGTGATCCGCACGAGCCGCTGCAGCTCCCGGTCCTCACCCACGGGCATCACCAGCCTGCCGCCCGCGGCAAGCTGATCGAACAGCGCGCGCGGGACGTCGGGTCCGCCCGCCGTGACGACGATCGCATCATAGGGGGCGTGCTCCGCCCAGCCGAGCGTCCCGTCGCCCGCCTTCACGTGCACGTTGCGGAAGCCGAGCTCCTCGAGCCTCCGCGCCGCCACCTCGGCCAGCTCCGCGTGCCGCTCGATCGTGTACACCTCGCGCGCGATGCGCGAGAGGACCGCGGCGGCATAGCCTGAGCCCGTGCCGATCTCGAGCACGCGCTCCTGCGGCGAGAGGCGCAACGCCGCGGTCATCAGCGCCACGATGTAGGGCTGCGAGACCGTCTGGCCCTCGGCGATCGGGAGCGGCGTGTCCTCGTAGGCGAACTCCTCGAGCTCGGGCGGCAGGAAGGCTTCCCGCGGAACGGCGAGCAGGGCCTGGAGGACCGCGGGGTCGCGGACTCCCCGCGCCGCGACGTGGTCGCGGACCATGCGCTCGCGACGGGGATCGAGGTGAAGCATCGCAGCGAGCCGAGCTCGTCCCGACTTTCGCGACCAGCCGGCTCGGGCCGGTCGCCGACTCCTCCGCGTCGATCAGGCGCCGGCGCCAGCCAGCTGGCCGATGGCCCTCGACCCGGGCTTCAGCGCCGCCGGCTCCAGCTCGATCGGGCAGGCCGGGGTAGGCTCGCAGACCGCTCCCAGCGTCTCGGCGACGTCCACCGGCATGTGCTGCCGCCCGCTGCTCTTGCGCTGCCGCGCGGCCTCCCGGGCGAGGTCGTTCAGGGACAGGATGCCGCTCAGCTTGCCGAGCGGGTCGACCACGGGCAGACGGCGCACGCGCGCCTTCCTCATCGCGGACATCGCCGCCTCCAGGCTGTCTTCCAGCGAGCAGGATATGACCTGCTTCGCCATGGCATCCCCCACCCGGAGCGAGACGAGAGGGCCGCCCCGCGTGTAGGCCGCCATGCACACGTCGCGGTCGGTGATCATCCCGACCACGCGTTGCGTGACGTCCACCACCGGCAAGACGCCGCAGTCGTTCTCCCACATGATCTGGGCGGCGCGGTTCAGGTCTTCGTCCGCGAGGCAGCTCTTAACCTGTTTGGTCATCAGCTCTGAGACTTTCATGGTGACTCCTGTGGACACTCTCGTGGGTTCGGTCTGGAAATGCGCTCGCGATGACAGGTCGCGGGGCTGGCTCGTTCGAGCGCTCGATCATCGAGGCGGCGTCCTGGTGTCGACGCGTGCGAGCTGCCGGTTCCAGCGTCGATCGCACACTCACGCAGCACTCGCTGGTGGGCTTCGGACGAGGACGACGATAGGGCCACGCGACCCTCCGGCACCATGCCACCATCGGAGTACGGACCGGGCGCAGAGTGCGTAGACTGGGCCGGCCTCGCGATCGCAGCTCGAAGGGTTCGTCAGGAGGACATCGAGCCCTCGCCGCCCGGCCGGGCCGCCCAGTGCGCGTCGGCTAGGATCGCCGGCTGTGGAAGGACCCGGATCGGTGCCCATCGACCCCGCTTCGATCGAGACCTGGTGGAGCCGGCCGGCCTCGGAGCTCCTCGCGGCGCTCGCTTCGAGCCGCGAGGGCCTGGGCGCAGCCGAGGCCGCGCGCCGCCTCGACGCCTTCGGGCCGAACGAGCTCGAGGTCCGCCGGCCGCTCTCCGCCCTGCGCCTGCTCGCACGCCAGCTCGAGAACCCGCTCGTCCTGATCCTGATCGTCGCAGCCGCGATCTCGGCGCTCGTCGGCGAGTGGTCGGACGCGCTGGTCGTCCTCCTGATCGTCGTGGCGAGCGGCGCGATCGGCTTTTTTCGCGAGTACGACGCGGGCCGGGCGCTGGAGAAGCTCCGGGAGCGCGTGAAAATCCTCGCGCGCGTCCTGCGCGACGGGACGCCGCGCTCCATTCCGGCCGCCGAGGTCGTCCCCGGCGACGTCGTCCTGCTCTCTGCCGGCAGCCTCGTGCCCGGCGACGGCGTGGTCCTCGAGGCGAATGACTTCTTCGTCAGCCAGGCGGTGCTGACCGGCGAGTCGTTCCCGGTGGAGAAGCAGCCCGGAACCGCGCCGCTGGTCTCGTCTCTCCCGGAGCGGACCGGCTGCGTCTTCCTCGGGACGAGTGCGCGCAGCGGGACCGCCCGCTGCCTGATCGTCCGCACCGGCCGGTCCACGGCCTTCGGCGCGATCGCCGGCCGCCTTTCGCTCAGGCCGCCCGAGACCGAGTTCGACCGAGGGCTGCGGCACTTCGGCTACCTCCTCGCGCGGGTGATGTCCGTCATGGTGCTGGCGGTCTTCGCCCTCAACGTCTTCGCCCATCGTCCGGTGATCGAGTCGCTCCTGTTCGCGGTCGCGCTGGCGGTCGGACTCACGCCCGAGCTGCTCCCGGCGATCCTCAGCGTCAACCTCGCCCGGAGCGCGCAGGGCATGGCGCGTCACGGCGTGCTCGTGCGCCGCCTGAACGCCATCGAGAACTTCGGTGCGATGGACGTGCTGTGCACGGACAAGACCGGCACGCTGACCGAGGGCGTCGTTCGCCTCGACGCCGCGCTCGACCCCGAGGGACGCCCTTCCGACGAAGTCCTCCGCTGGGCGAGCCTCAACGCGAGCCTGCAAACCGGCCTCGAGAACCCCCTCGACCAGGCGATCCTCGAGCGCGGGCGGCGGGATCTCGCAGGCAGCGAGAAGCTCGACGAGATCCCGTACGACTTCGTGCGCAAGCGCATGACCGTCGTCGTCCGGGAGGGCGGTCGCGCGCGCATGCTGACCAAGGGCGCGCTCGCCAACGTGCTCCAGGCGTGTTCGCGCTCGGCCGGCACCGGCGAGCCCGCGCTCGACGAGGCCCGCAGGCAAGCGCTGATCGCGCGCTTCGAGGCCTGGAGCGCCCAGGGCCTTCGCGTGCTGGGCGTGGCCGTGCGCGACGTGGCACCCCAGGCCGCCTGGCACCGCGAAGACGAGCGCGACATGGTCTTCGCCGGGTTCCTCCTGTTCCTCGACCCGCCCAAGCCCGGCGTGGACCGGACGCTCTCGGAGCTGGCTGCGCTCGGCGTGCGGGTCAAGATCATCACGGGCGACAACCGGAGCGTCGCCCGGCACGCAGCCGCAGCGGTCGGGATGAAGGTCGGGGGCGTGGTCACCGGCGGCGAGCTCGACGAGATGCGCGACGAGGCCCTATGGCACGCCGCGGAGCAGACCGACCTCTTCGCCGAGGTCGACCCGAACCAGAAGGAGCGGATCATCCTGGCCCTCAAGAAGACCGGCCACGTCGTCGGCTACATGGGCGACGGGATCAACGACGCGCCCGCGCTCCACTGCGCCGACGTCAGCATCTCGGTCGAGAAGGCCGTCGACGTGGCCAAGGAGGCAGCCGACTTCGTGCTCCTGGAACGCGACATGGACGTGCTCCGGAACGGCATCCTCGAGGGCCGGAAGACCTTTGCGAACACGCTCAAGTACATCCTGGCCGTGACCAGCGCGAACTTCGGGAACATGCTGAGCATGGCGCTCGCGTCGACCTTCCTTCCCTTCCTGCCGCTGCTCGCCAAGCAGATCCTGCTCAACAACTTCCTCTCCGACGTCCCGGCGATGGCACTCGCCGGCGACGCGGTCGATCGCGAGCTCGTCGACCACCCGCGCCGCTGGGACATGCACTTCATCCGCCGCTTCATGGTCGAGTTCGGCCTCTTGAGCTCGGCCTTCGACTTCCTGACCTTCGGGGCGCTCCTGTGGATCTTCCGCGCCCCGGCGGCCGAGTTCCGCACGGCCTGGTTCGTCGAATCGTTGATGACCGAGCTCGCGGTCGCGCTGGTCGTGCGCACGCGACGGCCTTCCTTCCGGAGCCGACCCGGTCGCGGGCTGTGGATTTCGACGCTCGCCGTGGCGCTGCTCGCCGTCGCGTTCCCCTACCTGCCGTTCGCCGGCGTCTTCGGTTTCGTCCCTCTTCCGGCGTCCCTGATCCTGGCCGTGCTCGGCATCACCGGCGCGTACGTCGTCGCCACGGAGATGGCCAAGGCCTCGTTCTATCGCCGGGCTTTGGGCTGAGATCGCTCCGCGCGAGGGCCTTGATCGGGTCTCGAGCTGCCGCTCGAGGCCTTCTCGGCCGGGCTCGGCGACCACAAGGTGGTCACCACGCTCTGTCCCGGAGGCCGGGAGCGCATGCGCCGCCTGATGAACGTCGTCGCCTCGGGCCGCGTGGACTTGAAGCCCCTCGTGACGCACCGCTTCAAGCTCGACCAGATCGAGACCGCCTGCGAGCTGTTCGCCAACCAGCGCGACGGCGTCCTGAAGGTCGCGATCACCCCCTAGGAGCGCGCGGTGCGGATGGAGGCGCGCAAGCCCGTGATCGGGAGTCGACCTCTCAGCACTCGACGTCGGCCTGGCGGGCGGACAGCGAGCCGACCCGCGGCTCCCGCGGCTTCGCGGCCGGCTTCGGCTGGGCGCGCGCGAGCACCGCCTTCCCCCGCGGCTCGCAGATCGCCGCGAGCGTCGCGGAGATCTCCGGGGAGGGCTGCGCCCGGCCGCCCGGCCTGCCTTTCCGCTCGGCCTCTCGGGCGAGGTCACCGAGGGACAGGATGCCGACCAGTCGGAGCTGGTCGTCGATCACGGGGAGCCGCCGCACGTGCCGCGTGCGCATGATCGTCAGGGCGGATTCGAGGCTTTCCCCCGGCGAGGAGGAGAACACTTCCTTCGACATGGAGTCCCCGACCCGGAGGGAGCCGAGGGGCAGGCCCTGCGTGTAGGCGGCCATGCAGAGGTCGCGGTCGGTGATCATCCCGACGACGCGGGTCACCGAGTCGACCACGGGGACCACGCCGCAGTCGTACTCCCACATGATCTGCGCAGCACGGTTCAAGTCGTCGTCCGCGGAGCAGGATTGCACGTCGCGGATCATCAGCTCTTGGACTTTCATGGGAGTCTCGCCGGGGTCTTCCGTGGATCTCAGATCAGGAACATGCGCTCGGAGTGGCGTGCCGCGAGAACGGGCTTCTCCGAGTGCTTGAGGATCGAGTAGGCGGTTCCGCCGAGGACGACCGAGGCGAGCCCGGTGCGTCCGTGCGTGCCCATGACGATCAGGTCGGCGGCGCGGGAGAGCTCGAGGATCTTCTGTACCGGCTCGCCGTCGACGAATTCGACCGTGTGCCCGACCCCTCCCCAATCGAAGGCATGCATCGTGCGCTCGAAGGAACCCTGCTCCGCCTTGCGCACCGCCTCGATCGGGAAGGCCGGCGCGTAACCGGAGTAGTCGAGCCCGGCGGTGATCGCGTAGCTGCTGACGTGGAAGCAGTGCACCGCGCTCACCCTGGCCCCGAAGGCTCTCGCCAGCGAGCAGGCCATCGCGAGCGCGTTGCGGCTCTCCTCGGACAGATCGACGGGCACGAGGATGGTCTGGATCGGGCGGAACGGCTGCGCCTGGATCCACAGCGGGACCGTCGCCCGGGCGAACACGGCCCGAAGGGTGCTGCCGAAATCCAGGAACTCCCGCTTCTGGTGGCCTCCGAGCACGATCAGGCCGGCTTTCTTCTCGCGCACATGGTCGAGCAGGACCTTGGCCGGCTGTCCCGGGATCACGCGCACGAGATCCTCGTCGGGAGGGGCGGCGACCACGGCCGTCGCGCGCGCAGCGGAACCCTTCGCATCGACCCCCGGAGACTCCGGGACGCGGACGACCGAGCGCACGTGCGCGTTGATCGTTCTCAGGGCCCCGGTGAGGAGCTCGGCAGTCAGCGCCGCGCCGCGCACCGGATCGATACCGGGCCAGACGTCGGGAGGGGTGGGAACCGCGTGCACCAGATCGACCCGCGTCGAGAGCCGCCGGCCGAGATCGAGCCCCAGGCGAACGGCGTGGTCGGACAGGCCCGCGTCGTCGACGCCGACGACGATGCTCGCGAACGGACTCGGATTCGTTGCCTTGCGCTTGTTCATGGCTACCTCCCGGCACAAGTCGTGGATGATCTAGGGGAAGAGGACCTCGTCGAGGTCGCGGCGCGGCGTGGGACGGGCCTCGGGCCCGTAACCCAGGCGCAGGACGAGCTGCGGGAAGCCGCTGCGGTCGAGCAGCTTCCGAAGCCTCGGCCGCAGATGCGCGACCTCGATCGGTTGGTTGAGGAACGAGCTCTGGAGGCCGGCGACACAGGCCTCGAGCAGGGTGCGTTCGAGCGCCAGGCCGGCGGCCATCCACGCCGGGACGTCGTCGTCCTCGGTGCCGAGCACCGCCAGGACCGGGGAGCCCATCGCGAGCTGCCGGTCCTTCGCCGCCCGTCCCAGCCGGCTCCAGTCGAACGTCCGGATCAGGAGCGGACCGAGGACGGAGGCCGCGTCACCGTGGCCATGGCTGTAGCCGGGGATCCCGTCGCGCCTCGAGCCCAGGTTCGGGGTCGTCCAGGCCGAGAGCTCGAGGCGGAAGAGCCGGTCGTGGTACTGGACCCGGTCGCCCTCCGCGATCAGGTCGGCGAGCGCGTTCTTCTCCTCGCCGCGGAGCGGCGCGAGCCAGGCGCCCTCGTCCCGCGCAACCGTCTCCAGCGCGCGAAGCAGGTCCTCGGGCACGGGCCAGTCCTCGAAGGTGTTCCGATTCGTCCTGCGCTCGGGGATGGCGCTGAAGAGGAGGGTCGTATCCCTGCGCGCCGGGACTGGGCTCCCCAGCTCCACCCGCGCGAGCAGGTCCCCCTGCGCGGGATCTGGCAGGATCTCGACGACCGCCTCTCGGCCGAAGTGCTCGATCGCGACGCGCAGGTTCAGGAGCGCTGCGCCGCAGCTGATCACGAGCTCGCGGTCGAAAGGATCGACGACGGCGAGCGACCGGGCGCGATCGGCGTGGATCTCCACCGCGCTGTCCTCGAGCCGGAAGCGCCAGGGCTGCGTGTTGTGGCTCGAGGGCGCGAGGACCGCGTAATGCAGGCAGAAGCGAAGCTGCTCCCGCACCGTTCCGTCGTGCGGGTAGTCCTCCGCGCGAACAGGCGGCACGCGGTGAGCAGCCCGGGTCTCCATGCGGCCCTCGCGGGACCTCCCCCTCTACCCGGCTTTCACCGGGATCTTGGCGGCCGGGGTCGGCTCCACCTTCGGGACGAGGACCTCGAGGATCCCCTTCTTGTAGGTGGCGACCACGGAGTCGGGATCCAGGCGGGCGTTCTCGGGGAGCTGGATCGAGCGCTGGAAGGAACCGTACTGCGATTCGACGCGGTGGAACTCCTTGCCCTTCTTCTCCTCCTCCCACTTGCGCTCACCCGAGACGATGAGCTGCTGGCCGAGGATCTGGACCTGGATGTCCTTCTCGTTCAGGCCGGGCAGCTCGACGCAGACCATCCAGTTCTTCTCGGTCTCGGACACGTCGACCGGGGGAATCGTCCCGCGGCGCAACGCGGTGGGCAGGTTCGAGACGAACTCCGGCTCGAGATACCGGCCGAACAGGTTGTCGAGCTCGCTGCGGAAGGGGCTCACATCGCTGCGGCCGCGCCAAGGTACGAGGTTCATGACTGCCTCCTGGAATCGTCAGGTGTTTCGAAATTCGGGAGGTGCGCCCCGCCGCGACCCGCCCCGGATCGCACACTCACCTGGGCGGTGCGCCCTCCCGGATCTCCGGACGAGATGGAAGCTACGACCGCTGCGGACCCCGCGCCGTGGGGTGATCGCCGTAGGGAACAGGGGCAGAGTGCGTAGCTCCCCGGCTGCCGGCCGGGGCCCAGGGCCCCGGCTAGGAACTCATCAGGCCTTCGCGGATCGCGAGGAGCGCCATCTCCGCCGTGGAGTGGCAGTTCAGCTTGCGCTGCAGGTTCTCGCGGTGCTTCTTGGCCGTTCCGAGGCTCATGCTGAGAGCCCTGGCGATCTCCTTGTTGCTCTTGCCGAGGGCCAGGAGCTGGAAGACCTCGCGCTCACGGGGGGTCAACGAGTCGATCCGGGTCGCCATCGGCGCGCCGGGCTCCTGCGGCCCGCCGCGGCGCAGGAGGCTGCCGGCGACCTTGGGGGAGATGAACGCGTTGCCGCGGTGGACGGACTCGATCGCGAGCACCAGCTCGGCCTGCTCGGAGTCCTTGGAGAGGTAGCCGTCCGCGCCGGCGGAGAGGGCCTGGCTGACGAAGGACTCGCCCTCGTGATGCGTCAGCATCACCACCCTGGCCTTGGGATGGACCTTGCGGATCATCGCGATCGCATCGATGCCGGAGAGGCCCGGCATCGAGATGTCGAGCAGCACCACGTCGGGCTTGAGCTTGCCGATCGCCTCGATCGCGGAACGGGGATCGCCGCTGTCGCCCACGATCTGGAAGCGATCGTCGCGCACGAGGAGGCTCCTGAAGCCCGCCCGGATCATGCTCTGGTCGTCGACGAGGTAGATGCGGATCGCGGAAGGATCGGCCATGGTGTCCCGGTGGTCAGGGGATTCCCTTCAGACGGATGACGAAACGAGCCCCGCCGGCGCTCCCCTCCTCGACATGGATCGTGCCGCCGTGTTCTTCAACGATCTTCTTGCAGATCGCGAGACCCAGGCCCGTGCCGCTCGGCTTCGTGGTCACGAACGGCTTGAAGACGGAGTCCCGCTGGGACTCCGGGATTCCCGGCCCGTCGTCCTCGACCGAGAGGAGGACGCCGTCCCTCCCCGACGCGGCGGCGGAGAGGACGACGTGCACCCCGCCTCCCTTGGCCTCGATCGCGTTCACGACCAGGTTCGAGAACACCTCCTCGAGGAGGTGCGGGTCCGCGATGAAGCGCACGCCCCCGCCGTCGACCTGCGCGCGCACCTCCGCGCCCATCTTGACGATCTGGCCCCGCAGGTGGGCGATCGTGTCCGAGAGGAACTTCCCCGCGTCGCACTCGACCCGGCGCAGCTCGAGAGGCTTCGCAAACGAGAGCGTGCGGCGCATGAGCTGCTCGAGGTGTCGCATGCGCGCGACGAGGTCCTCGAGCACGGCCTTGTGGTCCTCGCCGAGCTGCCCGGCGACCGCGCGCAGGGCGACGTTGACCGCGGTGATCGGGTTCTTGATCTCGTGCGCGAGCACCGCGGCCGATTCGCCGATCGTGGCGAGCGCACGAAGCATCGCCGTCTCGGCTCGCTGGGCGGCCTTGAGCTCGGACATGTCGCGGCCCTCGGGGATCAGGAGGACGACGCGTCCCGCCTCGTCCTTCACGGGCATCAGGGAGAAGTCGACCTCGAGGATCGAGTGGCCGCGTCCACGCTGGGAGATCTCGAAGCGCACGAACTCGCCCGCCGCGGCGCGGTGCACCGCTTCCCGGATGCGCTGCTGCATGTCCTTCGAGTGCGACCACCAGCGCGTCTCCCAGAAGGGCCTGCCGACGACTTCCTGGCGCGTCACGCCGCCGGCGTCGCACGCGGTCTGATTGGCCTCGAGCAGCGTCCCGTCGGGATCGAGCAGCCCGATGAACTGGAAGGCCCGGTCGAAGAGCGCCCGGAAGCGCCGCTCGCTGTCGCGGACCGCCTCCTCGGCGCGCTTCCTCTCCGTGACGTCGCGGAACGAGCCGACGAAGAGCGCCCCTTGCCCGCCGGGCATCTCCGCGCGCGCGACCGAGAGGTCGCAGATGATCCTCGAGCCGTCCTTGCGCTGGACCTCGAACTCGCGCGTCCGGCCGAGGATGTTCGTCTGGCCGGTGCGGCGGTAGCGCTCGAGGTAGCTGTCGTGCGCGGAGCGGTGGGGCTCAGGCATCAGCAACTGGATGTTCTCCCCCACGAGATCCTGGGGCGCGTACAGGAACACGCGCTCGACCGAGTCGCTGGCCGCCTGGATCGTCCCCAGGTCGTCGATCACGACGGTGGGGTCGAGCAGGGACTCGAGCAGCGCCCGGCTGCGCGCCTCGGTGCGCTCGAGCGCGGCCTCGACGGCGCGGCGGGCTCCGGCCTCGCGCAGGGCCGCGGCGAGCTGCGCTTCGAGATCGGCCACGCGCCGGCGCAGGGACACGAGGTCGCCGCCGGGGGCGCCGACCGGCAGCTCGGGTTTCTCCACTCGGAGGTTCTTTCCTTGGGTCATCCGCGGACGGGGTGCGCTCCTGCTCGAGCCAGGGCGAGACCCCGGGCATCCGCAGAGCATACCAGGATGCCCATGCGGGGTCGCTCGCCAGGGCGCAGGTGCGATCGATCGGCTTGTCGCTCGACCCGAGGCGAATTCCATCGCGCCTACTCGTTCGGATCCGGGATCGAGTCGGGCGGGAACAGCCGGTCGAGCTTCAGGAATCCGGTCAAGCCCTTGTGCAGCTCGCGGTATCCCCTTTCGTTCTCGATACACCAGTGCGGCTTCAGGAACAGGCCGAAGATCTCCGCGTCCGCGCGCCGGCGCTTCCTCTGCACCTGCGCCCGCCGATTCATCCAGTGGTCCCATCGGCCCAGGAGGTCGTTGATCCCGATCAGGTCGGCAGCCGCCAGACGCCGCACGGGCACGTGCTCCCTGGCCTTCCGCAGGGCGCGATCGAAGAGCCGCCTCGCGCCGACGAGTGCTCCGCTCGAGGCCTCCTCGATCCGGAACGGCTTGTCGTCCCGGATCCCCGACGCGATCCACATCCGCCGCAGCGCCAGGGCGAAGAGCGGGCCGAGCATCGTCCCGAGGTTCTGGTCATCGTAGTTCTTGACGCAGGCGAGCAGCGGGTTCCTCACCTGCAGGAGGCGCACCATCTCGCGCGGCAGCCGCACGCTCGTGCTCGAGTGGTGGTGGTAGCACACGGCGCTCGGCACGTAGCGGCACTCGTGACCCTGGACCCACATCCGCCAGCCCAGGTCGACGTCCTCGTAGTAGGCGAAGAACTCCTCGTCGAAGCCCCCCACCTCCTCGAAGACCCGCGCGTCGATCGCCATGGCACCGCCACAGGCGAACAGCGTCCTGCGCGGGACCTCGTGTTCGGGCCCGGGCTCCTCGAAGTAGCCGCGCTGGATCCCGATGCCGTGGAAGTTCATCCCGCCGCCGGCGGAATCCATCCTCTTGCCGTCCCAGGAGAGCATCTTCGCCGTCGTCGCCTGGCATTCGCGGCGCACGATCGGCCCGACGAGCTCCCGGAGCCACGTCGTCCCGACGCGCATGTCGTTGTTGAGGAAGACGAGCGCCTCGGGCCGCTTCGCCGCACGCGCGCCCTGGTTGCAGCCGACGCTGAAGCCGAGGTTCTTCTCGTTCTCGAGCAGCCGCACCCAGGCGTGCCTCTCGCGCATCTCTCGCGTCGAGCCGTCTTCCGATCCGTTGTCGACCAGGATCACCTCGAGCCGGTCCTTGGGGTAGTCGAGCGCGGCCAGGCTCTCGAAGCACGCCTGAAGGTGGCGTCGGCCGTTGAGGTTCAGGATCACGACCGCGGCGCGCGGCAGGTCGCGCTCGGGAACCGGAGGGCCGGGCACGACAGCGAGCGCGTCGGGCCGCGTGGAGGGCGCGCTCACGCGCACGCTCCCGGCTTCTCGCGGCCCTGGGGTCGCGTGAGCACCGTGACGCGCTTCAACCGCATGTTCACCTGGCCGCACTCGAGACGCAGGCGCCGCGCTCCGCGCGCCATCTCCACCGGCAGCCTGGCCTCGCGCGTCTCGTCCTTCCCCGAGGCGTGGAACGTCGTGAACATCCCGATCTCGACGCCGTCGACGAGCGCGCGGCCGCCGAGCAGCACGTCCGGCTCGGACCCCAGCGCGAACTGCTCGACCAGGATCGTCCTCGGGCCCCAGCCCGCTTCCGCCAGGTCGAATTCGACGGCCCCTGTCGGGGGTCGCAGGAGCAGCATTTCGGGGCCTTGCTGCTCGACCGACCCCTCGCGCGCGCAGGTCTCGACTCCGGTGCGATCGAAGAGCAGGCGCGGCTTGCCTCGGCCGGGCGCCTCGCGGTCGAGGCAGCACAGCGCGCGGTAGCGAACCTCCGTCACCACCGCGTCCTCCTCGATGGTCTTCACGCGGGGGAAGTCGCGCGACAGGCGCTCGATCAGGTCGGGCTCGTCGAGGAAGCGCCTCATCTTGGCCGCCAGGTCGGCATCGTCGCCGGCCGAGAAGTGGAGCCCGTCGACGCCGTCGCGGACGAACTCGGCCATCCCGCCGATCCCGCTTGCCAGGACCGGCGTCCGAGCCAGGAACGCCTCGTGGATGGTGATGGGCGAGTTCTCCCACCACAAGGAGGGCACGACCAGCACGTCGATCGAGGAGTAGACCTCGGAGAGGCGGTCGTTGTCGAACCTCCCGTGGAAGACGACGTTCGAGCCGGCCAGTCGCTCGAGCGCCGCGTGGTGGGGATCGCTGGTCGGCCGGAAGTCCCCGTGGATGTTCAGGACCGCGGGCAGGCCCGAAAGACGTCTCATCGCCTTGAGCATGACCTCGCCGCCCTTGTACCACACCAGCGAGCCGACGAAGCCGAAGCGCACGCGTCCCTCCGGGTCGGGGCTCTTCGCCCTGGCGAGCACGTGGTCGGTGCGCATCCCGTTGTCGGAGAAGAGGAAGGTGCCGGGGTCGAAGCCGGCGGTGTCGACCAATTTTTTCCGCAAGAATCGGCTCGGGCTGATGCGCAGGTCGACGGTCCGGTAGGCTCCCGTGACGCGGGTCTGTCGCGCGCGAATGTCGGCGTAGCCCTCGAAGAGGCGGGCCAGCTTCTCGGGCAGGACCCGCCCGTGCCGCGATCCAGCCGCCAGCTCGTCGAGCAGCGGTCCAGCGGTCGCATCGAGCCGCGAGAGCGCCGGGATCCGGGAGAGATTCCGCTCCTTGACGCACAGCAGGCACCCGCTGCCCATGTTCTGCACACAGCGCACGCCGTCGGGGCGGATGAGCTGCACGCGTGCGCAGATCGCCCAGTAGTCGTGGCACGTGATCAGGGTCGCCAAGCCCAGGTCGCGAGCCGCGTCGACGAGTCCGACCGAGAGGTGGATCAGGTGCATGAAATGCACCAGGTCGAAGTCCTCGTTCTCCAGGACGCAGCGGAAGATGCTCTCCGCCAGGGGCTGGTCGTAGCTCTGGGCGAGTCGCTGGTGCTCCAGCCGGTGGACCATGCGGATCACACGCAGGCCCTGGAAATCGCCCTCGTCCAGGCTGAACTCGGGCGGGCCGCCTGCGGCGACGCCGCGTTCCGCCGGCGCACGCGTAAGGATCGTGACGCGGTGCCCGCGCCTCTGCATCTCCTTGGCGAGGTTCAGGGTGTACACCTCGGTCCCGGCCCACGTGTCCGGCGGAAAGCCGTGCACGACGTAGAGGATCGAGAGATCCTTGCGGCCGAGCATGCGCGTCGGCGCGAACCGCGCTTCGTCCTGCGGGCGCTCGAACGCCTCCCCCGGAGCCTCGTCGGGGGCGCTCGCGACAGCCGCCCGGGGGTTGTGAACGATCGAGCGGCCCGACTCGAGCAGAGCTCGAGCGATGAGATCGGCCCCGCCGTACCGCGTGCGAGGAAAGGGATGGCGCTCCCACGACTCGCGACGGATGGCGAAGGCCGGACCGTGGAGGGCGAGGAGAGGCCGCTTCTCCTCGGTGGATAGGCGCTCGTACGCCCGCCGATCGGGGACCACGACCACGCGCCGCGCGTGCGCTCGCCGGATCCCGACCGCGCCGAGCAGGCGCTCGACGAAGCTCGCCTGGAGTCCGGGCACACCCAGGCAGGAGACCGCGCCCACTTTCGGGTTGTCGAAGTCCTTCAGGAGCGTCCGCAGCCAGCGGTTGGACAGCGGTGCGGAGTCCCCCGCCAGGAACACGAGCACCTCGCCGCGGGAGAACGCCGCCAGGAGGTTGGCTTCGTCCCCGAGGTCGAGCTCGTTCGGATCGACCCGCCGGACCTCCAGGGGAACGGGGAAGAGCGGGCGCCACCGCTCCAGGATCTCGCGCGTTCCGTCCGCCGATCCGGCGTCGAGGGCCAGGACGTCCCACGGGATCCTGAGCTCCTGTTCCGCCAGGGAGGACAGGACCCGCTCGAGGACCCGCGCACCCGGACGGGTCGAGAGGAGCACGGATGCGGATCGGACGGAGGGCATGCCTCGCAACAAGCCGTCTCCGAGGTTACCCGTCGCGCCGGCGGCAGGCGAGCGCCCGGTAGTGGTACTCCATCTCGCTCGCGTTCTCTTCGATCGACTTGACGGCCGAGGGGCTCGTGCAGAGGCGCGAGGCGAGGCCGGGCTCCTCGACGAAGCGCCGGAGGACGCGCGCGAGATCGGCGGGATCGCCGACCCGGAAATGCAGGCCCGAGACTCCGTCCTCCACGAGCTCGGCCATTCCGCCGATCCCGCTCGCGACGACCGGCGTCCGGGTCAGGAACGCCTCGTGGATCGTGATGGGCGAGTTCTCGTACCAGATCGAGGGCACGACGAGCACGTCGATCTCCGCGTACACCTCCCGCACCCGCTCGTTGTTGAATCCTCCCCGGAAGACGACGTTGCCCGCCCGCGCCAGTTCCGAGAGCTTGGCGTGGTGGGCGTCGGAGGAGGGCTGGAAATCGCCGAAGACCTGGAGGACGACGGGCAGCCCGGCCAGGCGGTTCATGGCCTCGACCAGGACGTCGACGCCCTTGTACCAGACCAGCGTTCCGACGAAGCCGAAGCGCAGCCGGCCTTGCGGATCGGTTCGCTTCTCGACGTCGCGCAGGGGCGCGGTCGCGATCCCGTAATCGGAATAGACCACCCGGCGCTCCTCGAACCGCCCGGTCGCGAGCATCTTCTCTCGCAGGAAGCGGCTGGGTGCGATCAGGAGATCGGCCTCTGCAAAGCAGCCGAGCACGTAGGGCTGACGCTCCTCGACGCCCTTCCACGCGACGACCAGCCTCCGCAGCTTTTCGCGTCGCGGGCCGAGGTGGCGCTCGATCCTCCGGCTCTTCACCTCCGGCAGCGAGCAGGCTGCGGCCGCGGCGGCGACGAGCGGACGCGCCGCGGGGAGGAGGCGCCGCGCGCTCGGGATGCCGGCGAACCGGTTCGTGCGCACGCACAAGAGACACCCCATCTCCTGGTTCTCCTCGCAGCGCTCGCCGTCGGGCCGGATGAGCTGGACGCGCGCGCACAAGGCCCAGTAGTCGTTGCAGGTGATCAGGGTGGCCAGGCCGGCCTCGCGCGCGATCGGCACGATCCCGGCCGAGAAGTGCAACAGGTGCTGGAAGTGGACGACGTCCGGCTTCTCGCGCGCGAGCACCGAACGGAAGACCTCCTCGGCGCGCGGGTGCCGATAGCTGTCGCGCAGGGTCGTGTGGGCGATGCGGTGCGTCATGCGGATCACGCGCAGGCCCTGGAACGAGCCTGCCTGCACGCTGAAGTCCTCGGGTCCGCCCTCCGCGACGCTGCGTGAAGCCGGGGTGCGCGCCAGGATCGCGACGCGGTGCCCGCGTCGCTGCATCTCGCTGGCCAGGTTCAGCGTGTAGACCTCGGTGCCCGCCCAGGTGTCCGGCGGGAAGCCGTGGACGACGTAGAGGATCGAGAGGTCCTTCTTCGCGAGCAAGCGCGTGCGCGGGTGCCGGATCTCCGTGAGCCCGCCCTCGTGGAGTCCTTCGAAGGCCGCCGTGCGGAGTCGCGCGGCGCGGAGGAGCTCGGCTCCGTAGCGCACGTCGTCGAGCCCGGCGGCGTGGAGCGCCGCGCGATCCGCCTCGAGCTGCCGCTCCGCGAGCGCGCGCGCGTCCGAGCGCGAGGCGACGCAGGTGCGCCCCAGCCACTCGGCGTTGAAGCGCCCGTCGATTCGCGCGCGTTCGCGCATCTCCTCGGGGGTGTAGTCGTGGCTGTGCTCGACGGTCGCCGCGGCGTCGTAGACCACGGTGTACCCCGACTCGAGGAGCGCGCGGGCCAGGAGGATGTCCTCGCCGAAGGAGGTGCGCGGGAAGGGGTGCAGCTCCCACAGTTCGCGCCGCACGGCCGAGGCGACGTCGTTGAAGTTGTAGAGCAGGCGCTTCTCGTGCGGGGTCTTCAGCGCATGGGCCGCCGCATCGTCGATGCGCACCTCGCGCCGTCCGGGCGCGTAGCCCGGGTCGTTCGCGCTGAAGATGCGGGTCAGGAGGTCGGCGTCGGAGCGCGGCACGTTGCGGCAGTACGCCGCGGCGACATGCGGGTCGTCGAAGTTCGAGACGAGCGTGGCGAGCCAGCGCTCCGAGGTCGCGATCGCATCCTGGGTCAGGAAGACCAGCAAGTCGCCCGCGCTCCTCGCGGCGAGCAGGTTGCGCGTGTCGCCGTGGTCGAACTCGACCGGGTGGATGCGCGCGCGCCGGAAGGGCACGTGGAAGCGCTCGGACACCCGCCCGAGGAGCTCCCAGGTGCCGTCGGCTGACCCGGAGTCGATCGCCAGGAAGTCCCAGGGGAGGTCGATCCGCTGGCGCGAGAGCGCGTCGAGCGACCGCTCGAGGAACCCGATCCCCTGCCAGGTCGGCATGAGCACGGACACGGAGCGGATCGGGCGCATTGCGAGGAGCGGGATTATCGACGTGCGGACGAGCGCAGTCGAGCGACTATCCTCGGCTTCCGGAGTACTGCCCGAGCACCTGGGCGGCGCGCAGGAACGGCGAACGCAGGAGATGTGCCGCGCCGCCGTGCCGCACGACGTAGCGCCAGTCCTCCCTCACCTCGTACGCGATGCCGCGCGCGACCGAACCCAGGCTCGGGCGGATCCTGCGGCCGAAGACCTCGCGGTGGAAGGCGGCGTCGACACGATAGCGCTCGTAGGCGCTCCTCGGGGTGTAGCGGTGCGAATGGAAAACCACCGCGCGGGGCTCGAAGCGGATCTTCCAGCCGGCTTCCAGAGCGCGCGCCGCCCAGGCTGCGTCCTCGCCGAACTCGACGTCGGGGAAAGGGATCTTCTCGAGCACGGACCGTCGGATGGCGCTCGCGACGTTGTTGAAGGCGGCCAGCCGCGTGCGCGCCGCCGGATCGAGCGCCGCGAGGCTCGCGCCCCGATCGAGGCCGCGTGTCTCGCCCTTCTCACCCGCTTCGGGCGCTGAGAGCACGGTCCGCGCGGTCAACGGATCGTCGTCCTCGTGGGGCAGGACGCGCGCGTAGGCACCGCCGACGGAGGGATCGTCGAAGGCGGCCGACAGGGCGGAGAGGAACCCGGCATCCCTCGGGCACGCGTCCTGCGAGAGGAAGACGAGGAGCTCCCCCCGCGCCTCGCTCGCGAGCCGGTTGCGAGTCGCCCCGTGGCGGAACTCCGAGGGCTCGATCCTCGTCACCGTCGCGCCGGCCTTCTCGAGCAGCTCGCGCGTGCGGTCGGTCGAGCCCGAATCGATCGCGCGGATCTCGAAGCCGCCCGCGATCTCCTGTCGCGCGAGCACCGGGAGCAGCCGTGCCAGGTGCGGCTCGCCGTTCAGGGTCGGCAAGAGGATCGAGACGCGAAGTTGGGCCATGGCGCTGCCGGCTCCGGCCCTAGCGGTTCGACAAGAGGCCTCAGCCCTTCTTCGCGTCGGCCGCGCCGCGCCACATCAGGAAACCGAGCAACGCCAGCACGGCCACGCCGAACAGGTCGCTGTCGGGGAGGCCGAAGGGCAAGTGGCGCAGCAGGGCGACCTGCGGGTGGTAGCCGCTGTCGCGGTCGAAGCCCGGCAGGAAGCCGAGCATCGCCGCGGCGATCCCGAGGATCGAAGCGCCGGCGATCAGCCCCGAGCAGTACAGGATTCCCTGCGGCTCGTCCTCGGCATCGGGCTCGCGCCGGTAGACCGTGTCCGCGATCTTGCGCACGAGGCCGCCCAGGAACACGGGCATGGTCGACGAGAGCGGCAGGTACACGCCGACGGCGAAGGTCAGCGATCGGAAGCCCAAGAGCTCGATGAACACCGCGATCGCCGCGCCGATCAGGATCAGGTTCCACGGCAGCTTGTGCGTCAGGAGGCCGTCGATCACGACCGACATGAGCTTCGCCTGCGGCGCCTGCAAGCGGCCCGCTCCGATCCCGTCCTCGCGCAGCCAGCGCGCCTGCCGGCTCTTCGCGTCGACGAGGTAGGTCCCCGCGGCCTGGCCCTGCGGCAGGTCCTCGCGCGTCAGGCGGACGAACTGATACTCCTGCTTGTCGGTGAGCCCCTGCACCGCTTCGCCGCGCGCGAGCGCTGCCTCGGCCACGGCGAAGGGCTGCTCGATCTTGATCTCGCGGGTCTCGGCGAGGTTCAGGAGATAGGCCGTCCATCCCACCGCCAGCACGGACGTCAGCACGCCGATCAGGAGCGCGCCCTGCTGCTTGACCGGCGTCGAGCCGACCAGGAAGCCGGTCTTCAGGTCCTGCGAGCACGTCCCTGCGTTGCTGATCGCGATGCACACGATCGCCCCGATCATCAAGGCTCTCCGGCTGTACTCGGCGCCCTCCCACCCGATGAGCAGGAAGACCCCGCACGTCGCCATGAGCACGCCGATCGTCATGCCCGAGAGCGGGCAGGAGGACGAGCCGACTTCGCCCGTGATCCGCGAGGAGACGACCGAGAACAGGAATCCCAGGAAAAGGATCAGGACCGCGCCGAGGAGGTTCACGTGGAACGCGGGCACGGCCCAGATGAAGGCGATGATGAAGAGCGCGCCGAAGGCGAGGATCGGGACGGGCGTGTCGCGGTCCGTGCGCAGCACCGAGGCGCCGCCCGCTCCTCCGCCGAGCAACCCCTTGGCCGAGGCGCGGATCGACGAGGCGATCGAGGGCAGCGCGCGAGCGAGCGCGAAGATCCCGCCTGCGGCGACGGCCCCCGCGCCGATGTGCTTGACGTAGTTCGCCCAGATCGAGCTCGAAGAGAAGTCGGTCGTCATCTTCTGGATGAGGATCGTCCCAGGTTCCAGCGGGTGTTCGAGTCCTGCGCCGAACAACAGGATGGTCGGGACGAGGATCAGCGAGGCGAGCAGGCTCCCCGCGACCATCATCAAGGACGTCCGGTAGCCGATGATGTAGCCGACGCCGAGCAGCTCCGGCGCGACGTCGCTGGCGAGCGACGCGCCCTTGAAGAAGCTGAGCGGGTACGCGACCGTCGCCTTGGCGCCGCCGAGAAGGGCCTGGAAGGCCTTGAAGGCCGCGCCGACTCCGAGGCCGACGAAGACCTTCGTCGCCGAGGTCCCGCCCTTCTCGCCGGCCTGCAGGATCTCCGCGCAGGCCTTGCCCTCGGGGTAGCGCAGCACCCCGTGCTCCTTGACGATCAGGTAGCGTCGCAGCGGCACCATCATCAGCACGCCGAGCATCCCGCCCGTCAGCGCGATCAACGTCGTCAGCCCGACGTGCAGCGGGTACCCGAGGAAGATGAGCGCCGGCACGCTGAACACGACCGCCGCCGCGACCGACTCGCCCGCCGAGCCGGTGGTCTGGACGATGTTGTGCTCGAGGATCGCGCGCTCGCCGTGCTTCCGACGGATCGCCCAGATCGCGAGCACCGCGATCGGCACCGAGGCCGAAGTCGTCAGGCCCACGCGCAGCGCCAGGTACGTCGACGCCGCGCCGAACACGACCCCGAGCACCGCGCCCAGCGCCAGCGCCCGGAACGTCAGCTCGGGCGGGTTCTCCTCCGGCGCGACGTAGGGCCGGAAGCTCTGCGCTTCGGCGGCGATGGCCCTAGATCTCCAGCTTCCTGAGAGAGCGGCGCACGAGCAGGAGACACAAGAGACCGAACATGAACAACGCGCTCCACGTCCCGTGCTCCCCGAAGATCTGGAGCACGTTCCACTCGGCGCCGATTCCCACGCTCTTCAGGAAGCCCTTGCTCCAATCGCCCGAGGACAGGATCGCGATCACGAGGCCGGCGATGGAGCCACCGGCGACGAGGCCGGTCGAGAAGAGCATCCCCGAGGAGACCTCGCTCTCCTCGTTCTTGCCCCGGATCCTGTCCGAGAGCCATCTCATCGCGCCGCCGACGAAGATCGGGAACGTGGTCGCGATCGGAAGGTACGCGCCGACCGCCCAGGCCAGTCCGGAGACATTGCACAGTTGCACGACGACCGCGAGCGCCGCGCCGATGAAGATGAACCCCCAGGGCAGGTCGCGGGACAGCACGCCCTTGATGATCGTCGCCATCAGCGTGCCCTGCGGGGCCGAGAGCTTGTCCCCGCCGATCGGCCCCATGGCGGAGTGGTGCAACGCGAGGATGGTCACGCCGATCACCAGCGTCGAAACCAGCACGCCGATCACCAGCCCGACCTGCTGGCGGATCGGCGTCGCGCCGACGAGGAAACCGGTCTTGAGGTCCTGCGAGGTCGCGCCCGCGTTCGCCGCGGCGATGCACACGATCGCTCCCACGCACAGGGCCGCGCCCTGGTAGGCGTCGCCGCCCATCCCCATCGAGAGGAAGATCAGGCAGGTGCCGAGCAGCGTGGCGATGGTCATCCCCGAGATCGGGTTGCTGGACGAACCGATCAGACCGACGATCCGCGAGGAGACCGCCACGAAGAAGAAACCGAAGACCAGGATCAAGAGGCCCGTCAGGAGGCTCGCCGGGAAGCCGCCCGACGGGATGTTCGGCAAGAGCGCGATCACGAGAACCAGCGCGAGCGAGCCGAAGAGCACCCACGTGATGGGTATGTCGCGGTCGGTGCGCCGGACGGCCACCGCCCCGGCTCCCTTGCCTGCGCGCATCTCGCGCATCGAGTCGCGCACCGAGGAGAGAATCGTCGGCATCGTGCGCAGGAGCGTCATCAATCCCGCCATCGCCACCGCGCCCGCGCCGATGTAGCGGATGTAGGCGCGGTAGTACCAGTCGGCGGGCGAGTGGCCCTCGATCCAGCCCTTCGAGAAGCCCAGCTTGGCGAGGTCCGCGTGCACCTGCGCCTCGGGCACGAACATCGACAGCAGCGGGATCAGTGCGAGCCACGAGAGCACCGAGCCCGAGACCATGATCCCCGCGATCCGGGGACCGATGATGTAGCCGACACCGAGGTACTCGGGGGTCACCTCCGAGGTGAGGGTCGCATTCGGAAACGTCGCCTTGGGTCCGCTGAAGAACTTGAACGTCTCCTTCCACAGGAGCCCGATCTTCTGCAGGAAGGTGTAGGCCACCGCGATCCACATGCCCGCGAAGACCGTCTTGGCCATCTCCCCGCCCTTCTCGCCTGCGACGAGCACCTCGGCGCAGGCCGTGCCCTCGGGGTAGGGCAACGAGCCGTGCTCCTTGACGATCAGCGCGCGCCGCATCGGCACCATGAGCAGCACGCCCAGGATCCCGCCGACGGCAGCGAGTGTCATGATCTGCAGGTAATGGAAATACTGCTCGCCCTCCGCGATGAACAGGAACGCGGGCGTCGTGAAGACGACGCCGGCCGCGATCGACTCGCCGGCCGAGCCGATCGTCTGCACGATGTTGTTCTCGAGGATCGTCGAGCGACCGATCTTCTTGAACACCGCGATCGACAGGACCGCGATCGGGATCGAGGCCGAAACCGTCAGGCCCGCGCGCAGCGCGAGGTAGACCGTGACCGCGCCGAAGACCAATCCGAAGAAGGCCCCCAGGACGACGGCCCTGGGGCTGAACTCCGCGATCTCCTGATCGGCCGGAACATAGGGCTTGTACTCGACCGTGGGCTTTTCGTCGGGAGTCGGTGAGGCGTGTGCCAAGGCGTCCTCCGTATCAAGAACGGGAGGAGTGGCGCTCGCGCGGCCTCCCCCTCCCTTGGTGCCCCTAGAGGGGCCAAGACGAGGCAGGATGCTAGCTTCCGGTGGGGCCCGATCAAGATCGGGGGCAAGCTCGCCCCGCTCCTCAGGGGGTCACCCGATACAAGACCCCGGCCGTCGCGTCCATGACGTACAGGATCCCGCCCGCAGTCTCCGTCAGCGAGAAAACGTTCCCGGGTGTGAAGCTCGGGCTCAGCACGGCGCTGGGGCAATCGGCCGCGAGCGGGCAATCTACGGTCTCGTCGAGCTTCCTCCTCCTCAGCACGCCGCTGCCCGAGTCGATCCAGTAGATCTCGCCTTGCGAGGTGACGAGCGGCGAGACGGGCTGCGACACCTCCGCCGCCGTCCCGATTCCCCCAGTCGTGGCGTCTGTGCCGTCGCCGACGAGAGTTGTCGCCGTCCCGAGGTAGCCGCCGAAGGGAGAAGGTTGGCCGATCTCGAGCTGTCGGATCAAGTGTCCGAAGCCGTTGCCGCCCCGCTCGCTGACGATCAGGGCGCCGGTGCAGGCGGCCGAGAGCCCGGTCGGCGTGTCGAACAGGGCCGCGCGCAGATCCCCGTCGAAGGAGCCCGGCAGCCCGTGCCCGGCGATCGTGCTGACCTGGAGGAATTGGTGCGAGTCCGCTTGCACGAGCCGGATCGCGTGGTTGCTCGCATCCGCGACGAAGACTTTCGGGGGCGCGTCGCCGGTCGGGCACACCTGGCTCGGGATCCCGAAGCTGAAGCGCGCAAGGCTCGCCGGGCCGTCGGCAAGGCCGGGCGTCTCGTTGGGCTGCCCGGCGTAGAAGGCGACCGTATTCGGAGGCAGGCGCAGCAGGGTGATCAGGGTGTTCGAGGTCTGCTCCACGGCGACGAGGTGCGCGGCGTCGAGAACGGCGATGCCCGACAGCACCGGCGCTGTCGCGATCCCGGCGCCCACGAGCAGCTCGGCGACTGTGCCCGGGCCGGAGCCGGACGGCACGAGCACGACCTCGACGGGCGGCGCGCCGGAGACGTCGATCGCGACGACGCTCGCGCCGTCGCCGGTCGCGTAGAGCAGCTCGCCCGACGAGGCCGCGGTGACCTGGCTTGCAGGGCCGATGACGAGCGTCGCGAGCGGCACGACCGCCGGCGTCTGCGGCGGAGCGAAGGCCTGGTCTGGACCGCTGCAGCCGTTCTGGCCCTCTGCGTTGGGAATGATCGTCAGCGCGCCGGGCGCTGTACCCGAGGAATTGCGGCAGGCGGAGAGCGCCGCGCACAGGCCCGTGCACACGGTCGCAGCCAAGAGGCGTCGCATCGCGGCGCCAGTGTAGCGGCGCGGAGCGCCGAGCAGCAGCCGCTAGCCTGCTTCCGTCTTCGGCGCCGGCCCGGGCGAGGGCGCCTCGTTCGATTTGACCTGCGCGCCGTCGCTCGAGAGGCGCCGGCTCTGGCCCTCCTCGACCGTGACGAGGTGCGCGGGTCGGCCCCACAGCTCCGCGATGCCCTTCAGCGTCTCGCCGGCGCTCGCGAGCTCCAGGTCGCGCCCGTCGTGGCGGTGCACGAGGAAGAGCTCGCCGCGCCCCTCGAAATCGTCCTCGACGAGCTCGATTCGCGGCAGCCCGCCCCAGGCGAGCTCCTGGAGGAGCTTCTCCTTGACCTCGGGGAAGGAGCGCTCGAGCACCTCCGTGCGACCGGTGCGGCCGTTCCTCCCGTACACGAAGAGCTCGCTCCGCTCCGCGAACTCCTCGTCGAGGAGCGCGTCCACGAAGCTCGCGTCGTTGTGCACGCGCCGCAGGCGGAACAGGTCCATCCCGCGCGCCTCGGCGGTGCGGTACAGGTCGATGCCGAGCTTGTAGGGGTTGACCTGTCCGGGCACCGCCGCCGTCGCGCCGCTGTGGCAGTCGGCGAAGTCGACCAGCTCGCTCGCCGAGAGCACCCCGCCCGTCAGGATCCGGCTGTGCCAGTAGGAGGCCCAGCCCTCGTTCATGATGCGGGTCATGCGCTGGGGCGCGAAGTAGTAGGCCTCCGCGCGCACGAGGCGCAGGATCTCGCGCTGCCACGGCGCCAGAGGCGCGCGCTCCGCGAGGAAACCCATCACGTCGTAGGTTGGAAGGCGGCCGGGGCCCGCGCGCGCACTCGGCGCGTCGAGGAGCGCGTCGAGCGAGCGGGCGCCGGACGCGCCGCCGGGCCCCCTCGGCTCATCGCGGCGCTTCTGCAGGTGCCCCGCGAGCGGCAGGTAGGGGTCGACCAGCGTGTCGAGCGAGAGCGCCCGGTCGAGGAAGGTCTCGACCCGGTCCTGCCCCATCTCGTCGATGAAGCTGCGCAAGCGCGTCCCGTGGTCCGCCATCCGGTCGAGCATCTTGCGATCCGTCGGCGTGAACCACACGTTGTGCTTGAAGAAGTCCGCGTGGCCGAACACGTGCGCCATGACGAGCTTCTGCTCGACGCTTGAGTTCGTGCGCACGAGGTAGGCGACGGTCGGGTCGTTGTTGATGACCAGCTCGTAGATCTTGGCGAGACCGTAGCGCCGGCCCTTCTCCATGCGCTCGAACTCCATGCCGAAGCGCCACGAGGGGTAGCGCACCGGGAAACCGCCGTAGGCCGCGATCGCGTTGACGTCCTTGGCGTCGAGCATCTCGAAGTGCACCTCGAAGAAGTCGAGGCCCTCCTCGTGCGCGACGGCTTCGATCCGCAGGGCTTCGTCCTGCAGCGCCGGGGGCAGCGTCCGTCCGTCGGCCATGCGCGCCTCCCCCTCAGCGTCCCTTGCCGAGGAAGGCCTTGATCGCCTCGGGGATGCCCTCGCGATCGTTGACGCTCGCCGTCACGAGCCGCTCCTCGCCCTCGAGAGCCGAGTCGAGATCCTTCTTGAACTGTCCGGAGCCGTAGGCGCTCTTGACCTGGCCGTAGCAGAACTGGTTGACGCGCGGAAGGATCTCGTCGCGCAGGAGGTGGATGCAGCGCTCCGTATCCCGCGCGCTCCAGTTGTCGCCGTCCGAGTAGTGGAACGGGTAGACGTTCCAGTCCTCGGGCCGGTACTTCTCCTGGATCAGAGCCAGGACGAGCTCGTAGGCCGAGCTGATCTTCGTGCCGCCCGACTCGCGCAGGTGGAAGAACGACTCCTGGTCGACCACCTTCGCGACCGCGTCGTGGACGACGTAGACCACCTCGAGGTTCTTGTATTGGCTGCGCAGCCAGGTATCGATCCAGAAGGCCTTGATGCGCACGATGTCCTTCTGCTCGCGCCCCATGGATCCGGATACGTCCATGACGTGGAAGATCACGGCGGAGGAGTCGGGCTGCGGCGAGCTCTTTCGCGCGCGGTAGCGCTGGTCGTCGCGGATCGGGACGACCTTCGGTCGCGCCGGATCCCATTCGCCGGCGGCGATCGTGCGCTTGAGAGCGTTCTTGTAGGTGCGCCGGAAGTGCCGCAGCGACTGCGGGCCGGCCGGGCGCACGCCGTTGTAGCGTCCGCCGTCGGAGAGGAGCTGCCGGTCGCCGCGCGGCTGGACGTCGGGAAGCTCGAGCTCCTCGCCCAGCATGCGCGCCAGCTCCTCCAGCTCGACCTCGACCTCGAGGATGTGCGTGCCCGGCTCCTCGCCCGCGGAGCCGGCGCCCTCGCCCTCCTTGGGCTCGCCCGGCAGCGGCTCGCCCTTCTCGCCCTTGCCTTGTCCGACGCCCTTCTTGTTCTCGCCGTAATGGAAGCGCGGCAGCTCGATCTGCGGCACCGGGATCGAGACGTAGCGGTCCCCGCGCCGGCCGAGCAGCTCCGTGGTCGAGAGGTACTTCCTCAGGTCGGCGCGAAGGCGCCCGCGGACGATCTCGCGGAACCGCGCCCGGTCGGTCTCGATGCGGAACACGAGAACGCCGGCCCGGCCTAGGCCGCCTCCGGCGGCGAGCGCTTGGCGTCCCCGCGCGCGAAGAGGCCGGCCACGTGCTGGAGGACCTCGTCCGCGCTGACCTCGTCGTACCCGAACTCGCGCATGAGCCGGTCGCGGATCACGTCGATCTTCTCCTGGGTGTCGGGGTCGACGACCGTGGAGACGCTGCTCGTGAGCTGGATCGTGTCGCGCCGATCCTCGAACACCTTGAGCTCGAGCGCGCGGCGCAGGCGCGCGTTCTCGCGGAAGTCGAACAGGACGCCTTCCGCCTGCACCGCGGCGATGTAGTTCAGGAGCTCGTGGCGGAAGTCGCCCTTGCGCGACTCGGGGATGTCGATCTTCTCCTCGATGGAGCGCATGAGCCGCTCGTCGGGATCGCTTTCCCGGCCGGAAGGGTCGAGCACCTTCTCGCGCGTGATGTAGGCCTTGAGGTTGTCGAGGTACTTGCCGCACAAGCGCTCGACCGCCTCGCGGTCGGCGACGATCGCGGCCTGGACCTCGCGCTTGACGGTCTCCTCGTACTCTTCGCGCGCGGTGGCGAGGAGCTGCACGTAGCGCCGGCGCGTCTCCTCGTTCGACACCATGCTGTGGTGGCGCAGGCCGTCCTCGAGCGCCTCGAGCACGTCGAGCGCGCTGACCCCGGGCCGGTCGGAGGCGAGGCAGGTCGCGATCCGGTCCTGGACGTAGCGCGGGCTGATGCCGAGCATGCCTTCGCGCGGGGAGGCCTCGCGCATCTCGCTCACCTGCTCGCGGGTGAAGCCCTGCACCTCCTGGCCGTCGTAGAGGCGCGCCTTCTGCAGGAGCGTCAGATTGGGGTGGGTCGGGTCGTCGAGGCGCGTCAGCACGGCCCACAGGGAAGCGACCTCGAGCGTGTGCGGAGCCATGGTCCGGCCGGGGGTCTTCCGACGGCCGAACTGCCGGCGGTAGATCTCGACCTCGTCGGAGACCGAGAGATTGTAGGGGATGTCGATCTTGATGGTGCGGTCGCGGAACGCCTCCATGAGGTCGTTGCTGGCGAGCTTCTTGTATTCGGGCTCGTTCGTGTGCCCGATGATGACCTCGTCGATGTGCGTCTGTGCGAACTTGCGCGGCTTGATGCTGTGCTCCTGGGTTGCGCCGAGGAGGTCGTAGAGGAACGCGACGTCGAGCTTCAGGACCTCGACGAACTCGAGCAGGCCGCGATTGGCCACGTTGAACTCACCGTCGAAGTTGAAGGCGCGCGGGTCGGAGTCCGAGCCGAACTCGGCGATCTTGCGGTAGTTCAGGTCGCCGGTGAGCTCGGTCGAGTCCTGGTTCTTCTCGTCCTTGGGCTGGAAGGTGCCGATGCCGACGCGGTCCTTCTCGGAGAGCAGGAGCCGTCGCACGCGCACGTGCTCGACGACCTTCCTCCAGTCGCCGGAGTGGCGCTCCATCAGGATGCGGTAGAAGTGGCGGCTGACCGGGTCGAGCTCGCCCTGGATCGCGAGGCGGTACTCGCGCTTGCTGCCGCGGTTCAGGCGCTCCTCGACGCTCGGGCGGGCCTCCTCGGGGATGAGGAGCAGCGGCTCCTGGTTCATCGGCGAGGGAGTCACCTCGCCATCGACGATCCAATCGAAGGTGTAGAGGGCCCCCGCGTCGATCTTGGGGTAGGCCTCGAGACCGCGCTTCAAGAGGCGCACGATCGTGCTCTTCGAAGAGCCGACCGGGCCGTGGAGCAGGATGACGCGGCGTTCGGGACCGAGGCCGCGAGCGCCGGCGCGGATCGTCTGCACGAGCTGGGCCAGGGGCTCGTCGAGGCCGTAGACCGCGTCGTCGCCGCCGCTGAAGGGGTCCTCGAAGATCTTCCAGCGTCGCAGGCCCGGGCGGCGGCCGGGGCGGTCGGTGCGGACGAAGCCGTGGTCCTCGATCATGTCGAGCAGCCGCTGCCAGGCGTTGCGTGCGACCGCGGGGTTCTTCTCGACGATCGCGAGGTAGTCCTGGAAGCTGCCTTGCCAGGTCAGGGCGGCGAAGCGCTCGGGGGCGACCTTTTCGCGGACGAGTTCGATGATCGGGGAGTTCTTGTCGGTCATGGCGGGATCGCACCCCAGGGAACGGCGGGTGACGGCGGATCCTGGTCTCCGAATCCCTGTCGTCCCGATTCCGCGCGCAACCTGAGGCTCGTGGTTCCCCCCTAGGCCTGCGGGGAGAAGTTTGCTAGCCGGCGCGCGCGAGGGTGGCAGCCTTCCCGTGCCCGGGACGCTGCTTTCGCTCCCGCGCGGCAGTGCGGCTATGCTGGGCAGCTCTCCTCGCCATGTGGAGGTCCGAGATCACTTCCCTCGCGTTCCTGATGCCGATCGCGCTGTGCGCCTGCGGAAGCGGGAACGCGGCTCCGTCGGCCGAGTCCTTCGACCAGGCTCGCGCATGGAAGGATCTCGAGGCGATCGTGGCGCTCGGGCCGAGGCCGCCAGGATCGGAGGCGCTGGAGAAGTCGCGGAAGTACATCGAACGGGAGCTCTCGGCGGCGGGGCTGTCGCCCGTGCGCGAGGGCTTCGAGGTGAAACCTCCGGAGGGATTCAAGGCCGCGAAGCCGGTCGAGGTATTCGCGATGGCGAACGTCTACGCCGATCTCCGCGCGCGGGATCCGGCGGCAGAGACGGTGATCCTGTGCACGCACTTCGACACGAAGATCAGCCCGGATGTGTTCGTCGGCGCGAACGACGGCGGCTCGGGGACGGCGGTGCTGATCGAGCTCGCGCGCGAGCTCGCGAGGGGCGGTCCGCGCGAGCTGACCTACCGCTTCTTGTTCCTCGACGGCGAGGAGGCTCTGCGGTGGAATTGGCTGGGCGACGACAACACGTACGGTTCGCGGCACCACGCGGCGGAGCTGAAGAAGAGCAGGCTCGCCGAGAAGGTGAGGTGCTGCGTGCTGCTCGATATGGTCGGCGACAAGGATTTGCGCTTCTTCAGGGAGACCTACTCGGACCGGCGGCTGAACGAGCTGTTCATCGAGGCGGCCACGAAGGCGGGGCTCGGGGCGCACGTGGACGGCAAGCACGAGGAGGCGCGGGACGATCACCTGTCGTTCATGGCGGTCGGGATCCCGAGCATCGACCTGATCGACTTCGACTACGGGCCGGACAACGCGTGGTGGCACTCGAAGGAGGACACGCTCGACAAGTGCTCGGCGCAGAGCCTCTCGGCCACCGGGCGGATCGTGCTCGCGGCGCTGCCAGGGATCGAGAGCCGGTTCAGCCGGAAGTGAGGCCGGCCCGAGCGGCTCAGCGCAGGCTCGCGCTGGCCCGCGCGGTACCACCGCGCAGCGAGTCGCAGGAGATCTGCAGCCCCGCGCCCTCGTCCGCCTGGACGACCAGGCGCACCCCGACCCTCTCTCCCCCACCCAGGTGCCCGAGCGCCCAGATCTCCGGCCCTCCGCGCGACGCTTCGAAACTCCCCGCGGCACCGCCCGCCTGAGCACAGGCGACGACGCGAGCGCCGCTCACCTTCATCCGCACGCTCGCGACGTCGGGATCCCGGCCCGTCTCGCCGAACGTCGACAGGAGGCCCGCGTTCGAGATCGTGAGATCCACGAGCCAGAGATCGGTGCGCAAGCGTTCGGTCTTCGTCGCTCCACACTCCAGACGCGGTAGCTGCCCGAGCAGGCCCTCGACCTGCGCCGCCACGGCAGAGAATCCTTCCGGCGCGCTCCCCACCGCAGTCGTCCGCGGCGCGCCCTTCCACGGCTCGGGGCAGAGCACCGACGCGTCGAGGATCTCGCGGCAGAACGTTTCCAGGCTCCCGGGCACGCTCGATCGCTCGCATGACCCGCCCGATGCGGAACCGGAGGAATCCGCACCGCTCGAGACATCCGTCCCCCCGGGAGTCGAGGACGGCGAACCGCCCGGTGCATCCTTCCTCTCGGGCGCGCTCGACTTCGTCAAGGCCACCACCATGGAGAGGTTGGCTCGATCGAGCAGGAAGCGCGCCAGCATCCGGCTCTCCGGCTCGCACAGCGGATAGGGCCCCGCCGCCGAGGGCTCCGCGTCGAAGGGCTCCCAGCTCGCGGGGAAGTTGCGGTCGAGGCGACACCTCCGCGGAGCAGGCACCGCGTCCGCCTCTCCGGCCGGGAAGGTCCCATCGGGATCCGGAGCCGGGACGAAGTACAGCGCGCAGCGCGCGAGCTCTCCGCGCACCTTGGTATCCGCCCGCGCGCGTTCGAGCAGGCTCGCCAGCGCGAAGAGGGCAGCCTCCGGGCCGGCGACGCTCGGCGAAGAGCGCGACGCGGCCTGGGCGGACTCGCGCGCCCCCGCTTCCACGCGAGCGACTAGAGGCGCGAGATCCGTGAGCACCGCGGCCGCCGGCATCCGCCCCGGATCACCCGCGCTCGTGTCCGCTGCGACCGCGAGCCACACCTCGCGCCCGCCTCGGCTCTTGCCGAGGCTCCGCACGCGCAAGAGGTCGGGGTAGGCCTCGGCGATCCGCCCGAGCGCCGCCTCGTACGACGCGAGATCGAAGCGCGCGGTGTAGTCGAGCACGGGAGCGGTGGGCGCCGCGGCCTTCTCTTCCTTCTTCGGCGGCTCCTGCGGCGGAGGCAGCTTTTCCGTGGGCGGCGCGGTCGAGGGCACCGGCGGCGGCTCGCCCTGGGGTTTCTTCTCCCCCCCTGCAGGCGGCGTCGCGCCCGGATCCTGCAGGCCCATCGGCTCCAGGCCGTGGGCGGCGGCGGCGAGCATCAGCGTCGCCCCGAGCACGAGCTCCAGGCCACGTCGCGCGCGCCTCACGGCTTCACCTCGCGCGCGATCGGAGCGGTCCACGGCGCGCTCGCGCGCAGAGTCATCACCGAGCCAGCCGGGGCGAGCACGATCCACGACACCTCGCGGCTCGCGCCTCCTCCGGCGATCTCGCCGAGCGCCACGGAAGCTTCCCCCGCCAGGAGACGCGTGCCCGCGGGGAGCTCGATCTCGAGCCGCGCGCCGGGCGGCTCCGCGCTCCCCGAGAGGGCCCGCCCGCTCGTCCATCCGCCCGTCGGCAGCGCTCCCAGGTTCCCGATCCGCGCGCGGATCGAGCACACCTCACCGTCGCGGCGGTCCTCGGAAAGGCGCAGCTCCAACGCGGGCAGCGCTGCCGAGAGATCCGCGACGAACTCGGGCATGCCCGCGAGCGCCACGGGAAGGCTCTTCTCGGGCGGATTCCTCCTCGACAGCGGCTCCCAGCCCCCCACCAGCCCTTGGCGCCCGTGTCCGAGCTCGACCGGGTGCCACTCGACGAACCCGATCCCTCCGCGCGTGTTGTCGAGCCAGCGGCTCCACGCGAGATCCGACGGCGACACGGGCGGCGCCGCGGGACGCGCACCCGTTCCGCGCGCGGCACCATCGAAGCGCGCCTCGGCCAGTCCGACTCCCGGCGCTTCCCCCGGTTTCTCGACGGCCGGTCCCCAGCTCGCCACCTCCACGGAGAGCGCTCCCGCGCTGGCATAGAACCAGTCGAGCGCCGCGCCGGGCCGTTCTCCCCCGCGCGCGACCGCGAGCGCAGCCGGCGCGGGTGTCATCCGGCCGGTTGCGCGCGCGAACAGATGCGCGGCGATCTCGAAAGCGCCGGCATCGGCGCCGACGGGCCAGGGGTTCTCGCGTCGCGACCCCGGCAGGGCGATCCCGCCGTGATCGCCCTGGAACAAGAGCACGACCGCCGTTCTTCGCGAGAGCGCGAGATCGGCGAGCGCGCGGCAGGCCTCGGCCTCGAGCGGGAGCTGCGCGCCGCGGACGAGCGGATGCTCGCAGCGCCAGCCCACGGGGAACGCGGTGTCGTAGCACGCGCCGCCCCGGGGATCCTCGTTGAACTTCCCGTCGCCGTCGTCGTCGCGGCCCTCGCGCGTGAGCGTGTACCTGGGCGCGTCGCCCGGGCGCGCCGGCGCGAGGAAGCGCGGGTCGGACGCGCGCACCCACGGACCGGACGGATCCTCGACCAGCATGTCGAGGATCCTCCCGTCGCCGTCGAGGTCGTCGGGTCCGTCCTCGTCCAGCGCGCCGTCGCCGTCGTCGTCGAGCGGCGCGAGGTCGCGTCCGTCCCCGCCGCGTCCGGCCAGCGTCTCGGCGAGCGCCTCGGGAGAAGCCCACGGGACGGCGACGAAAGCGACGTCGCGCGGCAGGCGCTCGGGCTGGCCGAGGAGCGCTGCGCAGGCGGCGAGCACGGCCTCGCAGCCGCTGAGGGACACGCCGTCGAGTCCGCCGAGGAGCAGCACCGCCGGCCGCTCCGCGAGCGGCACCTTGCCCGGCGCTCCGAAGACGAGCGCGGGGAGAGGCAGGCCCGTGCCGCCAGGCGGAAGATCGACCGCCTGGACGAGCGCCTGGTCGGGCGCCGCGGTCTCGATCCAGCCGCGCACGAGGGCACCCACTTCCTCGAGCGTGTGGTAGCGCGGCTCGTGGGCGGGCGGCGGTTTCTGCGGAGGCCGCTCGAGGCTTCCCTCGGTCGGCTTCGCGGTCTCCTGCGCGGCGCGTGCGGAGGAGTCGCCGGCCAGAGCCCACGCGAGGGCCGCGACGAGCGCCGCGATCATCCGTCCGTTCATGCGCGGTCCACTACGTTACCGTGGCGCCACCGTTGCGGCTAAGCGGCTGAGTCTCACGAACTTCTTTCGGCCGCGCCGGGGTCCGGCGATCAGTCGAGGGCTTCGGGGGCAGGCTCCCCGGCCGTGTGCCCGGAGCGGCGCCCGGTGGACCGCCGTGGCCCCTCACCGGCTGCGGGCTCCGCCCTCTCGGGCTCGACCCCCTTGGCCTGCGGACGGATCTCCACGAGCGGCTCGCCGGTCTCGGCGTCGAGCGTGGCTTCGATCGATGGCTCCCCCGGTTCCTCGCCCGACGAGGTATCGGTCCGGGCGCCGTCCGGCGCGGGCCCTCCGTTCGCCGAGGCCGGCGCCTCGGGGGCCGTCCAGCGTTCGGCTTCGTCGAGCTGCACTGCGACCTGCCGCGACACGCCCTTGGTCTCCATGGTGACGCCGTAGAGCCCCTGGCAGGCCGCCATCGTTCCCTTGTTGTGCGTGACGACGATGAACTGCGTCGACTTCCGGAAGCCGTCGAGCATCGACAGGAAGCGCTCGACGTTGGCGTCGTCGAGCGCCGCGTCGACCTCGTCGAGGATGCAGAAGGGGCTCGGCCGCGCCTCGAACACGGCGAAGAGCAGAGCCAGCGCCGTCAGCGTGCGCTGGCCGCCCGAGAGCAGTCCGATCGGCAAGAGCTCGCGGCCCGGCGGACGGGCGACGATCTCGACGCCCGCGTCGAGCACGTCCGCGCCTTCCTCGAGGGACACGTCGGCGCGACCGCCGCCGAAGAGCTGGCGGAAGATGCGCTGGAAGTTCTCGCGCACGGCCTCGAAGGTCTCGAGGAACAGGCGCTTCGATTCCACGTCGATCGTGAGCAGGGTCGAGGTCAGCGCATCGCGAGCGCGGGAGAGGTCGTCGCGCTGCTTCTGGAGGAAGTCGAGGCGCCCTCCGACGTCCGAGAGCTCGGCCATCGCCTCCATGTTGACGGGTCCGAGCTTGTCCAGGCGCTCCTTGAGATCCTTGACGAAGACCTCGAGGGCGTCGAGGGCAGCCGCGGTCGCGAGGTCCTCTTCGGGCTGGAAGCCGGTGACCAGTGCGCCCTCGTCCTGGGAGAGCTCCTCGGCGGCGCGGCGCAGGATCTCCTGACGGGCCAGCGAAAGACGTTGCTCGGCCAGGCGCTGGTCCGACAGGACCTGCCCCGCGACATCCAGGTCGCGCTGGAGCGCGTCGACCCCGCCGCGCGCAGCCAGGGCCGCTTCGCGCTCGTGTTCGTCGCGCTCGCGCAGACCGCGCAGGCGTTCCTCGATCCGGCCGCGTTCCTCCTGCAAGCGTGCGCTCTCGCGTGCGGCGGCTTCGACCTCGCCACGTGAGGCTCGCGCGGCCTCGGCGTGCTCGAGCGAGAGGCGCCGGGCGCGCTCCATCTCGGCGCGGTTCTCGTCGAGGACGGCCGCGAGGTCGCCACGGCGTCGCGCCATGCCATCCAACCGCTCGCGCGCGCGGGCCGCCTGCACGCGCGCCTCGGCGGCGCCCGCCGCGGCGGACTCGCGCGCGACTTCGAGCTCGGCGACCTCGCGGGCCAAGCGCGCGAGCGCGGCCTGGGCCGCCCCGTGTCGCTCGAGAGTCCGACTCCGGCTGTGCTCCTCGGCGGCGAGCTCCTGCTCGAGCCCGACGACCTCGGAGGACGCGCCTGCGCTCTCGCGCTCGAGAGCCGTGCAGTCCTGCGCGAGGTCGGAGAGCCGCGCGCGCGCCGTCGCCAGGCGGCTCTCGGCGTCGGCGCGGGCCGCGACGGCTTCCTCGAGCCGCGCGCCGAGGAGCCCGCGTTCCTCCTCCAGCGAGCTCTTCTTCGATGAGAGCGCGAGTCGCGCCTCTTCGAGGCCCCGGATCGAGGCCGAGAGGCGCTCGAGGTCGCCGGCCATCTCGGCCGCGCTCGAGCGCCGGCCCACGGCGCCCTGCGTCAGCGCGCCGCTGCCGGCGAGGAGCCCCGCGGCGTCGGCGAGGTCGCCGTCCAGCGTGACGAAGCGCAGATCGGGATGGCGCTCGGCGAGCGCCAGGGCCGCGGTGAGGTCGCGCGCCAGGAAGACGTCGCCGATCAGGATCTCGGTCAGAGGCTCGCACCCGGCCGTGCACTGGACGCGCTCGAGCAGACGGCCCTGGACGAGACCTGCGTCGTCGCCTCGCGGAGCCGGCGGGCTCTTGCCCCGCACCGCGGCGAGGCCCGCGCCGAGCAGGAGGCCGACCTGGCCCCTCTCGCGCGCCTTGAGCCAGCCGGCCACACGCACGGCGGCCGCGCGGTCGCGGGCGACGAGCGCGCGCCCGCGTGCGGCGAGCGCGGCGTCGAGAGCGCGTGCGTGGAGCGTGTCCGTGCGCAGGTGATCGGCTACGAGACCGAAGAGCTCCTCGGGAGCGCACGGGCCGGCGTCGCTCCCGGCCCCCTCGAACAGGGCGCGCGCCGCCTCCGACAGTTCCTCCAGGTCGCGCTCGCGGTCGAGCAAGAACTCGATCCGGCTCTGGACCCGCGCGCGCTCGACGGCGAGCGCCTCGCGTTCGCCGTCGATCCTCTGCGCCTCGACTGCATTCTCCTCCAGACTCCGCTCGAGATCGCGGCGGGCCTCGTCGCTCCGGGCCCGGGCGCTCTCGGTCGCGCGCGCCTCGCCCTCCAGCATCCCGGCCTCCGCGGCGAGAGCGGTCTCCGCCCCGTGCGCCTCCTCCAGCCGGCCCCGGGCACGTTCGGCGCGAGCGCGGGAGAGGTCGCGCGCCTCGGAGAGGGAGCGTGCGCGGTTCTCGGCCTGGTTCAGATCCGAGAGGGCTGCGAGCGCCTCCGCACGGCCGCGCTCCTGCCCATACCGCCGCTCCTCGGCAGCGCGCTCGGCCTGTGCGTGGGCGTCCGACCGCTCCTCCTCCGCCGCCGCGAGGCGCTCGACCTCGGCCTTCAGGTCGGTGCACTCGCCGTCGAGGCGCGCGAGCTCGGCCGCGCGCTCGGCCAGCGCCGACTCGAGCCTCGAAGCCCGCTCCGATTCCTCGCGAGAGTCCTTCTCCAGCCCGGCGATCTTGGCCGAGAGGTGCGCGCGCCGCTCATCGAGCGCGCGGCCGTCGCCGGAGAGGCGCGAGGCCTCGGCGCTCTGGCGTTCGATCTCGGAGAGGAGGCTCGCGCGCTGCCGTTCCAGTGTCCCGGCGCGCTCCTCGAGCCGCGCTCGCTCGCCCTTCACGCGGCCGAAGGAGGCCTCCAGCTGGGCGAGCTCCTTCGAGAGCGCTTCGAGCTCGCGCCCGGCGATCCACAGGCGGTGGCGGAAGAGGCGCGCCTTCTCGCGGGCCCACTCCTCGCGCGCCGCGACGAAGCGCTCGGCCTTGCCGGCCTGGATCCTGAGCGAGCGTACGCGCGTGCCGAGCTCACCGAGCAGGTCGTCCAGGCGCGCCATGTCGTCGGCCACCCTCTTCAGGCGCAGCTCGGCCTCGACCTTGCGCTGGCGGTAGCGGCTGATCCCGGCCGCCTCCTCGAAGATCCGCCGCCTCTCGAGCGGATTGGCCGAGAGCACGGCATCGATCCGTCCCTGCTCGAGGACCGCATAGCCGCGGCTGCCGAGACCCGTGTCGAAGAGCATCTCGCGCACGTCCTTCAGGCGCACGGCGTCCCCGTCGATCAGGTACTCTCCCTCGCCGCTCTTGAAGACGCGGCGCGTGATCGAGACCTCCGCGCCGCGGCTCGAGAGGCGCCCGACGGCGTTGTCGAGGATCAGCGTGACCTCGGCCACCGAGAGCGGCGGCCGCGAGGTCGAGCCCTTGAAGATGACGTCGGTCATCTCCGCGCCGCGCATCGACGTCGGGCGCTGCTCGCCGAGCACCCAGCGCACGGAGTCGACGACGTTGCTCTTGCCGCAGCCATTGGGGCCGACGACGCCGGTGAGCGTGTGGTCGCCGAACTCGAAGACGGTGCGGTCGGCGAAGGACTTGAAGCCGAACAGTTCCAGTCGTTTCAGGCGCATGGGTGGCGTCAGGGGTCGGCGTGGAGTCCCAGGACCGTGGGTGCGAACAGAGTGGGCGAGGTCTTCACCGCGCTTCCGGCCGCGAAGAGGTGCGGCAGCGCGTAGATCGCGCGGGCTCCGCCCCGCGTACGTCCGCGCAGGCGTTCGAGCCGCTCCCAGACCTGGAGGAGCGGCTGCTCGCCCACCTCGAGCCGGGCCGCGGCGAGCGCGCGCAGGATCGAGGGTGAGTGGAGCGCGCCGGTCGGGACCGCGCCGAGCACGGAGCACAGCGCCGCCTCGGCGGGGACCTCGAACCCGGACGAATAGGAGCTCTCGCGCTCGGGCTCCCCGAGCGTGTTCTCCCCGAAGAGCCCAGGTTGCCGCACGCGTAGCGGCCCAGCGTCGAGCCGCGCGAAGCGCTGCGCAACGCGCTCGCCGAAGCACGGCGTCACGGACACGCGGAATCCGCGCTCGCGCGAGAGGCGCTCTCCCGCCTCGACGAGGAACGCGACGAGCCTCGCCGCCTGCTCCGCGCGCAGCTCGCCGTCGCCCAAGATTGCGAGCGCCTCGCCCAGCCCGACCGGCGAGAGCGCGAAAGCGATCCGGGCACGCGGTGCGCCGCGGTCGCGGCTCTCGCGCTGGAAATCACCCAGGGCGCAGAGACCTTCCAGCGCCGTCCCGATCAGCTCCGTCGCGGCTTCGAAGAGCGCGTCCTCTCGCCAGGCGCCCGCGCGTCGGGCCAGCCGGGGCAGGTTGAGCACCGCCACGGCGCCGCAGGCGAGCGCGCCGCGCTCGCCGCCCGCTCGCGCCAGGCCGGGGCCGGCGAAGCGCTCGTCCTCCGCGCTCCAGCACGGGCACAGCAGCCCGGCTCGCAAGAGCCTCTCGGTGCTTCTGCGCGCGGCAGGTCTCGTGCTCGCCAGGGCGGTCGCATCCAGGAAGACGCGCGGGAGTGCGCCCGGCGCGCCCCCGCGCTCGAGCGCGGCGAGCGCCTCGAGCAGGGGTTCGAGCGTCCCCGCGCGCGGCGAGGAGATCACGAGGTCGACGCTGCGACCCGACGCCCGCGCGATCCCCGCCAGCGCCGCGAGCCATTCGTCGAGCGCTCCGGACGGGCCGGGTGGCGCGCGTCGAGGCGAGCGTCGCGGTGCGCGGCCGAGCACGGCGATCCAGGGCTCGACGCCCTCGAGGACGAGGTTCCTCGAGACTTGGCCTGCCAGGCGGCCGATCTCCGGCAGCAACGCGGCGGCCGAGGAGTCGTCCGGCTCTCCGGAGAGCAGCAGGTCGCAGGGCAGGGAGAGCGACAGCGGCAGGTGCGGCCGCGACAGATCCTCGAAGTCGAGATCTCCGCAGCGCACGCGCTCGGCGACGGAGGGCGGCAGGAGGTCCTCCATGGCGTAGCGCGCGAGGATCTCGCCCGCGACCGCCTCTTCGACCGGGCGTTCGTGGGAGGGATCGAGGAGCGCCCGCCGCAGGTCATGGCGCGGGATGCCGATCGGCCGTTGCCGGCGCAGCGCTCCCTCGAAGCCCAGATCGACGAGCTCGTTGTCCACCAGCTCGCGCACCAGCGCGGTGGAGATCGACTTCAGGCCGCTCGCGAACACACGCGCCTCGACCCGCGAGGCGACCTCCTCGGCGCTCGCGCGGGGGAGGTCGGCCTCGCTCATCAGCGCGGCCACGATCCGGCCCTTGCTCCAGGCGCCGACTCCGTCCCGCGCCTCGACCCGCGGCGAGCGCGACGACCTGCGCTCATCGTGGCCCTCGTTGCGCACGAGGAGCGCGGCTCGGATCTGCGCGCGCTTCTCGCGGTAGAGGATGTAGCTCTTGGCGACCGCCGCCGCGCCGTGCTCGACCAGCGCCCGCTCGACCTGATCCTGGATCGCCTCGATCCCCGGCACCGCCAGCGCCGCGTCGGGGAAGCGCCGCTCGAGCAGGAGCTCGACGAGCTCCGCGACCTCGCCGGCGAAGCCCGGCCGGATGTCGCCGGCGGCCGCCTCGGCGCGCGCGATGGCGCTCTCGATCTTCTTGCGGTCGTAGGGAACCTCGCGTCCGTCGCGCTTCCTGACCCGGGCGATCCTCACGCGCGCCTCACGCCTTGGGGTCCCGCGACTCGAGGATGGGCTTGAGCTCGTCCAGGAACTGCGACACGTCCTTGAACTCGCGATAGACGCTGGCGAAGCGCACGTAGGCGACCTGGTTCAGCTTGCGCAGCTCCTCCATGACCAGCGCGCCGATCACGCTGCTCTGGACTTCCCGGTCGTACTCCTCCTGGCAGCGAGCCTCGACGCGCGCCGCGGCGGCTTCGAGCTCCTCGATCGGGATCGGCAGCTTCTCGCAGGCGCGGATCATGCCCGCCAGCACCCGCTCGCGCTCGAATCGCACGCGCTCGCCGTTCTTCTTGACCACGCGGAGCGGGGTCTCCTCGACGCGCTCGTAGGTCGTGTAGCGCAGGAAGCACAACAGGCACTCACGCCGGCGCCGGATCACGCTGCCGTCGGCCGAGGCCCGCGAGTCGACGACCCGGTCGTTGTCCTGCTTGCAGCGGAGACATCTCATGGCGCACGGGTCATTCCGATGAGGAGAACACCCAAGCTGTGGTGTGTCAACGCCGCGAGGACCGAAGCGGAAGGGCTGGCGAGGGCCTCACTTGCCCAGGCAGAAGCGGGCGAAGATGCGATCGAGGAGATCCTCGGGCGTGGTGGCGCCGGTGATCTCGTCCAGGGCCTCGGTCGCGCGGCGCAGGTGCTCGGCGAGCAGCTCGAGGGGCGCCCTGCCGCGCCAGACCGCGAGACCCTCCGCGAGCGCCCTCGAGGCCTTCTCGAGGGCGCCGCGGTGGCGCAGGGAGAGCTCGCGCGAGAGCCCGGCGCCCTCGCCCGGTGCGGCGGGGCCGAGCTCACGCGCGATCGCCGCGCGCAGATCGCTCAATCCGGCTCCGGTGAGGGCGCTCGTAGCGACCCAGGGGAGGCGGCCTGCGAGGGCTGGAGGAGGGGCGGGAACCACTCCAGGCAGGTCGATCTTGTTCCAGACGAGGAGGGCGCATGCGCCTTGCGGGGGGTCCCGAACGACGCCCGCAGCGGATGCGTCCACGACCCACACGAGCAGGTCAGCCGACTCGCACGCTGTCCGCGCCGCCCGCCGCGCGGCCTGGACGACTGCACCGCTCGCATCCGGCCCCTCGACACCGGCCGTGTCGATCAGACGACAGGCATGTCCGTCGATCTCCATGACCCTGCTCAGCACGTCCCGGGTCGTTCCCGGCAGGGGGCTGACGATCGCAGCCTCGGCGCCCATCAGGCGGTTGAAGAGCGCGCTCTTGCCCGCGTTCTCCGCTCCGGCGAGCACGACCCTCGGCTCGCCCGCCGCCCGTGCCCGCGCGACCTCCCAATCCAAAGCCTCGGTGAGCGCAGCCCGGGCGGAGAGAGCCAGGTCCTCGATCTCCCGCTCGGGCACGTGGCCGGTGTCGCGCTCGTCGAAATCCAGGCTCGCCTCGGCGAGCGCGCGCAGGTCCTCGAGCCGCTCCCGCAGGAGGCCGACGCGGTCGGCGAGCCCTCCGGCGAGCAGCGCGCGGCCGGCGCGGCGCTCGCTCTCGTTGCGGGCGGCGACGAGCGCCAGCACGCCGACGGCGCGCGTGAGGTCGATCCGTCCGGAGAGGAAAGCCCGCCGCGTGAACTCGCCCGGCGCGGCCGGGACGGCGCCCAGGTCGAGGAGGCGCTCGAGGGCCGCCGCGAGAAGCGGCGGCGCTCCGGGCAGATGGAACTCGGCCACGTCCTCGCGCGTGAACGAGCGCGGTCCGGGCATCCACAGGAGCAGGAGCGGCTGTTCGCCGCGCCGGTCGCGGAAGCGGCCGAGCCGGGCCGAGCGCCGCGCGAGGTCCAGGGGGGATCCTCCTGCCCAGATGGACCGGACGATCTCCCCCGCGCGGGGGCCGGAGAGGCGGATGATCCCGCGCAGGCCGCCGCCGGGCGGAGAGGCGATCGCGGCGATCGTGGTGGTGGAGGGGTGCGGGGACAACGCTTCCGCATCAGCGGCGTCGCTTGGCCTGCTGCTGCTGGGCCTCCATCAAGCGCGCCATGAAGCCCTTCTTCTTCTTCGGCCGCTCGATGTCGTCGATCGGCCAGACCTTCTTGATCACCTTCTGCTCGAGGATGCCGAGCCCCGACTGCGTGATCATGTAGAGCGACAGGCCAGCCGCGTAGTTGTAGAGGAAGAAGCCCATCATCACGGGCATCCACATCATCATCTTCTGCATCCGCGCGGCCTGCTCGTCGGCCGGCATCGGCATCCCCTTCTGCTGCCAGATCCACAGCACGACCATCAAAGGCGGCAGGATGTTCAGGTACTCGATCGTGCCGAGCTGGATCGGGCCGAGCCCGGGGAGGTGCAGGCCGATCCGCAGGAGCCGGTCCGGCAGGGCCAGGTCGTGCATCCACAGATAGAAGGGCGCCTGGCGCAGATCGATGCTCGAACGCAGAGCCGCGAACAGCCCGATGAACACCGGGATCTGGAGGAACATCGGCAGGCAGCCACCGAGGGGCGGAAAGGCACCCTCCTCCTGCATCAGCTTGGCCTGCTCCTGCCGCTGCGCGGAGGGGTCCTTGGCGTAGCGCTTCTTGATCTCGTCGATCCGCGGCTGGAGGCGCTTCATCTTGCTCTGGTAGCGCGCCATCGCGGTCTGCGAGCGGCGGTTGACCGGGAACAGGATCGCGCGGACGCTGATCGTCAGGAGGATGATCGCGATGCCCCAGTTGCCGGTGAGCCTCTCGAAGAAAGTGAGCACGGCCAGGAGCACCGAGGCGATCCCGTTGAAGTAGCCGAGGTCCTTCTCGATGACCCTGGAATGGTCGGCCCAGGCCTGCTCGAGGCGCGTGCGGTCCTTGGGACCGGCGTAGACGTCGAATCGAAACGTGCGGCTCTCGCCCTGCGGCGGCAGGAAAATCCTGATCTGCACGTCGCCGACGATCTGGCGCCAGGCGCGGTCGGCCTGCTCCGGATGCGCGCGCGCCCAGGCCTCGTCGCGCAGACGCCTCCAGCTCGCGCCGATCAGCGTCGCGCGCGACTCCTCGTCGGCGCCGTGGAGGAGCACGGCGAAGTACTTGTTGTAGACGCCGGTGAAGGAGAGCGGCTCGCCCACGGAGAACGATCCGCTCGTCTCCTTCCCGCGCTCGTCGATTATCTGCGCGGCCGGGGAAGCCGGGGTATCCCCCTTCCCGCGCGAGAACGCGATCGTCTGCGGCTCGGTGTACCAGCGGTCGCCCGACTCGGGCGGCATGCAGGCCGCCGGCGTCAGCACCAGCTCGCGCGGGCCGGAGGTCTCGGCCAGCGCGTCGTTCCGGATCTCGATCTCCAGGCGCAGCAAGTCCTCTCCGGAGCGGAAGAGGATGCGCTTCTTGAACGTGATGCCCGTGCCGGGCGCCAGGGTGAACTCGACGCCCTCGGGCGCCTCCGCCGGCCCGAGGACCGTGCGCAACCAGAGCGCGCTCTCGAGCGGCTCGCGGGCGAGCTTCTCGCTCGAGGGCGCGGTGCGCAGGAGCATCGAGGCGGTCGGACCGGCGCCGGTCTCCACCGGCAGGAGGAGCTGGGTCCAGTGTTCGGGATCGCGCTTCTCGTCCTCGCTCAGGTCGACGCGGTCGTAGTAACGGCCCGTCCGCAGCTCCTTGAGAGCGCCGCCGCGGTTTGCGAACACGGCCCGGTAGTGTCCTGGCTGGCCGGGTTTGCCCACGGTCAGAACGAGATCGGGCTCGTCGCTGCCCGCGATCACGGGGCCGCGCGTCTCCTGCGCAGGCGGCTTCTCGGGCGCGACGGGCCTCGCGCCCGCGATCGGAGGGACGCTCTCGGATGTGCCGGGAACGCCGGGCGTGACGGCCGCGACCGGGGCGGTCTGCGAGGCCGGAGCCGGCGGGGGGTGGCGGCTAAAGGGGAGGAGCGGCCACCCGATGAGGATCAGGAGGCACAGCGCCAGCGCGAGGGGGAGCCGCTTGTCCAAGTCCGTTCAGCGCCCGATCGCGAGACGTTCAGCCAGGAACTCGGGGAGCTGCGGCACGGCGCGGATCGCCGCGGCGGCCATGGCGGTGTCGTAGGAGAGGCGCACGAAGGTCACGTTCTCGCCGTCGAACAGCGCGTACGAAAGGCGCGGGTCGCCGTCGCGCGGCTGCCCGACGGACCCGACGTTGACGATGACCCGGGAGCCCGGCCTGGCGCCGAGGTCGTGGGGCTCCTCGGTGCCTCGGGGTCGCATCAGGCGGCCGTCCTCGAAATAGACCGCCGGCACGTGGCTGTGGCCGACGAAGCACACGTCGCGGTCCATGCGCGCAAAGTTGTCCTCCATCTTCTCGGGGTTCCGCGCGTCACGTGGCAGGAGGTACTCGCGGACCGGATCGCGCGGGGACCCGTGGACGAACAGGGCGCGAGCGTCGCGTGCGATCGGGGAGAGCGAGTCGAGGAAGTCCCAATAGCGGTAGGACGCCTCGCGGTCGGGTCCGCGGTTCAAGTCCTCGCGGGTCCATTCGATCGCCGACCGCGCCTTGGGGTTGAAGTCCTCGGCCGAATGGAGCAGCGCGTCCTCGTGGTTGCCAAGCAGGCACAGGCCCGGCTCGAGGGCCGGAGCGTCGGCGGGGGCGGAGGGATCGCTGGCCGTCTCCACGCACAGACGCATGACGAGGTCCAGGCACTCCTTCGGGCTCGCTCCGTACCCGATGACGTCCCCCAGGCACACGTAGCGCCGGGCGCCGCGCTCCCGCGCGTCGGCGAGCGCCGTCTCGAGCGCCGGGAGGTTGGCGTGGAGGTCGGAGATCAGGGCGGTCAATGGGTAGCTCAAGGGTCCGCCCGGCTCCTCCGCCGGAACAACGGGCGGAGATTATCAGGCCGGCCGCGCCGCGGGGCAAGCCGGGAGACCGGAGAGTCGCGTCCTTTCGCTCGAGCTCCGGAGCTCTAGTCGACGCGCGGAGTGAGGAACACGGCGACGGCGAAGAGCGCGGCCGACATCGCGAGCCCGATCGCGAGCAGCCGCGGGTCGGATGGCCCTCCCAGGGAGTCGCGCGCGCAAAGCGCTCCGATCACTGCGGGCGCGGCGACCGCGAGCAGGGCGAGCACCACGATCGAGGGTTCGAAACCGGCCCTCTGCAGGCGGTGAGCCAGGTGCCGCCGGTCACCCACCCAGGGACGCGACCCCACCGCGAGGCGAGTGAACGAGAGGCGCGCGAGGTCGAGGAGCGGCAACAGGAGCGCCGCGCGGCCGATCGGGTCGAGGAGCATCAGGACTCCGAGCACGTGGCTCCCCGAGTTCCCGAGATAGGCGACCGGAGATTTGCCCCGGCGCAGCCACAGGTTGAAGGGCAGGAATCCGAGGAGCGGCGCGGCCAGGAGCGGCGATCCGGCCGAGAGACCCAGGATGCCGAGCGCGGTCGCCGCCCCGTCGGCATTGTCGAAGGAGTTGACGCAGTTCAGCGCGAGGACCGCGGCAAAGAAGCTGGCGGCGACGGCGAGCGTGGAGTCACCCCCGCACACCCTCCAGCCCGAGGCGAGCAGCGCGGCGGCGACGATGGACTGGCCCAGGAGGAGCCCGAACGGCGGCAGTCCGCCCGGCGTGCGGTCGTCGGTGAAGCCGAGCGCGAAGGCCAGAAGGAGCGCGGACCCGATCGCTCCCCCCGGGACGAGCGCGCCTCTCGAGGCGCCGGCGACCAGCAGTCCGACCAGGATCGCCGCGCCACCGACCGCCGGAACGGGGCGGTCCTGGAGCTTCCTGTGTGGCGCCGTGGACGGGTCGTCGGCCAGGCCCCTCCGCGCGGCGCTGCCGGCGAGCGCGAGCACGGAGACAGCCGTCGCGATCACAGCCAGCGCGATCGCCGGCACGCTCGAGGCGACCACGAGGGCCGCGGCGCTCACCGCGCGGCTCCGTAGAGGCCGCGCGCCCGGATGTAATCGAACACCGCCGGGGGCAGATCGAGCACGCCCGGCCCGAGTCCGGGGAGGCGCGCGCGTAGATCGCTCGAGGAGACCGGGACCGGCGGCAGCCTCAGGTAGCCCGCGCGCACCTTGTCGGCCGCGGCGCGGCCGAGCCTGCGCTCGATCTCCTCGAGCCCGCGCTCAGGCGCTTCGAACTTGCCGGCAGGCTCGCCCGCGCGGTGGACGACGACGGGCTGGACGCGATCGAGAAGAGCGCCGGCTTCGCGCCACTCGGCCAGCCCCTCGAGGTTGTCACCGCCGAGGATCAGGTAGATCGGCACGTCCTCCGCCTCGCCCAGGGCGGCCGGGAGCGCGCGCACCGTGTCGATCGTATAGGAAGGCCCGCTGCGCGAAAGCTCGAGCCCGTGGACCAGGAACCTTGGCTCGTCCCGTGTCGCCAGTCGCAACATCTCGAGCCGGTCCTCGCCGGCCGCGAGCCTGCGTCCAGGCTTGTGGGGCGGCTCCCGCGCGGGCACGAACACCACGCGATCGAGGTCGAACGCGGCGAGCGCGGCGCGGGCGGCGTGCAGGTGGCCGGCGTGGACCGGATCGAAGGACCCCCCGAAGAGTCCGAGACGTCTTGCGCTCCCCTCGGCCTGCTCGGGCGAGGGCGTCATCCCGGCCGCCCCGACAGCCGCTCGGGGGCCCCGAGGGGGTTACTTCCTGGCCCGGCAGGGTAGACCGGTGCCTGATTTTCGCCCAGGTCTGGACTTCCCGCCGCCTCGCGGGGAAACTCGCGCGCCTCCCGAAGGCCGGCGCCGGCTCTCGGCTCCCCCCCACTCCACGATCCGATCCAGTACTCCATGAAGCTCCACCCCCTCCTCGGCATCGCGGTCCTCCTCGGGCTCGCCGGCTGCCAGTCGCAGGCCGCTCACGTTCGCGACCACTGGACCGGGTACTACGTCGGGCCGAGCATGTCCAGGGCCTTCCTGGGCTACGACCCGGAGAAGGACGGCAGCTACCGCGACTTCCAGTGGCGGAAGAAGAAGGACATCGAGATGACCATCCGGCGCCACTTCTTCAACCACAACCCCGACAACCCCTTCGAAGCCTATGACCCGACGGTGTACGACCCCCGGCCGCCGAACAGCCTGTTCCCGGCGCCGTGGCGGTACATCCACGTCGAAGGCCTCGCGTTCGGGGCGATCAGTCTGGGCATGTCGCCGATGTTCATGCCCTTCCCGATCGACTCCTTCATCGGAACGATGGAGGACGGCGGCAGCGAGGAGTTCATGGAGGGTGTAGGCACCTTCTTCAAGCCGGCGGCCGTCATCATGGCGAGCTTCCTCCACGACGCGCTGGGGTTCCCCGAGACCAAGGGAGACGCTTGGCGTCAGTGATCAGCTAGTCCTCGCCCCACCCCATGTCGCGGACGGCGGCCTCCACGAGCGGGCCGGCGTCCGCGCCGGTTTCCGGGTTCGCCTCGAGCCAGCGCACCCCCTCGAACTTGCGGTACCAGGTCCGCTGGCGGCGCGCGAAGCGGCGCGTCTTGCGCGCGATCCTGGCCGTGCATTCCTCGAGGGTGATCAGGTCGTCGTGGAGACCGAGCGCCTCGGCGTAGCCCAGTGCCTGGACGGCGGTTGGACCGAAACCGGTCGTGGACCGGATCCTGACAGCCTCCTCAGGCAAGCCTGCGGCCAGCATTCCCCGGGCGCGCGCCTCGATGCGGCAGTCGAGCTTCGGGCCTGACGCATCGAGGCCGACGATCGGAACGGGACTCCGCGGGGCCGGCGCGTCCCCTTCCGAGTGCCAGCCCCACTCGCGCTGCCACTCCGAGAGGGGCCGGCCGGTCTGTTCGAGGACCTCCAACGCGCGCACGAGGCGCTTCGTGTCGTGGGGGTGGATCCGCGCCGCCGATCGCGGGTCGGCTCGCGCGAGGTCGCGGTGCTCCTCTTCGTTCCCGCGCTCGCGCACACGGGTCTCGATCCGCGCACGGAGGGCTAGATCGACGGCCGGTCCTTCGAAGATCCCGTGGAGAAGCACCTTGAGGTAGAAGCCCGTGCCGCCGACGAAGAGCGCCCGAGCGCCGCGCGCGCGCAGGTCGGAGAGGACGGGCTCGAGGTCGCCGAGGTAGCGCCGCACGTCGTAGCGCTCGCTCGGCTCGACCCGATCGAGCATGTGGTGGCGCACGCGGGCGCGATCCTCGGCCGTGGGCTTGGCCGTGCCGATGTCCATGCCGCGGTAGACCTGCATGGAGTCGATCGAGACGATCTCCGCGCCCGTGCGCTCGGCGATCGCCAGGGCGAGACGGCTCTTGCCCGCCGCGGTCGGTCCGATCAGGAAGGCCCCGGACAAGCCGCCCAGCAGGCCTTCGGGTGCATCGGAGGAACGGGTCACGACCGAGCGAGTCTAGCAGCGCGCGGCGAGGCCTCGTACGCTGACCGCCCGGCTCGACCATGCTGACCCTTCTCATGGCTCTGGTCCTTTCGATCGGACCCTCGCCCGCGAACCAGGATGCGGGCGGTGGCGCCAAGCCTCCGCCCGTTCCGCCGCCCTTGCCGGGCAGGGAGCTCGGGAAGGACGCGACCGCGGCGCCGATCGACCTGAAGCCCGGGGCGCTCCCCGCGGCGACGACACCGTCGGCGCGCACGGCCTGGGAGCGCCTGTGCCGAGCCAGCCTCGGACCGGGAGACGAGCGCTTGCCCGTCACCGCGTTCGAGCTCGCGCTCGACGTGCGCTACCGCGGGAGCGCCAGCCAGACCAACGATTTCGACTCCGTGTACCGGTTCCTCGCGCCGGGGTTCGTGCGGATCGCGATCCATGATGCGGAAGGTCACGACAAGCGGGTCCTGCTTCGCGGACCTACGGGCGACTGGCTCGCCGACCTCGCGCGCGAGGAGAAGATCCAGCTCGACGTCGGGCGGGAGTACGCCGAGGACCGCCGCCAGCTCGACGAGACCGTCAGCGTGGCAAGGAATTTCGTCGCGCTGACCGACCCGCGCTCGCTGCGGATCGCGTCCGTCGAGATGCTCCCGGCGGGGCCCGCGGGACTGCCCGAGCCGCTGGCGAAACACGCGCGGGAACTCTCCTGGATGTGCCTGAAGAGCCCGGACTTCCGCCTGGTCGGCACCGGCGCTGGGGCCAGGCTCTTCCGCGCGACCCTCGGGTTCGATCCGAAGACCGCCTGGGTCGAAATGGCCCTCGTCGAGGAGGACGGCGCGGTCGGCGCGCTCTTGCCCTCGGCGCGCCTGGTCGAGATGCGCGTCCCCAAGGCGACCCAGGGCTTCTTCGTGCCGCAGCAGATCCTGGTCTACTCGCTCGAGGAGGGGCGGACGCCGGCGGCGTTCGCCGCTCCAGCCGGTATGGACTTGTGGATCAAGCGCGCCGACCTGCGCGCGGCGCTCAAGCCCGAGGATTTCCTCATCAACCCCTGAGGCCTCAGCGCCGGTGGAAGGCGCGCTCGAGGTCGCCGAGCGTGAACCTCACGCGCGTCGGCCGGCCGTGGACGCAGGTCTGGTCGCTCGCCAGGCGCGCTCCGCGCTCGAGCAGCGAGCGCATCTCTTCCCCCGACAGCACGTCGCCCGCCATCACCGACGATCGGCACGCCGCGCGGTGGAGCACCTCCTCGAGCACCTCTTCCACCCCAGGATCGCGCTGGCCGGACCGCGCCTCCTCGAGGACCGCGATCGTGTCGCGCACGATCGCCTCGGGCCTCGGGCGCTGCAGTCGAGCGGGCAGGCCGTTCACCGCGACCGTCGCCGGGCCGAAGGTCGACACCTCGATCCCGATCCGCGCGAGCGCCTCGGCGTTCTCCGCGAGCAATTCGACCTCGGACGGGCTCGCCTCGACGATTTCCGGGACGAGCAGCCGCTGCACCTCGACGCGCGAGCTCTTCAGGTCCGCGAGCAGCGCCTCGAAGGTCACGCGCTCGTGCAGGGCGTGCTGGTCGACGATCTCGAAGCCGCCCTCGACCTCGCGCACGATGTAGGTGCGCGCGATCTGGATCAGCGGACCGGCCGGGGAGGCCGTCGCACCCGCGGCGGGAGACACGCTGGAGCTCGGCTTGTAAGGCCTCCCGGGTACTTCGCGCACGTAGGCGGGCTCGCGCGTTGGCCCTGCGAAGTGCGTGCCCTCGAACGGGATCGTCGGCCCGCTCTCGCGTGCGACCGCGCGCGAGACGAGCCTCGCCCCCGGTGTCGCCATGTCCGTGCGCGCGACGGCGCGCCGCAGCGCCTCGACCAGGAACCCGAACATCATCCGCTCGTCGCGGAAGCGCACCTCGGCCTTGGTCGGATGCACGTTGACGTCCACGCGCGCCGGATCCATCGACAGGCGCAGGAATGCGACCGGCTGGCGGCTCTCGAAGAGGAATCCGCGGTAACCCTCCTTGAGCGCCCGCAAGAGCACCTTGTCGCGGATCGGCCGGCCGTTCAGGAACCACATCTGTCGACTCGCGTCGGCGCGCGCGAGCCGCGGCGGAGCGACGAAGCCCGACAGCGAGAGGTCGCCGGCCCTGGCTTCGACCTCGACCAGGCTTTCCGAGAGCTCCGCGCCGAACGTGCGCCGCACCCGCCCGCGCAGGTCCATCGCGGCCTCGACGTCGTAGAGCCTCTTGCCGTCGTGCGTCGCCACGAATCCCGCCCCGTCGCGCGAGAGCGCGATCCTCTGGATCGCATCGAGGCAGCGCGAGAGCTCCGCCGCCGGGCGCCTGAGGAAGCGCCGCCGGGCGGGCACGTTGTAGAACAGGTCGCGCACCTCGACGATCGTGCCCCCCGGGCCGCCGGCCTCGACGCTCGACCCGATCGCGCCGCCCTGGTCCTCGATCCGCCAGCCGATCGCCCTCCCCGGTTCGCGGGAATAGATGGAACAGCGCGCGACCGCCCCCATCGAGGCCAGCGCCTCGCCGCGGAAGCCCAGCGAGGCGATGTGCTGTAGATCGGCGACGTCGAAGAGCTTGCTGGTCGCGTGCGCGACGAAGGCCAGTTCGACGTCCTCGCGCGCCATGCCGCAGCCGTCGTCCGTGACCCGCACGAGCTTCGCGCCGCCTTCCTCGAGATCGATCCCGATCCGGCTCGCGCCCGCGTCGAGAGCGTTCTCGACGAGCTCCTTCACCGCCGAGGCCGGCCTCTCGATCACCTCGCCTGCCGCGATCTGGTCGCGCACGCGCTCGGGGAGCAGCGCGATGCGCGCGCCCCGCTGCAAGGCCTTCTCTGTCCCCCCTCTCATGGGTTCTTGCCGCTCGGCGCGGCGATCCTAACCTGTGAGAGCCGCCACCGCAGCGCGAGCAGCGCGAGATCGCTCGCGTCGACGGTGCGGCCCGTGCGCGTCCGGCGCTCCAGTTCGGCGACTTCGTCGAGCATCTCCCGCCAGGACTCCGCCCGACGCAGCGAAAGGCGCTGCGCGATGTCCTCCCGCCTGCGCTGGTTTCCCGTCGGATCGGGCGGCAGACCCTGCTCGGCGGCTCGCGCAGCGGCGAGCGTCTGCCGCAGCTTCGAGCGCAAGCTGCCGAGGAGCACGGCCAACAGCGCCTCGGGCTTCACCTCGCGAGAGCCGTCGCGCTCGCGCATCCCGGAGCGGAAGAGCGCCTCGATCCCGGCGAGCGAGGTCCCAGGGTCGCCGCGCAGAAGGTCCTCGGCGAGTTGGAAGGGCGAGACCGCTCCCGTCCATCCCACCCTGCGACGCAGGTCACGCTCTCCGCTGCGAGCCAGGGCATCGAGCGCGGCGTCCAGCGCGGAGAGATCGTTGCCCGTCGCCGCGGCGACGTAGGCGGCTTCGCCGGGATCGAGGCCGAGGCCCTTGTGCCGCGCGCGAGCGAGAATCCATTGGACGAGCTCGACCCGGCGGGGATCGGGGTCGCGCTCCCACGGCGGCGGGCTGTCGTAGAGCCGGCGAAGCGTGAGGATCGTCCCACCCGCCGCGGCCACGGCCTTGGCGAGGGCATGGTCGACGCGCAGCGACTCGGTTTCGAGCGCGAGCGCTCCCGGGACGGCGTGGCCGCGCAAGAAGGCGAGCGCCGCGCGGGTGAACGGCCCCTCGGCGTCCTCCTCCTTGTCGAGCAGCAGCGCCGCATTGCGGACGAGGACCAGGCGAGCCGGTGCGAACATCGGCGACGCCGAGAGGTCGCCCTGCAGCGCGGCGAGGTCGAGATCGGGATCGGCGCCGTCGTGGCGCGCGACCTCCAGGCCACGCCGCGCGGCCGACCGGGAGAGGATCGAGAGCGCCGCCTCGCGGAACCAGCGCTCCTCGCCGCGCACGAGGTAGCCGCGCGCGAGCGGTGCCTCTCCCGCGAGCGCGCGATCGAGCACCGCGATCTGCGCCGGGGGAGGCGCTTCTTGCGCCTTGCGCGCAGCCATCAGCGCGCCCCTCCCAGTACGCCGCGGTCGAGCGCAAGCCCTGCGAAGAGCAGCACGCTGACCCAGCCGTTGACGACGAAGAAGGCCGCGTCGACGCGCGAGAGGTCGTCCTTCGACACCAGGCTGTGCTCCCAGGCGAGCAGGAGGGCCGCAAGGAGCACGGCCCCCCACCAGATCACCGAGAGGTCGGCTGCGAGGCCGACCAAAACGAGGCATGCGACGGTCCCGACGTGCAAGCTCGAGGAAAGCCACAGGGCGCGCGCGACGCCGAGGCGCGCCGGGATGGAGAAGAGCCCCTCGGCGCGGTCGAACTCGACGTCCTGGCAAGCGTAGATCAGGTCGAAGCCGGCCACCCAGGTGAGCACGGCGCCCGAGAGCCACAGCACGGCCGCGACGCCCCCGCCGAGTCCTTCTCCCAGGTCATGCGGGATCTCGCCGCGCACCGCGATCCACGCGCCGAGCGGAGAGAGCGCGAGTGAAAGGCCGAGGACGAAGTGCGCTCCGGCGCTGAAGCGCTTGACGTAGCTGTAGGCGAGGAGCACCGCGAGCACCGGAAGGGAGAGCAGGCCCGCCAGATGATTCAGCGCGAAGGCCAGGAGAACGAACGCGGCCCCGGACAGCGCGACCAGCAGCCCCACACCCGCTGTCGAGAGGCGCCCGGACGGCAGCTCCCGCGCGCGCGTCCGCGGATTGCGCGCGTCGATCTCGCGGTCGACGAGGCGGTTGAAGGCCATCGCCGCGGTCCGCGCGGCCACGGCGCAGCCGATCACCAGGAGGAGCGCCCGGACCGGCGGTGCTCCGCCGCTCGCCAGCCACGCGCCGCACAGCGCGAAGGGCAGCGCGAACACCGAGTGGGTGAACTTGACCAGAGAAAGGAGGTCGCGGAGGCGCTTCATGGCCGCGCTGTCCTTCCGAGATCGCGATGGGGGTCACCCGGGCGCTCGACGCCGGGATCCTCGACCGGGGCCGTCCCCCCCTCCCAGCGCGCGCCGACGGTGTTCTCGACGCCCAGGCGGTCGAGGATCTTGCCGACCACGTGGTTCACGAGGTCCTCCACCCGGCGCGGTCGGTGGTAGAAGCCCGGCATCGCCGGGAGGACCACGGCACCGAGATGGGCGAGGCGGAGCAGGTTCTCGAGGTGCACCACGCTGAGCGGCGTCTCGCGCGGCACGAGCACGAGCTTGCGTCCCTCCTTGAGGGCCACGTCCGCCGCGCGCTCGACCAGGTTCGAGCTGAAGCCCGCCGACACCCGCGCCAGGGTCCCCATGCTGCACGGGCACAGGATCGCCCCGCCGACGAGCGCGGTCCCCGACGAAGGCGGCGCATCGACGGCGTCGCACGGGAAGGCACGCACCGAACGCGCGGCTTGCGCTCCGATCCAGCCCGGCAGCGCCTCGGCCAGGCGCTCGCCGCGCGTTCCCGCGTCGACGCCGAGCTCGTGGCGCAGCACCTTGGCTCCCGCCTCCGTGACCGAGACGTCGACCTCGTGCCCGCAGGCGACGAGCGCGCGCAGGAGCGATTCGGCATAGGCGTGCCCGCTCGCTCCGGTGATGCCGAGGAAGAAGCGCGTCATAGGAACACTTCGGGGCGGGCGCCGATCGCGAGGAACAGGTCGAAGAGGGCGTGCGCCCAGGCCGCGACTCCCGGGCCTCGCCAGCGGAACAGCGCTCCGAGCAGGATGCCCGCGAGGAGGCGCCATGTGAAGACGGCGGCGTCGAAGACCTCTCCCCCCGGGCCGAGGACCTGCGTGAACACGGCCAGGTGAGAGGCGGCGAAGACGAGTCCCGCGGCGCCGATCGAGAGGATCTCCGCGCCCGCGCGGGCGAGGGGCAGGCTCCCGGTGAGGAAGGCCAGGAGATGGGAGGCGAGCAGGAAGACTGCGCTCTGGACCCCGATGCGGAAGAGCATCTCCTCCCAGGCCGCACCGCCAGCCAGGAAGGCAGCCAGCTCGAGGGGCAGCCCCGGCCCCGCTCGGCCGTGTCCGAAGTGCTCCGCACCCGAATTCGCTCCCAGCACGGACATGAGCACGAGCAGCGCCGGTCCGAGGAGCAGTGCGGCGATGCCGCCCTCGAGCAGGATGCGCCACAGGCGCGGGAGGAGCCCGAGGCGCCTGTGAAAGATGCTCCGGAGCGCCGCCACCGCGGAGAGCGCGAGCAGCGAGACGCGCGCGGCCCGCTGGCCGGTTCCGAGCGGGGCGAGCGGCAACGAGAGCACCACCTCGGCCAGGTTGCGTGCGGGACCGCCCGCGGAGATCTCGTAGGCGAGCAGGAGCGGCAGCATCGCGAGGTAGCCCATCGCGATGCCGCGCGCGGACCCGCGCGAAGCCTCTCCGATGACGCTCTCGTGATCAGCGCTCGCCGCGGATCGCTCCGCCCGACTCACGCCGGTGCTCTCGTGTCTGCGAGTCGAGCTCCGGGCACGCTACCCCAATGGAGGGAGGCGATGCCTCCCGAGAGGGATCGATGGCCACAGCCCGAGAATCCCGCACGCTCGATGTCGCGCTCGAATTCAACGGGCCCCGGCCAGGCGGCGACGCTCTCGGGAAGGTAGCGGTAGGCTTCCCGGTCGCCCGAGACGAGCGCGCCGAGGCGCGGCAGGACCTTCCTGAAGTACAGGTGGTAGGCGGCGGCCAGGCGCCGGTCGGGGGGCAGGCCGAACTCGAGGACGAGCAGCAGCCCGCCCGGCCGGAGGACGCGTGCCATCTCGCGCAGCCCGGCACCGCGATCCTCGACGTTGCGGATCCCGAAGGCGATCGTGGCGAGGTCGGCCGAGCCGCTCCGGACCGGAAGCGACAGCGCGTCCCCGTGCGCGAAGACGATGCTCCCCGCGTCCTTCACCGGGCCCCGGCGCGCGGGTCGTCCGCACTTCCTCGCCGCGAGCGCCAGCATCTCGCGGGTGAAATCGATCCCGACGACGGAGGCGCCGGATCGAGCCAGGAGGAGCGACACGTCGCCGGTTCCGCAGCACACGTCGACCGCGACGCGACCTCGCACCTCCCCGGCCCGGGCGAGGAGCTCCCCCCGCCAGCGCTGGTCGACGCCCAGGGAGAGCAGGCGGTTCAACAGGTCGTAGCGCGCGGCGATGCGCGCGAACATGGAGCGGACCTGTCTCGGGTCGGGCATGACTCGTGGCCGCGGCACGCGCGGCGCGCGTATTCCTAACCGATCGACGCCGGTCGCGCCGGGGGAACATGGAACTCCGCGGCGCGCGCGAGGCGGAGCTCTCGCGCGCGCCGCGTGGATCGGAGGCCTTCCGCCTCCGGCCCGGAGCGATCTACTGCCTGAAGTAGCTCGCGACGACCTGGCAGTTCGTGACCGGGATGGACTGGATGCCGGGCTCGAAGGCATTCGTGTCGATGCGCACATAACCCTGGTCGATGCGCACGACGTCGACGACGCCCGTCCCGATCGTCGGGCTGGGCACGGCGACGAACATGTAGCGCGGCTCGTTCGTGTTGACGAACCCCACGCCCGGAACGAGGCGAACGAGCTGCTTGCCGTTGATCGGGATGGGTGCCCCCCCGTTGCTGAAGGGGGTGAAGAAGTTCGGCAGTCCCGTCAGATTGCGCAGGTCGTCGAACGCGATGTCGACCGGGATGCCGGAGACCTGGGGGGGGCCGATGGAGATCGGCACGCCCAGGGACATGTCGCGCAGGTGCGGGACCAGGAGCGAGGTGAAGTTCAGCGGGAGCACTCCGACGACGCCGCTCTCGATCACGAGCTTGCTGACCGCGGGCACTCCCGCCGGGCCAGCCTCCTGCGTCCCGATGTCGATCGGGCCCTCGTGGGCGATCCACACGGCGGAGCGGAGGTCGAAGTGGTCGGGCTGGATCGCCTTCGGGTTCAGGAAGGTCTCGGGCGCGATCCCGATGATGTCGTCGTAGCCCCAGCCGTTCACCGTGTTTGGCCCGGACTCGAACATGGCCACGTGTCCGTCGCGGTTCAGGATGTAGGCGAAGTAGACGTCGCGGAAGTAGCCCCAGGCGAATTGCCGCGGCGTGATGGCGACGTCGAAGGGCTGGTTGAGCTGGGAACGGACGACCTTGCGCACGGTCAGGGAAGCGGCCGAGATGAGGGACATCGTGTTCTCGGATTCGTTGCAGACGAGGATGTCCTCGTTGCCCGGCTCCCAGGCGATCCCGCGCGGACGGGTGCCGACGATCGTCTCCTGGACCACCTGGTGGAAGGTGGAGGACAGCGGGTCGATGTCGATGAACGTGATCAGGTTCGCGGTCTGGTTGACGACCGCGAGGAGGTTCAGGTTGGGCGACATCGCCAGCGTCGTCGGGTCCTGGGTGGGGATCCGGTCGATCACCGTCATGCGGTTCGAGTTCAGGACGACCACCTCCCGTCGGCCGCGGTCGATGATGTACAGGTAGTTGCCGATCTGCTGGCGGAGCATGTACGGGTTGCAGGGCGGGATGGTCGGCTGCGGCAGCGAGGGGCCCTCGAAGAAGTTGTTCTGCTCGGGAGTCAGGAGCCCGGAGGGAGGGATCCCGGCCGAGGGATCGCCGAAGGGATCGCCCGGGCCGAGCAGGTTGACCAGACCGGGGAAGGGCGCCGGGAGCGTGCTGTCGACCGAGGTCGGCTCCTGCCCGCCGATGAACGGGGAGATGCACAGGGGCGGGAAGATGAGCGGCGGGGGATTCGGGTGCGGCGACCAGCACGCCAGGTTCTCGGCTCCGGCGCTGATGAGCCCGTTGAGCTGTCCGGTCTGGATGGGGATCATCGTGTTGTTGTTCGTGACCGGATTGATCAGCTTCTTCCCGTCGAAGGCGCACAGGTTTCCACCGCCCGCCTGGCAACCGAAGGGCGCCGGGCCGTTGTTGAAGGCGCCGTCGAGCGCGTGCCCGATCATCAGGTCGGCGACCGAGGTCAGGATCGGCGGGCGCACGATCAGGTCGTTCAGCGAGCTGTCCGTGGCCAGCGTGAACACGCCGGCCGAGCCGCCGTTGATCGTGCAGGTTCCCGGCTGCAGCGGCGGCCGCAGCACCGCGCCCTGCAGGCGGACGTTCGGGTTGTTGGGGAAATTCGAGTTGCCCTCGGCGAGGTGCTGGGCGTCGAAGGTCGGGTTGCCGGTGCCCTGGCCGAAGCCGTTCAGGTCGATCACCGACAGGCCCGGGATCGCCCCCGCGCGGCCGACATAGATCGTGTCCGGAGTCACGGGCGCGTTGACCAGCCCCGGGCCTTCGCCGGTCGTGAAGTTCGTGCTCGCTCCCACCAGGTTCGTGTTCGGAGCCGCAGCCAGGTCGGTGAACCGGTTGGGGTTGACCGTGATCGTGACCAGGTTGAAGACCCCGCATTGGAACTGGTCCGGGCCCTCGCCGGGGAAGTTGAAGGCCGGCGTCAGGTCGTAGGTCGAGAGGTCGAACACGCTGGCCGGCATGACCGTGAAGGGCACGGTGACGGGCGAGGCCAGCGGGCCGAAGGTGATCCCGACCGCCGAGGAGAGGGACGGCGGCTGGCCGGTCGGGAGGCTGCCCAGCGTCAGGGGCTGGAGCGGCTCGGTGAACTCGACCCGGACCGAGGTCATCGGGTCGACGTTGGTTTGGCCGTTTCCGGGGATGATCACCGGCGTGTTGAGCGGCGGCGGTGTGGTCGAGATCTCGGGGCGCAGCGCGTCCGGACCGACCGTGGTGGCGGCCAGCGCCTGGCGCCTCAGGGGCTGCCCGTTCGCCGATCGCACCGACGTGGTGATGCGCATCTTGATCTCGCGATTCGCCGGGAACATGTCGAGGGTCGACAGATCGCCGTCGGTGTCGGCGACGAACACGATCGTGCGCGGCGAGATCAGGTCCGCCGATCCCGTGAACTCGGATCCCGGCGAGCCTGGGAAGCCCGTGCCCGGGAAGGCGCCGTCGACGTCGAGAACCACGGGCAGGCCGGTGGTCGCGTCGAGCTGGACCCAATGCTGGAGCGGGAGCAGCGGGGGGTTGCCCGTGGCCGCGCCGGCGTAGGTGAAGCCGTTGACGAATGCGCGCCCGGGGATGTTCGTCGACTCGCCCGAGGCCGGGTCGAGCGCCACGAGCGTGATCGCCCCGGTCAGGCCGCCGGTCGCCTGGGCGCCGGGCGAGGGGTCGAGCACGCTGGAGGGGTCGATGTCCCGGTCGAACTGCGCATAGACGAAGTGGTTGCCCGGCACGCCGCTGGGTACGATCGCCGTGACCGGGAACTGCGGCACCGGGAGCACCGGGTTCAGCGGTCTCACATTGTGGATCAGTTCGGCGTCGGTGCGGATCGGGATCGCGATCTGGGTCGGGTTGCCGTTCGCGTCGAGTTGGAGCACCGTGTGCGGCAGGAGCTGTCCGAAGCCGATGCTGACCTGCGAAAGGTCCATCCCGGAGTTGCCGCCGCCGCCCCCGGCCCCTGCGCCTCCACCGCATGCGGACAGGAGGAGAGCTGTTGCGCCCAGGAAGACCAGTGCCAGCCGGGAGTTCTTCATCGGGTGATGGACCTGCGTGTCGATCGGTTTGGGCCGCAGGGATCCGGATGAAAGTGGCCCCTGCTCGGCCGGGTTTGCACCGTGCCGGTCGGGGTCATTTCCCTGCGGGCGCCCTGCAGATGGGATGGGACGGTTAGATTGCCAGGACCGGGCCGAGAGAGCCAGCGCGCAGTCGCGATCCGCGACAGCACGTCCGCTCCCTGACCGGCACGGCCTTCGCGGCTGGATCACTCAAGGGTCATGCCCGGCGCGACCAGGGCCGTCCCGGAACCTCGGCAGGCCCCTCTTACACCTTGGCCCGCAGAGGGTTACCGGAGCGCTTGCGGAGATTGCGGCCTCTCCGCCCGGCCCCCGCCCGGGGACGGCGTGCGCCGCGACGGCACGCCCGGCGAGCGCTCCCGCACGGATCGGGCGTCCACCGACCTCGATCCCCGGACCTGGGCGGCTATCCTCCAGTCCCAGATGACCGAGCGAGTGTTCGATCCCGCCATCTCGCCCGAGGAGGCCGACCCGCAGCGCGTGGCGGACGGCCCCGAGAGGGAGTTCGAGAGCACGCTGCGCCCGCATCGGCTCGACGAGTTCGTGGGCCAGGAGCGCGTGCTATCGAACCTGCGCGTCGCGATCGCCGCCGCGCGCGCGCGCGGCGAGGCCCTCGAGCACGTGCTCTTCTCCGGCCCACCGGGCCTCGGCAAGACCTCGCTGGCACGGATCCTCTCGCGCGAGATGGGAACGAAGCCCGTCGGGACGAGCGGCCCGGCGCTCGAGCGTCCGCGCGATCTCGTGGGCATCCTGACCCAGCTCGAGAGGGGCGACATCCTGTTCATCGACGAAGTTCATCGCGTGCCGGCCAGCGTCGAGGAGTACCTCTACTCCGCGATGGAGGACTACAAGGTCGACTTCACGCTCGACCAGGGCCCGCACGCGCGCGTGTTGCCGCTATCGCTGCAACCCTTCACGCTGGTCGGAGCGACGACGCGCGAGGGGCTGCTCTCGGCGCCCTTCCGCGCGCGCTTCGGGATCGCCGAGCGGCTCGAGCACTATCCGCCGGGCGACCTCGAGAAGATCCTCTCGCGCTCGGCTTCGATCCTCTCGATCGAGCTCGCGCCCGCGGCCTGTCGCCTGATCGCGGAGCGCGCGCGCGGCACGCCGCGAATCGCCAATCGGTTCTTGCGGCGCGCGCGCGACCTGGCGCAGGTGGCGGGGCGCGGGAAGATCGGCGAGGAGCTCGCCCGTGAGGCGCTCGAGCGCATGGGCGTCGACGAGAACGGCCTCGAGGAGCTCGACCGACGCATCCTGAGGTGCCTGGTGCAGAACGCGGGCAATCCGGCCGGCATCAAGACGATCGCCGCGGCGGTCGGCGAGGCCGAGGACACGATCGAGGAGGTGTTCGAGCCGCATCTCCTGCGTTCCGGCTTCGTCCAGAAGACCTCGCGCGGTCGCCTGATCACGCGCGAGGGATGTGCGGCGATCGGCGTGGACCCGAGGAAGCTCGCGGGCGCCGCCGGGACGCTTTTCTGAGGCTCCGGTCGCACGGCACGCCGGCCCCGGAGATGGTGAAGGTGACCGCGCCGTCCACGCGCTCGCGCTTCGCCTTCCGGGTCGAGGCGCGCTCGAGCGAATGCGCCGCCCGCGCAGGGGTGTTCGCGACTCCACACGGAGAGGTCGAGACCCCGGCCTTCATGCCGGTGGGAACTCGCGGGACGGTCAAGGGCGTGCTGCCGCGCGACCTCGCGGCGCTCGGCACGCGGATGGTGCTCGCGAACGCCTACCACCTGCACCTGCGACCGGGTGAGGGAACGGTCGCGAAGCTCGGGGGATTGCACCGGCTGATGGGCTGGGACGGTCCGATCTTGACCGACTCGGGCGGCTACCAGGTGTTCAGCCTGGCCCACCTCTCCCGCGTCGACGACGATGGCGCGACCCTGCGCTCCGTCGTCGACGGGTCGCCGGTGCGCCTGACGCCCGAGGGTGTGATCGACATCCAGCGCGCGCTCGGCGCGGACGTCGCGATGGCCTTCGATCACTGCCCGGCGGATCCGACCGACCGCCCCGCAGTGGAGGCGGCCACGGCGCGGACGCGCGCGTGGCTCGGGCGTTGCGTCGCGCGGCATCGCCACCACGGCGGGGAGGAGACCGGGCAGGCGCTGTTCGGGATCGTCCAGGGGGGCGTGTTCGAGGACCTGCGCAGGGGCTCGGTCGAGAGCGCGCTCGAGCACGACCTTCCCGGCTACGCGATCGGCGGCGTCAGCGTGGGCGAGGACCGCGACGACGTGAGGCGCGCCGTCGGCGCGGCCGCGCCGCTCCTGCCGCAGGATCGGCCGCGGTACCTGATGGGCGTCGGAACGCCCGCGGACTTCTTCGACGCGGTCGAGAGCGGGCTCGACCTGTTCGATTGCGTGACGCCGACCCGGCACGGGCGCACACACGGGGCCTTCACCAGCGGCGGGACGGTGAACCTGCGCAACACGGGATGGAAGGACGATCCGTCGCCCCTCGATCCCGAGTGCGACTGTCCGGCCTGCGAGCGCTTCGGCAAGGGGACGCTCCGGCATCTGTGCGCGAGCAGGGAGATGCTCGGCGCGATGCTCTTGACCTTGCACAACCTGCGCTTCTTCCACCGGCTGCTGGAGAGGATCCGCACGGCGATCCGGGACGACCGGCTGCTCTCGTTGCGCGCGGAGGTCCTCGAGCCGATGAGGCAGAGGCTCAAGCCCTGACGCAGAAGAGCAGCATCTTCTCGCTGAAGGGCGGCGAGAGCCACACGCGCTTCTCGAGGCACAGCCCGGCGGCATCCAGGTCCGCGCGGATCTCGGAGAGGCTCGCGCGCCGCGAGGGCATCGGGCGCGATCCCAGGCGCGCCCGCAGACGCTTCGTCCACGTCGTGAAGGAATACCTGTGCCGCACGTCGACGACGACCCATCCGCGGGAGACGCGCCCGAACTCGCGCAGGATCGCGGCGCGGCGCGGAGGGGGCACGTGGAACAGGAACCGGATCGACATCACGAGGTCGAAGGCCCCGTCCCTGAAAGGCAGGCGCCCGGCGTCGCACAGCACCTCCTCCGCGTGTCCGCCCCCGCTCCGCTCCCGGGCGGCGCGGAGCATCGGCAGCGAGCGGTCGGCGCTGACGACGCGCTTGCCCGCGCCGAGCAGGAGCTCCGTGAACCGCCCCGTCCCGCAGGGCACGTCGAGCACGGTCTCGATCCGATCGAGGTCCTCTCCCAGCGTGCGCCGGATCGCGCGCCACTTCCGCGCGCTCGAGCCCTTCTGGTGTGCGCCTGCGAACCGCACAGCGTCGTAGCTCGCGACGACCTCGGGATCCTGGTAGTGGGCCTGCTTCCTTCTCCAGCGCTCCTCGTCGGACGGCACGGCCGACGCCTAGCGCTTCTTGTAGTCAGGGCACGACAGCGCGTTGGGTCGCTCCGGCCGGCTGCAGGCATTGCCGTAATCCCACTTGCAGGAGTCGCACAAGTAGCGCTTGGAGTTGACCGCGAACATCCTCCGCAGGCCTTCCGAGAGCCTCCTCCACCACGGCAGGCGCTCCCGCGATGCGTCCCCAGCGGTCTTCATCCCCGACCGCCCTCCCTGGCCGCGCTAACCCCCGGCGCGCGCGCTGATCACCTCGATGCGCGTCGCGTCGATCCGCGCCGGCGTTCCGGGCAGATCGCTCACCCCCGGCACCGCTGCGCGCTGGGTGACGCCCAGCACGCCGATCTCGTAGCCGACGAACGTGTCGAGGTCGTAGCGTCCGCTCCCGCAAGCGAGCTCGGCGACCTCCTTGCCGCTCCACCGCACCACGTAGCGCGGCAGCTCGCCCGGCTTGATCTCGCGCTCGAGCCAGCCGCGCGCCTGGAACCGTCCCCACAAGGGATCCTGGCGCTTGGCGACTTCGCGCAGCTTCGCTTCCGCCTCGGAGAGCTTCTCCACGCGCTGCTTCTCGTAGGACTCCTTGTCGAGCTTGAGGCGATGGATCTCCTCGCGGATCGCGATCTCGTCGAGCCGTGCCCGCGCCGTGCCGGCGGAAGCGCCTTGCGGCGACTGTGCGACGACATGCTGGTAGGCGGCCTTGGCCGCCGCGAAGTCGGGATTCTCGGCGGCGCGCGCCGTGGCCATCAGCTTCTCCGCTTCCCCGAGCCGGTCGACCGCCGGATGGGCCTTCGGCTCGGACTTCCTGGCCGCGGCCTCGCTAGTCTTGACGGACGGTGCACGCTCGCTCGGGAGAGCGAGCTCCACGACGGGGATCGCCGCCTGCGCCTCCTGGATCGCCGAGGCCCAGGCCGCGCGCGGATCCTCGCCCGCGGCGAGAGGCGCGGTCTCCAACGCCGCAACGAAGGCCCGCGCTCCCGCGGGCGACCACACCTGCACCCAGTCCTCGCCCAGCGGCTTCACGGGATCCGCGCGCGCGATCACGCGCACGCGTTCGCCGCGGTCGAGCTTCATCGGCAGCGGGAAGCTCTTCTCGTCGCTCGAGGGGAGCGGCCGCATGCGCACGTTGTTGGCCGTGATCTCGGCCAGGCCGGGCGTGCCCGTGCGCTTGAGGTAGGCTCCGAAGATCCACACCTTCATGCCCGAGGCCGGCTCGACCTCGAGCCAGCCGGCGCGCTCGGAGTACACGGCCATCAGCGCGCCCGCGGGAGCCTGGAGAACGACCTCACCCTTCGCGTCGGCGAGGTTCCGGAGCGTCGCGCCGCCCTCCTTGGCGCGCACGTGGGACACGGGACTCTTGGCGGGCTCCTGGGTCGCCGGAGTCTGGGCGGGAGCGAGGTCTGCGAGTGCGAGGAACGCCAGAGCACACAGGGCGCTTTCGTGAGACTTCATGAAGTGTTGATCCCCTCGGTGCGCCGTCTCTGGATGCGATCGCGGCGCTCGGGCGGATCCTAGCGGTGCGGGAGGCGTCGATCCACACGCTCCTCGGCGAGCGCATCCCGGATTTCCGGCCGACGGAGCGCTGCGGGAACCCGCCGGGTCTTGGGGCCGAGCACAGAAAATGGGTGCAGCCGAGCGGGTCGCAATCCAGACTCTCGCCCGTGACCCCTCCGGAGCGCCTGCAATTCCCCTACATGGTCTGGGCGCACACCTCCGCGGTGCGCTCGGCCTACACGTTGACCCAGTCGGGGATGCCGCTGGCCGACCCAGCCTTCCTCGACGTCCTGGGGCGGTTGGACATCGGCCATCCCACGCGGGAGGCCCTGCCGGCGGTCGAGGGCCGGCTCGCGGAGCTCTTCGGCGTCGACCGTTCCCGGGTGATCGTGGCACTGGGAGCCTCGGGGGGGATGCACCTGTGCGCCCTGAGGTTCTTCAGACCCGGGGCCCGCGTGGTCGCCGACGTCCCTTCCTACGAGCCATTTCGGGCTCTGCCGATGTACCTCGGCGCGGACTTGCGGCCGCTGCGGCGAAGGCTCGCGGACGGCTGGCAGGTCGATCCCGGCGAGATCCGCGGGCTCCTGGGAAAGGGCTCGGGACCGGGCCACGTGTTCCTCGCGAACCTCCACAACCCGACCGGGGCCTTGCTCGAGCGGGAGCGGATGGCCGAGGTCGCCCGCGAGGCGGAGCGCGCGGGCGGGTGCCTGATCTCGTGCGAGGTGTACATGGACTACGTGCCGAGGCACAGGCGGGTGCACGCCTTCCAGCTCGCCCCGAACGGGATCTCGATCGGGAGCCTGACCAAGGCGTACGGGCTGGGCTCGCTGCGGATCGGCTGGATCCTGCTCGGAGAGGGGCTCGCCAAGGAGCGCGCCCACCTCGTCGACATGGCCTACCTCGCCTACGTCGATCCCCCCGCCGCGACGCTGCGAGCGGCGCGGCTCGCGCTGGATCGCTTGCCGGATCTCCTGCGGCCGCTGGCGACGATCGAGCGGGAGAGCCGGCCGATCTGGGAACGGTGGCTGACGAAGACCGAGGGCATCCGGAGCACGGTGCCGGAGTTCGGGATCATCGCCTTCCCGCGGATCGAGGGCGTCGAGGACACGATCGCGCTCTCGGAGTATCTCGCGACCGAGCACCAGGTCGATGTCGTGCCGGGAGAGTTCTTCGGCGCTCCCGGGCACTTGCGCATCTCGTGCGGACTGCCGGCGGCGACGCTCGAGGACGGTCTGGCGCGCCTGACGGAAGGGATCCGGGCGTTCCGCCGCGAGAAGACATGATCCGGTCGCGTCAGGGCTGTCGGAAAACGACGGTGCCTGTCGAATTGAGACCTTGGATCGAGGTGTCCGCACCTGCGACCTCGATCTTCAGGCGCGGCTGATTCTTCTCCCCCGAGTCGACCGGCTCGACGCCTCTGGTCGACTCCGTGAAGCAAAGTCGGCTCCGGTCGGGCTCGATCCACGACTCGATCGACCTGCGATCGTTGGTGACCCAGAAGCCAGCTCGGTCGTCTGTCACCATCGCCGTGAAGACGTTGGGGTCCGAGTCCGAATCCGACTCCATCTGCAGGACGACGGCCGGCGGGGTGGGTCCGTGCGGACTCTCTCCCTTCTCGATCGCGGAGAAGAACGCGAGCTTGTCCCCGCGCGGCCCGTAGAGCACGAGCCCACGCGAGCTGAGTGGATCCTCCCCTCCGAGTCTGGCTCGTGGGGCCCCGTCCGGTCCGACGACGACGAAGCCTCGCGCCTCGACGATGTCCGAGCGCGGTCGCAGCGCGCTCGTGAGGCAAGCGGTGAGCGCCGCCATCGTGAGCGTCGCGCACCAGATCCGCAGGCGTGCGCAGCGGCGCTCGAGCTCCTGGAGACGGTGCAAATGCGGATGCAGAGGCTCGTCCATGGCTTCCTCCTGTCGGGGACCGCGCTTCAGAGTAGCGCACGCGGAGCGGGTTGAATCGGGAGTGCTTGAGACCCGTCGCGGAGGCAGCTACGGTGCGCTGAATGCCGAGCGACGGCACGATCGAGGTCCTCCACGTCCGGATCGTCACCGGGACCGGGGGCGGGCCGGAGAAGACGATCCTGAACTCTCCCCGCCACCTCCTCGGCACGCGCTACCGCGAAACGGCGTGCTGGCTCCACGCGCCGGGCGATCCCGGGATCGCGCTCCTCGAGGAGAAGGCCCGGGAGCGCGGCTGTCCCTTCATCGCCGTCGAGGACAGGCACCCCTACGACGTCCGCACCTTGGCGAAGATGGCGAGGGTCTGCCGCGAGCGCGGCGTCCGCATCTGGCACGGCCACGACTACAAGTCGAACCTCTTCGGCCTCCTGCTCGCGCGCCTGTGCGACCTCGCGCTCGTCACGACCGTCCACGGCTGGGTCAAGCACACCCAGAAGACGCCCTTCTACTTCGCCGTCGACCGCTTCGCGCTGCGGCGCTACGGCGAGGTCGTCGCCGTCTCGCAGGATCTCTACGACGAGTGTCTGCGGATCGGCGTGCCTCGCGCGCGACTCTCCCGGATCGAGAACGCGATCGACACCGACGAGTTCCGTCGGCGCCGGCCGCCGCATGAGTCGCCCCTGCGCTCCGTCTCCTCCGGGCCTCCCGGCCGCCTGCTCGTCGGCGCGGTGGGACGCCTCTCGGAGGAGAAGGGCTTTCACCTCCTGATCCAGGCCGTCGAGCGCGCCGTCGACGCAGGCTGCGACCTCGAGCTCTGGATCGCCGGAGAGGGCGATCAGGAGGAGCGCCTGCGCGCGCAGATCGCGGCCTCGCGCCACGTCTCCCGGCTGAAGCTCCTGGGCTGGCGCTCGGACGCGCTCGCGCTCTACGAGGCGATGGACGTTTTCGCGCTCTCCTCGATCCGCGAGGGACTGCCCAACGTCGTGCTCGAGGCCATGGCGATGGAAGTCCCCGTGCTCGCGACGCGCTGCGGCGGACTCGAGGCCTTCGGCCGCGACGGCGAGGACATGCTGCTCGTGCCAGCCGGTTCCGTGGACGCGCTCGCGGAGGGTCTCCGGCACCTCGCGCAGGATCCGAAGCTGCGCTCCGGGCTCGCGCGCGCCGCCCGGTCGCGCGTCGAGCGCGACTGCGGATTCTCGCAGCGGATGCAGAAGTTCGTCGCCGTCTACGACCGGCTGGTCGGCGCGGCAGGATGATCGATCACGGCAACCGGATGACGAGGCGATCGCTGGAATCTGGCCCCCTTGATTGTGCCTCGATCCGCCCCAAGTCCTTCTCCGCCAACATTCTGTCAGCGGCCCAGGATCCCCCGGCGCGCCTAGCGCTCGTGATCGGTCGCAACCCCCTGCGCTGACTGGACCTCCCCGAGAGTCAGGGACAGCGAAGTGTGCCAGGTTCCGATCGCTGCCCTGCACCGACGTCACAGGTTGTGGAGGATCAGGAACAGCGGAACCAGGATGTAGATCAGCCCGAGCACCACCGCCGCGCTCGTGCCGACGGCTGCAGGACCGGTGCGCCTCTCCTCCAGCCGTTCCACCCCGGAGAGCTCGAGCTCCTGGATCGGAGCCGGATCGAGCCTCGAATTCCATTCACGGCCCACCAGGACCGCGCGCCCCGGCTCTTCGAGAATCGCGGCCCGGCAGAGCGTGACCTCAGTTCCGTCCACCTCGCGGGCTCGCACGAGGCTCGCTTTCGCAATCGCCGAAGGCGTCCAAGGCTTCCGGACCTCCATCCACGGCCAGAGCTGGGTGCAGGACGCGAGCGCCGAAACCAGGACGAGGGCGAGGAGGACCCGACTCCGAGCCGCCACGTGTCGCGAGGCGAGGAGACCCCCGAGGGCTGCAAAGTCCCGAAGGCAGCTTGCCACGCAGGCCACTCCGCTAGGATCCTGTCAGGCTCGCAAGCGCGGAAGCGACCGCTCTTCGCTCCGCCTCCCGCAGCGTGAGGCCCGCCGACGCTGCGGCGCGCTCGAGGTCGTCGTATTCGGGCGAGAGGTCGCGCTCGCCGGGCGGGCTCGCGCCCGGGTAGGACGGCCGCTCGCGGACCTTCACGCGCACGCGCACGCCGGCGAGGTCGACCTCGAGCGTCCGCCGGCCGCACTCGGCGCGCTGGCACTCGATCCAGCGCAGGCCGAGCGTCGGCGTCTCCTCGAAGAGCACCCTCTCGAGAGCCGGCCTCTGGTCGGCCCGGCACAGGGCCGAGAGCACGACCCCGGGACGGTCCTTCTTCATCTGCACCGGCGCCGACCACACGTCGAGCGCGCCCGCCTCGCGCAGCGCGCGCGCGGCGTGCGCGAGCTCCTCGCCGGTCACGTCGTCGAGGTTGACCTCGAGGAGCCAGGCCTCGGCCCGGGCGCCTGCCTTTCCCGCGCTCCCGAGCTGCACGCGGAGGACGTTCGGCGGCCCGTCCTCCGGATCGCGCGCCCCGGCGCCGTAGCCGATCCTCTCCGCGACGAACGCGCCCGGCGGCTCGAAGGAATCGACGATCTCGACCAGGATCGCGGCGCCGGTCGGGGTCAGGCGCTCGCCCGAACCGCCGCCCAGGACGTGCGGCTTGCCGCGCAGGAGCTCCGCGACCGCCGGGACCGGGACCGGCATCTCCCCGTGGGCGCAGCGAATCGTGCCGGTCCCCGTCGCGGGCGGCGCCGAGATCGCGCGCTCGATCGCGAGGCGCTCGAGCGCGAAGGCCGCGCCGCAGACGTCGACCAGCGTGTCGACCGCGCCGATCTCGTGGAAGTGGATCTTTTCCGGAGTCGTGCCGTGCACGCGCGCCTCGGCCACGGCGATGCGCAAGAGGATCGCACAGGCGCGTGCCTTCCCGCGCTCCGAGAGTGGCGAGGCGTCCACGATCCTGGAGAGGTCGGCGTAGCCGCGGTGCGGGAGCTTCTGGGACTCGGGCGTGCGCAGCGAGAGGAGCATGCCCGACAGGTTCCCGCGCCAGGCGGTCTCGAGCGCGAGCGTGCACTCGCCCGGCACGAGCGCGTGCGCGAGCTCCTCGAGGTCCGCGAGCGCGAAGCGCGGATCCCCGAGATCGAGCAGGGCGGCCAGGAACATGTCCCCCGCCATCCCCGAGTAGGGCTCGATGTAGAGCGTGGCCATCGGCGGTCGCAGCCTAGCCGCGGGCTCACGCGCGGGCCAGAGCGAACGCCCACGCTACGCGCGGGCTAGGGCGAGCACGCCGATCCGCGCGGCACCCAGGCGCTTGAGCGCCCGCGCGCACTCGCTCGCGGTGGCTCCCGAGGTCACGACGTCGTCGACGAGCCAGACCTCGCGACCGAGGATCCGCCGCGACGCAGGCGGCCAAGTCCGCCTTGGGGCGAAGGCCTTGGCGACGTTGGCCGTGCGCGAGGGCGCGCCGATCGAGCCCTGCACGGCGGTCGAGCGCGAGCGGGAGAGAGCGCGCACGACCTCGAGGCCTTCGACCTCGGCCGCGGCCCGCGCGAGGAGCAGCGCCTGATCGTAGCCGCGCTCGAAGCGCCGCAGCCAGTGCAGCGGGACGGGGACGAGGAGCGGTGGTGGCTGCATCTCGCACGCGCGGTTCTCGGCCAAGCGTGCCCCGAGCGCGCGGCCCAGCGTCCGGGCGAGATCGGGCCGCCGCCCGTGCTTGAACGCGAGGATCCACTCCCGCCCGGCCGGCTGGGCGCGGTAGTCGGCGAGCACGATCGCACCCAGGAAGGAGGGCGGGTCGAGGCGGCAGCCGGCGCAGCGCTCGCCGTGGGCGATCGCGGGAGGCAGGGCCGCTGCGCACCGACCGCAGCGGGGTCCTGCGGGCTCGAGCGGGAGGCGATGCTCTCGGCACCCGAGACCGTCGCCGCGGTCGGGGCCGCGGCACAGCGGGCAGAACGGGGGAAAGACGGCGTCGGCGACGTGGGCGAGTCCGTCGCGAGAAAGGCTTCTCAGTCCGGGGTCGAGGAGGTCCACCCCCGGGGGATCGCACCCGGAGGCCCCTGGTTTCGCCCGACTCGCGAAAAGGAACCTAGGCGCCCTCCTCGACCTCGATCTCCTCCATCCGCGGCAGCGGGATCTCCCGCCGGACGCGCCGCTCGGGGGGAGGGAGCTCGAGCGCCCGGTGCAGCCGCTCGAGGTACGACTGCACGGTGTCGTCCTTCTCCGATCCCACGCCGAACAGGTCCCCCACCTCTCGCGCCAGGCGCAGGTCGGCCTCGAAATCGGGCGGCTCCCGCCGCAGATGCTCACGCACGTGCCGGCGGAAGGAGTACCTCGCCCACCACCACGCCAGCGCGAGCAGCGCGATCGAGAAGACCAGGATCGCTCCCACCCAGGCCAGGGGGAATTCGCGCTCGGCCGTCGCCGGCGGCGGCCGGTAGCGGCCCAGGAGCTGCACGCCGAACCCGCCCACCAGGAACGTGAACCCCACCGCGACCTGCGCGCGGTGGAAGACGTACTCGCGGATCGCGTGGAGCCGCAGCGTGCGCGCGCCGAAGAAATCCTCGACCAGCGTGCGCGGGTGCCGGAACAGGATCGCGTTGCCGAGCAGGAAGGAGCCGACGACCGAGAGCACGAGGCCGATGCCGATCCAGTCGGGCTCATGAGCCGCCTCTTGAACGAGGTGCGCGAGAAGGCTCGCTCCGCACAGCATGGGTCCACGCTACGGGCCTCGCCGGCGCAGGACAAGGGGAGGCGGGATGCCGCTCCGGACCGTAGAATCCCCGGCCCTCGCAGTCCCATGGCCGCCTCCCCCCACGGATCGCCGATCGAGACCGTCCGCAAGGTCGCCGACCTCGCGCGCCTGGACCTCGCCGACGCGGAGGAGGAGGCCCTGGCGCTGCAGTTCGCGAGCATCCTGGAGCACTTCCAGGTGCTCGCGCGCCTGGATGTCTCGGGCGTCGAGGGGATGCTCGGCGCGAGCCGTGTCGACGACGTCCTGCGCGAGGATCTTCCCCGGCCTTCGCTGCCCGCCGGGGAGATGCTGCGCAATGCCCCCGCGCACACGGCGGACTTCTACAGCGTGCCGAAGACCGTGGGGACCGCGGGAGGCGAGATGTGAGCGCCCTCCACGAGCTCGACGCGACCGCCCTGCGCAACTCGATCCAGAAGGGCGAGCGCAGCGTGCGCGAGACGATCCTCGAGACCTTCGCGCGCGTCGACGCCCTGGATCCGCCGTTGCACATGTTCCTGAACACGCAGCGCGGCGAGGCGCTGTCGCGCGCGGCGGAGCTCGACCAGCGTCTCGCGGCCGGCGAGCGTCCGGGTCCGCTCTTCGGCGTGCCGGTGGCCCTCAAGGCCAACATGTGCCTGGCGGGAGTCGAGACGAACTGCGGCAGCCGGATCCTGGGCGGCTACCGACCTCCCTACACGGCCACCTTCGTCCAGCGCCTCCTCGACGCGGGCGCGATCGTCGTCGGCATGACGAACATGGACGAGTTCGCGATGGGCAGCAGCTCGGAGAACTCGGCCTTCGGGCCCACGCGCAACCCCTGGGATCCCTCGCGGACGCCGGGCGGCTCCTCCTCGGGGAGCGCCGTGGCGGTCGCCGCGGGAATCGTGCCGATCGCACTGGGCTCCGACACCGGCGGCTCGGTGCGGCAGCCCGCGGCCCTGTGCGGGATCTACGGCTTCAAGCCGACCTACGGACGCGTGTCGCGCTACGGCCTGGTCGCCTTCGGGTCGTCGCTCGATCAGGTCAGCCCCTTCGCGCGCTCGGTTCGCGACATCGAGCTCGCGATGGCCGTCCTCTCCGGTGCGGACGAGAACGACTCGACCTGCTTCGACGAGCCGCCGCTGCAGCCCGAGCAGCCGGCCGACCCGGGGAGCCTCGCGGGGATCCGGATCGGCGTGCCCAAGGAGTACTTCCCCGCGGTCCTCGCCGGCGGCGTGCGCGAACGCTGCGAGGCGGCGCTCGCGCGTCTCTCCGAGCTCGGCGCCGAGCTCGTCGAGGTCAGCCTTCCCCACACCGACTATGCGATCCCGACCTACTACGTCGTCGCGACGGCGGAAGCCTCGAGCAACCTCGCGCGCTACGATGGGGTGCGATACGGCCTGCGCGTCGAGGGCGACGGGAGCCTGCAGGGCATGTTCGCGGCCACGCGGGAGAAAGGCTTCGGGCCCGAGGTCAAGCGCCGCATCCTGCTCGGGACCTACGTGCTCTCCGCGGGCTACTACGACGCCTGGTACGGGCGCGCCCTCAAGGTGCGTGCGCTGCTCGCGCGCGACTTCGAGCGGGTGTTCGAGAAGGTCGATGTCGTCGTGGGGCCGACCTCCCCGACCGCGGCCTTCAAGCTGGGCGAGAAGGCCGACGACCCGGTGGCGATGTACCTGTGCGACATCCTGACCACGCCGGTCAGCCTGGCGGGGATCCCCGGGCTCTCCGTCCCGGTCGGGTTCGTCGAGGAGGGCGGGAAGAAGCTGCCCGTCGGGATGCAGATCGCGGGCCCCTGGAAGGGCGACGCGCGCGTCCTGCGCGTCGCGCGCGCCTACGAGATCGCGAGCGAGTACCACAAGGCCGCGCCGCCGATGGCCACGCTCGCCCCGCCGCGGAACCCGGCGGCCGCGAAGAACGCCTCGACCGGCGAAGGCGCGACACGGGGAGCGCGCGCATGAGCACCACGCAGGAGAAGGTCGGGATCGGCGTCGTGTCGGAGAAGACCGGCGTGCGCTGGATCCCCGTGATCGGCCTCGAGGTCCACTGCCAGCTCGACACGCGCACGAAGCTCTTCTGCGGCTGCGAGTACCGGTTCGGCGCGCCGCCGAACAGCCTGACCTGCCCGCGCTGCACGGGACAGCCGGGCGCGCTGCCGGTGTTGAACCGCGAGGCGCTCGCGCTGGCGGTGCGGACCGCGCTCGCGCTGGGGGCGGAGGTCGCGCCGTGGAGCAAGTTCGACCGCAAGAACTACTTCTACTGCGACCTGCCCAAGGGCTACCAGATCAGCCAGTACGACCGCCCCTTCTGCACCGGCGGGGGGATCACGCTGCCGAGCGGCAAGCGTGTCCGGCTCACCCGGATCCACCTCGAGGAGGACGCCGGCAAGGCGATCCACGACCGCGGCGACACGACGCTCGTCGATCTGAACCGCTCGAGCGTGCCGCTGATCGAATCGGTCACCGAGGCGGATCTCGAGAGCCCGCAGGAGGCCTACGACTACCTGACCGCGCTCAAGGAGATCCTCCAGTACATCGGCGCCTCGCGCTGCGACATGGAGAAGGGCGAGCTGCGCTGCGACGTCAACGTCTCGGTGCACCGGGAGGGCGAGCCCTGGGGAGCCAAGGTCGAGGTCAAGAACGTCAACTCGTTCCGCTTCGTGCAGCAGGCGCTCGAGCACGAGATCGCGCGGCAGATCGAGGCCTGCGAGTCCGGCGATCCGAGCCGGTACCCGGTCCAGGAGACGCGGCTCTTCGACGGCGGGAAGGGCGTGACCCGCACGATGCGCACGAAGGAGAGCGCTCACGACTACCGCTATTTCGCCGAGCCCGACCTGCCGCCCGTGCACGTCGACGCGGCCTTCCTCGAGAAGCAGCGCAGCTTCCTTCCCGAGATGCCGGCTCTGCGCCGCGAGCGCTACCAGAAGGAGATGGGGCTCTCGCCCTACGACGCGGGCGTGCTGGTCGCCGACCGGGCGCTGGCGGACTTCTTCGAGATGGCCGCGCGGGTGTCGAAGAAGCCCAAGGAGTGCGCCAACTGGATCACGAACGAGGTCCTGCGCGCGTTCGCCGAACCCGAGATCGGCGTGAAGAGCGTCGACGAGATGCTCATGAAGCCGGCCGACCTGGCCGAGATGGTCGACCTGATCCACCGGGGCGTGATCCACAACAACGCCGGGCGGCAGCTCCTGCGCGCCATGATGCGGACGGGCAAGCCCGCCGAGGTGCTGGTCGAGGAGATGGGCCTCGCGCAGGTGCAGGACACCGGGCAGATCGAGAGCTGGTGCCGCGAGGCGCTCGCGGGCAAGGACAAGATCGTCGCCGACGTGAAGGCCGGCAAGCCGAACGCGATCAACGCCCTGCTCGGGCCGGTGATGAAGGCCTCGGGCGGCAAGGCCAATCCGCAGGCCGTGCGCGAGACGCTCTTGCGGTTGATCGAGAAGATGTGATGCAGGCCCCCTCGAAGAAGCGCGTCGAGGCCGCGCTGCCCGTGCGTCCGTTGACGGGAAGACGCGATCTGCGGCTGATGTTCCACGATGGCTGGATCCTGATGCTCGGCCTCGTGTGCTTCGGCGCAGCCGCGATCGGGCTGTTCTTGTGGAGCGCCCCGCGTGGCGGCCAGGGGTGGCTGCGCTTCGCGGCGGCCGTCGGGCTCGTCACGTTGGCTGGCGGAGTCGCCGGACCGCTGGTCACGCGCGCGCTGCGGCGGAGGTAGGAGGCCGCGGGCGGTGCGAACGAAGGCCGCCCCGTTTGCGCTCCTCCCGCTCGCAGGGCTGGCCGTTCTATGGATCTCGTGCCGGCCGCGCACGGCTCCCGCGTCGGGCTCTGAAGCGACGATCGCGCCGCAGGGAGCCGCACTGGAGGCTGAAGGACCAGGCCACGCTTCGATCCCCGCGGAATCGCGCTCCCCCGTCGTCAACGGAGATGCGAACAAGCCGGGCCGACCGCAGGTCGTTCTCATCGGCACCCTCACGGGGTTCGAGGCTGCGCCGGACAGCACGATGCGGATCTCGATCCTCCCCGAGGGCGGTGTCGCTGAACCGATCGTCCGGACCCTTCCAGCTCGATCTTCGTTCGAGATCGACCTCGGCGGGGATTTCCCCGTCCCGACGCCGCCGCTGATCGTCTGGATCGAACACGCCGACCACTTCCCCACGCTGGCGCGCGTGGAGGCCAACTCAGGCGCCGACGGTGCGACCCGCCGCATCGAACTACGGACGTCGTTCAAGATGGTGCGAGCGTCTTCGATCGTGACCGGCCGCGCGGTCCTGCCCGAGTCGACCCGGCCGGACCGGGCGTGGGCGGCGCTCTACTCCATCCAACCCTCGAGCGCACGCGCGCTTCGGCTCGCGGATGAGGTTAGGCTCGATGCACAGGGTCGCTTCCGGCTTCACGCGGAGAGGGAGGGAGACAACGTGCTCGCGGTCGTCCACCCGGACCTGGAGCCGAGAACCGATCGCCTGACTCTGCTCGCCCGCGGCTCGCGCGACCTCGGCGATCTCCCGCTCTCGGAGGGAAGCCGAATCACGGGGCGGGTCGCGCTTCCCGGCGGTCAGCAGGGCGCGCGGTGGTCGGTCTCGGCAGTGCTCGCTGAGCCTGGCATCCCTTGCTTGGTCGGTGAAATCAGTCTGAGGTGGACCGCATCAGGATTCGAGCACGGGAATCGCCTCGCATCGGCCGACGTCGAGGGCCGATTCGAGATCCCGGGCTTGGCGCGCAACAGGTACCGCCTGAGCGCGTGCCCGGAGTGGTGGTCGGCGCAACCTGCACTCGTGATCGCAGACTCTGTCGAGCAGCCGATCGAGGTCTTGGCTCCGGCTGAAGGGGTCGATCTCACGATCGACCGCTTGATGGTCCTGCTCGAGATCCGCGGAGCGGGGACGCCGTTGGCCGACGCCCAAGTCGAAGTCCGCTCCGACAAAGTCCGCGGCGTTGAAAGCGCAAAGTCAGGTGGCAACGGCCGCCTCGCGCTCGACATCCGCAGGACCGAGAGGTTCGAGCTGCGGATCGAGAAGACGGGCTTCCTCCCGGCCACGCTTCCGATCGCGCCCTCGGAGCTCCGGAATGAGCAAGGGCTGCAGGTCGACCTCGAGCAGGGGCCCCGACTGTCGAAGGTCGTCCTGGACGCGCCGGGTCTCAGCTTGCAGTGGGCCTGCGTGGTCCTCATTGCAGTCGAGAAGATCGAGGCCAATTCCCTGGCATCGCTCCGACTTGGGGAACCTTTCCTTGCCAGGCCACGCGACAAGATCGTGACAGCAGCCCCACAACCCGACGGATCCTTCGCTACCGACGAGATCGAGTCCGGTCGCTACTGGGTGCAGATCCTGCCCTGCGAAGGCATCGGCAAGAACCCGACCTTCTACGTTCTTGCAGGCTTCGAGATCGACGTCCCCCCCGGCACCGTCTTCCATCAGGCCCTGAGGCTGGAGGAGGGCGGCCGCATCCGAATCGAGCCGGGAGAGTATGCGGGATCGACGGACTTGGCGAGTTCCTCCCTCACGGCTCAGGATCGATCCAGCGTCGGGGTCTACTGGACTCCGGTCAGGAGGGTCTCGTCCGGTACAGACTATGGGTCCTGCAGCGGCAGCCTCCCGCTCAGGGCGCCGTGCGAGAGCACGAACGTCCGCCCTGGAACCTATCGAATCTGGATCGGAGGCCAGGATTTCGTGCCGCAGGAGATCCCGGTGAGCGTCGAGGCGGGCCGGACAACGACCGTGCGACTCGACCTCCGTCGTCCGTAGAGGTCCCAGCCCGAGGCTGCTAGTACCGCACCCGCACGTCGCTGACGGTCGCGCTCCCGCCCTGGAGCAAGAGGCCGATCCGGCCTCGCAGGTCCTCGGGCTCGTAGCTCGTCAGCTTGCCGGCCGGCTTGCCGTCGACGAAGAATTGGACGCGATCAGGCCAGACCTCGATCGCCAGGGTGAACGACTTCAGCTGACTGGGCTTGATGACCGCGATCGGTGGCGAGAGATCGGCGCCCTTCTTTTCGTCGCCTATCTGGACGGCCCCGTTGGAGCGGACCACCATGAGTGCGAGCCCCTGATCGTTGACGCCGAAGACCAGGCCGCACAAGCCGGAGGCCTTCTCCAGCCCGGATCCGTCGAACCGCGCCTCGAAGCCGAAGCGCTCGGGGAGCTCGTCGCGCCAGACACAGTCAATGGAATGGTCGGAGGTGCCCGAGAGCACCCCGTCCTTGGCTTCCCACCCCTCGTCCGCCTCCCACTCGGCGAGCTCGCCCTCGATCTTCAGCCGCCGCCAGCGACGCGTGTCGGCGCCCGACTTCGCGGCGATCTCGTCGCGCAGCTCGGAGAGCGCGGTCGCGCGGCCATGGAGCGCGAGCGAGACGTCGAGCAGTCGCAGCGCGCACAGCGGCAGCTTCTGCTCGGCGTACCCGCGCGCGGCCGCCGCCGCGGCGGCGGCGAGGTCCGTGTCGGCCTTGGCCTTGGCCTCGCAGAAGGTCTTGTCGAGCTTGGCGAGCTGCTTCTCCGAGAGCTCGAGCAGGTCCGTCCCGGTCAGGTCGTGCGAGCCCGGCAGGGCTTCCGTCGGATCCTTCAGCGTGCGCAGGCTCGCGGCTGCGCCGCGGTAGCGGTAGATCGCCGCATCGGCCTGCTTCTGCGAGACCAGCAGCTCGGCCAGCTCGAAGGCGGCCACCGGGTCGCCGGGGCGCTTGCGCAGCGCCCACGCGTAGCTCTCCTCGGCCGAGTCCCAGGCCTTGTCCTTGATCTCCTTGCGCGCGCGGGCGATCAGATCGTCGGCGACCTCGGGACCGCCGAAGTAGAGCGCGTAGAGCTTGTGGATCCAATCCGCCCAGCGCCTGTCGAAGTCCTCGAAGGTCGCGACGCCGGGCTGCTTCGCCTTCGTCACGAAGTGCTCGATGAAGCGGCCCTTGACATCGTGCTTGGCGCCGGACCTGCCGTACGCGGCGGTGAAGTCGTGATAGGGCTGGACGTACACGCGCTGCGAGCGCTCGTCCTCGTAGTTGAGGAGGAAGTACACGAGACCCCAGCCGAAGGGGTAGTCCTCGCCCGGGTACGAGCCCGGCTGGAAGTAGGTCACGACCTCCTCGAGCGTCGGATGGCCTTCCTTCAACTCGATCTCGAGGCCCACCAGGCGATCCACGGGCACGAGGTTCGTCTCGACGACGCCGTTGCCGCGCAAGCGCGCGCCTTCGAAGTAGCTGGCCGTGCCCTCGTTGAGCCAGGCCGGGATCACGTCGGCCGAGATCAGGTGCGTGAACTGGTGGCTGGATTCGTGGAACAGGGTCTCCCACAGGAAGGAGAGAGCGCGTTCGTCGCTGCGCGGGTCGTAGGTGACCACGCGGTTCTCGCTGGGGCTGAAGAAGCCTGCGACGTCCGGGGAGACGGGTTGCCCGTTCTCCTTCTCATTGGCGTCGAACTCCGCGCGCGACTTGTACACGCAGATCGTCAGGCGCGCGGTCTGGCCTCCGCCGTGCTCCTTGACGTGGAACACCTTGCGGTAGTAGTGGTTCATCTGCTCCATGGCGAGCGACATGGACTCGGCGATGTCGCGGCCCATGTCGGTCTTGACCGTGTACTGCTCGCCTTTGATCTCCCAGGCGGTCAGCCAGGTCGAGTGCTTGACGTCCTCCTTGGCGACCGCGCCGGGCGAGCGCTTCTTCTTCGGCTTGACCGGCACGTCGAGGCCGGCATCGATCAACGCCTCGACCGCCTTCTTGTTGTCGTACACCTTGGCGAGCTCGGCCTCGGCCGCCGCGGCGACGGGCGTCGTGCGGCAGCGCGAGAGCAGGTCGACCGCGTTGACATAGAGCTTGCGGCTCGCGCAGTCCTTGCCGATCGCGAACAGGGCCGAGGCGTAGGTGGAGAGCGCGGCCGGCCCTTTCTGCCCGAGCGGGTCGAGCTCGGCCAGGCGCTTCTGGAGCCCGTCCGAGAGAGCCTTCTGGTCCTTCCCCGGCGCGGCGACGAAGGCGAGCTGCTCCATCGCGAGCGTGCCGTACCACAGCGCCTCGTCGTTCGAGTCGACGGCCTGGGCCGCACGCGAGGCGAGGTCGAGCAGCTCGGGGAGGTCCGGCGCGCGCTCGAGCCCTGCCTTGGCTTTGTCGAGGGCTTCCTTCGCCTTTCCGCCGTCGAGGAGGGCGCGCGCTTCCGCGAGGTGCGGCGGAGCGCCGTCCCCGGGTGCGAAGAGGAGCAGGGCCAGCGAGCAGGCGATCGCGGATCGGGCTGCCATCGACGGGTCTCGTAGGGTGGGAGGTCCTCGAACGATCGGAGCGCGCGGGGTCAGGGCTTGGACGTCGAGAGCGACCAGCTCGCCTTGCCGGCCAGTCGTGCGTTGATCTTCATCTCGAAGTGATCCCCCTCGACCTCCGCGCTGGCCTTGACGTCGACGTCGATCCCGACGTCGGACCCCATCTCGAAGGAGTGCACGTGACCCGCGGCGAGGTCCCACAGGAGCGTCCCCTCGCCCTGGAGGTCCAGGTTGGCGTTGGCGTCGACGTCGGGATGGACGTCGTTGTCGTCCATCTCGCTCAGGCGCTGGATCAAGTGCGACAGGTCGATCTTGTCCTTGCCCGAGAAGGTGAGGTGGATCTCCCCGACGCGGGTGCCGCCCTCGTCGTGCGCCCCCTTGTACTTGCACTGGACCTTCAGCTCCTGCAGGAGCTTCGCGAGCGCGGTGCGGGTCTCCTCCGTCACGGTCCGGAACTCCTCCTGGTCCGAGCCGGCGGCGACGTCGCCGGGCATCCCGCCGGGCAGGAACAACGCCAGGAGCTTCGCGCCCGGGACCTCCCAGGTGTCGCCGTCGGCGACCTTCTTGGCGGGCAGGAGCACGCACAGATCCATGTCCTCGGAGAGGTTCTCGAGGAGGGCGTCGTCGCCTTCGGACTCGTGGAAGCTCTTCTCGTACTCCTCGCTCTCGGCGTTCCACTTGAAGCGCACGGTCTTGCCTTCGAGGCGGTCGAACTTCTCCGCGTCGCCCTTGTCCTCGCCGGCCTCGTAGGAGAGCGAGAGGTCGTCGAAGGTCCGCAACAGGTCGGTCGGGCGGCCGTCCTTGATCTGGACGTACCTGTCGGTGACGCCCACCTTCAGCTTGACGAGCGCGGTCTTGTCGCCGAATCCGCCGAGGTTGTCGGGCGGCTGGCTCTCGCCGTTGACGGTGAAGTCGATCTTCTCGGGCTTGAGCTCGATCTCGAGCTTCAGCACCTTCTTCAGCCCGGCGTCGGCCTTGGGGTGGAAGCCGACGTCGTCGGCGGGGATCGCGAGCGCGAGGAGGAGAGGCGCGGCGAGGAGGGCGGTGGACGGACGGAGGAACTTCATGGATCTCCTTGGGAGAGCTGGCTCGCGCAGGGAAACATACTCCGGCTCCGATGCGGCCACAACGCACGCCGCATGAGGCTGTGTTCAGGCGGGCTTCTTGGGCAGGACGAGCGGGTTTCCCCGCTTGCGAAGGCGGCTCCAGGTCCACCAGCGGCGCTGCGCGGCGGGGAGAGCGGGGTCGCGGGCCTGAGCGACGGCCGCACGGAACACGTCGAGGACGCAGGGGTCCTGGCGCGAGCGTGTGATCCTGCACAGGCGGTCGTAGAGCTCGCGCGGCTCGCGGCGGGCGAGCTCGGCCACGGTGCGGATCCCGAGGCGGTCGAAGTCGGCGAGCATCGCTGGGCCGACGCCCCACAAATCCTCCAGATCTCGCGCTGTAGCCATGGACCCTGCTAGGCAGGCTCCCTCGGCTCGCGTTGCTCGAGGATTCGCTCGAGCTCCGCTACAGCCTCGCGGTCCTTGGGCCGGCCAGCGGCGCGCTTCATCGCGATCAGCGCTTCGAGTTCCGCACAGCGGCAGCGCACGCCTGCGATCTCGACCTCGATCGAGCGCGGCAGGATCTGCTCGTAGAAGCCTCCGCCGACGACCTCGCCCAGAAGGTCGAGATCGCCGAGCTTCGTCGTCAGCGTGAAGTTCAGCCCCATTCGGACGGTGTACTCGTCGAAGCGGAACGGCAGCCCCGGCGGAGCGCCGCGGAGGTAGGGCTCCTGGTCGCGGAGGGCGCGCACCAAGCGGGCCATGTTCTCGCGGGACCGCGCGTACACGACATCCAGGTCGAAGGTCACGCGCGCGGAACCGTGGGCGCCGCCGGCCACGCCCCCGATAAGGATGAACTCGACCTCGTTCCGCGCGAGGAGGCTAATCAGGGCCGGAATGTCGGTCGTCATCGGCCCTCTCGCGGACTCTGGATGCCAGCACGGCGCGGCGGAGCTCCTCCACGGCGCGTTGCATCGCCATGAGCTTCTGGATGCGCTGATCGGGCGTCAGCTTCAGGTTCTCCCGGATCAGGGTGACGTCGACGTCCTTCTTGTACGCCTCGATGACGGGATCGGGCTCGAACGGCGGGTATTCCTTCATCATTGCGCCTGCGTGCGGCCGGGCACCCCATCCTAGCACCCGCCGCGGTGGGGTTCTCGGCCCGGCGCTACTCCCACTCGATGGTCGCCGGCGGCTTGCTCGACACGTCGAGCACGACCCGGTTGATCCCTCGCACCTCGTTGATGATCCGGTTGCTGATCTTTCCGATCAGATCGCGGTCGAGATAACCCCAGTCCGCCGTCATCCCGTCCTGGCTCTCGACGATCCTGAGCGCGCAGCAGTTCTCGTACGTCCGCGCGTCGCCCATCACGCCGACCGACTTCACCGGCAGGAGCACCGCGAAGTACTGCCACAATCCCTGATGTGCCCCCGCCTTCTCGATCTCGCTCGTGACGATGTGGTCGGCCGCGCGCAGGAGCGCCAGCCGCTTGGCGGTCACCTCCCCCACGATCCGCACGGCCAGCCCCGGCCCGGGGAAGGGCTGGCGATCGACGAGCCGCGCGTCGAGGCCGAGGTGACGCCCGATCGCTCGCACTTCGTCCTTGAAGAGCTCGCGCAGGGGCTCGACCAGCGTCATGTGCAGGCTCTCCGGCAATCCGCCGACGTTGTGGTGGCTCTTGATCACGGCCGTCTGGCCGCCGTGGACGTTCACCGACTCGATCACGTCGGGGTAGAGCGTCCCCTGCGCCAGGAACTTCGCGCGCGCGAACCGCCGCGCTTCCTTCTGGAACACCTCGATGAAATCGCGGCCGATGCGCTTTCTCTTCGTCTCCGGATCGGTGACGCCCGCCAGGCTCGCCAGGAAGCGCCCGGTGGCGTCGACCACCGTGAGATCGATCCGGAAGTGCTCGCGGAAGGTGCTCTCGACCGCCTCGCGCTCGCCGTGCCGCAGCAGGCCGTTGTCGACGAAGATGCAGTGCAGGCGCTCGCCGATCGCGCGCTGCAGCAGCATCGCCGCGACCGAGCTGTCCACGCCGCCCGAGAGGCCCAGCACGACCTCGCCGTCCTCGCCGACCGTTTCGCGGATCTTGGCGACCTCGCGCTCGACGATCGAGCCGGGCTTCCAGTCGCCGGGCATCTTGCACACGCGGTAGAGGAAGTTCGCGAGCACCTCGCCGCCGCGCTTCGTGTGGCTGACCTCAGGGTGGAACTGCACGCCGTAGTAGCCGCGCGCGGCGTCGCCGATCGCGGCCTCCGTGCAGGTCGGCGAGCTCGCCAGCGTGGTGAACCCTGCGGGCAGGCGCTCGACCTGGTCGCCGTGGCTCATCCACACGACCGTCCGTCCGTCGAGCTTCTCGAACAGGCCCTCGGAGCGCCCCACCTCGATCTCGGTCCGGCCGAACTCGCGCCGATCCGCCGCGCGCACCTCGCCTCCGAGCACCCGGCACATCCACTGCATGCCGTAGCAGATGCCGAGCACGGGCACACCGAGATCGAGGATCTCCCTCGGCACCTTCGGCGCATCGCTCGCGTAGACCGAGGCCGGGCCGCCGGAGAGGATCACGCCGCCGAGGTTCATCCGGGCGGCGGTCTCGAGGGCGCGCGCGGGCGGAGCGATCTCGCACCACGCCCCGGCTTCGCGCACCCGGCGGGCGATCAGCTGCGCGTACTGAGCCCCCAGGTCGACGACCAGGATCCCTCGCGGAATACGGTACCGCGACCGTTCTTCCTCGCTCTCCTTCACCACGCCGAGCCGCGCCTTCGCAGGCACCTCGGCGCCACCCGCGGACAGGGGCGACACCTTGTCCCCCGTGCGCCCCCGAGGCCTGGTCTGCCCGCCGTCGAGGAAGAATTGTCCAGGTACCGTATCACTCGGCATGAAAGTAGTTCGGCGACTCCTTCGTGATGGTCACGTCGTGCGGGTGGCTCTCCTTCATCCCTGCCGCGGTGATGCGGATGAAGCGCGCCCGCTCCCACAGCTCCGCGATCGTCGACGCACCGCAGTAGCCCATCCCGGCGCGCAGCCCGCCGGTCAATTGATGGACGAAGGGCGAGAGCCGGCCCTTGTAGGGCACGATCCCCTCGATGCCCTCGGGCACCAGCTTGTCGGCCTCGGTGACGTCGCCCTGGCGGTAGCGCTCCTTGCCGCCCGCCTGCATCGCGCCGAGCGAACCCATCCCGCGCACCGTCTTGAACGAGCGGCCTTGGTACATGATCACCTCGCCCGGGCTCTCCTCCAGGCCGGCGAACAGGCTGCCGAGCATGACGCAGGAGGCGCCGGCGCCGAGCGCCTTGACGATGTCGCCCGAGAAACGGATCCCGCCGTCGGCGATCACGGGGACGCCGTCCTTCCGGATCTCGGCGGCCACGTCCAGGATCGCGGTGAGCTGCGGAACGCCGATGCCGGCGACGATGCGAGTCGTGCAGATCGAGCCCGGGCCGATGCCGACCTTGACGCCGTCGGCGCCCGCGTCGACGAGGGCCCGCGCCCCCTCCGCCGTCGCGACGTTCCCCGCGACGACGTCGACGTCGAAGCGCCGCTTGAGCTCGCGCACGGTCTTCGTCACGTTGTCGCTGTGCCCGTGCGCCGTGTCGACGACGAGCACGTCGACGCCGGCCTTGACCAGGCCCTCGGCGCGTTCGTGGTCCATCACGCCGATCGCCGCCGCGACGCGCAGCCTCCCGCGCGTGTCGGTCGCGGAGTTCGGATACGCCGCGAGCAGGTTCACGTCCTTCATCGTGATCAGGCCCTGCAGCCGGTTCTCGCGGTCGACCAGGATCAGCTTCTCGACCTTGTGCTTGTAGAGCAGCTCGCGCGCCTGCTCGAGGGAGGTCCCCGGCGCTGCGGTGACGAGGTTCGCGCGGGTCATGATCTTGCTGACCGGCGTGTCGTCGCTCGCCTGGAAGCGGCAGTCGCGCCGCGTCAGGATTCCCACGACCTTCTTCGAGGGCCCCTCGAGGATCGGCAGGCCCGAGATGTTGAAGCGCGCCATGATGTCGCGCGCTTCGCGGATCGTCGCCGTGGGGAGGAGCGTCACCGGGTCGAGGATGACGCCGTTCGCCGAGCGCTTGACCTTGTCGACCTCGCGGACCTGGGCCTCGACGGTCAGGTTCCTGTGGATGACGCCGATGCCGCCCTCGCGCGCGAGCGAGACGGCCAGCTTCTCCTCGGTGACGGTGTCCATCGCCGCCGAGGAGAGCGGGATGTTGATGGGAACCTCGCGCGAGAAGCGCGTGGCGATCTGGGCGTCGCGCGGGATGACGTCGGAATGCCGCGGGACGAGCAGGACGTCGTCGAAGGTCAAGCCTTCGGGGAGGGAGGCCGTCATGGCTGGCGGTCTCCCGAAAGGGCCCGGCGGAGGGAGGGGTAGGGCTCCATGGGTGGATGCTAACGTCCCTCCCGCCGGGCTCCAAGGTGGGCCGTTTCGGGGGCCCCGGGGCGAAAGAACCGGGGCGAAAAAAAGGGACCCGACACCCACGCAAGTGAAGTGTCGGGCCCCAAGAAGGAGGAGATGCCAATTCCTTCGGCAGGGGGAGGCGGTTCCCTGAGCGCTAGTTCGGGATTCTTGCGGGGTCGGGCTGCCGCAGGCAGCGGCGGTCCGCGGACGGTCAGCGCGCCGGCGCGCCCGGGCCAGCCGGCGGCTCAGCCCTCAGGTGCTGGAGCCTCTGGCAGGAGAGCACGACGAGACCGACGCCGATCGGAAGCGCGATCAGCCCGGCCGTCGTGGCGAACAGGCTTTCGTAGACGCCGACGGCGAGATCCCCGGGCCTCGGCGCCTTGAGCGACTCGATCACCCGGAACGAGTGGAGCATCCCGAGCAGCGTGCCGAGGAGGCCGAAGACGGGACCCAGGCTGAGGAGGATTCCAGCCCACAGCCAGATCGTCCATCGGCGCCGCCGGGCGACGCGCTCGGGTTCCTCCAGCTTCTGGGATCCCTGGAATAGGTCGCTTTCCACGAGGAAGTCCAGGATACCGCCCGCTTGGCCGAGATGAGAGAAGATGGGTCTGCCGGCACGGCCTGGAGGCCTCCGCGGATGGAAGCGCGCACGGTGATCCCTAGCATGTCGACGCGTGCGCCGGCGCTCCGCCCCGAAGATCCCCGCCTCGTGAGCCAGCCCTCGACGATCCAGGAGAGAGCCGGTGTGGGCCGCCGGCGCGTCGCCCTGGTCGGCGCGGGCTGGATCGCGGAGGCCCACGCCCGGATCCTCGCCGGGATCGAGGGCGTCGAGATCACCCTCGTGTGCGACCCCGATCGCGCGCGGGCGGAAGCGCTGGCGCGCCGGTTCCATGTGCAACGCACCCTGGCCTCGGTCGACGAGATCGGCGCGGCCGAGATCGACGTCGCGCACCTCCTCACCCCGCCCGACCTGCACGAGAAGCTCGCGCGGGACCTCCTCGAGCGTGGGATCGGCGTCTTCGTCGAGAAGCCGCTGGCGCTCTCGGCCGCTGGCGCGCGCGGTTTGGCCGAACTCGCGGCGCGCCGCGGCGTGGCTCTCGGAGCGAACCACAACTTCTGCTTCCACCCGGCGTTCGTCCGGCTGCTCGAGAAGGTGCGCGCGGGGAAGATCGGCCGCGTCGAGCACGTGCGTGCGACGCTCGCCACGCCGCTCTCGCAGCTCGAGGCGGGCGCGTTCGGGCACTGGATGTTCCGCGCGCCGGCGAACATCGTCTACGAGCAGGCGGTGCACCCGCTGTCGCTCGTCCACGCGCTGGTCGGGAGGCTCGAGAGCGTGCGAACGTCGCTGCTCTCGACGCGCGAGCTCTTCCCCGGCCAGGTGTTCCACGATCGCTGGGCCGTCGCCGCTCGCGCGCAGAGCGGGACGGCCGAGGTGCACCTCGCTTTCGGAGCGCGCTTCGAGCAGTTCCGGGTCGAGGTGCGGGGCACGGACGGGTGCCTCGAGGCCGATCTCCGCCGCAACACGCTCTCGGGCGAGGGCAAGACGAAGTGGCTCGAGTTCTTCGACGCGTTCCTGGCTTCGTCACGACGCGGAGCGATGCTGAAGCGCGACGCGCGGCGCGAGCTCGCGAGCTACCTTGGGACGACGCTCGGGCTCTCGGGGCAGGACGAAGGCTTCACCGCGAGCATGCGCGACTCGATCGAGGCCTTCCACCACGCGATCGCGAACCGTGCGGAGCCTCCGTGCGACGCGCGAGTCGCCGCCGAGGTGCTGGAATGGTGCGACGAGATCGCGCGGGCTGCGTCGCCCGCGGTACCGCCGAAAACGTTTCCCGAGCCGGGACCAGCGCGTGCGGGCGAGGTCATCGTGCTCGGCGCGAGCGGCTTCATCGGTCGCCGCACGGTCGAGAAGCTCCTCGGGCTCGGCCTGCCCGTCACCGCGGTCGTGCGGCAGGCGCAATTCCTGCCGCGCGAGATCGCCTCGGGCGTCGAAGGCGGCCGCGTGCGGATCGTGCGCGGGAGCCTCGAGGACCGCGCCTCGCTCGAGCGCGCGATCGCAGGAGCTCGGGTCGTGATCCACCTCGCCACGGGCGGTGGGAGCTCGTGGGAGGAGGTCGAGCGTTCGATGGTGAGGGGCACGGTCGCAGCGGCCGAAGCGGCGATCAAGGCGAAGGCCGAGCGGTTCGTGTACGTTTCCTCGATCGCCGCGCTCGACACCGGCGGCGCGAGGCCGATCGAGGACTCGCTCGAGACCGATCCCCGCCCGGAGGCGCGCCCGGTCTATGCGCGCGGGAAGATCGCGGCGGAGAAGGCGCTCGCCGAGCTGCACCGGACGAAGGGCCTGCCGCTCGTGATCGTGCGGCCCGGCGTCGTGCTCGGCGCGGGGACGTCGATGCAGCACTCGGGGCTCGGCCTGTGGGTGCGCGACAACCACTGCGTCGGCTGGGGCGCGGGCGAGCATCCGCTGCCGCTCGTGTGGGTCGACGACGTCGCGGAGGCGCTCGCGACGATCGCGGGACACCCCGGCAAGGGCCTCGACGGCAAGGCGCTGAACCTCGCCGCGAGCGTGCCGCTGTCCGCGCGCGAGGTCGTGGCGGAGCTGGCGAAGGTCACAGGCCGTCCGATCGAGTTCCATCCGCGGCCGCTGGCCTTGTCCCAGGCGATGGAGATCGGCAAGTGGATCGTGAAGAGGCTCTCCGGCCGGAGCGCCGATCCGCCCTCCTGGCACGACCTCGCGGCGCGCTCGCTGCGCGCTCCGATCCCTTCGCGCACCGCAAGGGAAGTCCTGGGCTGGAAGCCGGTCGAGGACCGCGAAGCGTTCCTCGAGCGGGCGGTGCGCGTCCACCGACGTCCCTGACGCAGGGCGCCCTCGCGATCGCCGCTTACGCAAGGGTCTCGTCCGCCACCGCGGCCGGATCCACGCTAGGATCCTTCCATGAAGCTCGTCCCCCGCCTTCCCACCGGTCTGCTCCTCGCCGCCGTCCTCCTCCACCCGTCCAGCGCCGCACAAGACGGCCCGATCTACCGTCTCCCTCCGCCCGAGGTGGTGAAGATCCTCGACGCGCCCGCGACGCCGGACGTGATCATCAGCCCCGACGCGCGCTGGATGCTCCTCGTCGAGCGGCCGCCGATGCCCTCGATCGCGGAGGTCTCGCGGCCCTGGATCGGGCTCGCGGGGATCCGCATCGATCCGGCGACGAACGCGCCCTGGGAGGCCTCCCACGTCACCGCGATCCGCCTCCGCGATCTCGAAGGCAAGCGCGAGCGCACGATCGAGGTCCCTGCCGGCCCCCGGATCGGAAGCGTGCGCTGGGCGCACACGAGCCGGCGCTTCTCGTTCACGATCGCGACCGATCGCGGTCTCGAGCTGTGGATCTCCGACGTCGAGAGCGCGAAGCCGGCCCGGGTCGCCGAGCACCTGAACCCCGTCCTCGGCGACGCGGTCGAATGGAGCCCCGACGGCGAAGCGCTGATCCTCAAGCTCGTGCCCGCCGGCCGGCGCGAGCCGCCCCCGGCGCCCGCGGTGCCGACCGGTCCGATCGCGCAGGAGACCTCGGGCACGACCACGCCGGTGCGCACCTACGAGGACCTGCTGCAGAGCCCGCACGACGAGGCGCTGTTCGAGTACTACGGCGCATCCCAGATCGCCCGCCTCTCGCTTGCGACGGGGAAGGTCGAGCCCCTCGGCAAGCCGGCGATGATCGCCGATGTCTCGATCTCGCCCGACAGCCGCCACCTGCTCGTCGAGAGCCTTCACCGTCCCTGGTCGTACGTGTTCCCCGGCGACCGGCTCCCCCGCACGATCGAGGTCTGGGACCAGGACGGCAAGGTCGAGCGCACGATCGCGGACGTTCCGCTGGGCGAGAACATCCCGCAGGAAGGCGTGCGCACCGGGCCGCGCGACGTCGAGTGGCAGGCGACCGCGCCGGCCGCCCTGGTCTGGGCCGAAGCTCTCGACGGCGGCGATCCCAAGCGCAAGGCCGACTGGCGCGACCGCTGGATGCGCCTCCAGTCACCTTTCCAGGCCGAGCCGGAGGAGATGTTCCGCCTGGCCCAACGCGCGGTCGGCCTCCAGTGGATGAAGGCGCCCGCGCAGGTCCTCGCCGCCGAGTACGACCGCGATCGCCGCTGGACGCGCACGTTCCTCTTCGACCTCGCCGAACCCTCCCCGACGCCGCGCGTGGTCGAGGACCGCAGCGTGAACGACCGCTACGGCGACCCCGGCTCGCCGGTGACCACGCTGAACGAGCCCGGGCGCCGGATCGTCCGCCAGGACGGCGACTGGATCTACCGGGCCGGAGCGGGCGCGGGACCGGAGGGCGCGCGGCCGTTCCTCGACCGGTTCAATCTCCGCACGCAGAAGAGCGACCGCCTGTGGCGCTGCGAGAGCGGCCAGTACGAGAACGTGGTCGCGATCGTGAAGAGCTCCGCCGACGCGCCGCCGCTCGTCGTCACCGCCCATGAGAGCCCGACCGAGCCTCCGAACTGGCGCCTGCTGGATCTCGACCAGGGGGCTGTGAGCGCGATCACGAGCTTCCCCGATCCGCAGCCCGAGCTGCGCGGCGTGCACCAGGAGCTCGTTAAGTACAAGCGCAAGGACGGCGTGGACCTCTCCGCGACCCTGTACCTGCCCAAGGACTACCAGCCCGGCACGCGCCTGCCGCTCGTCGTGTGGGCCTACCCCCTCGAGTACAGCGACCCGGGCACGGCCGGCCAGATCGGCGGCTCGCCGTGGCGCTTCGTGCGCGTGCGCGGGCCCTCGCACCTCCTGTTCCTCACACAGGGGTACGCCATCTTCGACAACGCGACGATGCCGGTCGTCGGCGATCCCGAGCGGATGAACGACACCTTCCTCGAGCAGATCGTGGGTTCGGCGGAGGCTGCGATCGACAAGGCGGACGAGATGGGCGTCGCCGACAGGAACCGCGTCGGCGTCGGCGGCCACAGCTACGGAGCGTTCATGACCGCGAACCTGCTCGCGCACTGCGACCTGTTCAAGGCCGGGATCGCGCGCAGCGGAGCGTACAACCGCACGCTGACGCCGTTCGGGTTCCAGACCGAGAGGCGGACGCTGTGGGAGGCGCCGGACGCATACATGAAGCTCTCGCCCTTCTTCTACGCGCACCAGGTGAACGAGCCGATCCTCTTCATCCACGGCCAGAAGGACAGCAACCCCGGCACGTTCCCGATCCAGTCCGAGCGCATGTACCAGGCGGTCAAGGGCAACGGCGGGACAGCGCGCCTCGTCCTCCTGCCCGAGGAGGACCACGGCTACCGCGCTCGCGAGTCGGTGCTCCACGTCGTGGCGGAGATGATCGACTGGTTCGACCGGTACGTGAAGAACGCCAAGGGCAGCGCGGCCGGCGTGCCGACGGAGGCCTCGAGCCCGCGCTGAGAGCGGGGCTGGCGGCGTCCTTTTCTCTAGGAGCTGCTTCCGCTGAGATCCGCCGACGATCAGCGGCGGGGATCGGGACCCGCAATGCCCGCGTCGCGCGCAGCGCGCTCGAGAAGGGACGTGAGATCCAGTTCCCGCGCCCACCGATCCAGGTAGGCCCGATCGAGCGACGCTCCCCCCGTCTTCAGCACGCCGACGACGTCCCTCCACTGCCGCTCGGAAACCTCCTCCCCCATCCGATACCAGGCGAGCTTCTGCAGAACGGTGTCCTCCGCGCTGGCGACACGGACCGTCGGACCGCTCGGTCCGCTCAAGGACATTCGGCGGGCGCGCAGCATCTCCTCGCGTTGGAAGCCCTCGCCCGCGCCGACGAACACGTCGACCTTGACGAACCTGCGCCGGTGCACGGCGTTGAACGACCTGTGGCCGTGCACCGCCTCGAGCACGTGCTCGGCGTCCACGAAAAACCCGATCTGAAGCGCGGGAACCAGCGCATCGACGTCTTGCGGGCGGATCTCGGCCACGACGTCCACGTCGACGCTGGTGCGGTACTCCCCGTGCAGCGAGCTGGCGAGCGAACCCCCGACCAGATAGGGGACGTGCAATCTCTCGAAGACGGCCGCGATCTCCTGCGCCACCTCGCACAGCTCGGGGTCCATGGCTGTTCAGCGGCTCGCGTCGAAGCCGGTCCAGTGCAGGACGAGGTCGTTCCCCAGGCGCAGGGCCGCCGCCCTCAGCTCCAGCTCCGTCTCGGATGCCCCGGGGTGCCTCTGCCGCAGGCCAACGAGCGTCACCCGGTGCGCCGCTCGGCAGAGGTCGTCGATCTTGCGCGCCTTCTCCCACGGCTCGAGCGCGCGCCAGTGGTCGAACAGGATCTTCTCGGCCCAGTACGCGGTGTCCGCCGACTGGGTCTTGTAGCCGGGCGGAGGCTCTTCTCGCTGGGTCACGGCGCACGAGAGGCTACGGGATCTCCCTGCTCACCGCACCCGTCCGGTGAACCGATCGCGCCGGCTTGGTATCTAGGGTTCCGTGATGTCGTCGGTACCCCACCTCCTCCACGTCTTCTCGACCTTCGTGCCCGCCGGGCCCGAGACGCGCACGGTGCGTCTCATCGAGGCCTTCGGGGACGAGTTCCGCCACTCGATCGTCGCGATGGACGGGCGCACGGAGGCTCGCGAGCTCCTCCCCCCCGGCGCCCCGGTGCGCATCCTCGCGAGCCCGCCCAAGGCCGGCTCCCTCGCGACGGTGCGCCGTCTGCGCGACCTCCTGCGCGAGGAGCAGCCCGATCTCCTGCTCTCCTACAACTGGGGCGCCTTCGACGCGGTGATCGCGGCGAAGAGCCTCCGCCTGCGTCGAACCGTCCACCACGAGGACGGCTTCAACCCCGACGAGGTCCTCGAGTTCAAGAAGCGCCGCATTCTCGCCCGCCGGATCCTCCTGCCCGGCGTCCACCGCGTCGTCGTGCCCTCGAAAACGCTCGAACGCATCGCCGTGGAGACCTGGAAGCTCCCGCCCGAGCGCGTCCGCTGGATCCCGAACGGGGTGCACGCCGAGCGCTTCCTCCCCCGCGACGGCCGCCCCGAGCTGCGCGACGCCCTCGGCATCCCCCGCGGCGCCCCCGTCGTCGGATTCGTCGGCCACCTGCGTCCGGAGAAGAACCCGCTCCGCCTCCTGCGGGCCTGCGCGCGCGTCGACCCCGGGCTCGGCATGCACCTCCTCGTGCTCGGAGAGGGGCCCGAGCGCCCCGCGATGGAGGCCCTCACCGCGAAGACGCCATCGCTCTTCGGCCGCGTCCACTTGGCCGGCCACGTCTCCGACCCGCGCGAGCACTACCGCGCCATGGACGTCTTCTGCATCTCCTCGGACACCGAGCAGATGCCGGTCGCGCTGCTCGAGGCGATGGCGAGCCACCTGCCGGTGGTCTCGACCGACGTCGGCGACGTGCGCGCGATCCTGCCCGACGAGCAGGGATCCTTCCTCTTGCCGATCGTGGAGCACGAGACCGCGTGGCCGCTCGCGGAGAAGCTCTCGCGCCTGCTCTCCGCCCCGCGGGAGCGCGAACGGCTGGCCGCGCTGAACTGCGCGCGCGTCCTGAAGCGCTTCACCTTCGAGGCCATGCTCGCGGCCTACCGCGAGGTGTACACCGCGGCGCTCTCGGCCTGAAGGTCCGGCCTTCTCCTACCCCCTGGGAGGAGGCTCGCCGCTCGACTATCCTGACCCATCCAGGGAGCGTCCCTCCTCCCGGTTCCAATGACTTTGGCCACGATCTCCCGCCCCGACACCGCCCTCCTCACGCGTATCGTCGACCGCGCCTTCGCCCAGACGATGGCGATGATCCACGTCGCCAACCACCGCGAGGGCAAGAAGCGCGGCGATCCCAAGGTCGGCGGGCACCCCGCCTCCTGCGCCTCCTCGATCCACATCCTCGGCGCGTTGCACCTCGTCGCCCGCGAGGTCCACGACTACGTGTGCTGCAAACCGCACGCATCCCCGATCGACCACGCCTACCACCACCTGATGCAGGTCTTCCGGCGCGAGGGCGCCGCGGTCTGGTACACGCCCGAGGAGTCCAAGGCGATCATGCACCGCCTGCGGAAGTTCCCGCACCCGCTCGACGAGCCCGTCTTCCAGAGCTACCACGCACGCTCGGACCCCGACTCCTTCCACTTCCTGCCCTCCGGCTCGGTCGGCATCCCGCCGGTCGTCTCGGTCTACCTCGCGCTCGCGCACCGCTACGCGCGCGACCACGGGTTCAAGGTCCCTCCGGACGCGCACTTCTGGTCGATGATCGGCGACAGCGAGTTCAGGGAAGGCTCGCTGATGGAGTGCCTTCCCGACGTGGCCGAGCGGCAGCTCGGGAACGTCACCTGGATCATCGACTACAACCGCCAGAACCTGGACGGCACGCGGATCCCGAACGAGCGCGGTCTGCGGGGCGCCGACTGCGAGCGCATCGAGCGCACGGCGGCGGACAACGGCTGGCGCGTCGTGCAGGTGCGCCACGGGCGCTTCCGCGAGGAGCTCTTCGACCGTCCCGGCGGCGTAGCCCTGAAGCGCCTCTTCGAGGGCGGGCTCTCCGACTACGCGTACCAGATGCTGCTCCTGAAGGGCGACCCGGCCGAGATCCGCCGCGCCTGCGGCCAAGCCAATCCCGACGTCCAGAAGGTCCTCAAGGGCCTCACCGACGAGGAGGTCGTGCGCGCCTTCTCCGATCTCGGCGGCCACTGCCTCGAGAAGCTGATCGAGGCCTACGACCGCGCGCGACAGGACGCCGACGTCCCCTACCTGATCATCGCGCACACGATCAAGGGCTACGGCCTGGAGTGCGCGGCCCACCCGGCCAACCACTCCATGCTGCCCTCCGAGGAGGAGATCCGCCGCCTCCTCGAGAAATCCGGCCTTTCCCTCGACGATCCTTTCGCGCTCTTCCCCGAGGAGAGCGACGAGGGCGCCTTCCTGGCCGAACGCCGCGACCACTTCCGCCGCGGCATCGAGGAGCATCTCTTGCTGCGACGCGCGAACCGCGAATGGGTCCGCAGCACGATCGCGAAGGACGGCGGCCTGCCCGACTCGCTCGCGATCGACCTGTCGCTCTTCCCCTTCGCGCACACCCAGTGGATGTGGGGCCAGCTCGCGGCGAAGCTCGTGCGCATCGGCACGCAGGACGAGGGCGGCCCCCAGACCGCGGTCAGCGGCGCCCGGACGCTTTCGGTCGAGGAGCAGCGCTGGAAGACCGCCGCCGACATGGTGCTGACGCTCTCGCCCGACGTGGGCACGAGCACGAACATCTCGCCCGTCCTCGACCAGCGCGTCTACGGGCCGGACCACCAGCCCGACGTCGAGGAGGAGCTCTCGATCCAGGTCAAGCACCCCGACCTCACCGCGACCGACGATCCGTGGACGCGTCACATCCGCTTCGAGATCGCGGAGGCGAACTGCATGTCCTGCGCGGGCGCCTTCGGGAAGATGGGCCACTACGCCGGGCTGCCGTTCTTCCCGATGATGACGGTCTACGACTTCTTCATCAAACGCGCGCTCGACCAGCTGTACTACAACCTGTACTGGGGAGCGGAGTTCGTGATCGTGGGCACTCCGAGCGGGGTGACGCTCGCGCCCGAGGGCGCGCAGCACTCCTGGAAGAGCGACATCCAGATCCCGAACCTGATCACGTGGGAGCCGATGTTCGCGGTCGAGATGGACTGGATCCTCTCCGACGCCCTGCGCCGCCAGATGATGGACGACAACGACGGCCGCCGCGGCGTGCTGATCCGCGCGGTGACGCGCGCGATCCCGCAGGGGCTCCTGCTCGACCACCTGCGCGCGCACGCGGCATCCAAGAGTCCCGGTTCTGCGACCGCGGCGCTGAGGCCGCGAGGCGCGGGGGAGGAATGGGCCGGCGCGGTCGACGAGTCGACGTTGCCTGCGCTTTCCGACCAGGAGCTGCTCGCGCGCGTGAGACGGGATTGTCTGCTGGGCGCGTACTTCCTCGTCGATTGGCGCGGCTATGCCGGCTACGAGCCGGGCGAAAACGTGGTCCGCGTGTTCGCCATGGGCTCGGTGGCGACCGAGGCGATCGCGGCGAGCCGCGCCTTGCTCGAAAAGGGCGTTTTCGCCGACGTGATCGTGGTGTCCTCCCCGGAGCTCCTGCTCGGGATCCTGGGGGAGAAGAACGGCTACCGCCACCTGCGCGAGAGCCTCGGCGTGACCGGGGATCTCTGCGCGGTTCCGAGCCCTGGCCGGCTCGCCGAGGAGGCGGAGGTCGTGAGCCTCGCCGGCCGTCGCGTGCCGATCGTCGCCGTGTGCGACGGCGAGGCGGGCCTGCTCGACAACATCGGCTCGATCGTGGGCGTCCGGCAGGTGACCCTGGCCGTGCGGAAATTCAGCAAGTGCGGACGCCCCGACGAGGTGTACGCCTACCAGCACCTGGATGCCGCGAGCATCGTGGAGGCCTGCGGCCGCGCGCTCTCCGAGACCGCGCTCGAGGACCTGCGCATCTCCACGTCCGTGCTCGAGCGCCTGGCTGGCCTGGTCGACGGCCCCCGCCGCGACTGGCGCGAATTGTGGCCCGACGCGGGCGCGTCCCCCCACGCCTGAGCCGGCTCTGGCGTGAGCGGGCTTCCCGGTCAGCGCAGATCGTAGAGCGCCATCCAGGGCCCGGGGCGTTCGACCTGCCACAGCCCGGTCAGGGGAAAGTCCATCTCCGTGGGCAGGAACGCCTCGCCCGGCGGCCCGAGGCCGCGCGCGGGATCGATCACGAGCACCGCCTGGCCGTGCTCGGCGAGCGAGCGCAGGACCTCGGGCTCTCCCGAGTCCGGCCTCCGATCGACGAGCAGGATGTGGGTGACGCCGAGCGCCTCGAGGATCTTCTTCGGGTCGGAGCCGAGCGACTCGAGACCCGCCCTGACCTGGACGGTGCGGGCGCGCTCGTCGACCTCGAAGACCTCCTCGATCCTCACGGCATCGATCCCCTCCTCGTCCGGACGGACGAGACCGGCATCGAAGCGGAGCTTGCGTCGCTCCTCGCGTGCGCGCAGCGTCTCGCCGACCGAGTTCCTCAGGCGCTCGAGGCGCGCGAGGCTCGCGCGGTCGAGGTCGACGTCGGGGCCGTAGCGGTCGATCGCGACGACCGCGCCGGGCCCGAGCGAGGGGAGACGCGCCTCCGCCTGCGCGCGGGTGTCGGGTCGCGAGAGCAGCCAGTCCAGGCGCGCCGCCTGGGCCAGGGGAACCGAGAGCGCAAGGCCGAGGAGCGCCACCCCCCATCGGTGCTCCAGAAGCTCCTCCGCGAGAAGACCCGCGGGCCAGCACAGGAAGACCGTTACGGGCAGGAGGTAGCGCACGTGGTCGCTCTGGTTGGTCATGAAGAACGCCGCCCAGGCGAGGGCGAAGAGGAGAACCGCGCGCAGCTCGCGCCGCGCGAGTCCGAGCGCGAGGCCGCCGATCCCGAGCCCGACGATCGCGGGGTCGTAGCCGAGGATCGTCCGCGAGAGCCGCGCGAGCGATTCCCAGCGCAGGCGCGGCACGAACGAGAGACCGCCGATGTGGAAGCCTCCCTGCTCGGCCAGGGCTCCGCCGCCGATCACCTTGGCCGCGGTGAAGCCGTACCGCACGAAATGGGGATAGCCGAGCGGGAGCGCCACGAGCACGAAGACGAGCACGCAGGCGAGACCCTGCTTCGTACGCAGAGAGAGATCGTGCCGCCTCCACTCGAGCGGACCGAGGAGCCACGCCAGGCCGGGGATCGCGAGCGTGACGAGACCGCCCTGGTGGCACGCGGCGGCGAGGCCGGCCGCTGCGCCCGCGAGGACGAGGCGCGGAGCGCGTCCGTCGCGGGCGTAGAGCGCCGCGGGCCAGCACGCGAGGACCATGAAGAAGGTCATCGGCACCCAGGGCCGCTCGTGGGTCGAGAGCTGGACGGAGAGCAGGGAGGTTGCGGCGAGCCAGGCGGAGACCCACGCGCCGCGGCCGAGGCCCGCCGCGCGCGCGGTCTTGAACACGATCAGGGGCGTCAGGGCGCCGAAGATCGCGACCAGGATCCGCGCGACGATCTCGGCCTCCTCGGGGTGATCGAGCAGCCTCTCCCCGAATTCCGGCGCGCCGCTCCACGAGCCCGCCGCCCTGCCGACCGCGTACTCCCCCGCGTAGCAGGGCAGCAGGAGGTAGGGCAAGAGGTTCGGGTAGAAAGAGTACCGGCCCGCCTGCGGCACGAGGTCGCGATCGCGCGCCATCGCCAGCGCCTGCCGGACCATGTGAGTGTCCGGCACGTAGTTGCGCGGCATCCCGTGCCGGATCGGCAGGAGCCGCAGCGCGAGCGGCAGGAGGAGCAGCAGGCTGAGCGCGGCGAGCTGCCGGCCGAGGCTCTTCTTCATCGAGGACGCGGGCCGCGGCGCGGTCAAGCCTCCGGATCCACTTCGAACCGCTTGAGGAAGTCGTCGGTCGCCTCGACCTCGTCGAGCTTCGTCACGAGCAGGTCCATGGCCTCGATGAAGTTCATCCGCAGGAGGACCCGGCGCAGGGTCTGCACCGACTTCAGGCGCCTGCCCGTGAGCAGCTTCTCCTCCTTGCGCGTGCCCGACTTCTCGATGTCGATGGCCGGGAAGATGCGCCGGTCGGCGAGCTTGCGCGAGAGCACGAGCTCCATGTTCCCGGTCCCCTTGAACTCCTCGAAGATGAGTTGGTCCATCCGGCTGCCGGTCTCGACCAGCGTCGTGCCCAGGATCGTCAGCGAGCCGGCCTTCTCCGTGTTGCGCGCGCTGCCGAAGATCTGCCGCGGCCTCTGCATCGCCTGCGAGTCGAGGCCACCCGACATGGTCCGGCCGCTCCCTCCCGAGAGGTTGTTGTAGGCTCGCGCGAGGCGCGTGATCGAGTCGAGCAGGAGCACGACGTCCTCGCCCAGCTCGACCAGGCGCGTGCAGCGTTTCCACACCGCCTCGGCCAGCGCGACGTGGGTCCTGGCCGTCTCGTCGGCCGTGCTGACGAACACGTGCCCCTTCGTCGAACGGCGCCACTCGGTGGCCTCCTCCGGCCGCTCGTCGACCAGGAGGATCATCAGGTGCACGTCGGGGTAGCCCTTCTCGATCCCCTTGGCGAACTGGCGCAGGATCGTGGTCTTGCCCGCGCGCGGCGGCGCGACGATCAGACCGCGCTGCCCGCGCCCCACCGGACAGATCACGTCGAGGATGCGCATCGCGGTCTCGCCGCTCGCGTCGCCGACCGAGTAGTGGAAGTCGGGATCGATCGTGACCAGGCTCTTGAAGTCGGGGAGGTCCTTGACCTCCTGCGGGGGCTTGCCATCGATGCTCTGGACGTCGAGCAGCGCATGCTTGTGTTTCTGGCCTCGCCCCAGCCGCCCGTGCACGATCGATCCGTCGCGCAGTTGGAACTGCTGGATCAGTCGCTGCGGGATGAAGATGTCGGTGCGCGCGGGCAGGAAGTTCGTCTCGACATGTCGCAGCGTGCCGAAGCCGCCCTTCTCGACGATGAGCATCCCCTCGCCCTCGGCGGGCGTCCGCTCCGCGGTCGCCACCGCACCGGGAGATTCCCGGGCGCGTTCGGGCGCATGCGAGCGCTCGTCCGCACCCGGCGTCGCGCTCTCCTCGTCCTGGAGGAGGGCTACCTCGGCCGATCGTCCGGCCATGTCGTCGGCGGGCGCAGCCAGGCGCGCCGAAGCGTCCTCCGCCACGCCTTCCGATCGCGGGAGGTGGCCGCCTTGACCGCGCCGCCGCCTGCGTCCGCCCCGGCGCCCTGAGCCGCGGCGCTTGTCCGAACTCCGCCAGTCCTCACGAGCGCGCTCGGCGTCCTCGCGCGACGCGGACCCGGGAGCCTCCCGCGGCTGAGCCGCAGGCCCCTCGCGCGGGTGGACAGCCGAGGATGCGGCCGGGCGATCCTCGCGCGGACCCGTGTCGCGCGCCCTGGGCTCCATCGGGCGAGACTCGCGTTCCGCGGGGCGATTCCCGCGCTCCGCCGGGCGGCGCTCGCGTTCGGTCGGGCGATCTGCACGCTCCGCCGGGCGATCCTTGCGTTCAGGCGCGCGATCCTTGCCCTCTGTCGAGGGGGAATCGCGCTCTGCTTCCCGGCGCTCCTGCGCAGGTGGGCGCTGCACAACGCGCGGCCGCTCCATCGCCCCGAAGGGCAGGGATTGCGAGTCCTCGGATGTGTAGAGGTCTTCGGATGCCACTCGTCACCTCATGATGCTGCGATGCAGTACAGGATCCCGCGCCCGCCCCTCCGAGCTCGAGCTCCGCAGCTCTCGAGGAGCCTTGGAACCCACGCCCGGATGGGTGGTGGACCAGCGCTGGGCGGGGAACCGCGGCTGTCCGCTCCGGGCGCGTGAGCGCGCCCCGAAGCGGACCTCGGCGCCTGGATCCGACCCAAGAAATCAATCTGGCCCAGCCGTCGCGCGTGAGCGCCCTGGAAACCCTCTTCACGGGGCGCGGAGAAAGACTCCGCACTCGGTCGAGAGATGGGGCTGGATGCCTGCCCGGGATCCGGACACCAGTCCGCAGGCGGAAGTCCGCCAGCGCTTGATTCCAGGATGCCTCGATTCAGGCCCCTGCGCGACAGGAAACCGGGATTCCTTATCGACCGGGCTGGCGGGGGTCTGAACCCTTGGACGGGGCCCCCACTCGGAGTGCCCTTCCGCCAGCCCTGGCTACGATCCGTGGCGCAGCGGGGACCGGATCGGGCCAGGGTGGTCGGGGCGAGAGGATTTGAACCTCCGACCTTTTGGTCCCGAACCAAACGCGCTACCAAGCTGCGCCACGCCCCGAGAACGAGGCGGAGAGGATAGGGCGGGGATGGGAGGACGTCAACCGGATGGGAGCCGGGACGGAGCGGAGCGCGGGAGCAGGAGGCCCCTCTACTTGCCGAGGTCGACGAACACGCCGCGGTTCTTCTCGGCAATCTTGCGCATGAAGTCCTTCTGGAACTCCCCGATTGCGATCGTATGGATGACGACCTTGCGAAGCTCGTTCGCGGCCGCGAGCTCGCGCAGGATGTCGTCGGGATCGACGAACTCCCCCACCGTCGGCCGTCCGTCGGACAGGAAGAAGATCGTGTCCACGTCGACGATGTAACCCTTCTCGCCCGTCCGCGCGCCGGGCTTCACGTTGAGCGCGGCCATGAGCGCGCCATAGGTGTTCGTCTTGCCCTTCTCGAGATTGGCCGAGCCGACCAGACCCGCGGTGGCGAGATCCTCCTTCGAGGAGCCGCCGATCGCCTGCAGGTGGCCGACCCACTCCTTGGCCTCGGACTTGTTGAGGATGTTGGCCGATACGAGCTTCTTCTTCCAGGGATCGATGTCGGTCGCGAAGGCGAGCACGTTGAAGTTCACGTAGGGCTCGAGGTGGTCGATCGTGCGCTGCAGCTCGGTCTTGACGATGTCGATGCGCGAGAACGAGGGATAGTGACCGCCCTCGAATCGCTCCTTCTCCGTCACCAGCGCCTCCATCGACCCCGACACGTCGATCACGAAGAGGATCGAGCGGCTGGGCGTGTCGATGCCGTGGTACGCGACCACGCCTGACTTCAGGTACTCGCGCGGCGGTCCGCCGGTGTGCGCGTCGCGCTTGCCGCGCAGGTAGGCGATCGCTTCGAGCGAGGGCATGTTGAAGCCGCTCCTGGCCTCCGCCCACCAGGCCTTCCACTTCGCGGCCTGCGCGCCGAACTCCTTGCCCGTCAGTCCGGCCAGGGCTTCGCCGATGTCGGGCACGAGCACGCCCTCCTCCTTCTCGAGCTGTCGGATGAGGGGCTCGACCGCGTCCTTGCTGCGCACCTTGGTCAACGCGTCGATCGCGCTCTTGCGCACCTGCCACACCGGATCGGCCAGGAGCGAGATCGCGGGCACGACGACCTTCTCGGACCCGAGCGCCGTGAGGGCGTCGAGCGCCGTGCATCGCACCCCCGGCTCGGGATCGGTGCACAAAGGAGCGACCAGCGCGGCCGTCTCCGTCCCGCCGCCGGCGACGAGAGCCTGGAGAGCGCGCCGGCGCACGTCCCAGGACTTGTCGGCGAGGCAAGTCTGCACGGACGGACCGAGGTCCTTGTACTTGCCGTCGGCGAGCGCGCGCAGGATGCCCGTGCGCACCGCCTCGGTCTTGTCGCTCTTCAGCGCCGCGAGCAACGCGTCGAGCGGCGGCCGCGTCTTGAAGGCTGCCAGCACCCGCACGACCGCATGCACGATCTCGATCTCATTCTCCTTGAGCTTCGGCAGCAGAACCTCGACCACGCCGGGGTCCTCGTTCCCCTCCAGGGTGAGAATCGCCTCGACGCGGCTGGGCGTGTCCTTGTACGTCCCGTAGTAGCGCTTGAAGTTCTGGAGGACCTCGTCGCCCGCACGGGAGATGCCCGCCGCGAGCGCGACGCAGAAGAGGACGAGGCCGACGGCCTTCCACGGAGATCGGATCATGCGGCCCCTCGCCGGCTCAGCCGGGGGAGCCCCAATCATAGGCCGGACGGTCCCCCACGTGGAATCCGGCGCACGCCGGTGTCCCCCTGTCTCCGAGGTCGACGGGTTTTCTCGAGGAAGCCTGCAACCCGATCCTCGGGTGTGCGGTCGGAGCTCGAGCCTAGGGCCCCCCGCGCACATCGGGAAGCCTGAGGGACAGGGTGTGGATCGCCCCCGCCCCGTCTTGCCGATCGACCCTCACGTGAATGGGCCGAGCCAGACCCCGCCCGACGAAGTCCCTGCCAGGTTGCTCTTCAGGCCCGAGATAAGGAGAGCGCGGGCTCGAAACCTCGCTGCTCAGATGAGCCCCGAGCGGGGGGGACGAGACCGCCACCCGACGCAGAACGGCTTGGGATCCTGGCCGGACAGCCGGGTTGCATCCGATCTCGGAAGCTTCTTCTACTTGCGAGCCCGAGTCTGCCCAGGCAGGTGGACCCGATTCAGGGCTTGACCGGGCCGATGACCCGCGTGTCACCCAGCGGCGCCGGCTCGACGTCCGTGCTCTCGAGAGTGAGCCGTGCGCCTTCCTCGGTGACGAGGGTCACATGGTGCTCGTCGCGAGCGACGACCTTGCCGAAGAACAGGCCGCCGGGCGTTCTCACGCGCATGCGGGGGAGTCCTTGGAGGGTCTTGGCGTCTCCCTCGCTCGAGGTCTGATTGATCTTCTGGATGCGCTCTCCGTAGAGGGCCAGGCGCCCGAGGTCGTTCTCGAGCCAGACTTGGCCCTGCCCGATCGCATAGAGACGACCTTCGAAGATCTCGCCTGTCTTGAACAGGACGCGCACCCTTCCGACGGTCGGCGTCAGCAGCCGCGATTCCGCGTCCAGCGCCTCCATGGGGATGGCGTTGCCGTCCCAAACCCCGGCCAGATCCTCCTGGGTCGCCAAGCGCAAGGCACCCAGGGGTGCGGCACCCGGAACCGTCTTCCCGCTGAGTCCGCCCGGCGTGCTCGAGCCTCCGAGAACCACGCGATCCGGCGCCGGCGCCGTCAGCGCGTCGCCGCCATCCATCCGAGGCAGGGGAGACGATGTCGCGACGGGATCAGCGGCCGGCAACGCACTCGGTGGGCTCGAACCGAGCGCCACCAGGGCCGGAACGCGGGTGCCATGCGAAGTCGACGCAGAGCCCGGATCCTGTGCTCCCGACTCGCCGTCTTCGGGTGACGTGCGCGTAGACCACCCGTGCTCGTTCATCCACTGGACCAAGCGCTGCTCACCAAGGCGGGGGGTGATCGGGGAATCAGCACCGGCATCGCTCAGCGCCGGATTCTCGACGGCAGCGACGGAGGCCGAGGGCTCGCTGGACTCGGGGCCCGCCTCGACGGCTGGTGTGGTTTCAGCCGGCTGGGCCATGACCTGGGTTGCCGCCACGGCAGGGTCGGCGACAACCGCGGGCTCGCCGGAGGTTTCCCCTCCTGGGAGCGGGCTGTGTCGACGGGAGCCGTCGTCTACGGGAGTGCTCGCGAGTTCGGTCGGCTTGTGCGCCGGGGGTTTCGCGCCGGCGGGCATGTGCGCGAACTGCTCGGTAAGCGCACTCGGGCTCGAACGCGAAGACAGCTTGACCGCGACGGTCACGCCAGCACCGACGATCATCACGGCGGCCGCAATCTTCCAGAGTCTCCTGGACAGATGCTCCTCGCCGCCCGCGCCATCCTCGAACGAGGCGGAGATCTCCTCCTCTTCCTCGGCGGGATTCTCTCGATTCTCGTCCAGTGAGAGGAGCCAGCTCGCGGACGGGTCGGCTTCGGGCGAGGACTCGCTCGCCGGGTTCAAGGTGGTGGGTTCTCCCTCGGGCAGGGCGCCGGCCGGGAGGCCGGTGAGCTCCTGCGAGAGGCCCAGGAAGTCCGTCGCCTCCTGACCCCCGCCGAACGCACCCGTGAGGGGTGTCGCGCTGTCGACCAGACGCGCCCCGGTCGCGGGCCGGTTGCCGAGCGTCAGCGCGTCGGAGGGGTCGGCTTGGCCGTTGGTTTCCGTCTGTTCTCGATCCGCCATCGGTCTGTGTCGCAGGCGCCGGGGTGGGAGAGACGCGCCGTTCGGTCGGCGACCGGGCTTGCGCCTCCAGGTTCGCCCGGGCCCGAGTGGGCGAGACCTGCCGGGCTTATCGGCACGAGGCCCCCGAAAGCCATAGGCCGAGCCTCGCAGGTGCCATCCGGGGGCACGCCGAGGGGGCCCCTGCCAGGCCCGGAGTCCCGGGCGCGGAACTCCTTTCGGCCCTAGCGGCGCTTCAGGACACGGTTCCCCCCCTGCCGGAGGGTCAGGCCCTGCGCGTCGAAGTGCTCCAGGAGCGGGATCAGGTACTTGCGCGTCGTCCCGAGGCCGTCGCGAAGGCTCGGGATGTCGAGGGAGCCGTTGCGGGTGCAATTCTCGGTGATCGCGGCGCGGGCCTCCTCGTAAACACCCGCCTCCAGGAGGAAGTCACGCGCGACCGGGCGCACCTCCCCGCGATCGACGAGCAGCTCGAGGGCCGCCTGGACCTCCGCGGGCGAGGCCGCGAGCTGCTCGGCGAGCGCGTCGGGTGCAGGCGGCTGGAAGCGCGACTTCGCGAGGGCCGCGCGCACGCGCCCAAGGAGCTCCGCGGTGTGCTCGTCGACTCGGGCCGCACGCCCGACCGGGCGGAGGTGGCCCCCCGCCTCGATCGCAAGCTTGCCGCGTCGCTGCTCTTCGACGAGCAGCGCATCCAGGAACTCCGGCTCGAATCGGGTCGCGCGCCGCAGGTCGCGCACGTCGATCACTTGGCGGTGGGCGTGCTCGCGGAACCAGGCCGCGAGCGCCTCCTCGACCTGCCCGAGCGCCGCCTCGAGGCGCTCGAGGTGGATCCAGCCTGCCGCACCGAGGCGCACGGCGGCCCCGCTCGACGCGAGCTCGCCGAGCAGGCGCTCGGTTTCCTCTTTCGAGCGCTTGATCTCGACCGACACCTCCGGGGCCGAGAGGAGCCGCTCCGGAGCGCGCCGCAGGACGGACTCGAGCAGATCGCGGGGGGAGGACAGGCTCGAGGCCTGGCGCGAGAGCTCCTCGACGACGAAGGCCTTGAAGCGCTTCAGGCGGTGCTTGCTCTCCTCCAGGATCACGCCGCCGCCGAGGGTCCGGGCCGGCGATTCGAGGCGCAGGACGAAGCGGTCGCCCGGGGCGGTGACCACCGGTTCGTCGAGACGCAGCTGCGCCAGGGCGCTCGCGCCGGGCTCCAGGCGTTCGCAATCGAGAAGCACGACCACCCCCACCGCCTCCAGGGTGCCGGTGTGGAGGCGAATGGCCGTGCGGTCCTCGATCGGCCGGTCCAGATCGGCGAGAGCCTGCACCCGCACGCCGAGCATGCGCGCCGGTCGGAAGAAACCCGGCGTGGCGGCGACGCAGCCGCGGTGCACCTCGTGGTGATCGACGTCGGCGATGTTGATCGCCGTCGAGTGCCCGGCCCGCGCACGCTCGGTCGCCTGGTGGTAGGCCTGAAGGCCGCGCACCTTTCCGCGCCGCTCCCCGGGCAAAATCTCGATCACGTCGCCGAGACCGACCGAGCCGCTGACCGGGATGCCGGTGACCACCGTGCCGAAGCCGTGCGAGCTGAAGACGCGCTGGATCGGCATGCGGAAGAGGCCCTCGGAAGAGCGCGCAGGCGTCTCGGCCGCCATGCGGTGGAGCGTGCGCTTCAACTCGTCGAATCCCTCTCCGGTGATCGACGAGACGGGCAGGATCGGAGCGCCCTCGAGGAAGGTGCCGCGCACGGCGGCCTTCACGTCCTCCACGGCCAGATCGACCATGCCCTTCTCGACCGCATCGATCTTCGTGACGGCGACGATGCCGCGTGCGACGCCGAGCAGCGTCATGATCGCGAGGTGCTCGCGCGTCTGCGGCATGACCCCGTCGTCGGCCGCGACGACCAGGATGACGAGGTCGATGCCGGTCGCGCCGGCGACCATGTTCCTGATGAAGCGCTCGTGCCCGGGGACGTCGACGATCCCGACCGTGCGGCCGTCCGGGAGCTGGAAGCGCGCGAACCCGAGGTCGATCGTCATCCCGCGCTCCTGCTCCTCCTTGAG
>JBGPOP010000002.1:0-166874 GCA_041488095.1 Planctomycetota bacterium
CCCCGGGCCCCCGCCGGCGATGTTCCCGTGTCCGGCCGCCGTGGGGTGGGGGGAATACGGCACGGCGCGGTTTCTCCCTGCCTTGGAGCGGGGCCCCGGCGGGCCTCCCGAACGCCTTCCACGCGAGGACGAATCGGCGCGGTACCGTATTCCGCGATCCTCTCGTCGGCCGGACAGGGGAAGATCGCCGTCGGGTGCGCGCTGACCGTCAGCCCGAGCAGCTCGAACTCCAGGCGCCCGCGAGTCTTCTCGTCGACGTCGGGCAGGCGCGGCAGCGCGAGCGCGGGCGTCTCCGGATCGGGGAAGAGCGCGGCGCACTCGCCGGGTCCGAAGTCGGCGTTCCCGAGGCCCAGCCCGCTGCCGTGCCAGCCGCCGCTTCTCGCGCGCGCGGCCTGGAGTGCCCGCCTCGCGCGCGAGGACGGCGTCGCGCGGCAGGCGGCGATCTCGCCCGGGTCGAGCGGCTCGCCGCCCGGCTCGACGCTCCGCGGAATGCGCCGCCGGGGCGTGCGCAAGAGATGCAGCCGCCACAGGAGCTCCGGCCGCGTGCGGTCGAAGTCGTCGAAGGCACCGACCTGGACCAGCGCCTCGACTTCGTCCCGGTGGGCGTTGGTGCGCTCGAGAAAATCGGGCAGCGAGACGAACGGACCGCGTTCCTCGCGTGAGGACAGGATCGCGTCCAGCGTGTGCTCCGAGAGGCCCTTGACCTGCCCGAGGCCGATGCGCAGCGCCGGCACGCCCTCCGTGGACCCCTCGACCGCGAACGTCCGTGCGCTCCGGTTGACGTCCGGCGGCAGGATCGGGACGGAGAGGCGCCGCGCCTCCTCGACGTACACGCGCGCGTCGTAGTAGCCGGTCTCGCTCGCCAGGAACGCCGCGAGGTAGACCGCCGGATGGTGCGTCTTGAGCCATACCGCGCGATAGGCGATGCGCCCGTAGGTCACCGCGTGCGCCTTGCAGAAGGCGAAGGCGGCGAAGTTGGCGACGAGGTCCCACACGGAGATCGCGTCCGCACGCGCGATCCCCTGCTCGGCGCAGCCCTCGAGGAAGCGCCCGGCGAGCTTCTCGAGGTCGCAGGCGCGACGCTTCTGCAGCGCGCGCCGCAAGAGGTCCGCCTCGGCGAGGTCCATGCCCGCCATCCGCGCGGCGACCTGCATGACGTCCTCCTGGTACAGCATCACGCCGTGCGTATCCCACAGGAGATCGGCGAGGCGCGGGTGCGGCGCGCGCGGGTCCTCCAGCCCGCGGAAACGGCGCACGTAGGCGTCCTTCATCCCCGATCCGGCCGGTCCGGGCCGGATCAGCGCGATGGCCTGGATCACGTCGTCCATCGTGCGCGCGCTGGTCTGCTTCAGGAGGTTGCGCATGCCCGGCGACTCGACCTGGAAGCAGCCCAGCGTCCGGCCCAGGGCGAGCGTCCGGGCTGTCTCGGGGTCGTCCTCTGGAATCTTCTCGAGGTCGATCTCGATTCCGCGCGAACGCAGACCCGCCAGGCAGTCGTCGATCGTCGTCAACGCACGGTTGCCGAGCAGATCCATCTTCACGAGCCCGATCGCCTCGACCGCGTCCTTGTCGAGCTGCGTGACGATCACGCCCTTGGCCGCGCGCTGGCAGGAGACGAAGTCCGTGATCGCTCCCGGTGCGACGACGACACCGCCGGGATGGAGGCCATAGTGCCGTGGCGCATCGAGCAGCCGTGCCGCGGCCCGGAGGACGCGTGCCCAGCGCCGCTCGTCGAAGGGGAACCCAGACGCTTCGGGCGTCCGCCGCAGGGCCTCCTCGACCGGATTCCGACTCGGATCGCCTCCCGAGTCCGCCCCCCACGGCAGCCGCCGCGACCAGCGGTTGACCTCCGCGGGCGGGACGCCCTCGACGAGCGCCGACTCGCGGAAGGCCGCGCGCATCCCGCAGCGGTTGATCGTCGCGATCATCGCCGTGCGCTCGGCGCCGAACATCTCGTAGACGTGCTCCAGCACCTCGTCGCGCCGACGCCAGCAGAAGTCGAGATCGATGTCGGGCCGGTCGCGCCGCGCGGGGTTCAGGAAGCGCTCGAAGGTCAGCCGGTAGCGCAGGGGATCGGCGTCGGTGAGCCGCAGGCAATAGGCGACCAGGCTGTCGGCGGCCGAGCCGCGGCCGACGCAGGGGATGCCCTTCTCGCGCGCGAAGTCGGCGATCCTCTTGACGAGCAGGAAGTAGGGCGCGAAGCCCAGGCGCTCGATCGTCGCGAGCTCGTAGTCCAGGCGCCGCACGGCCTCGGACTTGAGCGGTCGGAAGCGTTCCCGCGCGCCCGCGAGGGCCAGCCCGCGCAGGCGCGAAGCGGGCGTCTCGCCCGCCTCGACCTCGATCGTGGGGAAGAGGATGCCGCCGAGCTCGGGCTCGAAGGCGCAGCGCTCGGCGACCTCGAGCGTGCGGGCGACCGCGCCGGGAGACTGCGCTCTCGAGGAGCGCGCGAAGGGCCCAACGACCTCGGGGAGGTCGGCGTAGAGCGCGTCCATCTCCGCGGCGGTCAGGAGGTGCGCCGGCGCCCTCGCAGTCCAGCTCCCGGGCAGGTCGCAGAGGAGCGCGTTGTGCTTGATCGCGACGCGGACCCTGTGGTCGAGGGTCCCCGCCGGTCGCGCGCACCAGGTATCGGGCACCGCGAGCGTCGCGACGCCGGTCGCGCGCGCGGCGAGGATCAGGTCGAGCGCGGGTGCGGGAGGCTCCGGCGGGGGAGTCTTGGGATGCTCGAGTTCGCTCTCCTCCTCGGGCGCATCCCGCGGGCCGATTCGCGGCGGACGCGGCGGCGCGAGGTGCGCGTTGCGCGGCAAGCCGAAGGCGGCCTCGCGCTCGGCGCTCCTCGCGCGCAACGCGGCGGGGGAGATCGCGGCGAAGAGCGAGCTCGCATCGACGCGACCGTGGAGCTCGACGAGCAGGCGCGGGTGGTCGGCGAGGAAGATCAGCCCTTCCCGGTGGCGAGCCGCGCTCTCGACTAGGCGGAAGCTCTCCGGTCCGTCGAGCTTCGCCTTGGGAACGCCTGGATCGGCGCCGAGAGCGCGCGCGGAGACGAGCTTGCACAGGTTGCGATAGCCCTGAGCGTCCTCGACGAGCGCGACGAGCCGCCCCGGCGCTCCGGAGGGATCCGAGATCTCGGCCGCGACGATCGCGCGGAAGGGCGCGCCGGTGCGCTCGCGCGTTCTCCGCGCCGCGAGGAGGAAGTCGACCAGGCCGGCCAGGGTGTCGACGTCGGCGAGCGCCAGGCCGGGCAGGCCGAGCGCGACCGCTCGCTCGACGAGCTCGGCCGGCGAGTCGACGCCCGTGAGCATCGAGTGGTGCCCGTGGACGCGCAGGGGGAGGTACATGGGCCCGGGGCGCAGGCCAGAGGCCTTCTGCCCGGGCGGATACCCTAACAGAACCCTAATTTCATGGGGAGATCGGCTCGGGCGCCGGAGTCTACTGCCGGTGCGCAACTCCTTGTCGGGCAAGCGCCTTGGGATGCCTGCCCCGGACGACCAGCGCCACGCCGGCGAGGATCAGAGCGCAGCCCGAGAGCGTGAAAGCGGTGATCGGCTCCCGACCGACCAGGCCGCCGAGAAGCAGCGCGATCGCCGGCGTGACGTACGCGATCAGGCTCATCCGGCTCGCCGCGGTGTGGCGCAGGAGCCAGAAGTACAGGCTGAACGTGACCACCGTGCCGACGATCGCGAGGTAGAGCACGCTCGCGATCGCGGTGGCGGTCCACCGGATCGGGACCCCGCGTTCGAAGATCCACGCCGCCGCGGAGAGCATCATCGCTCCGATCCACATGCCGTCCCGGTTGACGAGCACGGAGCTGACGTGCGCGCCGCGGCGCTTCACGACCGTCGTGCCGACGGCCGAGAGGAGCGGGCTCGCGAGGAGGACCGCACCGGCCGGGATCGCGCCCGGGCCGAGGCCGCGCAGGTCCGTGGCGAAGAGCAGCACGACGCCGAGGAAGCCGACGGCGAAGCCCGCCCACTGGCGTCCGCGCAGCTTGTCGCCCGGCAGGAACCAGTGTCCGCTGACCGCCATGATCATCGGGAAGACCGACCAGAGCACGCTGACGAGACCCGAGGGGAGCCTCGTCTCGCTCCAGTAGACGATCCCGTAGCTCGCGCCGAAGTTCAGGCCGCCGAGGACCAGCGAGAGCGGGAGCGGCGGAGCAGAGCCGCCCTCGCGCTTGCGCAGGAAGTGCGCGACGCCGCTCATCACCGCCGCCGCCAGGACGAAGCGAGCCGCCGCCGACGTGAGCGGCGGCAGGTCCGCGAGCCCGCCCTGGATCACGATCCAGGTGCTGCCCCACACGAGGCACAGGAGAGCGACCCCCAGGCCGACCGTGCGCGAAGTAGGTTGGTCGTTCTCTTTCACGAAGGATGGGCCATCGGGCTGACTACGGCGAGGAGCTGGTCCAGTGGTTGGCTCGCGACCTGACCGCTCGCTTGCGGTCGAGCTCTGCGGGGGAGGAATTTCTACCTGATGCGGTCCTTCCCGAAGGGAAATTGCAGACCGTGTCTGCACGATCCGATCTCGCGGTTCTTGGACGCGCTTCCGGCGCTACTGGTTGAGCGAGGGCGTGCGCAGCTGGAATCCGTCGGGGCCGAGAGGATGGGTCCGCGTGAGCGGGAAGCTCGCGCCACGCAGCACGCGCCCGAAGCCGTGCTTCTCGCGCAAGGAATCCAGCGCGCGGTCGAGGCGACGGTGGCGATCGTCGCGGATCGTTTCCGCATCGGGGTCGGCATCCGGCTCGCCGAACAGGTGATTCTGCCAGCCCGAGGCTGACGCGAGGTCGGCGAGCGTGGCCCCGACCGTCTTCACCAGCGCGCGGCGGCGCGGCAGCTCGCGGAGGAGGGCGCGCGCGTGCCGCCACAGCTCGTCGGTCGAATCGCTGGGGCAGGGAAGCTTGCGCCGTCTCTCGGCGTCGGTGGCGGGGTCCTTCTCCATGCGTCGGATGCCGGGCGGCCGCGTGTCGACGTACACGATGCGCACGGCCAGCGAGCGCGCCGCAGCCCCGTGCGCGCGCAAGCGGTGCGCGGCGCGCTCGACGAGATAGGAGAGCATCGCCTCGACGATCTCGCGCCGGCCCTCCTCGGGCTCGAAGGTGCTGTCGCGCCGGATCGTGCGCGGGATGCGCGGGCGCAAGATCCCGTCCGTCCCGGCGATGTACGTCGGCTCGACGGCCTCGCGGTCGATGCCGCGCGCCCGCTCGTGGAGGACGATGCCGCTCGCGCCGAAGCTCGCGTAGAGCACCTCGCGCGAGACGAGCGCGAGGTCGCCGCAGGTGCGGATCCCGAAACGCGATAACATCCCGCCGGTCGCCTTCCCCGCGCCGGGCAGGTGCTCGAGCGGCATCGCTCGCAGGAAGGCGGCCTCGCAGCCGGGCAGGATCTCGGCGATCCCGCCGGGCTTGGCGATCTTGCCCGCCACGCGCGCCAGGGTCTTGCTGGTGGCGATCCCGATCGTGACCGGCAGCGAGAGCTCGGCGCGGATCGCCCCGCGGATCCGCTCGGCGGCGTCGCACGCCGCGCCGAGAAGGCGTGCGGAGCCGGCCAGGTCGGCGAAGAAGTCGTCGATCGAAGCGACCTCGACCCGCGGCGTGAAGCGCAGGAGGATCGCGGCCACGGCCTCGCGCATCCGGTTGGCGGCCTGCGAGTCCCCGCGGCGGAAGACCGCCCGCGGGCAGCGCCGCGCGGCCTCGGAGAGCAGCATCCCCGGCCGCACGCCGAACGCGCGCGCGGGGTAGGAGCAGGACATGACCAGGTTGCGCTCCTGCGGCATGCCGCCGACCACGACCGGCAGGCCGGAGAGCTCGGGATGGAGGGCCTGCTCCACCGAAGCCAGGAAGGCGTCGACATCGAGGTGCAGGATGCGCGGCGTGCGCGGAGCCAGATCGCCGTCGCGGTGGCGCAGAGGAGGGGACATCGCAACCTCGCCGCAACCCTAACAAAACCCTAATTCCCCGTCCACCCCCGCACCGAGGGACGACGCCTCGAGCCCCCCTTTGAACTTCGCGTTCGCGGTTTCGCGTCCGCGCGAAACCGCGAACGCGAAGTCGCGAGCGCCCGCATGGGCGCGAGCCCGCGGTGGCGAGTTGCTCGTCACCCGCCTTGGCGTCCGCCAAGCAGTCCCCAGAAACCCAGCGAGGCCGACCGAGAACCGGCCAGCCTCGCTCGAACTCAGAGCGAATTCGACCTCACGGACCCCACGCGACCCGCATCCCGTTCGAAATGTTGAACGTGCTTCCGGGCGGATTGGGGCAGAAGGAAGGGATGGGGTCGCGGTAGTACACCTGATAACTGCGCATCCCATTGGCCGGGATCGGATCTCCCAGGGCCGCAGAGCGGGCCGACATCGAGAGATCGCCCCCCTGCGGCGCCGTGACCGTCCCGCCGCTGGCGTTTCGCATGTACAGGCGCTTGAGGTTCCCCCCCGTGCACCGCAGTCCGTCGCCATACGGGCTCGGGGAGATATCCAGATCGCCCTGCAGGAAGATGGAGAACGCGGCCGGGCGCTCTCCCGAGGACGTCAGGACCAGGGTGTCGGCCGACAGGCTCGGGTTGCCGGTCGAGGTCAGGAGCGCGCCGCCGGTGAAGGACGAGTTCTCGCAGCCCTGGCCCGGCGAGCCCGAGTTGCCGCATGGACAGGGCGCGCCCGTCCCGTCGCCGAAGCAGAAGGTCTGGATTCCGGAGCAGGTAGGATCGACGACCTGGAAATCGTCGATCGCCGCCTCGACGATCGAGCCGACGCCCGCGTCCTCCGCGACGTACCGCATCTTGATCTGCGCGCTGGGCACGACGTAGTCAACCACCCGGAACTGGTGGAAGATCCACCCGCCGATGCAGTCCAGTCCGCTCGGTCCCACGGTCTCGACATTGACCCAGGTGTTGCCGTTGTTGTTCGAGACGTCGACCCGGAAGACGTCGGCCATCGTGTTCAGGCCGGAGCTGATCTGGGCGCTCGACCAGTCGTTCGAGTACCAGCGCCAGTAGCGGATGATCGGGTTGGCGAGGCCCGAGAGGTTCAGGGTGGGGGAGGTCAGGGTCGTTCTTCCGCCGTCCACGTCCGCGGCGCTCGCGGCCCCGCCCACCGCGCCCTGGCCGGTCACCCAGCAGGTGACGCCCGATCCCGATGTGTGGTCGTCCTCCGTCTGGGCCTCGGTGCCGTTCGGGTTCACGCGGATCCACAGTCCGCCCGTGGCCGTGTCGCCGGTCGCGCCCGAGACCCAGCCCTGGTTGGTCTCGAAGTCGTCGTTGAAGGCGACGATCGTCCCCAACCCCGAGGTCGCCTGATGCAGGACGGTCGGGGCGTCCTCGGGATCACTCCACACGACTCCGTTCGTGGACTGGGCCGTGAAGTAGTAGCTGACGAGGCTTCCGCACGGGGTCGCGGGCAGCACGGCGTTGTAGTTTCCGCCACCGAGCGCCACCAGGTCGACGGCGTTCCAGCCGCTCCCTGCGTCATAGTGGAGCCTGGCCGTCCCCGGCACGAGCGTCCCGGGTGCGATCTCGCCGATCTGCACCGACAGGACCTGTCCTGCGGGATTGATCGTATCGGGATCCCCGCCGGGCAGCGTGAACGTGATCTCGGGTGTGCCGACCCACCACGCGAACAACCCCTTCTCGATGTCGCTGCCGATCACCACGCCGCTCGCGAAGTAGGGATAGTTGTTCCATAGGCTGTTGAGTGTGTTGTAGTCGTCCTCCGGCCACGTGTCGAAGTAAGCGATCTCCACCGGCGCCGTCGGCGTGCCCGGGTTCGAGGTGCTCTTCACGCGCAGGCCGCTGCGGTAGTTCGACTGGAAGATCAGGTTGCCCTTGGTGTACTGGTTGTGGTCGGTCGACGTGTTCCCGTTCGCGAACGTCGTCACGTACGTCACGGCCAGCGGATTGCTGATGTCGAAGACGCGCGTCGTCGAATTCAGGCCCAGGGTCTGGTCGTCCAGCTCGTCGTCCAGGTAGAGCCAGTGCATGTCGGAGGACGGCCAGCACTGGTGGCAATAGACCGAGTTGGGGTAGGAGAGATACTGGAGCTGCACCGTGCTCGCCTTGTTCGTCACGTCGACCGTGTAGAGCCCGGTCGAGCTGTAGCCGTTGCTCAAGCCTCCGCACGCGAAGGCGATCTCCTTGCCGGCCGCCGGGCCGCTCGTGAAGTTGAAGATCGAGGTCTCGTGGCAGTAGCGCGCGTTCCACGAGCCGACGCGAGCGGGCGCGGCCGCGTTCGCGTTCAGGTCGTAGATGCGCAGGCCCTGGCTGACCCCGCCGCCGCCGGAGCGGTACAGGTATCCGGTGGCCGTATTGAGCGCCAGCGTATGAGTGGCCGCGTTCGTATCGTCGTTGATCGTGTTGACCAGGGTCACGACGCCGCTGTCGATGTTGGCGAGGTCGATGACCTGGATGCCGCTCCCGCCCTCGCTGACTGCATAGGCGTAGTGGGAGAAGGTGCGCATGTCCCTCCACAGGCTCTGAGGCCCGGCGATCTGCCCCACGATCACGGGATTGCCGGGCTGCGTGACCTCGACGAAGGCCGTGCCGTTCGAGAGCCCCATGATCGCGTACTCGCGGCCCGAGGGAGACGTGTAGCCGAAGCAGCTGTTGCCGTTCCCCCCCGCGGGGACGCCGAGGTCCGGGAGCGACAGCCAGGAGAGCAGGGTCACATTGCTCTTCGGGAAACGCAGGCCCGGCATCGTCACGTCCAGGTCTCCGCTCGTGCTCAAGCGCTGCGCGTTGCGCCATCCGTGCCCGGGATACATCGGCCGGCGATCGAGCAGCTTGGGGTCGCCGTCGTGGGCGCGCGTCGAGGGAGAGAGGAGGGCCAGGAGGAGGAAGGCGAGAGAGAGACGGCGGGGATGGTTCATAGGGGGATCCTGACGGATGGAGGCGACTCCTTCATTCTGCCCCGGGTGGCGGGCTCCACGGGCAAAAAAATGCGGCGGCCCGGAGCGAACGCCTCAGGGTGGCGCAGACATCCCTTGGACGCGGGAACTGGCGTGCGGGTTCCTAACCCCCGAGCCGGGCGCAGCACTGCTTGAACTTTTTCCCGCTGCCGCAGGGACAGGGGTCGTTTCGCCCGACCTTGTCGGCTCGGTGGACGAAGGGCTTGTCCTTGACCGCAGGCGCAGGGTGGGCGGACGCTCCGGTGCGGACGGCCTCCTCGAACTCGGCGGCCGTGTTCTCGAGCGCGTTCTTCAGCTCGAAGACCTCCGCGATGACGGCGTTCTCCTCCAGGAACGCGAGGTAAGCGCGCAGCGCGGGGACGACGCCGGGCCCGAGCGGGTCCTTCCGCGCGAAACGCGCAGGCAGGAGGTGGCCGAGGATCGTGTGCATGCCCTCGCCGTCGAGCAGGCGCGGCGCGACGCCGACCTCGTCGTAGGCGCAGGAGAGGAAGCGGTCGACGATCTTCTTCAGGTCCTCCCGCTTCAGACCGAGGGTCTTGGCCTGCGGAGAATCCAGGAACGCCGCCGTCTCGATCCGGATCTCGCGCTCAGGCATGTCCAGGCAGTCTAGCCGCTACACTGGCCGCGATGGAGATCGTCCTCGTCGCCCCCGAGATCCCGCACAACACCGGCTGCGCGGCTCGCCTCACGGCCGCGCTGGGTCTCCAGCTGCACCTCGTCTCACCACTGGGTTTCTCGCTCGAGGACCACTACCTCAAGCGCGCGGGTCTGGACTACTGGCCGCTCGTCGACCTCGTCGTCCACTCCTCGTGGGAGGAGGCGGCGCAGCATCTCTCGCGCGGCGCCGCGCGCCCGTTCGAGGAGCGGATGCGGCTCTTCACCGCCCGGGGCGGGACCTCCCTCTTCGAGACGGAGTTCGCTGCGGACGACGTGCTCGTGTTCGGCTCGGAGAGCCGCGGGCTCCCGCCCGACCTCCTGCGGCGGCACGCGGCTCGCCGTGTCTACATCCCGATCCGTCCTTCGGTTCGCAGCCTGAACCTCGCCAACGCCGTGTGCCTGTCCTCCTACACCGCGATGGTGCGCGCGGGTCTGACGCTGCCGGAGAACGACGGCGCCTACGAGCCCCATCCCAGCGCCGCCGAGGACGTCGGGCCGCTCTCGCGAGTGGTGCGCGTCGACACGTGAGTTCCTCGCGCGCGCGAGCATGAACGGGGTCGCTCGAGCCGCCGAAGTCGGATCCGACCCGACGCGCAAGCCCCGGCGCGGGGACGAGCTCGAGGTGCGCATCGAATCCTTCGACGGCCGGGGGTGCGGCATCGGGGCGGCGAACGGATTCCGGGTGCGCGTGCGGCGCGGCGTGCCCGGCGAGACCGTGCGCGCGCGCGTCCTGCGCCGGCGGCGGGATCTCGTCGACGCGGTCGTGCTCGAACGGGTCGAGGCGAGTCCGCTGGCGGTGCCCGCGCGCTGTCCGCACTTCGGGAGCTGCGGCGGGTGCAGCTTCCAGGATCTCGACTACGCGGCCCAGCTCGAGGGCAAGCGGCGCCTCGTCGAGGGGGCCTTGGCCGCACGAGGGCTGCTCGCGGAGAGGTCCGTCGAGCCCGTCCTGCCCTCGCCGGACACGTGGGCCTACCGCAACAAGATGGAGTTCACGTTCGGCAACCGCCGCTGGATCGATCCGAGCGAGCCGCAGGGCGCTGCCTCGGGCTTCGCGCTCGGTCTGCATCCCGCGGATCTCCACAGCAAGGTCATCGACGTCCGGACCTGCCCGATCCAGAGCCGAGCGGCCGACGAGATCCTCGAGAGCGCGCGCGGGATCGCCGTGCGCATGGGTCTCTCGGCCTGGGACGTCCGCGAGCACCGCGGCCTGCTGCGCCACCTGGTCGTGCGCGTCGCGCGGTCGACGGGCGAGATCCTGGTGAGCCTCGTGACCTCGGAGGACGCGGACGAGGCGGTCGCTGCCTTCGCCCGCGAGCTCCTCGAGCGGAATCCCGGGATCACGACGTTCGTCCACGGCGTGAACACCCGGCCGGCCGACACGGCGATCGCGGAGCGCGAACGCGTTCTCCACGGGCCGGGGAGCATCCGCGAGGAGCTCGGCGGCCTCATCTTCGCGCTGTCGGCGGGTTCCTTCTTCCAGACCAACACGCGCGCGGCCGAGGCCTTGATCGGCCTGGTGCACGAGGAGGCCGCGCTCGAGGGCGGCGAGATCGTCTGGGACCTCTACTGCGGCACCGGGACGCTGGCGCTCTCGCTGGCGCGCTCGGCGCGCGCCGTCGTCGGGTTCGAGATCTCGCCCGTGGCTGTCGCGGACGCGCGCAGGAACGCCGCCATGAACCGGATCGAGAACGCGCTCTTCGTCGAAGGCGACGTGCTCGCCGGCGTCGATCGCTCCGGTCCCGGGCTCGAGCCGCCCGAGGTCGTCCTCCTCGACCCGCCGCGGGCCGGCCTGCACCCGCGCCTCTTCTCGCGCCTCTACGCGCTCGCTCCCCGGCGGATCGTCTACGTGTCCTGCAATCCCTCCGCGGCGGCGGTCGACGTCGAGCGCCTGGTGACCGCCGGCTGGCGTCTCGGGCGGGTACGACCGGTCGACCTCTTCCCGCACACGCCGCACGTCGAGTGCGCGATCGGGCTTTCGCGCCGTGGCTGAAGACGAGGAGAGCCGGCCCCGCCGCGGCGGTGCGCGCCGCACGCACGACCGCGGCGGAGATCGGGAGAGCGTGCACGCGGATCCCCGTCTCGGCCTGTGCCCCGGCTGCCGGCACGTGAAGATCGTGGCTTCGCAGCGCGGATCGACGTTCCGGCTCTGCCAGCGCTCGGTCGAGGACGCTCGCTACGCCAAGTACCCGCCGCAGCCGGTCGTTTCCTGCTCCGGATTCGAGAGGTAGCCTCTGGCGGATGGAGCGACTCGTCACCGAGCCCGGCAGCCTGCTCGCTGCCGCGCCCGACATGCTCGACCCGAACTTCATGCACGCCGTCGTGCTGATGTGCCGGCACAACGAGGAGGGCGCCTACGGCCTGATCATCAACCGGCCCGCGGCGGTGACGCTCGACGTGCTGGCGCCGGACCACCCCGTGCTCAAGAAGCAGCGCTTCCCGGTGTTCGCCGGCGGGCCGGTGGGCCTCGACACGCTTCAGTTCCTGCACCGTGCGGGGGATGCGATCCCGGGCGGCGTCGAAATCGCGACGGGGCTCTTCCTGGGCGGGGAGATCGACGCGCTCGCGGACTATCTCGCCAAGCACAAGGGACGGGCGCGGAGGAAGGTGCGGCTGATCGTGGGCTACTCGGGCTGGGGCGAGGGACAGCTCGAGGGCGAGCTCGCCAGCGGATCGTGGCTGCCCGCCGCCCTCGACAACGATTGGGTGTTCGAGAGCGACCCCCAGGCCACGTGGCGGTCCGTCCTGCGGTCGCTGGGAGGGGAGGCGTCGGGGCTCGTGGATCTCCCGCCCGATCCGAGCTGGAACTAGGGCGGGGTCGGGATCGAGGCGGCGCTGTAAGGAATGTTGCTTCCGCCGGTCGGACGGAAGACCGCGCAGCGACGCTCCGCTCGATCTTGCGTAGGCTGCTCGCGTGACCGACGCCGTACCCGCTCCCCCCGCATCCCCTCCGAGTGTCGCGAAGCGCCGCGGCTGCTTCGGCCTGGCCTTCAAGGGCGTGCTGGGCTGCGCTGCCCTGGCCTTCGGCAGCTTCGTGGCGCTCATCCTGTGCCTTCCGATGCTCTGCGGAGGACTCGTCCGTTCCGGCGCCGAGCAGGTCTTCGACGGCTTGTTCCGTGGTTCGCTCACCGTGAGCCACGTCGACCTCGCCTGGTCGAGCGAGCAGAGGATCCGCGACGCAGTCCTCAAGGATCCCGAGGGTCGCGAGGTCGCGCGAGTTTCGGCCGTCCTGCCGTCGATCCTCGACCTCTTCCGATCGAAGAAGAAGCTGCGTGCCCGGCTCGAGCTGGATGCCGACTTCGCCGCCGACGAGCAGGGGATCTCGAACCTCCAACGCGCGCTCGAGCGGCGCGAGCCGGGCCTCGAGTCCTCGAAGAAGAAGGAGGCGGACGAGCCGTCCTCCGATCCGGTCGCGAGGCTCGCGAACCTCGACGTGGAGATCGAGGTCGCGAGCAAGCGGCTCTCTTGGTCCGACGCGGAGACCCGACGCGCGGGCAAGCCGTTCGAGGTGCGCGACCTCGAAGCCACGCTGCGCGCGAGTCCCGGGCAGCCCTTGACGGTGAGCGCGACGGGGAAGGTCGTCTCCGATTCGCCCGGTGCGCTCGACATCCAGGCGACGGTCCACGGCCCGATCGAGACCGGAAAGGCGTGGCCGCTCGGGGCGGTCGACGCGAAGGTCCGCGTCGAGGGCTTCTCGACCGCGATGGTCGACGGGGTGGCGGGATTGCGGGGCAAGCTCACGGAGGTGCTGGGGCCGCGCTTCGATCTCAAGGTCACGCTCGCCGGCGCAACGCCGCAGCAGGGGGATCTGGAGGTCGAGCTCGCATCCCAGCGAACGAGCTTCGGTTTCGCGGGCCGATTCGAAGGCGGATTCCTGCGCGCCCGGGACGGAGCGCCCGTGCGCCTGTCTCTGGGCGTCCCGCGCGGGTTCGTGAGCGAGCTGCTCGCGCCCGCGCTGCCCCCCGGCGTGAAGATCGCGTGGGAGGAGAGCGACAAGCCCTGGACCGTCACGGTCGCGAACCTCGCGCTGCCGATCCCGGACGCTGAGGCGACAGATATCAAGGGGATCGCGAAGAGGTTCGAGCGCCTCGCTTGCGACGTCGACGTCGATCTGCCCTCACGGATCCTGCTCGAGAACGAGCAGACACGCTCAGCCGGAGTCCACGCAGGCATCGAGGCGATCCGTGCGCGCCTGCGCGTCGAACCCGGACAACCCCTCGATGCGCGCCTCGAGGCTTCGGTCGACACCGCCGAGAAGGGGGGCCTGGTGGTGGAGGTCAAGCTCGCGGACCTGTGGAAGGCGCTGGCGGAGGGCCGGACGCCGCATGCGGATGTCGACGTCCGCCTCGACGCGGTCTCGACCGGCGCCATCGATGCGCTCGCGAGCCAGGGTGGCCGGCTGATCGAGGCGATCGGGCCGAGGATTGCGGTGACTCTCGCAGCGCGCGATGCGAGTCCGGAATCGGGGTGGGTCCAGGCCAGCCTCGAGGCGCAGCGTCTCAAGGCGAGCGTACGCGGACGATTCGAGGGCGGGATGCTCCGTTGCGACGGTGACGAGGACGTGAAGCTCACGCTCGATCCCGCGAGGGGCTGGATCGACCGCCAGATCTCGCCGCTGCTTCCGCAGGGGCTCCAGGTCTCCGTGGCGCCAGGCCCGATCGAGATCCAGGTGCGCGATATCGCGCTGCCGATCGCCCTTCCGGCCACCGGTCAGCCGGCGGGTCGACTCGCGTGTCGGTTGCCCGGCCTGAGCGCGTCGAATGAGGCCACACGCGCCGCGAAGCTCACCCTCGCCGCCAGCGATCTGCAGATCCGGGCCACAGCGACCGCGGACGGGGCGTTCAGTGCAAGTGTCCAGGCCGTCCTCGACACGGGCGAGAAGGGCAAGCTCTCGCTGGAGGCCACCACGTCCGATCTGCGACGCCTCCTCGAGTTCGACATCTTGCGGGAACAGCCACCCACGGACGCGAAGGTCTCGGTGGAGGGCGTCTCGACGGCGGGGTTGGATGCGCTCGCGGGTCTCCAAGGAGATCTCGTCGGGGCGCTGGGGCCCCGCCTTGCGGTCTCGCTGGACGCAAGGGGAGTGTTCTCCAACACGACGACCGCACTGCAGCTGGATATCAGCTCGCCAACCACAAACCTCACGTTCACCGGGCGGATCGACAAGTCCATCCTCCGCTGCGCGGGCGACCAGGGCCTCTCGGTCAAGGCCCGCCTTCCCGGGGCGTTGGTCTCGCGCGGGCTCGGCCCGTTCCTCCCCCAGGGCGCTCAGATCACGGTCCCCGGCGGATCGGCGGACGTGGAGCTTTCCGTGCGCGAGATCGAGGCGAATTTGTTCCAGTCACCCTGGAGCCTGGTTTCGATGCTCGAGTCGCTGGGCAGCAAGGTCGACTTGAAGCTCTCCGGCCTCGGGTACGCGGATGAGAGCACGCGCGTCGCAAAGGTCGACCTCTCGCTTCGCGACGTCGAACTCGCTGTCGAGGTTGCGCCGAAGAAGCCGCTCGCGGCGAGACTCTCTGCGGTCGTCGGGACGGGAGCGACAGGGGAGGAGGGGAGGCTCGAGGCGAACGCTTCGCTCGCCGACCCCTGGTTCATGCTGCGCGGCGAGGGCGCGAAGGTGCCGCCAGTCGACGGCACAGTCCACCTCAAGAGATTGCCGACGGCTGCGCTCGACGCGCTGTGCGGCCGGCCTGGACTCCTGTCGGGCCTCTTCGGAGAGAAGGCGGACCTCGAGGCCGCAGCTCAGGGTGCGAGCCGGGATGCGGGCTCGTTCAGCGCACGACTTGCCTCGGACTCGGCCGCGGCGGACCTCGATGGGCGCCTCGAGAAGGGCTCGATCGTCTCGACCGACAAGCCGCTGCTGGCCGTGACGGCGCAGGTGACGCAGCCGTGGCTCGACCAGCAGGTCGGACCTCTCCTGCCCGCAGGTTCCAGTCTCGCGGTCCCCGACGGCAAGGGCTCGCTGCAGCTCACCCTCCGCGATGTCCGCCTGCCCCTCCCGACCGGACCCGTCACGGCGGACGCACTCTCCGCGGCTTCGTTCCATCTCGACTTCACCGCGCCGAGCCTCGCGTACTCGGACGCGAAGACGGCCGCGGCGAAATCGCCTGCGGTCGTCCGCGATTTGAGGATCCGGGCCGACCTCGCCCCCGGCCAGCTCCCCGCAGCCAACCTCTCCGCGAAGATCGAGGGAGAGCCGGCCGGGGAGATCACTGCCGTCGTGCGCGCCCTCGATCCGTTCAAGACGCTCGCCGACGAGAAGGGCCTCGACCACTTCCACATCGCTGCCGACGTGAACGCCAAGGCGTTGCCGACAGGTCTCCTCGACGCGCTCGCGGCGCAGGGCGGTCTGCTCGTCGACGTGCTCGGGCCGCGGCTCGATCTCACGCTGCACTCCGACTCGATCAGCTTCGCCGACGGGACCTTCACGGCCGACCTCCACTCCGATCAGGCCAGCGTCCACTGCGACCGCGGCGGGATGAAGGACGGCGTCCTCTACCTCGAGAAGGTCCAGGGGAAGAACGAAGCCCTCCTCGCGCGCACCGGGCTCACGCCGCTCTTCACCGAGCGCGTCGTCGGCAGCCTCGTGCCGACCCTCGTGAACGTGGAGAAGCCGAAGGGCAGCGATCCCGTCTCCATCTCGGTCGAAGAGCTGCGGCTGCCTCTCGACGCCGACCTTTCGAAGCTCGACGCGCTCGTGCGCGTGAGCCTGGGCGACGTCACCTACCGTCTCCTGCCGGGCCTCGACGGCCTGCTCGGCAAATCCGGCGCGACGAGCGTGCGCCTGCCCGAGATCCGCGTGCCGATCAAGAAAGGGATCGCGAGCTACGACTCGCTCCCGATCCGGATCGGCGGGCACGATTGCCAGCTCAAGGGCACGTTCAGCCTCGTGGACAAGAGCTTCAAGATGGAGACCCAGCTGCCGCTCGCGGCGCTCGGCAAGGGCGTCAGCGACAGCCTCGACGGGCTGCGCGGCATCCTCGATCCGAGCACGATGGTGCCGCTCGAGCTGCGCGGGAGCTGGAAGAGCCCCAAGCTCCGCATCGGCGACGACTTCCTGAAGAAGGTCGCGCAGGACGCGCTCAAGAAGCAGGGCGGGAACCTGCTCGAGGAGCTGCTCAAGAAGAAGAAGAACTGAGGCTCACAGCTGCACCGCGCGCCCGACCTTGGCCGAGATGACCTCGGAGATGCGCGCGAACAGCTCGTGGCCCTCCTTGTCGTCGATCCAGGCCTTGCGCTCCTCGTCCCAACCGTAGTGCCAGGCGCGCGCCCCGGCCGCGAACCACATCTGATTCGCCGCGGTCTGGCGGTTGAGCACGTAGCGCGTGCGGTCGGGGAACTCGATCGTCACGACGCCGTCGCTCGTCGAGTAGTCGACCTCGTCGGGGTCGAAGGGCTCGAGAGCTCGCACGGCGTGCTCGAGGCACTCGTCGGCGAGGCGCGGGTACTCCTGGCGGATCACGGCGGGGCGAGATGCTACCAACTCCGGATGTTCGGGGTTCGATCTCCGGCACGCATCACCATGGACCCCTCGTGACCTCCCCGCGGGAGTCCGCGTCTAAGGTCACGATCTGTGACCTTAGAGGACAGGTCTTCCCCGGGCTTCCACGACTGCAAACATTCCCTCGGTCGCCCACTGCCTGAACCAGCGATGGACTTCGGCCTGCATCTCCCCGGGCGAGCCGTCGAAAGTACGCGCCCCGGTCGCGAGGGCCTGCCCGAGCGATCGCCCGTGGTGCAGCGATCCGAGCACCGCGTGCATCGGCTCGGTGAGGTCCATGCGCCACACCGTCCACTCCTTGCGGTACACGGCGACCCACGTCTTCGCCCGGCCGAGCGGAGGCAAGGGCTTGTCCTGTCGGCAGGCGCTCACGATCGCGTTGGCGCGGTGGCCGAGCGCGAGCAGACGCAGCGACTCGGTCAGGCGGATGCGTCCTTTCTCCCACGTCGAGGGCGGGATCAGGGCCATCTCGGCGGGCGTGAGCGCGGGCGAGGCCTGCGCATCGAAGGCCTCCGACATGGCGCACTCGACGCGCGCGACGTCGGCGAGCAGCGCGCGGCGCGGGATCCGCACGGGGCCGTCGAGGAACCCGGGCAGCTTGCGGCCCAGGATGTTGAGCGAGTAGTGCCGCGAGGGATGGCGGCGCAGGTACGCGCGTACGAGCCTGCCGAACGCTTCCGGCCCGGCCAGCTTCGCCACGGCCGGGTAGTCGTCGCGAAGGGCGTCGTGGAGGCGCGCGAAGTACATGCGGCTGTAGATCTCGACGCGCTCCTGGGGGGAGAGATGCCGCGAGGGGAGGACCGCGCTCTTCGCCGGGAGCGAGGCGCGCCCGCCCTCGTGCGGACGGACGATCTCGCCCTGGAACCAGCGTTCCAGGCGCGGCAGCGGCAGCTTCTTCTCAGCCGACGTGGGCGACATCGCGACGCTTCGCTCCCGGAATCTTCCGGAGCACCTTCTCCAGGCGTTTCTTGGCCTTCAACACTTCCGCGTGCACGACCGCGAAGGCCGGGATGTTCTCGTCCCACTCGTACAAGGTCGATCGGCCGCCCGACAGCTCGCAGGCGCGCTCGTAGAGCTTCCACACCGCCTCGATCGCGTGGTCGGAGTGCGAGTCGAGGATGTGCGTGCCGTGATTCGTGTGCCCGGCCAGGTGGTAGTAGACGACGCGCTCGGGAGGGATGCCATCGATGTACTCGAACGGATCGAAGGAGTGGTTGAACGAGCTGACGTAGACGTTGTTCACGTCGAGCAGCAGGCCGCAATCGGCCTCCTCGGCGAGGCGCGCGAGGAATTCCCACTCGCTCATCGAGGAGCTCTTGAACTCGACGTAGGAGGAAGGGTTCTCGAGCACGAGCGGTCGCCCGAGGAAGTCCTGGACCTGCTTCACGCGCTCGACGCAGTGGGCCAGGGATTCCTCGCTGTAGGGCAGCGGCAGGAGATCGTGCAGGTTGCGCCCCGCCACGCCGCACCAGCACAGGTGGTCGGAGATCCAGGGCGCCTCGACGCGGCGCGCCAGCTTGTCGAGCTTCTTCAGGTACTCGAAATCGAGCGCGTCGACGCTTCCGATCGAGAGCGAGACGCCGTGCAGGACGATCGGATACCTCTCGGCGACCTGGTCGAGGACCCACATCGGCCTGCCGCCGGTGTCCATGAAGTTCTCGGACACGATCTCGAACCAGTCGACCTTGGGCTTCTTCTCGAGCACGTGACCGAAGTGCACGGTGCGCAGCCCGACGCCGAAGCCGAGGTTCGGCAGGTCGAAGCGCAGCTTCTTCGTTGCAGGGGTCATCGGGGGGGGAGGAGAGGAGAGGGCGGACCGTCCCGCGCACGACGGCAGCGATCCGCCCCGATCCATCCGGGCCGGATCGCTCTCAGTGCTTGACCGGGACGGCGCAGCCGCCGTGGCCCTTGCAGGAGTTCTTGCCGGCGCAGCCGTTGTCGCCGGTCGAGCAGCCGCCCATGCCCTTGCAGCTGTTCATGCTCTTGCACGAGTGCTTGTCCACCGTGTGGCAACCGCCCATGCCCTTGCAGGAGTTCATGCCCTTGCAGGCATGGTCGGCCGTCTTGCAGCCGCCCATGCCCTTGCAGGTGTTCATTCCCTTGCAGGCGTGCTTCTCGATCATCGTCGCGTGCGCCGAGCTCTCGCTGTGGCTCTTGCAGCCCGCGGCGAACGGCGCGCCGGCGACGAGCGCGGCGACCGCTACGGCCATCAGTGCGTTCTTGTCCTTGAGACCCATGTTTCCTCTTCGAAGTGGAAGGAATGTCGGAAGGGAAGGGGCGCGGCGGAGGCCGTGCCCGAGGGGGGCAGGTTACGAAAGCCAGGGGGTTATTCGGACACACCAGATCGGGAAACCGTCGGTCCGTGCCCGTCCGCGCTACTCCAGCCCCAGATCCGCCACGCCCTTCTCGTCGAAGCCGAGCATGTGCCCGATCTCGTGGAGAAGCGTGACGCGGATCTGCTCGACCAGCTCCGCGTGCGTGCGGCAGGCGCGCTCGAGGTTGCGCTGGAACAGGAAGATCCGCGGCGGCAGTACGCCCGTCTCGTACTCGCTGCGCTCGAGCTCCGACGCGCCCGCGAAGAGCCCGAGCATGTCGGGCGGCGTCTCCGCGGGATCGCTCGCATCGACCATCCACACGGCCGGGACGGGCTCCACCGCGATCTCGCAGCGCTCGAGCGCGGCCTTGGTCTCGGGGTTCAGTGCTTCGATCGCCTCCGCGATCACGCCCTCGAAGGCTTCGGGCGCGAGTCGCGGGACCGGCGGCGCACCCGGATCGAGCGCGAGGGACTCCTGGAGCAGCCGATCGGCGCTGGAGAAGTCGCCGTCGATCTCCGCGCACAGCGCCAGGCGGCCCAGTCCCGCCGCGCTCTTCTCGACCTCGGCCAGGCGCGCGAGGGCCGCGCGCGCCTCGCCGATCTTCCACTCGGCCAGGAGCAGCTCGGCCTTGGCCCACAGGTAGTCGGGGTGGTCCTCGATCTCGGCGATCGCGCTCGTGCGCGCGAGCAGGCGGGTCGCGGCCGGAAGCTCTCCGAGCTGCGTGCGCGCCAGGGCTTCGGGGATCCAGCGCTCGGGCCAGTCGGAGTCGAGCTGGAGGAGTTCCTCCAGCGCCTTCTGCGGCTCGCCCGCGTCGAGTCGCTCCCAGGCGCGATCGAGGGCGGCCTCCTCCGGGCTGGGCTCGGCTTCCTCGCCGTACTCCTCGTCCCAGCTGTGCTCCGCGCTCGACTCGACGGAGTCGTCCGACGTCTCGTCCGGCTTTTCTTCCGACATGCGGGGCGAAGATTGTCGCCGCGCGAGTGGACGGTTTCCAGGGCTGAGATCCGGGAGAGGGCGCGGCGGTTGAGCCGTGCACGGGCGATCCCTACGCTGCGCTGAAGAGGAGCGCGAAACCGAGGCTTGGGTCCTCTCCTGACCGCCGCGACGTCGATCGAACCGTCGGCCGTCGACGTCACGCGACTCCTGGCTGCGCTGGCCGTCCTCCTCTTCGTCGCGCGCGGCTTCGGCGAGGTCGCCCGCCGCCTGAACCAGCCGGCCGTGCTGGGCGAGCTCCTGGCCGGCTTCCTGCTCGGGCCGGCGGTGCTCGGGCGCGTGGCGCCGCAGATCGGAGAGTGGCTCTTCCCGAGAGAGGGAGCCACGCATCTCGTCTTCGACGGCATCTGCACGCTGGCGACGGTCCTGTTCCTGCTCGCCGCGGGGCTCGAGGTAGACCTCTTCACGGCTCTCCGGCAAGGCCGCAGGGCCGCGGTCGTCGGAGTCTTGGGCGTCGCGGCCCCCTTCGGTCTCGGGCTCGTCGCCGTGTGGCTCGCTCCGCGCGCGGTCGGCTTCGAGGCCGGTTCCGACCCGACGATCTACGCGCTCTTCTTCGCCACGGCCCTGTCGATCTCGGCCCTTCCGGTGATCGCCGGGACGTTGATGGACCTCCACCTCTACCGGACCGAGTTCGGCATGACCGCGATCTCGGCCGCGATGCTCAACGACCTGCTCGGATGGACGGTCTTCGCCGTGGTCCTGGGCATGGCGGGGACGCCGACCTCACATCTTCCCATCGTGCTCGTCGTCGCGCTGACGATCCTGTTCGCGGTGCTGGCCTTGACGCTCCTGCGCTCCGCGATCCACCGCGCTCTGCCCTGGATCCAGGCCCACACGACCTGGCCGGAGGGAGTGGTGGGCTTCGCGCTCGCCCTCGCGCTCTCCGCCGCGGCTCTCACACACTGGATCGGGATCGAAGCGGTGTTCGGCGCGTTCCTGGCCGGCGTCGCCCTGGGCGGGTCCTCGCACCTGAGCCAGCGCACCCGGACGACCATCGGCGAATTCGTCGGCTCGTTCTTCGCACCGATCTTCTTCGCGAGCATCGGGCTCAAGGTCGACTTCGGGTCCCACTTCGACCTCGGCCTGACGCTGGCGGTGATCGCGATCGCTTGCGCGGGAAAGGTCGGCGCCTGCGCAGCCGGCGCGCGCCTGTCGGGGATGGCCCCGCGCGAGGCCTGGGCGATGGGCTTCGCGATGAATGCGCGCGGGATGATGGGAATCGTCCTTGGGCTGACCGCGCTGCGGGAGGGCCTGATCGGCGAGCGGATGTTCGTGTCGCTGGTCTTGATGGCACTCTTCACGTCGGCGCTGGCCGGCCCGGCGATCCAGGCGGCGCTCGGGAGGACCAAGCCGCGCGAGCGTCCATGACGGTCCAGGAAAAACCCGGATTGCCCTGAAACCGTCGCGCGCCGGACCCGTCCGCGTGGTGAGCCCTCGAACGGGCCACTCCTCATGCGCGCGCACCTCGATACAGCGATCCTCCTCGCCGAAAGCCTAGGACGCGAGCGGGAGATGTGCGGGCGCGTGCTGTTCCTGGTTCATCGGGCGGCGGACGGCTGGCTCGGGCTCGACCTGACAGGGGAAGAGCTGGCGCGCTTCGGCACGGCGCACGGCGATCGGCGGAGGGAGCTCAGGGTCCTGCGCGGGGGCTCGGCATTCCCTGAGAGGATCTTCAGCCTCTACGCACTCGACGTGGACCCAGGTTTGTGCGGTGGGCTGCGCGTCCCGGCCCCGGGAGCGATCCGATTCGGGTTCGGCGGCGATCTGGCGCCGGTCCTGCGCGCCGCGGCCGGGAGGCTGGCGACGCGGCTGCTCTTGTTCCGCGGACTGAGCGCCCTCGTGGCGCGGACGCGGTCGGTCCCGGATGGGGCTGCGGTCGCGCACGCGACACCGGAGCTCGTGTTCGAGACGCCTCCGGGCGCGCTGTGGAGGGAAGTGCGCAGGCTCGCGCGGCATCGGGGGAGCACCGCGATCTCGGGGATCGCGCGCGAGCGCTGCGGCGAGGTCTTTCAGCTCAACCGGAGGATCAACGGGGGTGCGATCTGACCGCTCGTCCTCGGGGCTTGGCCGAGCGCGAGCCGACTCGTGCCGCGGGCCTCCGGGTCGAGGCCTTCGCCAACGCTGCGCTCTCGCGAAAAAGCTTCTTCGGAGCCGCCCAGGAGCAGATCGCGCATTGCGCCATGTCGTGTCGCAAGGCGGGGCAGTGCTCGCGGCCGAAGAGGATGATCTGGAGGTGGAGGCGGATCCAGGAGTCGCGCGGGAAGAGGGCCTTCAGATCGCGCTCGGTGCGCTCGACGGACGAGCCCTCGGAGAGTCCCCAGCGCTCGGCCAGGCGATGGATGTGCGTGTCGACGGGAAAGGCGGGGATGCCGAAAGCTTGGGCCATGACGACGCTCGCGGTCTTGTGGCCGACGCCGGGCAGCGCCTCGAGCTCCTCGAAGGTGCGCGGGACCGCGCCGCCGTGCTCGTCGACGAGGATCTTCGAGAGCCCGTGGATCGCCTTGGCCTTGGCCGGCGCGAGGCCGCAGGTCTTGATGAGGTCGTGGATCTCCGCGACGGAGAGCTTCGCCATCTTCATGGGCGTGCTCGCGCGCGCGAAGAGGGCGGGCGTGACCAGGTTGACGCGCACGTCGGTGGTCTGGGCGGAGAGGAGGACCGAGACGAGCAGCGTGTACGGATCGCGGTGGTGGAGGGGGATCGGGGCGTCGGGGTAGATCCCGTCGAGGATCTCGCGGATGCGCGCGGCCTTCTCGGCGCGGTTCATGGCGGTAGCATAGCGGCGGTGGACTCGCGCGCGCAGATCGACGACTTCCTGGCGGGAAAGGTCTACGCGGTCGTCGGCGCCTCGGCGGATCGGTCGAAGTACGGGAACAAGGTGCTGCGCTGCTATCTGCAGAAGGGGCGCAAGGCGTTTCCGGTGAACCCCCGTGCGAAGCAGGTCGAGGGGCTCGATGCCTACCCCGACCTGGCCTCGTTGCCGGAGGAGGTGCACGGCGTCTCCATCATCACGCCGCCGGAGGTGACGGAACGGATCGTCGAAGAGGCGGCGAAAGCCGGGGTGAAGCGGCTGTGGATGCAGCCCGGCGCGGAGAGCGGCCTCGCGGTCGAGCGCGCGGGTGAGCTCGGCCTCTCCGTGATCTCCGGCGGGCCGTGCCTGCTCGTCGCGCTGGGATACCGCGAGCGCTGAGTGTCGAGCTCAGCGCGCGCTGCGCACCGTCGTGATCTCGCCCGGAGTCAGGTGCAGGGGCTGGCTCGAGAGCACCTCGGAGCCCTTGTGGAGCACGAGCCTGCAGGCCTCCTCGCTCACGGTCAGCACGTGGGACTTGCCGTCCGCGAGCCGGCTGACGTGCTCCGACATCATCATTCCGGCATCCCTGGTCACGAGGCCGAGCGTCCTTCCCTGGCCATCGAGGACGGAGAGGCCCGTCGGAACTTCCTCTCCCGGACCGCCCTCGAAGCGGAATCGGCAAGTGCGGACGGCGACGATTTCGATGGGGCGGTCGAGGTCGGCATCCTCCAGCGCGTGTCCCGTCGTCTGGATGCCTTCGCCGTCGACGGCGAGCCGTGTGAAATGCCGGGGGACGTGCTCCAGCTCGAACGTCCCGTCCTTTCGCGTGGTGGTGGCCTTCAAGTTCGCGGTCTGATTTCCGAAGGCGGTCTGGAAAATCATCAGGTCGAGCCTCACCGCGACTCCCTCGATCGGAGTGCCGTCGCGCCCCACGACTCGCCCCGAGATCCGTTCGACGAAAGCATCGGGGTCGACCCGCAAGACGACGTCCTCGGTTCCGGCCTGGATCGGCGTGGATTGGATCATCCGTCCGTCCTTGCCCCGGGCCTGGATCCGGTAGGCGATGTTCCTGAGGCCACCCAGACGGAAGGCTCCGTCCCCGTCGGTGACAGCCAAGGTCTCCGCGCCCGACGACAGGTCTTCGGCCGTGATCACCGGGATCCGGTACTCGCTCACCGCCGTGCCTTCGACGAGATTGACGATCCACTTCCGGCAGGGCTGGCCGCCCGCTTCGAGCACATGCCCAGCGATCGACAGCGGCGCCGGACCGAGGACGAGACGGACCGGAGGCGGATGCATGTCGGTCGCCTGGAGCACGCGTCCGTACTCCGGCGTCACGGCCGGCTGGAAGCCCTTCAGGATCGCGACGAGGGGAGTCTCGGGCTCCGTGGCTCGGAGCTCGAGGCGGAAGCGGCCTTGCGCGTCGGTCTTGGTCTCGTTGTCCGCCAGGATCACGCGCGCGCCGGCCGCCGGCGAGCCGTCCTCGTGAACGACGGTTCCTTCCAGGATCGCGCCTTCCTTCGCGTGTTCCTTCAGCTCGATGTAGAGGCCCGACACGGACTCGCTCGGGAGCGGGCGCACGTCGCTCTCGAGGTCCGGGTAGCTCGTGACGAGGCTCGCCTTCGCCACGGAGGGAGCTCCCTTCAGCTCGAACGAGCCGTCGGCGCCGCTCTTCGACGCGAACTGCTCCAGGCCCGTCGAATCGAGCGCCAGGGGGAAGCCGGCGAAGACTCCGATCGAGATGTCGACCTTCACGGCCGCGCCCGCGAGCGGACGTCCCGAGACATCCGCCACCTTTCCGGCGATCGAGATCGGCGCAGCGACGATCAGGAAGTGCTCCCGCTCGCGATTCGATTCGTCGACGAAATCGTAGCGGACGGTCACCCACTCCTCCGCGATCGCGACAAGCCGCTTCCCGAGACCATCGAGGTCGACGTCGAAGACCCCCGAGGCGTCGCTCTTCGCGATCGGAGTCTTCTGTCCTTCCACCCCGACACCCACGTCGGCGATGGGGTTGCCCTGCACGTCAAGAGTGTGCCCGTGGATGTGGACGAGCGAGCGCTTGGAGGTGGGATCCGGCGGCTTGGTCGGCCTCGACGCGACCGTGTCCGGCTTCGACACGCCCGCGGCGACTCGCTCTCCGCTCGCATCCCGAGGCACCCGCTCCTCGGCGGCCGCCGGCGATTCGATCGAAGCCGCGCGCTCGGGGGCGGGCGCGGGAACGCTCGCGTCGCTCGGCGCCAGCAGGAATCTCCACGCGAGGACGAGGACGAGCACCGCCCCCGCTCCCGCCGCCGCGAGCAGCTTCGTCGATCCTCTCATCGTTCCGCCACGACCACGGCGGCCGCGATCCCTGCGTCGTGGGTGATGCTGATGTGAAATCTCGCGATGCCGCGCTCGCGAGCGATCCGCGCCGTCTGTCCGTGGAGCACGAGCTCCGGCGCAGACCCGCTCCGGCGCACGACCTCGATGTCCTTCCAGGTCACGCCGGAGGACCAGCCGGTCCCGAGCGCCTTCATCACCGCCTCTTTGACCGCGAAGCGTCCCGTGTAGCTCGCCATGCGCGAGGCGCGGCGATCGCAGTAGGCGCGCTCGCCCTCGGTGAAGAGCCGCTCGAGCAGGCGCGATCCGTGCCGCGCGTGCACCCGCTCGAAGCGGTCGATGCGGGCGAGGTCGAGTCCGACGGCGGCGATCGACATGGGTTCAGGCCGGCTCGATCTCGAGGAGCGGCTCGCCCTGGTTGACATCGGCGCCGTCGGCGGCGAGGAAGCGGACGATCTTCGCGCGGCGCGGCAATCCGTCGCTGGCGCGGTAGGGGACATGGCTGAAGGTCTTCATCACCTCGATCAGCCCGACCGGCTGCCCGTCCTCGATCGTCCGTCCGGGAGAGACGAACGCGGACTCGCCGGGTGCCGGCCGGTGGTAGAAGCGCCCGGTCTGCGGCGAGCGCAGGACCAGCGCGCCGCCTCTTGCTTCCTTCGGAGCGGCAGCGCGCGCCGACGGCTGTTCCGGTTTCGCCGAGGCCGCGGGAGCGATCTCGTAGAGCACGTCGCCGAAGCCGACCGGCGCGTGGATGCGCTCCGGTGCCGGCGACGCGATCACGCCGCTCGCTCCCTCCGGAACGATCAGCGTCGCGGAGCGCCCGAGCCCGAGGATCGCACCGGCTGCCTGCCCGGGAGAGAGCTCGACGCCCTGCGCGAGCGCCCCGGTGAACACCCCGACGCCCGGCGCGAGGAGCTTCACGCACCCGCCCTCGCGGCGGATCAGCATCTCCACGGACTCGGCCATCGTCGCGCCTCCCTCAGCCCCGCGGCTCGGTCAGCGCCGCGATGTCGTGCAACGACCAGATCCGGGGGTTCTTGACGCGCCGGTAGCCGATCGCCTGGTAGCTCGCCTCGGCGAATAGCTCGAGCCAGCCCCGCAGCTCGCCGAACGACACGATCTCGTCCGTGTCCATCTGCGCCGCCGACTTGTACGGATCCATGTCGCCCTCGATCCGCGCCTCGGTCTCCTTCATCCCGGATTCGACCTTGGCGCGCTCCTCGGGGTCCTTCGTCGCGATCTGGAACTCGTCGTCGAGCTTCGTGCTGAACGCGGCGATCGCGAGCGTGCGACCTTCCATCACGGCCAGGCGCGAGATCGGCGTGCTGAGCTGCACCACCGGCTCGTACGGCATCCCCGCCATCGCGTAGTACCCCGCGCCTGATGCCTTGCGGAGCAGCACCGTGAACATCGGCACGGTGTTCGTGCTGTTCGTGTAGATCAGGCTCGACCCGTACGCGAGCAGCCCCTGGCGCTCCGCCTCGACGCCGATGTCGAACCCCGAGATGTCCTGCAGCCACACGATCGGGATCCCGTCGTCGTTGCAGGCGCGGCTGAAGGCCGCGACCTTGGCGATGCCCTCCTTGTAGAGGATCCCGGCCGGCTTCTTCTGCCCGCGGTGCCCCGGATCGTCGATCACGCCCTGCCGATTCGCGACGAAACCCATGTACAGACCGGCCACGCGTCCGACGCCGACGATCATCTCGCGGCCGCGCTCGGGCAGGATCTCCCAGAAGAGGCTGTGGTCGACGAGGCGCGCGACCACTTCCTCGGCCGGGTAGGTCATGCGGTGGTCGGCCGGGAAAACGCCGGAGAGCTCCTCGGTCGCGTGGTGCGGCGGCGCAGCCTCGGCGGCATGGCGGTAGTACCCCGCGCCCGAGGTCGGCAGCCGCGCGACCTCCGCCCGGATCATCACGATCGCCGTGTCGTCGTCGGGCACGCGTACGTCGGCGCAGCCGGACTGGTGCACGTGGACCTCCGCGCCGCCGATGTCGAGGCTCGAGAGGTGCTGGCTCTTCGCACCTTGGATCAGCGCCGCGCCGGCGATCACCATGTACGCCTTCTCGGTCATGTAGACGCGGTCGGAGATGATCGGCATGTAGCCGCCCCCCGCGATGCAGTCGCCGAAGACTCCGGCGATCTGCGGCACGCCCGCGGCCGACAGCTCGCTGTTGCGCTTGAAGATGTGGCCCGCGCCGGTGCGCCCGGGGAACGATTGCGATTGCTCGGGGAGGTACAGGCCCGAGCAGTCGACGAGGTAGACCACCGGCAGCCGCAGGCGGAGCGCCATCTCCTGCGCGCGCTCGATCTTCTCGGGCGTCCGCGGCCACCACGAGCCCGAGGCGACCGTGTTGTCGTTCGCGATCACCATCGTCCAGCGATTCTCGACGCGAGCGAAGACCGTGACCACGCCCGCACCGGGGCTCTCGCGGTCGCCGAACTTGCGTCCGAGGTTGACGAACGTGCCGACTTCGAAGAGCGCGCTGCCCGGGTCCCTGAGCTTCTCCAGCCGTTCCCGCGCCGTCATCTTGCCATCGGCATGGACGCGCTCGACATAGGTCGGGCCCCAGCCGGCGGCGACATGCGCGCGACGCGCCGCGAGCAGCTCTTCCTTCCCGCGCATCGCCGCGCGGCTCTTCTCGAAGGTCTTCGCGTCGAGGAACGCGTCGCGCGGACGCCCGATGGGGGACAAGGGAATGCGGGCCATGCTCAGCCTCTCGCTTTTCCGGCGATCTTCGTCGCGCCGCTGTGCGCGGCGGGGGCGGCATCCCACCCGGGGATCCGCGACGTATCGTACTCGCCGCTTCGGAACTCCTCGCTGACGAGCACCTCGAGGAAGAGCGGGATCGTCGTGGCGACCCCTTCGATCCGCGCCGACGCCAAGGCTCGCAGCATCGTCTCGATCGCGCCCGTCCGCGTCGGCGCGTGCGCGATCACCTTGGCGATCAGCGAGTCGTAGTACGGCGGCACCGAGCCCCCGGCCGCGAGGTGCGTGTCGACGCGCACGCTGCCCGGACCCTTGTCCCTCGGGATCTCGAACGTCGCGAGCTTCCCGGGCGAGGGCCTGAACCCGTTCGCCGGATCCTCGGCGTTGATCCGGCACTCGATCGCGTGCCCGCGCGGAGCCAGGCGCGTCTGCTCGAGACCCAGGCGCTCGTTCGCCGCGATCTCGAGCTGCACCTTCACGATGTCGATCCCCGTGATCGCCTCCGTCACCGGATGCTCGACCTGCAGGCGCGCGTTCATCTCCATGAAGAACATCCGCCCCTCGGGGTCGCGCAGGAACTCGATCGTGCCCGCTCCGCGGGATCCGATCGCCGCGGCCGCGCGCGCCGCGGAGGCTCCGAGCTGCGCGCGCTCCTCCCGCGACAGCGCCGGGCTCGGGCTCTCCTCGAGGAGCTTCTGGTGGTTCCTCTGGATCGAGCACTCGCGCTCGAACAGGTGCACCGCCTTCCCGAAGCGGTCGGCGAGCACCTGCACCTCGATGTGCCGTCCGCCCTCGAGGTAGCGCTCGAGGTAGAGCCTCCCGTCCCCGAACGCCGCCTCCGCCTCCGCGGTCGCCGCCGCGAACGCCTCGGAGAGCTCGCGCGCGTCGCTGCAGCGCCGCATGCCGCGTCCGCCGCCGCCCGCGTCGGCCTTGAGGATCACCGGGTAGCCGATCCCGCCGGCCTTCTCGAGCGCTTCGTCGACGCCCGAGAGAAGTCCCTCGGATCCGGGGATCACGGAGAGCCCCGCCCTGCGCATCGCGCCCTTCGCCGGCGTCTTCAGGCCCATGAGCCTCATCACGCCCGGCGTCGGCCCGACGAAGGTGACCCCGTGCTGCTCGCACAGCGCCGCGAAGCGCGAATTCTCCGCCAGGAATCCCCAACCCGGGTGCAGCGCGCTGCACCCGCTCTGCACCGCGGCCTGGACGATGCGCTCCGCCTGCAGGTAGCTCTCGCGCGCCGACGGACCCCCGACGCACACGACCTCCTCCATGCCCGCCAGCCAGCCTGCGCCGAGGTCGGCCTGGCTCGCGATCCCGACCGGCACGATCGACAGCTCGCGGGCTGTACGCGCGATGCGCACCGCGACCTCGCCGCGGTTGGCGACCAGGAGCCTCTTAAACATGGGTGGGTGCGGGCGCGAAGGATGCGAGGGTTCCATACGAGGCCCGGCGGCGCAAGCGGACGCCGCGCGGGAGTCGCGTCGCAGGGCGCGCTAGGCTGGTCCTCGATGTGGTTCCTCGTCCCGTGCCTCGCGCTCCTCCCCGCGCCGGGAGGCGACCTCCGCGCCCGGCTCGGCGAGCTGCGCGCGGAGAGCGCGGCCGAGCGAGCGAGCGCGCAGCGCTGGCTCGCGCGCCATCTCGCGGAGAGCGACCTCGGCACGGTCCGCGAAGCGGCGATCGCCGGCGATGCGGAGGTGCGCCGGCGTCTCGCGCTGGCCTTGGCGGACGACGACGCGCGCATCGGCCTCGCCGTCGTGCTCGCGGCGGAGAAGGAGCCGCGTCCGGCCGAGGTCGGGCGCTCCGCCCTGTTCGAGATGATCGCGCGCTGGTGCCCGGGCTGGGGCCGGCCCGGCCTCTCGCGCAGCCAAGCGCTGGCGAGGCTCGCCGGCAAGTTCGACCGCCCGCTCCGGCTCGATCCGCGCTCGCAGGACGCCCGACTCGATCTCGCGCTCGACCAGCTCGCGCGCTACGCCGCGGGCGCGCCTGCGCTGGTCCTCGACCCCGACCTCGCGCTCTCCGCTCATCCGCGCGAGCCTTCGAGCGGGATCGAAGGCACCTTCGACCACGCGCTCGACGAGCTCGTCCGCGTTCACCGGGCCGACCTCGAGGGCTTCGCGCTCCCCGACGCCCCTGGGTTCGGCCGTGAGGGGGATGCCCGACGCGATCCCGGAGGCTCGTCGCGCCCGTGGATCCGGGTTTGCCGCGCGGTCGCCGGGGCCCGCGAGAGCGCGGCCGAGCGCGTCATCGAATGGTGCCTCGGAATCGCGAGCGACGGCGATCCGGCGCGGCGCAGCGCGTGTGCACGCGCCCTCGCGGCGACGGGTTGGCCGGGCGGGATCGCCTGGCTCGAGCGCCGCTGGCTGGCGCAGAAGGACGAGGCGGCGCTCGACGGCGTCCTGCTCGCCGCGGGGAGGGGACAGGTCGCACCGTCGCTCGCTCTTCCTCAGGTCGAGCGCGCGATGTACGGGTTGCTGCACAGCGACGTCGAGAGCCAGCGCCGGGACTCCTCGCGCGCGGATGGGATCGCTCGGGCGATCGCCGCGGTCGGGCCGTGCGGGCCGCAGGGGGAGGACCTCTCCGCGATCGCGGTCGAGAACCTGGCCGGCCTCTCGCCGCGCGAGCAGTGGCTGCGGCTCGTCGCCCTGGAGGGGATGCGATCCTCCTCCCGTCCGGCTGCGGCCGCGGTCGACCTCCTGCTCGCCGCTCGCGGAGTGCCTGCGCCGGTCGTGTTCCAGGCCTTGCGTGCGCGCGCGGCGCTCCTTCCGCGAGCGGAGGATGCCCCCGCGATCGCGGATCCGCCGTCCCTGCTCGCGTGGGCCGACATCGCGGGCCGCGGCGGCGAGTGCACGCGCCTCTTCCTGGAGCTCGGAGTCGAGCCTCCGGCCGCGCGCGAAACGCCGGCGGGCGAGGCGGCTCGCCCCGCCTCGCTGCGGCTCGCGGAGCTGGAGTGGATCTTCTTCGGCGGGAAAGTCCCCGCCGCAGCACGGCGACTCCTGCTCCTCTCGAACCCGGTCGAGCGCGGCGGCCTCGGTTTGGAGGCCCTCGCGGACCGGACGCGGGTGTGGGTGCGGCAGGGCGCGCGGCCGCGCTTCGAGGAGGCGATCGCCGCGGCTCGCGCCCTCGACGGCGCCGACGCCGAGCGGCTCGATCGACTCGAGGTCCTCTCCGGCGGCGGGAGCGAGGAGCTGCGCCGGCGATGGATCGAACAGTTGTCGCCCGCAGCGCGGACGCGGGAGGATCTCCTGTGTCTCGCGGCGCTCTCCTCCGCTCGGGAGGCGAGCGGTGCGCGCGACGCGCTGGCCCGCTCGCTCTCGGGCACCGCAGCTCTAGCCGATGCGATCGCAGCTCTCGATCGGGCCATCGAGGACCTGCGCGCGGCTCGCAGGGAGGACGAGGAGCGGACCCTCGTCCTCGCCGTCCGTCAGCTCGTGCGCGAGGCCACTCCGGATCTGCGCGTTCGCTTCCGGGTCGACGCGTGGCCACGGCGGACGTCGCCGGAGCTCCTGCGCCTCGCCGACCTCGATCGCGCCCTCGAGCGTTCCGGCCTGTGATCCCGCAGGTTTCGAGGCGCTTCTCGGCGTATCCGACGCGTCGGGACCCGGCCGTCGAATTGGCTTGGGTCTACCATCCGACGCGCCGATACGCATGATGGATTCCGCACCGCCCGAGGACCTCCCGATGCCGCCGTTCCTGACGAAGGGCTCCGACCCCGAACCGCTCCAGCCCGCCGATCCCGATGAGGCGCGCGGGATCCCGATCACGAGCGAGGAGCTCGCCATGATCGCCCACCCGCGCAGCCAGATCGCGGAGCAGTTCCGCGTGCTCCGCAACTCGATCGTCACGCTCAACCCCGAGGGTGCGCCGCGGACGATCGTCGTGACGAGCGCGCTGCGGGGCGAGGGGAAGACGGTCGCGACGCTCAACCTGGCCCTGGCCATGTCGGAGCAGGCGCGCACGCAGGTCCTGGTCGTCGACGCCGATCTGCACAGCCCCTCGGTCGAGCGCTACCTCGGGTTGCCGCGACGTCAGGGGATGTCGGAGCTCTTGCGCGGGGAGTGCTCGCTCGACCGGGCGATCCGGGTGACGTCCGTGCCGGGCCTCTCGGTCGTCGGCGCGGGCGCGCTGCCCAAGAACCCGTCCGTGCTGCTCGCCTCGGAGCGCATGAAGAACCTGATCGGCTCCTTCAAGCAGCGCTCCAGCTACATCCTCCTCGACACACCCGAGGCGATGACGATCAGCGACGCGAGCCTGCTCGGGGCGCTCGCGGACGGGATCCTGCTCGTCGTGCGCCTGGGCTCGACGCCCAGGCACTACGTCGAGCAGACGCACAACCTGCTCGAGGCGATGGGCGGGAACGTGCTCGGCACGTGCCTGACGGGAGCGAACGAGGTCGACACGGCCTCACGCTACGCCAGGCGCTAGCGCGGCCTGCTCGGGTCGGGCCCTAGTCCGGGAAGAGCAGTCGCTGGATCGACCCGCGCGCGGGTCTTTCCGCCCCGCGCCCGCTTCGCAGCGGCTTCCCCGTCCTCGCCGAGCGGATCAACGCGTCGATGTGGCGTCGCTCCCAGGCCAGGGCGCGCTCGAGATCGCGGTAGGCCCGCTCGCGCCCCCGGAAGGCTTCGCCGTGGCGGACCCAGCGGCCGTCCCGGCCCCGAACCGGTGGGTGGACGGCATGCAGGAACTCGTGGAACAGGACGTAGCGCACGAACCAATCGGGCACAGCCGGCTGATCGAGCGCGGGATGGATCCGGACGATGGCGACATCGGCGTCGTAGCTGCCGAGGCGCATCCCGCGGCGCGTTCGACGGCTGCTCGTACGGCCCCAGGTCATCCGGGGTGCGGGGCGGCCCTCCCCGAAGTCCTCCCGCAGATCGCTCGCGAAGAGCTCGTCGGCGATCCGTCCCAGGTCGTGGTGGCATCCGCGCCTCTCGAGGGCCGCATCCGGGATCGCGGGAGAGGGCAGCTTCGCCAAGGCGTCGGAGATCCAGCTCTCGAGCACCGCGCGGGACGGTCCAGCGCCGCGACCCGCGCGCAGGAGATCCGCGACCGCCGTGCGCACGTCGATCGGCGCGGCGGCGAACATCGAATGCAGACGGACCAGCCAAGCCACGGATCCTTCGAAGGCAGCCTCCGTGCGCCGGAGGCGCGGGCGCCGGGCCTGGAGCGGGTTCGTGCGCGACCGGCCGTAGGCGACTCGCACGCGGCGCGAGAGCCGCGCCGACAGGAACTCCTCCCAGTCGCCGGGCGAGAGAGGCGGAACGGGCCTGGCCGGGCCGGCGCTCACTGGGTCAGCGTCATCTCGACGACGCTGGTGTTGTCCTCGGTGATCGTGACGGGCTTCTGGGAGTTCCTCACGTCCTGGAGCTGCTCGAAGGGATTGCCCTCCCCGCCGCTCGAGCGCGCCCCGGAGACCAGGTAGCGTCCAGGCGCGATGTTGGTGATCAGGAACTTCCCGTCCGCTCCCGACTTGGCCCCGTAGCCCACGTCGATCCGGTTGTCGTCGGGGGTCACGTTGATCGTCCCGCCGACGAGCGGCTTGCCCGAGGGATCGAAGAGCGTCCCGCGCAGAGCACCTCCGTGGGAGAGGCGGATGTCGCCGAGGTTGTTCTCCTCGCCCTCGCTCACGGAGATGTCGTTGCGGATGTAGCGCGTGAACCCGGCCGCGCGGATGTTCATCTGGTAGACCTCGGGCGTCAGGCCGCTCAGCACGAAGCGGCCGTCCTCGCCGCAGCGCACGTCGAGCAGGGTGACGTTGGACGGGAAGGCGCTCCCGAGCATCTGGCTGAAGGTGTCGTCGCTCCATTCCTTGTCGTGCGTCGTGATCCGCGCGCGCGGCACGGGCTTGCCCGTCGCGTCGACGACGCGGCCGGCGATCGATCCGCCCTTGGTGAGCCGCACGACGTTGCCGCTGGGGGCCTGGCCCCGGGCCACCGTGACCGACGCCGAGAAGCTGGGCGCGTAGCCGGGAGCCGAGGCTTCGATCAGGTAGTCGCCGGCCGGGATCCCGTTCATGCAGTACTCGCCCTTGGGATCGCTGAAGGACTGGGTGAACTCGGTGGCCGAGCTGGGCACGCCCGGGCCGTTGTTCGTGCGCATACGGCAGGTGAAGTTCGTCATCGGCGCGCCGGTGGCCGCGTCGATCACGTGGCCGCACACGTCCGCTTCCTTGAAGCCCTCGATGACCACGTTGTCGGTGCCGGTCCGGATGCGTGTCGCGCTGCCGTCGAAGCGGTACCCGCGAGCGCCGGTGATGATGTTGTATTCGCCGGGCGCGAGGTTCTCGAAGGTGAACTGGCCGTTCGCGTCCGAGGTCGTCTGCCCGCGACTGATCTGCGTCGTGTTGGCGAAGCCCAAGGCCTGCACGATCGCGCCCGGGATGCCCTTGGCCGCGCAGACGACCCGCCCGCGGATCATCTCGCCGATCTTGAGCTGGATGTCGCGCGGAGGAACCATCTCGTCGTTGGAGAAGGTCAAGCCGTTCAGCGTCAACGATCCATAGCCCGGCGCGGTGACGGTCAGCGTGCGCTGTCCCTTCGGCACGTTGGCGAAGACGTAGTAGCCCTGCTTGTCGCTCGTCGCCGTCATGCGGTCGGGCGGATCGTAGGCGGCGCCTTCGTACATCAGGCCGTCGAGCACGAGCGTCGCGCCGTCGACGTCGTTGCCGGCCTCGTCGCGCACGTGGCCTTGCAGCGTCGCGCCTTCGGCGAGCGTGATCGGCGGCTCCTCGAACGTGCCGCTCTCACCGACGGCGACGCTGGGAAGCTCCTTGAGCGTGTACTTCGGGTGCTTGATCGTCAGCTTGTACCGGCTGCGCGGCTCCTTGTTGTGGAAGGCGAAGCGCCCCTGCGCGTCGGTCCGCACGGTCTCGTCCTGCGTCGTGTCGACCGGGTCGTTGACGAAGACGAGCTCGACGTAGGTCGAGAGCGCGACCGTGCAGCCGGGCAGCGTCTGGCCCTGGGGATTCTGGACCACGCCCGCCAGCGTGTTGTCGTACTGCCAGGTGCTCGAGCCGCTGGTCGCCCTGGCGCGTTCGCCGATGGACTGTGCCGGCGCCGTGGCGCGATCGCCTCCGGCGTCGCCCTTCTCGAGGTTCGGGGACGTGGAAGGTGGAGTCGTGTCCGCGGTGTGGGTGATCGGAGGGGGAGCCTCCTCGGGGGAAGGCTTGTCTCGGAGAAAGCTCAGGACCCCGAAGAGGAGCGCCGCCAGCGCGGCGAGAACGAGCAGCAGGACGAGGAAGGGTCGCATAGGCAATGGACGGGCTAGAGGCGGATCTGGATCCCTGGGGGCTGCGGCGGGTACTCGGGCATGTCCGGGTGGTTCCCGGGTGCCGAGCGGGTCCGGCGCGACCCGACAGGGACGACGGCGTGTCGGATGGCTTCCCGGAGGAGCGGTGATTCTAGCGGAGGGGGCCCGAAAAGTCCGCCCCCGGGGCGGGTGGCCTCAGGCCTTGGATGCGGTGGGCACGTTCTCCTGCTCGGGCTCGACCTCTCGGCCCGGCCAGAGCGATTCGAGGTAGAGCTGCCAGCCCAGGAAATAGGCGAAGAGGACCAGCTCGAAGTCGATGCGGCGGAAGACCTCGATCCGGCAGCTGCGGCGGAAGAGGGACGGAGCGATCCGCGCCATCTCGCCCGTCTTGGGCGCGACCATGCGCCAGCCGGGGCGGAAGCCGGGCAAGGGCAGGAGGCGGTAGGGCTTGGTGCCGGTCGAGAGCACGATCTCGCGACCGACGAAGCTCCAGCGCAGCGAGGAGCCGAGCCATTCACGGCCCTCGGTCCACAGGGAGAACTGGCTGCGCACGATGCCCGGATCGCGGCGCAGCGCGATGACCTCGCCCTTCTCGGGTGTGTAGCGGCCGCGCACGATCAGGCCCTTGCCGTTGCGCTCGATCGAGAGCACGCCGAGCCGGCCCTCTCCACCGAGGATCTCGTGGCGCGTGTTCCACAGTCCGCTGACACGGGTCGTGTAGGTCGCGATCGCTTCGGGCATGGCTGCGGGTGGGGGGCGCGTGGAGAAGCCCCGGAAGCATACCGCGTGGCAGCGCGGCCGCGCGCGGAGGAGAATGTGCCCGGGCGTCTTGCGTAGGCCGCCGTCCTGCGCGGGATCGGGATGAGCCTTCCCCGCTCCCATCCGCATCGGTGAGGGCGTATAGATAGCCCCTTCGGCAACCCACCCAAGGAGTCTCAAGATGATGCCGTTCGACCCCCTGTATCTCCTGATCGTCGGCCCGACGATGATCCTCGCGATCTGGGCCACCTGGCGCGTGAAGAGCACCTTCGCGCGTTTCGCGAGCGTCGGCGTCCGCACCGGGATGACCGGGGCGCAGGCGGCGGCCGCGGTCGCCCGTGCGGGCGGAGCGGAGGTCTCGGTCGAGCGCCACCAGGGCTTTCTCTCCGACCACTACGACCCGCGCACGAAGACGCTGCGCCTCTCGCCCGAGGTCCACGACGGTCGCTCGATCTCCGCGATCGCGGTCGCGGCGCACGAGGCCGGACACTCGATCCAGGACGTCGAGGGCTACGCCTGGCTCGGCTTCCGCACGCGCATGGTGCCGGTGTGCTCGGTCGGCTCGAACCTTTGGATGTGGATCTTCTTCGCGGGGATGATCCTCAAGGCGCCTGCCCTGGCGGCTTTCGGCATCGTTCTCTTCGCCGCCGTCGTGCTGTTCCAGCTCATCACCCTGCCGGTCGAGTTCGACGCCAGCAACCGCGCCAAGGCGGTGCTCGCGCAGACGGGCATCGTGTCGAACGAGGCCGAGACCCAGGGCGTGGCCAAGGTCCTGAACGCGGCCGCGATGACCTATGTCGCCTCCGCGCTCACCGCGGTCGCGACGCTCGCCTACTTGATCCTGCGACGGCGCGACTGACGCTCGCTCGTTCCCCGGCGCGCGTTTGCCGCGCGCGGATCCGTCCCGTAGGCTCCTGCGCCCGCCATGGACCGCCTGCGCATCGACTACACGAACGTGCTCAGCTCCGCCGTGGGCGAGGAGCACGGGATCGCGCCGGCCGAGCTCGAGTCCCTCGCCGGCTCTTCGCGCGCCGCGCTCGCCTCGGTCCTTGCGCGCCGGGGGAAGGACTTGCGCTGGCTCGACTTGCCGGGGGAGGAGAAGGTCCACGAGCAGATCCTGGACTACGCCGCCTCGGTCCAGGGACGCTTCAAGAACGTCGTCGTGCTCGGCATCGGCGGCTCGGCGCTCGGCAACATCGCGCTCCAGGCTGCGCTGAACAGCCCGTACCACAACCTCTTCCCGCCGGCCGGCCTGCCGCGGCTGTTCGTGCTCGACAACATCGACCCCGACCTGGTCGGCGAGTTCATCGACGGGTTCGACCCGAGCGAGACGCTCTTCAACGTGATCTCGAAGTCGGGGACGACGGCCGAGACGATGAGCCAGTTCCTGATCTTCCGCCGGCACCTCGTCGACCGGCTCGGCGAGAAGGAGCACGCCGACCACGTCGTCGTGACCACCGACGAGCGCTCGGGCGTGCTGCGCGAGATCGTGCGCCGCGAGGGCTACGCCTCCTTCGTGGTCCCCGACGGCGTCGGCGGCCGGTACAGCGTGCTCTCGCCGGTCGGGCTCGTCTCCGCGGCGCTGGTCGGGATCGACATCAAGGGCCTCGTCGCCGGCGCGGCCGCGATGGGGGAGGCGTGCGCGGGCGGCGACCTCGAAGGGAACCCGGCGCTCGTCCACGCCGCGGTGCAGTGGCTGATGCAGTCGAAGAAGGGGAAGCCGATCTCCGTGACCTTCGCCTACAGCCATCGCCTCGCGAGCCTGGCCGACTGGTACGCGCAGCTCCTGGCCGAGTCGCTCGGCAAGCGCAAGTCGCGCCAGGGGAAGGAGGTCTTCGCCGGCCCGACGCCCGTGCGCGCGGTCGGCGTGACCGACCAGCACAGCCAGGTGCAGCTCTACGCCGAGGGGCCGTTCGACAAGTGGTTCACGATCCTCGCCGTCGACGCGCCCGACCACGCCGTGGCGATCCCGAATGCGTGGGAGGACCTGGAGGCGGTCGCGTACCTCGGCGGGAGGACCTTGAACGAGCTGTTCCAGGCCGAGCGCGAGGGCACGCGGATCGCGTTGACGGAGGCGAAGCGGCCGAACCTCTCGATCCACTTCCCGAGCGTGACGCCGCACACGATCGGGCAGTACCTGTATTTGATGGAGCTCGCGGTCGCGGTGATGGGCGAGCACTACGGGGTCGACGCGTTCGACCAGCCCGGCGTCGAGGCCGGGAAGATCGCGGCGTACGCGTTGATGGGGCGGAAGGGCTACGAGAAGCGGCGCGCGGAGATCGAGGCGGCGAGACCGAGGGTCCCGCGGGTCGTGTAGGGGGAGCCGGACGCAACGCTCCGGCCTCCGTGGCATTCTGGCTCCAGGATGCCTCCCGAAATCGGTGAGCTCGAGTCGATGCTGCGCCACGCGGCCTGGGTCCGGCGCGCTGCGTTCGGGCTGACGCGCGACGTCCACCGCGCCGAGGATCTCGCCCAGGAGACCTGGGCCATCGCGCTGAGCCGGCCCCCGTCGAGCGGCGAGAATATCCGCGGCTGGCTCGGGACCGTGCTGCGCAACGCGGCGCGGTCGGTTGCGCGCGGCGAGGCACGGCGCCGAGGGCGAGAGCAGGAATCCGCTCGCGCGGAGGCGCTTCCCCCGGCCGACTCGCTGGTCGAGGAGGCCGAGCTCGCCGCGCAGCTTGCGCGCGAGGTGCGCGCGCTACCCGAGCCCTACCGCACTGCGATCGTGCTGGTCTACTTCGAGGGACGCGGCGCGGCGTCGATCGCCCGCGAAAAAGGGATCCCCGAGGCGACCGTCCGCAGCCACGTGCACCGGGGCCTCGAGCGGCTGCGCGAGCGGCTCGCGCGAGAGCGCCTGGACGACCGCGGGGCGTGGATCGCGCTCCTCGCAGACCATGCCGCCCGTCGCGCGCGGACCGGCGCCCTCTCTTCGCCCGCGATCCCCGGAGCGGGCCTCCTCACTGCCATGACCACCAAGACCCTCCTTGCTCTGGCTGCTGCGGCAGCCGCCGTGCTCCTCGCCTTGCTCGTGCACTCGCGCAGCGTCGGTTCGAGGCGGCCCGAGATGTCCGCCGCGGTCCCTGCGAGTCTTGCGCCATCGAGCGAGACCCGTCCTCTCGTCGCGACGCCTCTCGGCGAAAGGGTTCCTGCGATTCCTGCGGCGGTTGGGACCGAAGCGAGCCCGCGCGCTCCGGTGGCTAGCGGATCGGTGCTCGTGCGCCTGCGCTGGGCGGAGAGCGGGACGCCGGCGAAGGATGTGTTCGTCGGAGCGCGCTACCGGGACGATCCGTCGCACCTCGAATGGCGGGAGGCCAGGAGCGGAGCCGACGGGAGCGCGCTGCTCGAGGATGTGCACGAGGGTCCTCTCCACGTGCGGACGGATCGCGAGGCCGGGGCGGACGTCGACGTGCGCGCGGGGGAGCGCGCGGAAACGGAGATCGTCATCCCGCGAGGCATCGACGTCAGCGGCCGCGTGGTCGACGCCGGGGAGAAGGGCGTCGCGGGGGCCTCGATCACGCTGGACTGGGGCTCGAATCCGTCGTACGTCGTCGCGGAGGCGGATCCGGCGGGACGCTTCGAGATCCGGGACGTGGAAAGCGGCCAGTTCGTCGGCGCGAGGGCGCCGGGCCACGAGCCTTCGTCGCCAGAGCGCGTCGAGGGCGATCCCGGTTCCAAGATCGACCTCGCGCTCCGTCTCGAGAGCGATGGAGGAGAAGTGGAAGGGGTCGTGCTCGACCTGGACGGCCAAGCGATCCCCGACGCGCTCGTGTGCGTCGGGGAGGAGTGCACGTGGCAGAGCGGTCGAGGCAAGCCGCACGCGCCGGGTCCTCGCGTGCACACGGGGAAGGATGGTCGCTTCCACGTCGAGGGGGTCTCCACGGCGTCGATCCAGGTCAAAGAAGTCCCCGCAGGCACGATCCCGGTCACGGCCAGGGCCCACGGCTTCGCCCCTGCACGGGAGACGGTGAGCGTGCGGCCGGGATCGCTCGCGCGGATCGAGCTCCGACTGGGCCGCGGCGCGACCCTCGAAGGGGTCGTCCTCGGGGAGGACGGGAGTCCGGTGCCGGGTGCGAAGATCTGCGTCGCGCTGAGCTCGCACGGACCAGGCGATCCGCTCGGGTGCGTGCAGGCCGAAAGCGGAGAAGGAGGTCGCTACGAGCTCGCCTGCGTCCCATCCGGAGAGCGCGAAGTCCGGGTGGAAACGGAGCAGGACGGGCAGGCGAGCGAGCGCGGGACTCTCGCGGAGGGGGAGCGCCGGCGGCTCGATTTCCACCTCTCGCGTGGAAACGTGATCGCCGGGCGACTCGTCGACGGGCAGGGGAATGGGCTCGCGGGTTGGCTGGTCGACGGGAACTGCACGGCCCGGAGATTCCGCGACGAGGATTTTCGCGCGATGGGCTGGCGCGGGTACACCCGCTCTGGAGACGACGGGAGCTTCCTCATCCCGAACTGTCCTTCCCTGGAGGTCACGCTCAGCGCCTTCCCGCCCGACGGCGTTGGCGGCCAGCCCGCCGCCATGCTGAAGGTCGAGAAACCACCCGCGAGGGACCTGCGGTTCGTCGTCCCAGACTCCACCGGGCCGACCGCCTGGATCCGCGGCCGCCTGCGCATGACCGACGGGAGCACGATCCCGTCGATCGAGTTGTTCGCCTTCGACCCGGATCACAAGAGCCCGCGCGCGACGAAGGCGGAGATCGACCGCAAGAGCGGCGAGTTCCAGGTGGGTCCGCTCGGTCCCGGATCGTGGGGCCTGGCCCTGCAGTCCGACCTCGTCTGCCCGATCGATGTCGCTCCCGTCGAGCTCACCCGCGACGGGGATCGCGACGTCGGCACGATCGATCTCGTCGCGGCCGGATTCGTGCGAGCCCGAGTCGTGCACCGCGAGAAGGGGGATTGGAAGAGGGTGCGGCTGGGCCTGTGTGACCCGGACGTCGACCGCCGGGACGGGCACAACGACAGGGTCACGTACTGGGAGCTCTCCAGCGCTCCCTGGAAGTCTCCTCCCCTCGCTCCCGGCACCCAGGAGGTTCGCATCCGGCTCGGCGACGGCGGCGAAGAGCGGCGCACGCTCGTGATCCGCTCCCGGGAGGAGACCCTGCTCGAGATCGAGGTCGACTGATCGCGGAGACCGACGCTCCGACGATTCGTCAGGCGTCCTGTCGCGACCGATCTGTCTCGCACCGGTTCTCGAGCGTGTTCACGCTCTGGATGCCGAGCGACTGCCGCGTCCCGAGCAGCTTCCTCACCGCGTCCGGCGGCAGCGCGTTCACCCGGCCGAGGCAGTGCGCGAGCCACAGGATCTTGGCCGTGTGCTCGAGCATGTCGAGCTTCTTGTACGCGTCGAGCAGGTTCGTCCCGATCGTCACCGACCCGTGGTTCTGCATCACGAGCGTGTCGGAGCACTTCACGATCGTCCGGATCGACTCGGGCAGCTCGTCGGTCCCCGGCGTCCCGTACGGCGCGGCAGAGCTCTCCTGCTCCCGCGGGGAAGCCACGTACGTCGCCCCGGCCGCCGGTCGCGCCGCGGAGTGCTGGGGAGAAGGCTACGTGCGGGACCGCGCTCTTCCCGTTCGCCTCGACCGCTTCGCGGGTCGCTCGCGGACGCCCTCGGGCCACTCCGGTCGCAGCGGATCGACGACCTCCAGGAAGGGAAAGCGGTGGAAGCCCGCGTCGCGCGTGACGATCCGGCAGATGCCGTGCTCGCGCATCAGGACGACCGTGTGCACGTCGTGGAGGACGCTCCCTCCGAGGCCCGGCACCTCCTGAACGGTCTGCGCCAGGATCGCGGCGTGCTTCGAAGTGGGAGTGAGAACGACGAGGCCGGGTGACGCGAGCAGGTTCTGGACGAAGCCGACGGCCCGATCGATCGGCCAGGGGCGACGAAAGAGGCGCGGGTGGCTCACGATGCGAAGGAATTCATACAGGACACCCCACGTCGTGAACCATGCGGTTTCCTGCCGCTGCCAACGCTCGAGGAGCCCGCGGCAGACGGCGTGCTCGTCGGCCAGCTCGTTCGTTGCATAGACGAGCACGTTCGTGTCGACGAGGAACATCAGTCCTCGTCCAGGAAGTCGTAGAGCCTCTCTCGGTTGGAGATATCGATGAGTGGCTTGCCGCCCTTGAAGGTCGGCAGCGGAGGGAGCTCCTTCGATCGCGGCGGCGGGCGCAGAAACAGCCGCAGGGCGGACTCGACCAGATCCGAGATCGTCTTTCCGCGGCGTGCGGCCTCCTGCTTCAGCTTCGCCATGACCTGGTCGTCGATGACGAGGGTGGTCTTCATACGGAAAACCATACAGGCCGGAAGGTTTCCCGTCCAGCCGGCGGCCGGCGCCCTAGCCGCGGCCCGGGATGTCCGTCCCGCACCGGTTCTCGAGCGTGTTCACGCTCTGGATGCCGAGCGACTGCCGCGTCCCGAGCAGCTTCCTCACCGCGTCCGGCGGCAGCGCGTTGACCCGGCCGAGGCAATGCGCGAGCCACAGGATCTTGGCCGTGTGCTCGAGCATGTCGAGCTTCTTGTACGCGTCGAGCAGGTTCGTCCCGATCGTCACCGACCCGTGGTTCTGCATCACGAGCGTGTCCGAGCACTTCACGAGCATCCGGATCGACTCGGGCAGCTCCTCGGTCCCCGGCGTCCCGTACGGCGCGGTCGGGATCCCGCCGATCGTCACGATGATCTCCGGGATGATCGGCGTCTGCATGTCGATCCCGGCGATCGTCAACGCGACCGCGTGCGGCGGGTGGCAGTGGAGCACGGCTCGCATCTCGGGACGCTCGTGGTACACGACCAGGTGGATCCCGACCTCGGTCGAGCACTTCGGGCCGTTGTCGAGCACCCGGCCCGTGAGGTCGATGTGCGCGAGGTGCTGTGGCGACAGGAATCCCTTCATCGCGCCGGCGGGCGTGATCAGCACGGTCCCGTCCGCCATCCGCGCCGAGAGGTTGCCGTCCGCGCCGACGATGTAGCCCCGCTGGTAGGCGAGCATGCCGATCTCGCAGATCGCGCTGCGCAGGCGCGCCTCCTCCTCGCTCCAACCCCGGTCCGCGGCGAGATCCTCGATGCTCATCGCGCTTCCGCTTTCTTCGCGGACTCACGCACCATCCGCTCCAGGACGCGAAGGGGGAAGTCCTCGAGCTTTCTCCCGCGGAGGCAGCTCTTCCCGCAGTCGAGCCGGCCGAGCTCCTGCTTGTGCGCCGCGACGATGTCGGTGTGGCACACATAGAAGGAGAGGTAGTTCTTCTGTGCGTTGAAGGCCACGAGCGGCCCGCCGAGCAGGTAGGTGGGCATGCCGTAGGCCATGCTCTCCTCCGCCTTCGGCGCGGCCTTCTTGACGAGCCTGCGGAAGGCGACGATCGCCGGACGGGCCCTTGCGTCGCACGTCTTCACGTACTCGCCGACCGTCTTCGCCTGGCTGGTGACCATCTCAGCTCCTCTCGCGATGGTCGTACGCGAGCTTCCCTTCGACCTCGACGTAGTCGACCACGCCGACCACGACCGTCTTCACCGCCCCCCGCGGATCCCCGAGGATCTCCCGCGCCGAGTTCCCCTCGTCGACCACGATCACGCGGTCGCCGACGCCGGCCTGCGCTCGGTCGATCCCGATCCGCGTCCTCCCCGACGGCCTCCCGTCGGGTGCTACCGGCCGCAGCAGCAGGAGCTTCTCGCCGTCGAGGATCGGGATCTGCACGGGCGAGACCACCGTGCCGACGACCTCGGCGAGGAACATCAGCTTCTCCCCCCGCGCGCCGGAACGGCGGGCTCGGCCTCGTGTCCGATGTCCTTCCCGAGCGCCGTCGCCGCCTCGACGTAGCCGATGATGGCCGCATCGACGGGCACGAACGTCTCCGGGCAGGCGAGCGCGCCCTCGCGGCCGTCGACGAAGTGCACGAGGTCGCCCGGGCCGCTCGAGATCGCCGCCGCCGCGACGAGCGCGTCGCCCATCGCCTGGCCGCGCTCGTCGAGCGGCTGGATCCACTGCATCGCCACGCGCTCGACCCCGGCGCAGCGGGTGGTCGCGACGACCCGTCCGATCACGCGGGCGAGGTACACGGCGTCAGGCCCACTTCTCGTACACGTTCTCGCCGCCGAGGTCCCACGAGTCGACGACCGCCATGATCACCGCGTCGCAGGGCCGGTTCTCGGTCAGGCTGGTCTGCCGCGCGGAGGACCCGGTCGCGTACAGCACGATCTCCTCCATCCCCGCGCCGACCGCGTCGACCGCGACGACATACTGGTCCTTGGGCTGGTTGTGGTGGTCGTGCACCTGCACGAGGAGGAGCTTCCGGTTCTCGAGCTTCTCGTCCTTGCGCGTCGCCACCACGCTCCCGACGACTCTTCCGATCAGCATCCCGCCTCCAGCCGCGACTTTCCTCAGGGGACCTCGAACGCCGTGACCACTGCGGAGCGCGGGAGCAGCTCGTCCAGGAAGCGCTTGCGCAGCTCTCGGTGCACGTGCGCCGCCATGGTATCCCACGTCGGAGCCGGGCGCCGCTCGCCGAGCCACAGGAGCGCAGCCCCGGTCGGCAAGCGCACCGGCCCGGCCAGGCTCAGCGCGGGGTCGAGGCCCGCCCGGCCGCTCGCGGGTTGCGCGAGCGCCTGGGCGACCTCCGCGCGGATCTCCTGGGGCACGCGCTCGCTGCCTGCGCCCACCCAGCCCAGCGCGCCGCCGCTCTCGCGCGTCCCGGCCTCCTCGGATCGCTCGCGTACGAGGCGCTGGAAGTCCTCTAGGGAGTGGACGCTCTGGGCGAGCTTCGAGAGCTCGCCTTCCGCCTCCTGGAACGACCGCGGGTTGAGGTCGTTCCTGAACTGGGCTCCGCGCAGGAAGAGCATCCTCGTGTCGATCGCCGCTCCGTACTGTCCGTCGAAGTGCGCGCGCTCGGCCGCGTAGGTCCGCTTGAGGCCTTCGGGGCCGCTGGCCCGGTCGACCCACAGGCGCGCCAGCGCCGCCACGCGGATCGCCGGATCCTCGCGGATCGTGTCCAGCACGTAGCCCTCCGCGGCGCGCAGCTGCTCCCAGGTGACGCCCTTGTTCCGGGGATCTGCGGCGGCGTCGTCGCGGCGACGGGTGATCTCCTCGTCGATCGCGCGCTCGAGCCTCTGCGGGGCGAGATCGGGCATCCGCGCGCGGATGCGCCGGATCAGGAGGAGCTGATAGCAGTCCTCGCTCAGGTCCTGGGGGGGAAGGCGCCGCCGGAGGTAGCGCACGAAGTCGCCGATCGGGATGGTGAAGTCGGCGCAGCGCGCGACGATCCCGTCCGACCAGGGAGGCGGCAGCTGCTGAAATTGCCGTTCGCGCAGCGCCTCCTCCATCCACAGCTCCTGCTGCTCGCCCTTGACCTCGGCCTTGTCGTCGAGGCCGAGCGCGCGGCGGGTGAGGGTCTCCTGCACGAAGGACAGGCGCAGGAAGCGGCGGAATTCGTCGGGTGCCAGGCGCGCCTTCTTCATCATCCCGGCGATGCCCGCGCGGTCGCCCGAGGCGCGCACCTGCTCGTCGATGCTCTTGAAACGCTCCTCGACGACGGCGTCGGGGACCTCGATCCCGCGCTCGCGGGCCAGGCGCTCGAGGACCATCGACTGCGCCAGATGGCTCAGGGCCTCGCGCCCTTCCTTGGACAGCGCGCGCCGCGACACGAGCACCGGATCGAGCTCCTTCCACAGGACCCGATCGTCCCCGGCGCGAGCCGCGACCTCCTGGTCCGCGAAGGTCGGCGCGGGATCGGCCTGCCCCGCGCTCCCGGCCGAGGGCGCGGAAGCGATGCCCGTGCACGTGGCGACCGCGAGGAGGATGCGTGCCTTCACGCGCGGGAGGATATCGGCGCGCGCGCGGGCCGGCAAAGCCGATCAGGCCTCGAGGTCGAACCGGGCGCGATCGCCTTCGATGCGCGCGCGTGCGAGCGCCGCCTGGCCGGCACGGCCGCCGAGCAGCAGGGCCGAGAGAGGGGCCTCGATCTCGCGGCGGATCGCGCGCGCGATCCCGCGCGCGCCGTGCTCGGGGGAGAAGCCGCGACCGGCGATCCAGCGCGCGACCTCGCGCGGGAAGGCGACGCGCAGCCCGGCGCGCCGCGAGCGCAGGGCCAGGTCGAGGAGCTGCGCGCGGGCGATGCGCTCGGCGCAGGCGAGGTCCAGCTCCGCGAACACGACGGTCTCGTCGAGGCGGCCGAGGAGCTCGGGGCTGAAGCGGCGCTCGAGGGCCTCGAGGGCGATGGCGCGCAGGCGATCGGGGCCGAGCACGGGAGAGCGCTCGAATCCCAGCGCGCGCGCGGCGGCGGACATCTCGAACGCACCCGCGTTCGAGGTCAGGACGACGATCGCGCGCTCGAAGGAGACGCGCCGCCCCCGCCCGTCGGTCAGCGCGCCCTCGTCGAGGATCGAGAGCAGCACGCCGTGCAGCCGGGAGTGGGCCTTCTCCACCTCGTCGAAGAGGACGATGCGCGCAGGGTCCTCGAGCAGGGCGCGCGCCAGGTGACCGCCTTCCTCGTGCCCCACGTAGCCCGGCGGCGCGCCGATCAGGCGCGCGTGCTCGTGCGGCAGGGCGTACTCGCCGCAGTCGACGCGCACGAGTGAGCGGCGCTCGCCACCGTAGAGCTCGCGGGCGAGCGCCTTGGCCAGCGCCGTCTTGCCCGTGCCCGTGCGCCCGAGGAAGAGGAAGGTGGCCAGCGGCCGGCCGGGAGCGGCGAGCCCGGAGGCGGACCGCTCGACTGCGCGCGCGACCGCGGCGACGGCGCGGTCCTGGCCGACGATCGTGCGCAGGAGACGGCGCTCGATGCCGCGCGCCTTCCAGCGCAGGCGTTGCTCGAACTCGGCGCGAGGTTCGGGGAGGGGCTGTCCGCGTGCGGGCGCGCGAGAACGCTGGTCGATGCGGCTTCGGGCGGGGTTCACGGTCGCTCGGGGCGCGCGGTGGAGCCCGCGTCGACCGTGCTCCTTTCGGTACCGGCTAGAGCCGGACTTGATCGGCGCAGGACTTCTGCGCCGACGGTCCGATAGCATGGCGCCGATGACCGCCGAGACCGACGTTCCCTTCCTGGCCCTGCTCGTGCACCGCGGGCACCTGCCGCGCGAGCAGGCCGAGGTGCTGCTGCCCGATCTCAAGCGCGGCGCCGCGCTCGACCGCCTGCTCGTCGATCGCCTCGGATGGGACCCGGACAAGGTTGCACGCCTGCGCCGCACGCGCGCGGGCGAGATTCCCGAGATCCCCGGCTACGAGATCCTCGGCAAGCTCGGGGCCGGCGGCACCGCGGACGTCTTCCGCGCGCGCGAGAAGAAGACCGGACGCGTGCTGGCCTTGAAGATCCTCAAGGAGGAATGCGCACGCAACCAGGCGACGCTCGCCGCCTTCGTGGCCGAGGCCCGCCTGCTCGAGAAGCTCGATCACCCGGGCCTCGTCAAGGGCTTCGGCGTGGCTCGCTTCGGCCACGCGTACTTCTCCCGGCTCGAGTGCATCGAGGGCTCGACGCTGCTCGAGATGCTCGAGGTCGGCCAACCCTTCTCCGAGGACGCCGCGCTGCGCGTCGTGCTCGCCGCAGCCGAGGTGCTGGCCCACCTGGCCGGCCAGAAGGTGATCCACCGCGACGTGAAGCCCGGCAACCTCATGCTGGCGCACGACGGCTCGATCAAGCTGATCGACCTCGGGTTCGCCGTGCGCCCCGACGCGGCCAGGAATCGCGAGGGCACCGCGGTCGGCACCGTCGCCTACCTCTCGCCCGAGCAGGCCCAGGGCGGCGCGGCCGCGGACCTGCGCAGCGACGTGTACAGCCTGGGAGTCACGCTGTTCCACCTGGTCGTCGGGAGGCTGCCCTTCGACAGCAGCAGCGACGCCGAGATCCTGCGCATGCAGGTGGTCCAGTCGCTGAGCTCGCCCGAGCTGAAGAGCCGCGGCCTCTCGCCGCACCTGCACTACTTCGTGGAGAAGATGATGGCCAAGGATGCCGGCCTGCGCTACCAGTCCTGGGACGAGCTGCTCGACGACATCCGCGCGCAGCTCGAGGGACGCGAGCGGCTCGACTTCGAGCGCGGCGGCGTGGACGAGTCCACGACGACGCGACGCGCGCCGCGGCGGCGGCGGCGGTTCTGAACGTGTCGGCGCGCGCGATGCGTCCGCCCGGACGCGCGGCGGTCGTGTGGATCCTCGCGTCGGGCCTCCTGGTCGGGGTCGTCGCGGGCGCGCTGTGGTCCCGCCGCCTGCGCCGCGCCGAGGCTCCCGCGGCCGCCCGAGCTTCCGGGCCGACCTCCGACCCCGAGCCCGAGCGCGGATCGAACCGCCGCCCGGCCTTCCCGCTCGCGCCCGAGAAGCTCGTGCCTGCGGCCGCAGGGGTCGACGTGCGCTGGGCGAGGCTCAACGGCGACGCGATCGCGGCCCTGGATGCGGGGGAATGCCAGAAGGCGGTCGAGATGCTCGAGCGCTGCCGCGCCGCGGTGCCGGGCGAACCGGTTTTCGCGGCCAACCTGGCCGAGGCGTTGGCGCGTCTCTCGATCCAGGAGGAGGAGCGCGGCGGCGAGGAGGTTCGCTCTCTCTCTCTGCGGCACCTCGAGCGGGCGGCCGAGCTCGCACCCGGGCGCGAGGACCTCCGCAAGCGGATCGAGCAGCTCCGGCGGCTCGAGGAGTCGGAGCGGGGCTTCTTCATGGAGCCCTCCGAGCACTTCGAGCTCTCCTATGACGGCCAGCGCACCGATCTCCTGTGGAGCTCGTTCGAGATCACGAAGATCCTCGAGATCGCCTACCAGGACTTCGGCGAGCTGTTCGGGATGTGGCCGGTCGAGGGCGGACGGCCGAGGATCCGCGTGGTGCTCTACAAGAAGAGCGGCTTCCACGAGGCGACCGGGATGGGGCACTGGGCCGCCGGGGTGTACGACGGAGCCGTGCGCGTGCCGGTGGAGGATCTCGGGAAGGAGCAGAGCACGCTTGAACGCGTGCTGCGCCACGAGGTCGCGCACGCGTTCGTGAAGGAATCGGGCGGGACGGGCGTGCCGGGGTGGTTGAACGAGGGGCTCGCCCAATGGCTCGAGACGCGCGATCTCGTCGAGCGCGGGCGCGCGGTCGAGGCGGCCCGGAAGCGGCTCGACGGGAAGGCGTTGATCCCGCTCGTCAATCTGCAGTCAAGCCTGGGCGAGAAGCGCGCGGACGAGGAGGTGGCGCTGGCCTACGCCGAGTCGCTCGCGCTGTGCGGGTGGATCGAGAAGACCTGCGGTGAGCGCCTGCTGTTCGAGATGGTCGCGGCGTCGAAGACGGTCGGGGGTTGGCGCGAGGCGTATCGGCGGCGGACGGGGGCGGAGATCGACGCGGCCCTCGCCGAGTCCGCGAGGTAGGCAGCCCGCGTGCGCGGCCCGGGCTGGACAGGCCCCGGCTAGACAAACGGCCGTGTCAGGAGCACGGCCGTTTGTGCGGGACCAGGCCGCTCAGGAGCAGGCGGACCAGCCCTGCCGGCGCGAGCCGAGCGGCCGCGCCAGATGGGATTCAGCGTACCGAAGTCAGGAACTGTTGCTGTTGCTCTGCCGGTAGCCCACCAAGAACACGATCGTCTCGACGAGCCACAGTGCGAGCAGGATCACCCCAGCGATCGGGAAGAAACTCATGAGAACACGCCCTGGAGCCGGGAAGGACTCTCGAACAAGAAGTCATTCGGCGGGACCGGCGCGGTCCGGGCCATGAGTTTCGGGATAGATCTTCACGATCTTCCGTCTAGTGGGGGGTTTCCCCAAAAATGGAACGAACTCTCCGCGTCATCTCGGATGCGCGGTCGCGGTTCCCGGTGCTCCCTGGCGGCGTGGAGGTTTCCGGAGGTTTCCGTGAACCGTTCCGATACCGACCCTGCGCACGCTCGTCCCTGGGGCGATGGACGCTGCGACGACGCACGAGCCGGACGCGGGAGCGGGCCCGATCGAGGCTCTCCGACCTGTGTCTCTCCGCCTCCGCGCGGCGCTCGAGGGCCCGGATGCCCTGGAGGTCCGCGATCTGCTCGCCCTGTCCCTGGGCGGACCCGAGGAAGCTGCGCTCGCCGCAGCCGCGCGGCTGTCCGCCCGCTTCGATCTCGCGGATCTCTCCCGCGCGACCGCCGACCACCTCCGGCTCGCGGCCGAGATCCCCTGCTCCCGGGCCTCGCGCCTCGCGGCGGCCTTCGCGCTGGGTCGGCGCGTTCAGGCCGCATCGCGGCGCTCCCGGCCGAGCCTGCGGTCGCCCGCGCGGGTGAACGAGCTCCTCGCCGGCGAGCTGCGCGGCCTTTCCCAGGAAACCTTCCACGCCCTCCTCCTGGACGGCAAGCATCGTCTGCGCCGCCGCCAGCGTGTGAGCGAGGGCACCCTGACCTCCTCGCTCGTCCACCCCCGCGAGGTCTTCGGTCCGGCCCTCCGAGAGGGTGCCGCCGCGCTGATCGTCGCGCACAACCACCCCTCGGGCGATCCCGAGCCCTCGGCCGAGGACCTCGCCGTCACCCGCCGCCTGATCGAGGTCGGGCGGATCCTGGGCGTGCCGCTGCTCGACCACGTCGTGATCGCCGACGAGGGCTACGTCTCCATCCGGGAGCGGATCAATTTCGAGGGAGCCTGAACCAGGCCCCGGCGAGGATCGCCATCGCCGCCTCCGCCGCCGTCTCGATGCGCAGCGTGTGCGGGCCGAGGCTCACCGGCGTCGCACCGCGCGCGAGGAAGCCGTCGCGTTCCTGGGCCGTGAAGCCGCCCTCCGGCCCGGCGATGACCCTCAGCGGCCGCTCGGCCGTCCATCCCCGCTCGCGGCTTGGCTCGTGCTCTCGCACCCACTGCGACAGGCCGCGCGCCGAGGTGGGATCGAGGAGCAGGATCTCGGCCTGGACCTCGGGCACGCGAGCGTGGAGCACGGGCAGCCACGTGCGGCCACACTGCTTGCAGGCTTCGCGCAAGATGCGCTCGAATCGCTCGCGACGCGGCACGGACAGGTCCTGCGGGCGAGGGCCCGCGCGCTCGCAGGGGATGGGTGCGATCGCAGCCGCGCCGAGCTGCGTCAGGCGGTCGAGCATCTCCTCGGCACGGCCCGACTTGGGCCACGGCACCGCGAGCTCGATCCAGGGCAGGGCCGAGCCCGGCCCTCCGGGCGGCGGATCGCGGTGCAGAGGACCATCCGTCGAGAGATCCAACCGGCCGCGCTCGACCGCGGCGACCGAGAGTGGCCACGATCCGCCCCGCCCGTCCAGTCCGATCAACCGGTCGCCCTTCGCGAGGCGCAGAACCCGCAGGGCGTGCTCCGCTTCGCACGGCAGCAACTCGGCCCGCCCTTCCACGGGGGTTCGCAGGAGGAAGAACCGCCTTTCTGGCGCGTTCGGAAGCTCTCCGCTGCGGGGGGCCACACGCGGATTGTCGGGGCCCCGGATGCGTCCGGCAAGCTGGACAAGAGGTGCGCGACATCGCGGCGGCGGATAGGATCTCGCGCGCCGCTTCCGCTCCGCGGCCTCCCCGCTGGACGTAACAGGGCGCCCTGAACCGGGTAGTGGAGGCGAGCGCGGCGAGATACCCGCCCGACCGACCGCCGGCGAATCCGCACGGGCGGAGGCCCCGCGGCAACCCATCCCACCCCAGTCCAGAACACCGCGCCACGATGGACAACCGCTACTCCCTGCGCTTCGAAACAGGCGAGCGGGCGGGGGAGACGATCCCGATCCAGGGCCAGGGCTTCACGGTCGGGAGGCGCCCTGGGCACTCGCTCCAGATCCTCGACAATTCGGTCTCGGGCCGGCACGCCGAGATCCTGGTCGACGGCGCGGGGGCGCTCCTGCGCGATCTGGGCAGCACGAACGGCACTCGCGTCGGCGGGGAGCGTGTGATCGAGACGCGCCTCTCGCACGGCGACCGGGTGCTGTTCGGCAACGTGCAGCTCGTGTTCATCGACGCCTCCGCCGGCGAGGTGCCCGCGGCCGCCGCAGCCCCGGCAGGAGCTCCGGCCGCCCCCACCGCGGATGCGCTGCTCCGCGTCAGCCCCGAGGTCCTGGCTCGCTCGCGCAAGCGCTCGGTCGTCGGTCTCTTCGGCCTCATCGCTCTCGTCGGTGCCGCCGCCGGGCTGTGGTTCTATCTGGGACGGTCCTCGCACGGAGGGGAGAGCGTGGTTCGTCCGGCCCGCCCCGCCCCCGACAACCTCCTCGGCGAGGACTTCTCGTTCGAGAACGAGACCGACGGTTGGAGGGCCGCCGAAGGCGCGCCGGCCGCGTTCCTGAAGAGCGCGCAGGGACGTTTTTCCGGTGCGATGGGCCTCTACTGTGATCTCTCCGAGGGCGCCTGGGCGCTGCATCGCTCGCGCGAGGTGCACGCCGAAGCCGGCCGCGAGACGATCGCAGCCGCGAGGGTGCGGGTCGAGGGCCAGGCGGTCGCGCAGATCGGGATCGAGTTCTCTCCGACCGAGGGGCCGGACGCTCCGGGTTCGGTCATCGCCTGGTCGAAGCCGCGCGAAGCGGGGAGCGATCTCCAAGCCTTCGGCCTCTCGGCGGTCGTGCCGCCGGCCTACGAAACCGTCCGTGTGGTGCTGCTCGGGCGCAGCCAGCGAGGCGGCAGCGTCGCCATCGACGACGTGGCCCTGGTGGTGCGCGATTCCACGAGAGGCCCTCCCCTGTCCGTCGGCGACTGGCACCTCGCGCTGCTCGGTGATCCGCCGGCCGCGGCGGTCCTCTCGCGCTTCGGCCGCGCGCTCGTCTCCGGCCTCTCCTTCGCCGAGGGCAGCGCGCTCCCCGCGTCGGCCCAGGCGGGCGGCCTCACGGCGACCGCACGGCCGGGCCGGATCGCGATCGGCTCGCCGCAGCGCGCGGCGCTGTGCCTGCGCGCCGAGGCGCCGCTTGCGCGGGCGGGACTGGCGACGATCGGCGCGGAGGGATACTCGGCCCACGGGCTCGACTTCGAGCGCGACGGCGTGACGAGCCTCCTGCTCGGCAAGGGCGGGGAGCTCGTCCGCCTCGCCTTCGCCCAGCCCGTGAGCCTGAAGGGCGTCGCGGACGGCCCGGCCTCGCGAATCCAGGTGCGCTCCGGCTCGGGTTCGGAGCTCAAGGAGCTCGCCCTCCAGCTCGATTTCGCCGAGGAGCGGCGCAAGGCCGGCGATCTCGCCTACGCCGCGCGCAACGCCGAGAAGAAGGGCGACCTGGGCGAGTGCCTGAAGCAGTGGGCCGATCTCCTGAACGGCTATCCCTACGAGGAGCAGCTCGTCGCCGAGGCCGAGGCCAAGCGCGCGAGCCTCGTCCAGCAGGGCCTGTCCGAGCTTCAAGGAGTGCACGCGGAGATCGAGCGCGCGCGTTTCTTCCGCCTGGTCGACCTGTACCGCCAGTGCCGGCAGAAGGCGCTCGCGGTGGGCGCGCGCTTCCGCGGCAGCGAGGTCGACGCCGAGGCGCAGAAGGTCGCCGCGGAAGTCGAAACGGACCTGGCCGGCCTCGAGGCCGATCTGGCCAAGACCGAGCGCACGCGCCTGGAATCCATCCTGCGGGTGTTGGAGTCGCAGAAGGCCGCGGGGCTCGCCGCCGAGGTGCGCGAGCACCTCCAGAAGCTTCCCCAGCCCCCCTCGGACGGAGGACGCTAGATGGCGCGCACCGTGACCGGCGTCGACGTCGGCCTGCGCACGGCCAAGTTCCTGCGCGGATCGTGGAAGGCGAACACCCTGCGGCTCACCGACTTCGCGGTGACGCCGCTCCATTCGCGGGAGATCGCCGAGGGCTGGGCCGCGGCCGAGCCGGGCTTCAAGCCGACGAACGCGCGCGTGGGGCTCACCGGCCGCGACGTGAACATCCGCTACACGCGCGCGCCGCGCGTGCCCGACTGGCAGCTGCGCAACCTGATGCGCTTCGAGGTCGAGGAGATCGGGGGGCAGTCGGGCGCCGGCGTCGCCTCGGATTTCAACCTGCTCCCGCCGCTGCCCGAGATCGAGGGCGAGGACGTCGTGCTGCTCGCCATGGCGCGCGAGAGCCTGCTCGAGGCGCACGCGGCCGGCCTGGCCCGGCTCTCGGGGACCCTCGACGCCTTCTCGCCCAACGCGGTCGCGCTCTACAACGCCTGGCTCCGGTTCGGCGTGGTGGGCGACGAGACGGTGCTGCTCGCGAACATCGGACACGACAACGTCGACGTGGCGATCGCCCGCGGTCCCGATCTCCTGTTCGCGCGCAACCTCTCGGGGGGCTCGCGCCTGTTCGAGGAGGCGATCCTGCAGCGCCTCCCCGTCTCGGCCGAGAAGGCGGCCGAGATCAAGGAGACCTACGCCACGCTCGATCCGGGCGCGCGCTTCACCGATCCGAACCAGGAGAAGGCCAGCCGCGCGATCCTGGGGGCGGCCGGGCAGCTCCTGTCGCTGCTCCAGTCGGCGGTCCTGTTCTGCAAGAGCCAGGTCAAGATCAGCGGGCTCAAGCTCGACCGCGTGCTCCTGGTCGGCGGCGGCGCAGCGCTCGCCGGACTGCCCAAGTACCTCTCGGCGGGTCTCTCCGTCCCGGTCGAGCTGTTCGATCCCTGGCGCGTGGTCGACACGAGCGCGCTCTCGCCCGAGCAGGCCGCCGATCTGGAGGACCACAAGCTCGAGGCTGTGATCGCGCTCGGCCTGGCCTCGATGGCCTGCGATCCGCAGGCCTGGTCGATCGAGATCCTTCCCGCCGCCCTGCGCAAGCGCCGCGAGTTCCTGGCGGGCCCGGTGTGGCTCGCCGCGGCGGGCCTGCTCGCATTCCTCTACCTCGGGTTCGACGCCGTGCGCACCTCGAGCCGCCTCACGGATGTGCGCATTCGCGCGCGCGAGCTCGACGCACAGGTCAAGAAGGCGAGCCAGGTGCACCACAAGACCGAGGAGCTGAACCTCGAGAACTCGCGCCTGGCGAACACCGCGGAGGTGCTCTTCGAGGCCAAGGGCAGCGGCGAGCAGCTCGCGCGCTCGATCGCCGCGCTCGAGCACAGCCTGCCCGACGACTTCTGGCTCTCGCAGCTCTCGACGGACTTCCGCGCCGACCCCGAGCTGCGCGTGCCGCGCGGCTCCGAGCGCCCGATCGTGTCGATCGCGGGCCGTGCACGCGAAGGCACGACCTCGCTGTCGGCGCAGTTCGGAGCCTTCGTGCAGGGGCTCGGGCAGAGGCTCCCCGCCTCGACCGCGCTCCGGGACCGCCTGAACCCGAGCGGCGCGAAGTTCACCGTGGACCTGAGCTGGTTCGTGCCTCCCGAGACACCGCCCCAGGCGACCGGCGAGAACCCGCCGCCGGAGCCGCCTCGCCAGCCCAGAAAGGAAGTCCCCAGGAAGCCAGGGGCCCGCTGAGCGCCATGGACCTGAACGAGTACTGGCAGGAGAACAAGCGCTTCCTCGTCGCAACGGCCTCGGGGGCGGTCCTGTTCCTGGTCGGCACGATGCTGGTCGACCGCTACTTCCGCGCCGAGCTGCGGGCGCAGAAGCGCGCTGCGGACTCGGCCGCCGCGAAGCTGCGCTCCGAGCCCATGTTCACCGCGTCGGACCTGGCCGAGGCGGAGAAGGAGAACGAGTCGCTCAAGAAGGCGGTCGAGGTCCTCTCCCAGGCGACGGCCTTCGAAGCGCGGCCGGGCTTTCGCCTGGACGCCAAGGCGGGCGCGGCCACGAACCAGTACTTCGCGGCCGTCTCGCGCGTGCGCGACGAGCTCCTGACCCTGGCCGGGCGCGGCAACCTGCGCGTGCCCGAAGACCTCGGGCTGCCGGCGCTGTCTGCCACGCGCGAGGGCGAGATCGAGCGCTACCTCGAGGCCCTCGACCTGGTCGACCGCGCCGTTCGTCTGGCGCTCTCCGCCGGCGTGCAGCGCATCGACAAGATCGAGATCCGCCTCGATCCCAAGCTCGCCTCGCGCCAGGGCGTGGGCGACCTGGAGCGCACGCGCGTCGAGGTCACTGCGAGCGGGGCCCCCGGGCCGCTGGTGCGCTTCCTCTCCCTGACGCAGGGCGGAGAGGCTCGTCCCCTCGCCGAAGGCTCGCGTCCGCTCCTGATCGAGAAGGCAGATATCCAGGCCTCGCGCACCAAGGCGGACGAAGCCGGCCTGCAGGCGACCTTCGTGGTCGCCAGACTGCCCTGAGGAAGTCGCCGAGGAAGCTGTGGAGCTGCGCAAGGAACAAGGGGTGATCGCCGTCACCGTGCTGGTGCTCGGCTGGATGCTGTGGAGCTCGCGCGACGAAGCGCCCTCGCGCGGCTCGAGCGGACGGCATGCGGAGCCGCCCGCGTTGGCACGGCACCTCGCACCCGATCCGGCGCTGGCCCTGTCGCAGCCACGCCCGGCGGCCGACCTGCGCGCCCGCGATCTGTTCTCCCCGCCCAGCGACACGCACCCGCTGCCGCCCCTCGATCTCGCGCCGATTCCGCTGGCACCGCTGGCCATGCTCTCGCCGCCGCCCGAACCCGGGCCCGTGCCCGCGTTGTATGGGCGCTTCCTGCGGACGGCGCCGTTCTCGATCGACGCGCCGGGTTTGTTCGCGGCCGAGTCGCCGGCCGAGGCCGCCGCCCCGGAGAGCCCGGACGCGCCCGCCTCGGCAGCTCGCGCGTCCGACCTGACGCCGGAGGAGAAGGCCCAGCGGATCGCCGGCTACAAGAAGCTCTACGACTGGGTGCGCATCGTCGAGATCAAGTTCGGGCAGATCAAGAACCGTGATCGCTACCAGCTCGCGCGCCGGCCGAACGAGGAGGTCCTCTTCGTCGAGTTCAACACCACGACCGGCCTGCCCCGGATCCCCAATCAGGCGCCCGTGCCCCTGGCGCGCTCGAACGTCGCCGAGTTCGACTTCGCGGACACGATCCAGAACCAGATCGAGAAACGCCGCGCCGAGCTCGACGACCCGCTGACGGCCACGCAGTACGACCCGGCGCTCGCCTTCGCCGACTGGTGCGTCGAGCAGCGCCTGGAAACGCCGCGCGCGCTCGAGGTCGCCGAAGAGATGTATCACCGCGCCAGCCCCGTGTTCTCCGAGGATCCGCTGCCCCATCTCGGCCTCGCGCGCTGCTACGAGGCGGCGTTCGAGTTCGAGAAGGCCTTCCAGGAGTACCAAGCGCTGCTCGCGGGCGCGCACAAGCGCAACCCGCTCGTGCTGGCTCGCCTGGCCGAGCTCGAGGCGCGCTTCCGCCTGTTCGACGAGGCCGAGGGGCACCTCCTCGAGGCCGAGCGCTACGGCCGCCAGCAGTGGCAGGTGCAGCAGGCGCTGGGTCGCTTCCTCCTCGAGCGCGGCCGCGCGCGCGAGGCGGTCGATCACCTGCGCCTCGCGAGCCAGAACGAGCCTTCCCCGTCCGAGCGCAAGCGCGAGCGCGCGCGGATCCGGGTCGACCTCGGTGCTGCGCTGCTCGCGGCGGGCGAGGTCGCCGAGGCGACGGAATGGTTCGAGAAGGCGCGCCAGGCCGATCCCGCGGAGCAGCGCGCACTCGCCGGCTCGATGGGAGCGGCGGTCCTGTCGGGCGGCAAAGCCGGCTCGAACGGCGCCGGCTCGACGGCCGGCGCGGGCGCGCCGGATCTCTCGGGCGTCGGCTTCGACCTCCTCCTGGCGAGCGGGATCGAGGCGCTCTCGCACCGCGACGCGGCTTCGGCCGCGCGCGCGCGGCAGAGCCTCGCACTCGCCGCCGCGGCCGATCCGCTGCGCGCGCACCTCGCCTGGCGCGCGCTCTCGTTCCTGGCCGAGGTCTCGGGCAGCTCCGAGGACGCCCTGCGCTTCGCCGAGCAGGCGGTCGAGAACGACCCCGGCGACGCCTACGCGCTCTACCAGCGCGGGCGCATCCTGGCCGCGCGCGACGACCTCGACGGGGCCATGGAATCCTTCTCGCGCGCGCTGGAGGTCGAGCTCGACTTCCCCGACGCGCTGGCGGCGATGGGGGAGATCCAGAACCGGCGCGGCGAATTCGCCTCGGCCGAGCGCTACCTCGAGCGCGCGCTCGCGCTGGATCCCAAGCTGGCCTCGGTCGCGGCGCTGCGCGGCGTCAACTTCCTCGGGCTGGGCAGCCTGCGCGACGCCGAGGAGACCTTCAAGGGCGCGCTGGCCCTCGCGCAGGACCAGCCCACGGCGCGCAACGGGCTGGCCTGGTGCCACTATCTGCGCGGCGACGTCGGGGAAGCGCTGACGCGCCTGCGCGAGCTCGACGACACCCGCCGCGCGTTTCCCGAGACCGACCCGCATCGGGTCTGGGCGCGCGCGCAGCTCGCGCGCATCCAGGACCACCTCGAGAAGGTCTCCTGGACCGACCGCTTCGAGCGCACCGACCTGCGCAACGGCTGGGAGGTCGACGAGCGCGCCGGTCCACAGGCCTCGATCCACGACGGGTTCGTCACGCTCGCAGGCGTGTTCAAGCAGAAGGGGCGCGCACGGATGTGGCAGATGCGCGGCGCGAGCGCCTTCGTGGCCTTCGAGGCGCGGCTCACGATCCACACGGGCACGAGCTCGCGCGTGGGGATCTTCGTCGCGCGCGAGACCGCTCGCGCGGGCGAGAGCCAGGTCGAGGCCGAGGTCACGCTCTCGCGCCACAACGAGCCTGGCTCGAACACGATCCAGACGCGCGTGATGAAGCGCGGGGAGGAGGAGCTCGCCTACACCGACGTGCCCGGCTTCGAGTGGAAGCTCGACACCCCGGTGGTCGTGCGCATCGAGCGCACGGGCGAGTCGAGCGACACCCGCATACGCTGCCTGGTCGACGGCTTCCCCGTGCTCGACAACAAGCCCGCGCCGAACCTCGGTCGCACGACGAACGAGCTGCGCATCGGCCTCTTCGCCGAGGGCGAGCCCGGACGACAAGTGCAGATCGACATGGACGACGTGGAGATCGTGTCCCGTGAGAAGAAGTAGCGGGCAGTCCGGCTTCACGCTGATCGAGCTCCTGGCCGTGCTCGTGATCCTCGGGATCCTCATCGCCGTGCTCGTCCCGAGGCTCGCCCGGGCGATCGATGCCGCGAAGGAGCGCACGACCCGCGTCGACCTCGTGAACATCGACACCGCGCTGGGCGAGTACGAGAACCAGATGGGCGACTACCCGCCGAGCCACTTCGTCGAGGCCTGGGGCGCGCCGCCGAACACCACCAACCTGGGGGCCGAGACGCTGGTCCTGTCCCTGTGGTCGCCGAAGTTCAAGACGACGCGCCCGCCCGACCGGCTCGTCAACACCGACGGCGACTCGAGCCGGAAGCCTCTGGCCATCTTTCCCAAGGCCGACCTCTTCGAGCTCTCGGACCAGTGGGGCAATCCGATCGCCTATTTCCACCACCGCGACTACGGCCGCAAGGACGTGTACCTCACGCACAGTCCGGATACCGGCGAGGAGTACGAGAGCACCGTCGAGGCACGCAAGGACCCCGTGACGGGCCTCTACTACAATCCGGACCGTTACCAGCTCATCTCGGCGGGATTGGACGGGAAGTTCGGCCCCAACGAGGACGGCACCCTCGACGACATCGGAAACTGGCAGAAGCCGAGATAGAGAAGGCATGCGGAAGTACGCCGTGAGGGTCGTGCCAGGCAGTCCGGTGGGGAGGCTTGCGGGCTTCACGCTCCTGGAGCTGCTCCTCGTCATGGGCCTGATCGCCCTGCTGTTCGGCATCGGCCTGGGCGTCTTCGCGCGCCTCGACCTCGGGGACCGCGTGGCCGTCGCGCTCGTGCAGGACGCGCTGCGCTCGGCGCACAACTTCGCCGTCGCGCGTTCGGCGCCCGCGCGCGTGAGGATCGACGGGAAGACCGGCACGATCCGCGCCGAGGGCATGCAGGTGATCGGGACCTGGCACTTCGAGAGCCTGCCGATCCGCGGCGCGTTCGGGATCGAGGGCGCGATGCTGGGGGGCAAGCTCGTCCAGGACGGCTTCCAGGGCCAGGCGCTCTCCTTCGCGGGCGAGCCGGCGCGCTCGAGGGTCGAGATCCCGGTGCAGGGCGATCCGTCGTGGGATCTGCGCCAGGGCTTCGCCTTGCGCTGCGCGCTGCGCCCGCAAGCCGGCGCGGTCGGCGGCGCGGTGCTGTCGCTCGGCGAGAGCGCCGGACTCGAGACCACCGAACGAGGCTCGGTCCGGGCCTGGATCACCGCCGAAGTGAAGGACCAGCACGGCGACCTGCAACGCGGAGGTCGCATCCCGGTCGAGGCGCCGCCCGGTTCGCTCCCGCCCGAGCGCTGGTCGGTCGTCGAGGTCCAGTACGACCGCCGGCGGCTGCGCCTCTCCGTCGACGGCGCCCCGGTTGCCGAGGTCGAGGAGACCGCGCCCGTGTGGCGGCTCGACGGTCCTCTCGTGCTCTCACCCTCCAACGCGGCCTGGCCCGGCGCGATCGACAGCCTGGTCGTTTCGGCCGTCGCCGCGCACGAGGAGAGCGCGCTGCCGCGCGGCGTCGTGTTCGCCGCGGGGACGCCGGCGGAGATCCTCTTCGCCCCCGGAGGCGGGCTCGACCGCGGATTCCACCGCGAGCCCGTGCACCTGGCGCTCGAGTTCGAGGACGGGCGGCGTGTGGGCGTCCTCGTCAACCTGTACGGGACGGTGGAATGAGACGCGCGCTCGCGGCCGGATGCGGGCCCGGGACGCGGCCTCGCGCGCGGCCGCGCGACGGCTTCGCGCTGCTCGTCGTCCTCCTCGTGCTGATCGCGCTGCTCGTGCTCGCGGCACCGTTCCTGCTCATGGCCCGCAACGCCGACCGCGCCAGCACGGAGCTCTCCGACCGCGCGCAGGCGCGCCTGGCGCTGGACTCCGCCGCGCGCCACGCCCGGCTCCAGCTGGGCGAGAGCCACTCCGGGCTCGACCAGACCCCCTACTTCGACTCGCTCGAGGAGGTTGCGGTCGACAACCGCTTCGATCCCGCTTTCCTCGACGCGAGCGACGAGAAGGGCCTGATGTGGGACGTCGATCGCCAGGACGTCGCCGGCGAGATCGACCTCGGCAGCGCGCCGCCGCAGATGATCGCCAACCTGATGGGCGTGAGCACGCGCTTCGCCCGGGCGATCAAGCCCGACGAGAAGGAGCTGCCCCTGGCCTCGACCGCCGGCCTCGAACCCGCAGGCGTGGTGTGGTCGAACGGCGAGCTCGTGCGCTACGGGAAGATCGCCGAGGGCGCGCTGGCCGAGCCCGTTCGCGGCGTGCTCGGACCCGCCGACGCCTCGCAGTGGCGCGGAGGCCCGCTCCCGCCCTCGGTCCACGACGCGGGAGCGCCGGTGATCGACCAGCGCGCCTTCGCGCCGGCGCTGTGGCGCATCGCGACCGCGGACGGCGAGATCCGCGCGCTCGATTCCAAGGAGCGACTCCGCGAGGCGGGAGCCTTCGCGCTCGCGGCGGCGCTCTCGAAGAGCACTGATCCCAGGGCCGCGGCGCGGAAGGCCCTCTCCGAGGACGCGCTGCGGCCGCTCTTCCGGTACGGGTCCGTGCAAGGCGGGGTGCGGGGCGGACCGGTGTGGCAGCATCCGGTGCGGCTCGCGAGCGCGGTCCAGGGCGGCCAGGACGGCATCCTGCGCGTCGACATCGCGCGCTGGCTGAACCCCGGCTCGACCGTGCAGATCAGCGACGGGGCGAGCACCGAGCTGGCGCTGGTGCAGGAGGTGCGGAGGAGCGGCGAGATCGTTCTCGACCGGGTCCTCGTGAACGACTACCAGCCCTATCTCGCGGTCGTGCGCGTGCTCGCGCGCCGGCCGGTCAACCTGAACACGGCCTGCCCGCCGGTGCTCGAGGCGGTGTTCGCGAACCTCCAGCTCGTCGGGCGCAATTCACGGATCACGCGCGACGAGGCGCAGAAGCTCGCGCAGCTCGTGGTCGAGTCGCGGCCGTTCGAGGGGTTCGAGGACTTCCTGCGGCGGGTCGTCCTGCCCGCGGCGGGCGTCGAGAAGTTGCCGAACGACGCCCCGGTCGTCCCCCCGATCCTGGCGGGTCTCTCGGGCGAAGGCGGCTTCATCGATCCCGACGACGCGCTGGCCCTGTACACGAACGGCCTGAACGCGAACGACGCGGGCCTGCTCTACTCGACCATGCCCTACAGCTTCGTCACGCGCGACACCTACGATCTCGAGCTGCGCGCGACGGTCGACGCGCCGAGCGGCGCCGAACGATTCTCGCTCGTGCGCGAGGAGGCCGACCTGGTCGTGCCGCAGCGCGAGGTGCTGGAGCTGTGGGCGCGTCAGGAGGACTTCGAGGAGGCGCTGCGGCTCGACCTCGAGGCGCCCTGGTGGATGACCGCGCCGAGCGCGACCTCGCGCTGGGACAACGGATCCGCGCCGCCCTCGCGCTTGTGGGCGCACATGGGGACGGCCGAGGGGCAGGCCTACCTGCCCGGCGTCACCGACACCTCCGCGTTCAAGGACCGCGAGTCGCCTCCGACCGCGGAGCACGTGTTCGCATCGCGCGAGGAGGCGGGCTGGATCCAGCTCTGGCCCTCGCGCGTCTCGGAGGCCTCGCAGCGCTTGAAGGACCGTGTGCTGCACTTCGACCACGAGACGCGCAATCCCGAGGGCCGCTACCTCCCCGACCAGGTCGTCTCGCGCGCGACCGACGACAAGCAGGTCGGCTGGACGGGGATGGCCGGATCACCGCTCCTGCGCCCGCTCTCGCTCTCGATGTGGGTCAAGCCGCGGGCCATCGCGGATGGATTGCTGCTCGACATCGGCGGGACGAGCCACGACACCGACCGCGTTTCGCTCCGGCTCGACGGTCCCGATCTCGTGCTGCGCGTGATCTCCGCCGGCGGCGACCACCCCGACACGCCCCAGAAGGAATGGGGGGAAGCGCGCTTCGCGGTCGCCAAGGGACAGAGCCCGGGCCTGCCGGTCGACGTGTGGAGCCACGTCGAGGTCGACGTGCGCGGCAACCGTCCCGACCAGATCAGCCTGCTCGTCAACGGCCTCGCGCACGGCGTGCGCACGCCCGGACTGACGCGGCTGACCGCGGCCATCCCGCAGAATGCCGCGATCCTGCCCGTCGAATCGGCGGAGGGATTCCCGGCGTCCTGCACGGTGCGCCTCGGCAACGAGCTGGTCGAGGTCACCGTCGACAACGGCCAGCTCAGGGCTGCACGCCAGGAGATCGGCGCGTTCGCCGGCTTCGGCGGACGCATCGCCCGCGACCGGTTCGCGAGCCAGACGACCGACTCGCTCGATGTCCCGGCCGCGCTGGCCCAGACCACGACCGCGCATCCCGCCGGCACCGCGGTCGAGCTCGCGGGCTACAGCCTGCCGCTCGTCTCCGACGTACCCGCGGGCCAGGGCACGCTGGGTGCTGCGATCGGACCGTTCCGTGTCGGAAGGCTCGCGGGGGTGGCCCGGGCGAACGGCGCGCCGTTTCCGGGTGACGACATCTCCTTCGCCGGTCTGCTGGGATCCTACCCGGTGGGAACCGGGATGGAGGGCGGCCCGAACAGCCAGGTGGGAGCCCTCGTCCTCGAGTGCGCCGACGCGCCCAACGTGGCGCCCGCGGATTTCATGCCGGCCTTCAGCACGACCGGGGGCTACGCGATGGTGGTGCAGGTGGTCAAGGACAACGATCCGACCAACAACAAGACGGATGTCGGAACGCAGTTCGGTGGGATCGAGATCATCCGGTACAGCGGCTACCAGGGGACGACCCTCCTCATGGCTGCGCGCGGCGTCGACCAGGAGCTGCCCGACCTGCGGAACCTCCCGGCCAACCTGGGCGCGAAGATCGGCGGGAGGCGCGCGTTCGTCGCGAACTTCACGAGCTGGTGGGTCTCCGACAACCAGGTCATGCAATGGCGCTGCTACGTGATCCCGATCTCGCTCGGGGTGGCGGGCGCCGACGGCCTGCGCGCGACCGTCCCGGAGGCCAGGAAGGATCGGTCCCGCGTCCTGCAGGTCACCCACGTCCAGGACGCGGAGAAGACGGAGTGGGTGCGCTACGACCACCAGGACGCGTCGGGCCAGTTCGTGCGCGACGATCCCGAGGCGCTCAGAACCGTGTACGACCGGATCATCTCGCCGATCGACCTCAGCCCGCATCAGGGCACGGCCATCGCGGCAGGACCGGGCTCGGAGATGCTCGTCGTCGCGACCCGACCACCCCCGCCGGCGCAATCGTACGGTTCTCAGTGGCTCCCCGAGATCGGCAAGAGCGAGAACGAGACCCAGGGCCGGAGCTTCTTCTTCAGCTCCTGCGTCTCGGACACGCTGCAGTTCCGCGGGGTCCTCGGCACCTACTCGCACCAGCACCCGGCCGGGACCCTGGTCCTGCCGGTCTTCAACGTCGAGCTCGGCAGCATCGATTCCGGGCGCCCCGGCCGGCTCGACGCGGCGTTCCTGATCGGGGCGGTCTTCGACCACCTGGGCTGGCCGGTGCACGTCCACCGCGCGCACATCCCCGCGAACAATCTCGGAGCTCGCCAGTGGAAGCAGCCGGATCTTCAGACGCTCACGGCAGTCTCCGCAGGCGAGCTGGTGTCCGCGCAGAAGATCTTCCTTCGAGACTCGATCTTCGTCGGGCTCCAAGCGCGCGCTCCCGAGCCGATGCGGCCCGGCACGGTCGATCCGAGCGGCGCCACGAACATCAACGACACGCGCGCGATCACGCGCCTGTGCTGCTTCCCCTCCGGCGAGCGGCCGCGGATGGTCTCCAGGATGGCCGTCGGCGGCGGCTTCGACGGGCAGCAGAGCGGAGCCGTGCCCTCGGCGGTGGTCGACGAGATCGTCTTCGGCGACGCGCAGTTCGGCCGCAAGGCTCCCGGCGATGCCGACACGCTCGCGGGCGCGAGCTTCGTGCTCAACACGGAGGTCGCCGAGGAGCAGCTGCAGATCCAGGTCCTCCCCAAGGCGCTGCGCACCGCGAGGGGCGACTACGGCCTGAACTACGAGTTCCTCGGGGAGACGCCCCAGGATGCGGGGCTGCTCCGGATCGGCGAGGAGATCCTGTGCTACGACCACCGCGACCCGACCACGGGCGACATCGCCGTCGCGCCGGGCGGCCGCGGACTCCTCGGCACCCGCCCCCAGCCGCATCACACGACCGAGCCGGTGACGTTCCTCGAGCACCACGCGGTCACCTTCCTCGCCGGAGGACTCGCTGCGGGCGACGCGACGATCTCCGTGGCGAGCACCGAGGACTTCCCGCCCGACGGCACGGTGCTCATCGGCTCCGAGCTCATCCACTACACGCACATCCGGGACGCCGCGCTCGAGATGCCGCGCGCCTCCTCCGTTCCCGGCAAGATGGACCACAAGGGCGACGGCCTCTTCCGCGGGCGCTACGGCACGCTCGCCGCCGGCCACGCGCAGGGCGAGCCGGTGATCCTCTTCCCCTTCCGCTACTGGGACCGCTGGCAGAGCCGCGCCGACGCGCCCGAGCTCTCCTACTTCACGCTGTCGATCGACCAGCCTTCGGCCTACTGGGGCTCGTGCTTCTTCTTCAAGGACGATACGGAGTCGGGTCAGATCGGCATCCTCGAGAAGACCGACCCCGAGGCGCCCTGGGACGCCGACCCGGAGACGGACAAGCGGCTGCACCTCTACTGGAAGGGCGACGTCGAGGGCAAGCCGATCCCCATTGGCAGGCAGTCCGACCGCATCGATTGGCGCGTGTTCGTGAAGTATGCACCCGGCGCCTTCGATCTGAAGACCGGGCTCGGGCACGGATGGAAGGAGACGCCGCGCCTCACGCGCTTCGGGGCCTTCTACTTCGGGCCGGGCATGGTCCTCTCGAGCGTGGAGCGATGAGAACGCGCGCGCAGCCTCGCGGTGGACGGGCGGGACTGACCCTGGTCGAGCTGCTCCTCGCGCTCGGGATCTTCGCCTTCCTCGTGCTCGCCGTCTTCCAGATCCTCGAACGCTCCCTCTCCCTGTGGCGACGGGCCGAGACCCGCCGGAGCCTGCTCGCGCAGGCCGCCACCGTCTCCGACCTGCTCGCGCACGACCTCTCCGGACTCGAGGGCGGAGCCCGCGGCGACCTCCTCGCCGAGTGGGTGACCTTCGACACCGACGGCGACGGCGTCGCGGAGAGCAAGTGGCCGCGCCTGCGCTTCGTGCGCCAAGCCTCGGCCGCGGATGTCGAGCGCCTGCCGGGTGACAGGCCAGATCAACCCGAGGCGGTCGCGCGGGCGCCCGCGCCGGTCCGCGCCGGCGAAGGCCTCACGGAGGTCGTGTGGCTCGTCGTCCCGGCCTCGCTCACCGACAAGGACGCGCGCGCCGAGGGCGTGCTGTGGCGCGGCGAGCGCCTCGTCTCCGACCTCGAGACCAAGTCCTTCTTCGCGCCCGACTTCTTCGGCCGCTCGAACCGGCCGCCGGCGGGCGTGACCGAGGAGGTGGGGGGCGGGCTCCTGTGGATGGGCGTGCTCCTCGCGACGCAGACCTCGGTCGTGCACGACGGCTGGAAGACCGGGCCCGACCTCGATTGCGCCGCAACCGCGTGGGACGCCTGGTCGCGCGGCCGGCCTGATCCCGATGCGCACCCTTGGAACGAGCCCGGCACGGGCATGCCCCGGGCGCGCGCGCGGCCGATCCTGCCGCGGCGCGTGCGCTTCGAGCTCGAGTTCGAGCGCGAGCTCGACCGCAAGAGGCGGACGAGCCTGGCCGAGACGATCGAGGTCGGCGACGCAGCGCTCCTCGTCGACGACGGCGAGAGGATCCCGCGCGAGGAAGGGTCGTTCGTGCTCCTCGACGCGGAGTGGATGCGCGTCCTCTCGATCGACGGCCGGAGCGTCTCGGTGAAGCGCGGCGAACGCGGGACGAAGATCGTCGGCCATGCGCGCGGGGCGATGGTCCACTACGGCCTCCGGTTGGTCCGCGAGGTGCCGGTGGCGACGTACCGCGAGGACTGGAACCTGTGAGCGGAATACGGTACCAGGTACGTTCTTCCGCGCTTCGTGCCGAGCCTCAGCGTGCGTCGAGTTCTTCCGAAAAGCGCGGAAGAACGGACCTGGTACCGTATTCCCGCGCCGGCTTCACCATCATCGAGGTGCTCGTCGCCCTCGCGATCCTCCTGTTCGGCATGACCGCCGTGCTCGGGATGCTGACCTTCGGCGCGGCGCTCACGCGCACGGCGCTGCTGCGCACGTCGGCGGCCTCGGCCTCGCACGCGGTCGTGGCGGACCTCGAAGAGACGCTCTTCCCGATGGTCGGCGGGCTGCAGGAGGCGGAGGCCGGGGTCGGCGAGGCCGGGCCGCCTGTCGAGGTGAAGGAGCGATCGCTCCCGGGCATGCCCGACCTGGTCTACTCCGCGCACGCGCGCGAGAACCCCAAGCGACCCCTCGAGTACCGCGTCGACGTCGAGATGTCCTGGAAGTCCGCCGGCGTGCGGCGCGAGATGAGCTTCTCCACCCTGCTCGTGCGCGAGATCCCCTTCGGCGAGCGCCTGCGCCAGCGTTTCGTGGAGAACAAGGGGGCGCCACCCCCGCCGTCGATCCCGGTCGGCCGGTGAGGAAGTTGCCAATCGCCGCGAGATCGTCGACAGTGAGGAACACGCCATGAGGACCCTGATCGCCGCCTGCCTCTCCGCTGCCCTCCTGTTCCCGCGCGCGGGGGCGCAACAGCCCGCCTCCGGCGTTCAGGCCTCGCTCGGCCAGCCGCTGCTCCTGCACCTGCGCGACGGGCGCGTGCAGTGGGGCGCGATCCAGTCGCACGACCCCGACGGGTTCGTGTTCGCGCGCCTGGACAACGGCGGGATCGCGCGACTGCCCTGGAGCCTGCTCGATCCCGTGCAGGAGCGGGACCTCAAGCTCCAGTTCGGCTACGTCGACCTGAGCGGCGACGAGGTCCTGATCGACGCCGACCGCATCGTGACGACCGACGGGACCGAGTTCATCGGCCGCATCGTCGATCGCACGGCCGACTCGATCCTCCTGAAGACCGCCAGCGCGACCCTCGCGATCCGCAAGGACCGGATCGGTGGCGCGTCGACGACCGTGCAGGTGCGCGCGCTCGAGGTGTTCAGCCGCCAGGAGCTCTACGACCAGCAGGTGCTCGCTCATCCGCCCGCCGACGCGGCCGGGCACTTCGCGCTCGGACAGTACTGCGAGCGCATCCTCGATTTCCCCCATGCGCTGGAGCACTACCGCAAGGCGTCCGAAGCCGACCCGGGCTTCCGGACGGCGGACGTCCAGCTCGCGGTGGCCCGCGCGACCGAGAAGGCCAAGAACCAGGACCAGCTCGACTACCTGGAGGACGTCGAGTCCGAGCTCCACAAGGGGCACTACGACAAGGCCCTCACCAAGGCCGACGCCTTCCAGACGAAGTTCCCGGGCAGCCCCCTGATCCCCGACGCCCGGAAGAAGCACGACCGCATCGTCAAGGCCCGCGACCGCGACATCGCCGATCGCGTGGCGCGGCTGTGGATCACCAGGGCCGAGAAGCTGGCGCACAAGGCGGCACTCGAGATGACCTTCGAGCAGGCCCTCGCCTATGTCGCGGAGCCCATGAAGCAGGAGCTGCTCGACTCGGTCGTCAAGGAGGCGCAGAAGATCTCCAAGGAAGCGACGCCGGACACGGTGCGCCAGATGTGGGCCTCGCGGAAGAAGGTCCACTGGTACCGCGGGTCCTACGGCCTGGGCACCTGGCTCCTCGGCAAGGAGGCGGCGCTCAAGGGGATGGACGCGGAGAAGGACAAGAAGGACAAGGACAAGAAGCCGGACACCGAGGTCGACAAGCAGCGCGCCGACCTCGAGAAGAAGATCAAGCAGTTCCTCCAGAACCAGGAGATGGCGCGCAAGGCGCAGAGCAAGGACGAGCGGAAGGAGGACCGCGAGGGCTTCTGGAAGGAGTTCCCGTCCATGTCGAAGGAGCAGTGGCTGCTGGCCAACTTCGTCGAGAACTCCGGGGAGTTCGAGGTCGCCAAGCGGCCCAACCTCGACAACTGCCCCGACTGCGGAGGCAAGGGCCTGCGCGAGATCGCGGTTGCCGGCTCCAACGTGGCCAAGAGCATGGTGGGCAAGGGCCAGATCGGCACCACCGTGGAGTGCCCGATCTGCCACGGCGTCGGCAGGATCCGGCGCATCGCCTACCGCTGAGCGCGGCGCCGTCGATGCCCTGGCCATGACCGCCCACCCTCTCGCGCATCCGCCCGCGCGCCCGGCCGCGGCGTCGAGCCTCGTCCTCGCGCTGGCCGCCTGCGGGGCCATGCCCAACCCGCCCACGCCCGTCCGGTCGGCGCCGGCGCCCGCGGCTCCGCCGAGCAATCCCCATCCCGCTTCCCCCGCATCCGCGAGTGGCTCGCAGGGCGAGTCCGCGAAGACGGCCTCGTCCGGCCTCCCCGTCGCGCGCGTTGCGGGCCGCGAGATCGACGCGTCGGAGCTGCTCGCGCTGTGGCTCCACCAGGACAGCCTGCAGGTGCTCGAGAGCCTCGATCACCTCGTGCTCGGCCGGCTCGTGCTGGCCGAAGCTGCGCGGCTCTCGGTGCGGGTCGAGCCCGAGAAGTCCGAGAAGGCCTACCAGGAAGCGGTGGCTGCGATCGAGAAGACGATCAGCGGGAAGCGCCCGGGCGTGACGCTCGACCGCTACGTCGACGAGGCGCTCGGGCTCGACCCCGTGCGCTACCGGGAGTACCTGCGCGACGAGGCGCTGCGCGGCCTGCTCGCGGAGCGCGTCGTGCGCGCGTGGGTGCTGCAGAGCGAGCGCTCCGAGATCCGCGTGATCGCCGTGAAGACCGAGGAGGACTCGAGCAAGGTGCGCGACGCGCTCGCGACCGGCGAGGCCTTCGAGGACGTGGCGCGGAGGCTGTCGGCGGACTCCTCGGCCAAGGACGGCGGGAGCGTGCCCTCGGTCGTGCGCGGGGACACCCCGATCGCGCGCATGTCGTTCCAGACCGAGATCGGGAAGGTCGGCGGGCCGCAGTACGAGAAGGGCGCCTGGCTGTTCGTGAAGGTCGAGGCGCGGCCCGAGCCGTTGAAGGGGGAGTGGGTGGATATCGCCGCGGCGGTCGAGAGGAGCCTGTCCGAGCACCCGGTCGCCGACCTGGAGGTCTCGCAGTGGAAGCCGGTGATGGTCGCGCGCTATGGCGTCGACATCCGGCCGCTGATGAAGCTCGTCGAATAGGTCGTCCGGCACCCGGACCGCTCCTCAGCCCGCTGCCGTCCAATGCGACCCATGGCCCGACGCGCCCCCGACGCGATCGAATCCGCGGAGAGCCGGGGCCCGGGCGTCCCGGCCGCGTGGCCTTGGATCCTGGCGCTGCTCCTGCTCGTGTTCGGCGCGTTCGCGCCTGCGCTCAGGGCGGAGTTCGTGAGCTGGGACGACGAGCAGAACGTCACGTCCAACCACGAATTTCGCGGGCTGGACGCCGAGCACGTGCGGTGGATGTTCACCACCGATCACATGGGGCCCTACCAGCCCCTGGCCTGGCTCTCCCTCGCCGTCGATCACGCGATCTGGGGGCTGTCGGGCCCCGACGACTTCCCGGAGGCCCCGCGCTACCACCTCACCAGCGTCGCGATCCACGCGCTCGCGACGCTGTTCTTCTTCGCCCTCGCGCGCAGGCTGCTCTCGATCGTGTTCGCCCGTCCGCCGAACGAGCTCGGGTTCGCGGCCTTCGTCGCCGCCGCGTTCTTCGCGATCCATCCGCTGCGCGTCGAATCGGTCGCGTGGATCACCGAGCGCCGCGACGTGCTGTGCGGGCTGTTCTACGTTCTCGCGGCGTGGTCGTGGCTGGGTTTCGCGACCCTGCGCAAGGGACGCGAATCCGGCACGTTGCAGCTCGCCGTCGTCGCGGGCGCATCGATCGGAGCGCTCGCGCTCTCGTGGGCCGCCATCGATCTCTCCAGCCCGCGGTGGCTGGCCCTGCGCCCGGGGGGGAGCTGGATGCTCGCGCTCGCCGGGGCGATCCTCCTCCTGGGAGCGTACGTCGCGGCCGGCCGGTCGAGTCGCCGGTTCGGCGCCTACGGGCTCGTGATGGCGCTGTTCCTGTGCGCGCTGCTCTCGAAGGGCCTCGCGATGGTGCTGCCCGCGGTGCTGCTCGTGCTCGACGTGTGGCCCCTGCGCCGCGCACGCGATGGGCGATCGATCGTCGCCGCGGCAGTCGAGAAGATGCCGCTCGTCGCCCTTTCGGTCGTGTTCGCGCGCATCGCGATCTGGGGCCAGGCCTCGATCCCGGGATTGATGGCGCCCTGGAAGCAGTACACGTTCGGCGAGCGCACGCTCCAGGCGTTCTACGGACTCGCGTTCTACCTGCGCAAGACGCTCGTGCCGGTCGGGCTCTCGCCGATCTACGAGCTGCCGAGGACGTTGAGCCTCGCCGAGCCGCGGTTCTTCCTCTCGATCGCGGCGGTCGCTGCGATCACCGCGATCGTGTTCGCGTCGAGGCAGCGCGCCCCGGCCTGGCTCGCCGCGTGGACCGCGTACGGACTCGCGATCGCGCCGGTGCTCGGCTACAGCCAGGCCGGTCCGCAGATCGCGGCCGATCGATACAGCTACCTCGCGTGCCTGCCGTTCGCCTTGATCGCAGGCGCCGCGGTGATCCGATGGCGCAGCGCGACCACCTCGATCCTCTCGGTCGCGGCGCTCGCGCTGCTGGCTTCCTTGACCTTCGCGCAGAGCCGCGTCTGGAAGAGCTCGAAGACGCTGTGGGAGCACGCCAGCGCGCTCGACCCGACCGTCGCGATGGCGCATCTCAACCTCGGTCACGTCAGCGTGCGGGAGGCGGAGCACGCCGGCGATGTGCGGCTTCGCGAGGCAGCGCTCGACGAGGCGCAGCGCATCTTCGAGCGGGGGTTCGAGGCGCACGAACATCCGCTGTTCCAGGCCGGCATCGCCCTCGTCCACCAGCGCCGCTGGGAGATCGACCCGAAGAACCGCGGGGGTGAGGCCGCCCTCTCGCTCGAGTTCGCCCAGCGCGCGCTCGACCTGGCCGTGAAGCGGAACGAGGTCACGCCCGAGTACCACCTGAACCTCGGAAGCGCTCTCTCCAACGCCCAGCGCACCGACGAGGCGATCGCGGAGCTCGAGCTCTTCGTGCGCGAGGAGCCTCACTCGTTCATGGGCCGATTCGGCCTCGGGTTCGCGCTGGTGCGGGCGAAGCGCTTCGAGGCGGCGGCGCGGAACCTCGAGCTCGCCGTCGAGCTCGAGCCGAGCTTCGTCAACGCCTGGGGCAATCTGGGCTTCGCCTACGAGGGTCTGGGACAGAGGGACAAGGCGATCGAGGTCTACCGGCGCGTGCTCGTTCTCTCGCCGGGACACCCCACGGCGACCGCGCGCTTGAAGATCCTGACGATGAAGGTGAGGGTCGAAGCCGAGACGAAGTGAGCCAGGCCGATCGCCGGTCCACAGCCTCAGCGCGGATCCCCGTCGGGGGCCGGGTGGACCAGGCGCTCGGCGGGTTTCCGTCGGACTGCAGCCGATTCCGCCCAGGTCCGTCATTCTGCACTTGACCCGCCCCCCGCGGTCCGGAAAGCTCGCCCTCCATGGAAGCAACCGGGGGCGACACCACCGAAGGGGAGCTGGCGCTGGTGGACGACGTGGGCGACGAAGCAACCGAGGAGACCCCGGCGGAGCCCCGAGGCGAGCCCCTCAGCGACGACGAGCTCTTGAAAGCCGTGACGGCGCTGGTGTTCGCCTCGCCCGAGCCGATCTCGGAGAAACGCCTGGCCGCGCTGCTCGACCCGGGGCAGGAAGGCGCAGAGCTCCCGCGCGTCCGCGCGGCGCTCGAGGCCCTGAAGGCGCGCCTCTCGGCGAGCGGCCTGCCGCTCGAGCTGCGGTCGCTCGCCGGCGGCTGGCAGATCCTGACCGCCCCGGAGACTGGCCAGGTCGTCAAGCGACTCTTCCAGGAACGCAAGGCCGAGCGCATCTCGCCGGCCGCGCTCGAGACGCTCTCGATCGTCGCCTACCGCCAGCCCGTCACGAAGGCCGAGATCGAGGCGATCCGCGGCGTGCAGGTCGGCCCGATCCTGCGCAGCCTCGTCGATCGCGGCCTGGTCAAGGTCACCGGGCGAGCCGATGTGCCCGGCCACCCGCTCCAGTACGCGACCACCAAGGCCTTCCTCGACCGCTTCGGGCTGGCCGGCCTCGACGACCTGCCGCGCGACTCCGAGCTGGCGCGCTGAGGGGAGCGCGTTGCGCTCCGCGCGTGCGGGGCCGTAGACTGCTGCGCTCTTCGAGCACCCTCCCATGTCCAAAGCCTCCCGCAGCACGAATCCCGCCGTCCCCGAGACTCCCGCCAAAGGCGAGCACGAGGGCGACGTCATCGTCGTCCCCAAGGGCAGCAGCCGCGCCCGGTTCATCATGACCGCGCTGCTCGCGATGTTGGTGCTGACCACCTTCACGGTCAGCGGCGAGGTCATCGACGTCCTGACCGGACGCAACCGCGCGAAGAACGCCTACATGACCTGGAGGCGCTCCAACGGGCAGGTGGAGGACATCAAGGCCAGCGATTTCCTGATCATCAAGCAGAACCTGTCCAAGGTCCAGGCGCTGCTCTCCGGTGGCCGGACCTCGCGCGACCACGACGACTCGCAAACGGCTCGCCACATCCTGGCCGACCAGCTCGCTCAGGAAGCCGGCATCGATGTCACCGACGCGGAGATGGCGAAGACCATCCTGGCCATCTTCGGTTCGCCCGACATGTACAAGCGGCGTCTCGCCGACTACCGGACGAGCGCCCTGGAGTTCGAGCAGACGCTGCGCTCGATGCTGCGCGTACGGCGCTACGAGATGCTCCTCGCCCAGAGCTTCACCACGCCCGACCCGAAGGACGTGGAGAAGCAATGGAAGGAGTCCCACCAGGAATATTCGCTCGACACGATCGAGCTGCCGACCGAGCGTTTTGCCGCTGAGGCCGCGGCCGCCTGCCCTGCGGGCGACGAGCTGAAGGGCTGGTTCGATGGACTCTCCGAGACGGAGAAGAGCACCTTCCGCCTGCAGCTCGAGGCCAAGACCTCGGCCGAGTTCAGCTGGTTCCTGCTGGAGCATGCCAGCAGCCCTGAGCGGCTCCTGGCCAAGTACCCTCGCCCCGAGACGGAGAACGCCGACGACGTGGCCAGGACCTGGTACGAGGCGAACAAGAACCTCCTCTACCGCAAGCCCGGCCTGCCGCCCGGGAAGACTCCCGCTGCCGACGACTACCTGCCTTTCGACGAGGTCAAGGACCGCGCCCGCGCGGAGGGCATCGTGAACCAGTCGATGCTCGACTGGTTGAACGGCATGAAGCTGCGCGAGGAGAAGGGGGAGAAGATCATCCTGCAGCAGGAGGGCTCCGAAATGGGCCTGGCCTACCGGCAGGAGGTCACCCCCCACACGCGGGCCGAGTGGGCGGGGGCCATGATGGCTTGGAGCGGCAAGGGCGCCGTCGAGTCGATGTTCGACCCTGCGAGCGGGGTCGGCAAGATCCTCCCCGACGTGAACGTCGACCCCAAGGGCCTGTTCGTCGGCCGGCTGCTCGACAGGCAGGAAAGCCGCATGCCTGCCTTCGAGGAGGTCCGGGACAAGGTCCGCGACGGCTGGATCAAGAAGAAGAAGGGCGAGCTCGCGCTGGCGAAGCTCGAGGAGCTGCGCGCGAAGTTCTCGACCGGGCCGGATCCGGCCGACGCCACCAGCCAACTCTCGGTCGAGGCCGATGCCGCGAAGTTCCAGGGCGCGGCCCAGGAGCTCGGCCTGGAGCTCAAGGCCCAGGACTGGTTCGACGCCACCGCGCGGGTGAAGCCCGGCTCGGCGACTCCCTTCTCCCAGTTCCTGCGCCGCGCCGCGGGCCGGTACGGCTCCACGGTCGGCGCGATCGCCAAGCCGGAGATGTCCGCCGACCATGCGACGGCGTGGCTCGCGCGCGTCGCGGGCAAGCGCGATCCCGATCCCGCCCGGATGACACCGCTGGAGTACCAGACGGTGACCCAGATGGCGTCCTACGAATCGCGCAACGAGTTCATCCAGAACAACTTCCTCTCGGACGAGTTCCTCAAGGAGCACTACGGGCTCGAGCTCGAGGCCTGGCGCCGCGAGGACGCGGAGAAGAGCACGGGAAAGAAGTAGCGCCTCGGCTTCAGGAAGCCTGGGTCAGCCGTTCCTCGCCGCCCGCGCGCCGGAACGTCACCCGGAACACCGTTCCTCCGCCCTCGCGATCCAGGGCCTGAATCCTCGCGCCCATCGCGCGGCAGTGCAACGCCACGAGGTGCAGTCCCAGACCCGTGCCTTTCGAAGTGCGCGTGGTCTCGTTGCCGACGCGGTAGAACGCGTCGAAGATGTGCGCGTGCTCCTCGCGCGGGATCCCGGGGCCGCGGTCGCGCACCTCCAGCGCGGGCTCGCCGTCGACCCGCAGCGTCACGACGCGGATGGGCTCGGCGCCCGGAACGTCCTCGCGCACCGGAGCGTACTTGCGCGCGTTCTCGACCAGGTTCGTCACGATCGAGCGCACGCCGTCGGGGACGATCAACGTCTCGGGCAGGTCCGGCGCAAGGTCGAACACCACGTCCCGCGCCGGCTGCTCGGTGCCCGTGCCCAGAAGCGCGGGGCCGAGGCCCTCGACGATCTCGTTCAGGTCCCCGGGCTCGGGCCGCGCGTCGCCCGTCGAGAGGCGGCTCTTCTCGAGCACGCGCTCGACCAGCGTCTCGAGGCGGTCGGTCTCGCGCACGATCCGGCGGTAGTACTCCTGCCGCTTGGAGTCGTCCTTCACCCAGCCGTCCTGCAGCATCTCTCCGTGCATCCGGATCGCGGAGAGCGGCGTGCGCAGCTCGTGCGTGACGGCGGCGACGAAGTTCTCGGTGCGCTGCGCGGCCTCCAGGTCGCGGCGGACGCTGCGCAGGAGCAGCGCGAGCCCGGTTCCGAGGGAGAACACGAGCATGGCCGCGAGGCCGAGGAAGTGCAGCGTCTGCGAGCGGAAGCGCGCCTCCAGGTCGCCGGTGTCGACCATCACCCGCATCCGGCCGAAATTCTCGTCCTCGGGTGCATAGGTCTCCAAGCCGAGCTCCTTGACCGGCCGGATCTCGGCCCCGACCGCGCCGGCCTGGTGCTTCGAGCGACCGCCCAGGAGCTGCGCGCCGGACGGCCCCGTGCCGGCGGCGACGAACTCCTGGGACGGGTCGAGGACCTGGTTCGCGAGCGTCGCGGGCAGCCTCGCGAACAGCCAGTCGGGGTCGATGAAGAAGCCCTGGACCTGGTGCATGCCCCAGGCCAGGTTCTCGAAGCAGGACGGCATGCCGCGCAGGCGCTTGTTCGACTCGATGATCACGCGCCGCGAGGCGACGACGCGCGGGGTGCCGTCCTCCTCGCGGTAGAAGCGCAGGTGGAACGAGAAGACCTGGACGTCCTGGCTTTCGTCCTGCAGTTCCTTCAGCGCGTGCAGCTCGCTGCGCATGCAATCGATGTCCTGTTCCTGGCTGGCGTTGACGGCCGCGACCGGCAGGGGCAGGAGATCGACGCGCACGGCGCCGAGCCGCGCGATGCGGCTGAACCAGTTCTCTCCCCGGTCGTGGAGCGCCAGAGCGACCGTCGCGCTCTCCAGCGCCGCGTGCCGATCGGGCCAGGCCGGATCGCGGTCGCGACCGCCGGCGAAGATTTCGGTGTCCGGCACGCCGCGGCTGCCGAAGGAGTAGGTGAACCAGGCCTGGATCCCTTCCGGCGCCGGGCCGGTCGCGAGCGGCGAGGGCACGAAAGCCAGGTCCGAACCGATGGTCCCGGGCGGGAAGTAGGACTTCTTGTAGTGGTAGAAGGGTCGCAGGCCCTCGCGGTCCACGAGGTCGCGCACGCGGTGCTCGAGCGCGTCCAGGAGCCGCCGCGCGGCGTCGGCCGTGTCGCCCGGCGCGGCCGCCATCAGGGTCTGGTGGTCTTCCTCGAGCTGGCGCCACAGCAGCCCGCCGAGCACGGCGGTCGGCAGCACCAGGAGCACGCCGTACAAGACCAGAGCGGATCGTCGAGTGACTAGCTGAACCAACGGTAGCCCTTGCCGCGCACCGTCTGGATCAAGGAGGGTCTCGCGGGATCCGGCTCGACCTTCCGCCGCAGGCCGACGATGTGGATGTCGACCGTGCGGGTCTCGACGTTGGCGCTCTTGTAGTGCCACACGTCGAGGAGGAGGTCGTCGCGCGTGACCACGCGCTCGCGGTTCTGGATCAGGTAGGCCAGGATGTCGCCTTCGCGCGGCGTCAGCGCGGACACCTGGCCGTCGCGGTGCACCTCGAGGCGCGAGAGATCCACGCGGATCCCGGCCGGCAGCTCGAGCACCTCCGGGCGCCTGCCGGAGTGCCGCTCCATGCTGCGGAACTGGGACTCGATCCGCGCCAGGAACTCGCCTGGCGAGAAGGGCTTCTTGATGTAGTCGTCGGCCTCGAGCTGGAAGCCGCGCTGCAGGTCCTCGTCCTTGACGAGCGCGGTCAGAATCACGACCCGGACCTTGTCGCCGTCCTTGCGCAGCGCCGACAGGATCTCGAGGCCGCCCATCCCGGGCAGCATCAGGTCGAGCACGACGAGGTCGGGCTTCTCCTCGCGGATGCGGACGAGCGCCGCTCTGCCTTCGCCGACGAGGTCGACGCGATAACCCGCGTGCTCAAGTATGTCCTTGACGCCGAGCGCGATGCTCTCCTCGTCCTCGACCACAAGAATGCGCTTGACCTGGGTTTCTTTGCGGGCGGTCGGTTGGGTCGTGCTCATGATCGGATGGGTGGGGTGGGGGAGGACCCCACCATTACGTCGCATCGGGCGCGGGGGAGAAGACAGCTCGAGGGAAAAGCCCTCCAGCTGGATCGCCATTCTATCGACGCGGTGGGCCCCGGCCCTACGCGACGGAAGCGGACCCTTTCCTCCTCCGAACGAACCAGACAGCCGAAAGCGCGACCGCGCCGGCCGCGTAGACGAGATCGAGCGCGTCCGGCTGCCGGCGCGACCAGAAGGCGGCCGCGAGGAGCGCCAGCAGCACCAGCGCCCCGCGATCGCGCCGTTCGACGACGGTCAGGCCGACGACCGTGGCGAGCGCGATCATTCCGCCGACCATTGCGAGGAACGCCAGCGCGCGCCCGGGTGGAGAGGAGGCGAAGCTCCGGGTGCTCGCCGAAGCGGCGTTCTGCATCGACCGCAGCGTCCGCCCCAGGCCGAGCATCGCGACCAGCGCGAGGTGTCCGCCGTAAACGAGGTCGCGCCGTCGTCGGCTCGCGATCCCGACCTCGCCTCCGCCGCCGCCCGCCATCGGCCCCATTCCTACCAGAAGACCCGCGCGGACCTCTACTTCCCGGACCGGATCGCGGCGAGCCGACCGGCGGCCCAGTCGGGCATCGCGCTCCAGTCGGCCGGGCCCGGATGGATCGCGTCGATCTCGGCGCGCGCTTCCTCCCCGCGCCCGTCGGCGAGGAGCGCGGCGGCGAGCTCCAGCCGGACGCGCGCGGCGCCGCCCTCCTCGTGCTCGCGCGTCACGCGCAGGCACTGGCGGTAGCTGCGCACGGCGTCGGCGAAGCGTCCGCCGGCCGCGTGCGCCCGCGCCCAGAGGAGGTGCGCGCGTGCCTCGAAGAGGTCGGCGAGGAGCTTGTCACCGCCGGCGCGCTCCGCCTTGGATCTCGCGAAGCACTGCTCTGCATTCGGATCCGCGCCGGCCAACCACCGGCGGCCGCCGTCGAAGCAGCCTTCTTGCAGGTCGAGGAGCCTGAGGTTCTGGAGGATGCCCGGGTGGGTCGGGTCGAGCGCGAGCGCGCGCTCGTACTCCTGCCGCGCGCGCGGCCGATCTCCGGCGCGCACGAACGTGAGTGCGAGCTGCATGCGCGCCTCGACACGAAAAGGCCGCAGCGCGAGCACACGTTCCCAGGCGGCGCGGACGGCTGCGGGGTCGGCTCCGCGCTGCTCCGCAAGCCGCGCACGCAACGCGAGCGCGAGGACGGAGTCGGGGCAGTCGTCGAGCGCGGCCGAGAGCCTTTCCTCGACCTCCGCGGCGTCGCGCTCGCCGGGGCGGGCCAGCGCGGAGAGGGAGCGGCTGTGGCGGACCATGGCCAGCGCCCTCGGGGTGAACGCCGCGAGCAGCACCAGGGCAGCGACGGGCACGAGCCGGCGCGAAGGCGGCGCAGGCCGCGCGAGCGGGCGGGCGAGAACGGCGCCGAAGGCCGCGTAGGCGAGCGCTGCTGCCGCCGGCTCGCCCGTCAGCGGAGCGTGGACGAGCGCGTACGCGAGGAACGAGAGGGCCGCCGCGCCGAGCGCGGCGAGGGGATCGTCGCCGCCGCGCAGCGCGCGCCACGAGCCGCGCGCGACCGCGAGCAGGAACGCGATCCAGGCGAGTCCCGCGATCGCGCCGAGGTCGAGCGCCGGGGCGAGCCAGTCCTGGTGCGGGTGCTCGACCTCGGTCTCCTCCGGGAGCGCCCGGCCGTGCGTGGAGAGCTCGATCTCGCGCGGATCGCGGTAGGGCGGGAAGCTCGCCGCGAACTGCCCCGGCCCGACGCCGAGCCAGGGGCTGTCGCGGAGCATCGACAGGCTCCGCGACCAGATCCGGGCGCGGACCTCGAAGCCGCCGGCGCTGCCCGCAGCCGGACCGTCTGTTCCCGGCGTGCCGCGTCCCGACGCGTGGAAGGGGACGGCCAGGGGCGCGAGCGCGCCGAGCGCTGCGAGGAGCGCCAAGCCGAGGAACGCACCGCGCAGCACGCGCGACAAGTCGGCGCGCGCGAGAGCGAAGGCGGCGAGTCCGACGGAGAGCGCCAGGCCGCCTGCGATCACCGGGGCGCGGGCCACGAAAGCCAGGAACAGCAGGAGCGCGAGGCCGCCCAGCATCCTCCACGCACGCGACCCCGACGAGGCGAAGCAGGCTCCGACGACCGCGCCCGGGAGCGCCGCCTGGGCGACGCTGCCCGTGTTCCCGAGCGCGCCCGCGAGACCGTTCGCCCCGTCGGCGAGCGCGACGGCGAGAAGGAGCAGCGCGACGCAGACGATTCCGCGCGCGAAGATCTTCAGGCCCGCGGGGGAGAGGCTCGCGCCTCCGAGGAGCAGGACCAGGGCCGTGGCCCAGTGCAGCACCGCGCGGCGCGCCTCGAAGGGATCCGCGATGCGGCCGAGCGCGAGCCAACCGGCGGCGAAGAGGAGCGGGATCAGGAAGAGCGCGAGCCCTCTCGCTCCCGGTCCGACGCGGCGCAGGACCAGGAGGATGGCGGCGGGGAGGGTCGCGAGCGCGGCCGCGCCTGCTCCGGTTGCCTGCGGCAGGAAGTCGGAGCGCAAGAGCGATCCCGGACCAGGCCAGGCGAGAAGCAGCGCAGGCAGGAGGAGCGCGAAGGCCTGCACCGGCCCGAGCGCATCCACAGGCGGCGCCGGGGTCCTCTCGCCGACCTTCTCCGTTTCGCCCGCCATCCCCGGTCGGTGCGCGCTCGCGCCGCTAGCCTCCCAGGATCGCGTCGACGAAGGCCCGCGGCTCGAAGGGTTCGAGCAGCTCGAGGCGCTCGCCCGTGCCGATGTAGCGCACGGGCAGCCCGAGCGCGCTCTGGATCCCGAAGACGGCCCCGCCGCGTGCCGTGCCGTCGAGCTTGGCCAGGACGAGGCCGGTGACCTCGACCGCGGCGGTGAAGAGCTTGGCCTGCTGGATTGCGTTCTGGCCGTTGGTCGCATCGAGGACGAGCAGGGTCTCGTGCGGCGCGCCCGGCAGCCGCCGCGCGATGACGCGGCGCACCTTTTGGAGCTCCTCCATCAAGTTCTTCTGGGTGTGGAGCCGCCCGGCGGTGTCGATCAGCACGGCGTCGAACCCGCGCGCGACCGCCGCGTCCACCGCCTCGAATGCGACCGAGGCGGGGTCCGAGCCGGGCTTTGCGCGAACGATCTCGGCGCCGTTGCGCTGCGCCCATACCTCGAGCTGGTCGGCCGCGGCGGCGCGGAAGGTGTCGCCCGCGCCGAGGAGCACGCGCTTGCCCTGCCCCTGGATGCGGTGCGCGAGCTTCGCGATCGTGGTGGTCTTGCCCGAGCCGTTGACGCCGACGACGAGGACCACGGTCGGCTTGTTCGAGAGGTCGATCTCGCGCGGCGCCTCGGGGATGCGGGCGAGCAGCAGGCTTCGCAGTGCGGTGCGCAGGTCCTCCTCTCCCCGGATCTCGCCGCGCCGGTGCCGGCGGGAGAGCTCGGCGACGACCTCGCCCGCGGCCGGGCCGAGGTCGGCCGAGTAGAGCAGGGACTCGAGCTCGGCGAGCAGCGTCTCGTCGATCGGCCGGCCGCCCCGGAAGAGGCCCGCGATCCGGTCGGAGAGCGCCGAGCGCGTGCGCTCGAGGCGCTCGCGGAGGCGGTCGAGCACTCCCACGGGCTAGCCTTCGCCGGCAGGATCGGGGGAGGAGGAGCGCGCGCCGGCTGGCTCCTCGTCCGCCGCCGCCGCCGAGGGTGCTTCCTCCCCGGTGCCGACGGCGCCGATGCCCGTCTCGGCCGGGGGCGGCGCAGGGGCGGCCGTGTCGGTCGTCGCCGGCGGCCCGGTCGCCGCCGCCGGCTTGCGGTTCATGATCTTGTCGAGGATGCCGTTGATGAACGCGCCCGAGTTCTGCGTCGAGAAGCGCTTGCCGAGCTCGATCGCCTCGTTGATCGCGACCTTGGGAGGGATGTCGTCGCAGTGGAGCAGCTCGTAGCTGGCGAGGCGCAGCACGTTGCGGTCGACCACCGCCATCCTCGAGATGTTCCAGTTCTGGGCGACACCCTGGATCATGCGGTCGATCTCCTCGCGGTGGTCGACGGTACCCTGGACGAGGCGCAGCGCGAATCGCGCGGTCTCGGAGTCGCGCTCCTCTCCGCGGACGAAGCTCTTGGCCTCGGAAAGCAGCTCGTCGCCGCGCAGGTCGAGCTGGTAGAGGAACTGCAGCGCGATCTCCCGCGCCCGGGTGCGCTTCTTCATCGCCGGGCCTTCTTGCGGCCCCCGCGTGGAACGGCGCGGCCGCCCGTTCGCGTGCTGCGGTGGCCGGAAGCCAGGTCGAGGGCGGCGAGCATCTCGATCGCGGAGCGGGCGACCTCGCGTCCCTTGTCCTCCTGGCCGCCCATCTCCGGGGGCAGGGCTCGCGCGCGGGCCTGCTCGAGCGTCTCGCAAGTCAGGATGCCGAGGAGCAGGGGCTTGCCGGTTTCGAGGGTCGCCTGCATGAGGCCCTGCATCGCGCCTTCGGCGACGTAGATGTCGTGGTCGGTCTCGCCCCGGAGGATGATGCCCAGGCACAGGACCGCGTCGACGTCCGCGCGCCGCGCCAACGCCCGGGCGACAAGCGGCAGCTCGAAGGAGCCGGGAACCCAGACCGTGCGCATGTCGGATTCCCGTACGCCGCTCGCGGCGAGCTCCCTGCGCGCCGAAGAGAGCATCGGCTCGGTCAGATCGGTGTGGAAGCACGACACGACCGCGGCGATGCGCGCGCCGGGGCGCTGGAGGCGGGGACGCTCTCGGGTCTTCTTGTCGCGTGCCATGGCTCTGGGTGGGGAGAAGGATCGGCTCGATGGGGGCCGAAAGCGGTTGCGGTTCCGGACCGCAGGGCCGAACAGTGTAGCGCCGGAAGGGGATGGGTCCATGAACGTCCCGTGCTCTTCTCGCGGGATCGCAGGGGAGTCGGCCGAGGGACGGGCGCGCAGCGGGGTTGTAGACTCGCGCGCGTTGCGGACGCCCGACGAAGCGATGGCCGAGATTCTGCGCCGGATCGAGCCTCCGGCGGAAGTGCGCGAGGTGCCTCTCGAGCAGGCCGCGGGCAGGGTGCTCGCGCGCGACGTGGTCTCGGACGTCGACATGCCGCCCTTCGAGAAGAGCGCGATGGACGGGTTCGCGGTGCGCAGCGCCGATTTCCTCGGCAGGACGGGTGCCGTGCGTCTGCGCCGCGCCGGCGAAGCGCGCGCCGGCGCGCCGTTCCGAGGCACGCTGAGGGGGGGCGAGTGTGCGGAGATCATGACGGGCGCCGAGCTGCCGGCCGGCTGTGACGCCGTCGTGATCGTGGAGAAGAGCGCCCCGGCCGACGATCTGGTCGCGCTGGACGACGACCCGCGGCCGGGCCAGCACGTGTGCCACCGCGGCGAGGACCTGCGCGCGGGCGAGGTCGTGCTGCGCCGGGGAAGGCGGCTCTCGGCGCTCGAGATCTCGGTGCTCGCCGCGGTCGGATGCGAGCCTGCGCCCGTGTTCGCGAAGCCGCGCCTCTCGCTCTTCGCGACCGGCGACGAGCTCGTGCCGCCGGAGCGCAGGCCGGGCACCGGACAGATCCGGGAGGGCAACACCTTCTACGTGGCCGCGCGCGCGCGAGCCTCGGGCGCCGAGGTGGCGAGCCTCGGCATCGCGCCCGACGACGAGCGCTCGCTCGAGCGCGCCTTCCGATCGGCTCTCGAATCGTCCGACGCGGTGGTGACGACGGGAGGCGTGAGCATGGGCCGCTACGACCTCGTCGGTGCGGTGCTCGAGCGCTGCGGCGTCGAGCCCGTCTTCCACAAGGTCGCGATCAAGCCGGGCAAGCCGCTGTGGTTCGGGATGCGCGGGCGCGTGCCCGTGTTCGGGCTTCCGGGCAACCCGGTGTCGTGCCTGATCGGCTTCGAGATCTTCGTGCGCCCGGCGCTTTCGAAGATGGAGGGAGCCGAGGAAGCCGAGCGGGCCCCACGCCTGCGACGGGGATGCTGGGCCGGCGGTCCGACCCGCGAGAACCCGCGCGAGCAGTACCTGCCCGTGCGCGCGGATCCCGGCGCGGACGGCGTCGATCGCCTGGAGCCGATCCGGTGGACGAGCTCGGCCGACATCGTCGGTCTGACGCGCGCCGATGCGCTCGCGGTCGTGCCGATCGGCCGCGTCCTCGCCCCGGGTGACCTCGTCCTGTACCGTCCGCTGCGATGATTGCGCCCTCGTCGCGGCTGCTCGCGGCTCTGACGACCTGGGCGCTCCTCTTCCTCGCCAGCCCGGGCATCCTCGGTCGGGATGGAGCGGGCGTGCTGGCGCTCTTCGCGCTCGTTCCCTGGGCCATCTCGTGCAGCCGGCCCGGGCCGAAGGCGTTCCTCGTCGAATGGCTCGCGGCCGGGATCGGCAGCGCCGCCCTGTCCGTCTGGCTGTGGTACGTCTGGCCGGGCACGATGCTCATCCTGCTCCTCGTGCCAGGCTTCTACATGGCCTGCGCGGGTGCGCTCCTGCGCCTGCTCGCGCGCCGCTATCCGCTCGCGATCGCCGCGCCCGTGGCCTGGGTCGGGCTCGAGACGCTGCGCTACCTGGTGGTGCCGCCGCTCGGGTTCGGGTGGCTGCGCCTCGGCACCTGCTTCCACGCGACGCCGTGGCTTGCGGGGAGCGCGCGCATCTGGGGGACGGGCGGGCTCTCCTTCGTCGCCGCCGCGTTCGCCGGAGGGGTGGCCGATTTCTTGCGCCCGCGAGGTCGGCAAAGCCGGCGAGCCGCCTGGGGAAGATGGGCTCAGGTTTTCGGGGGTCTCCCCCTGGGCTCGGCGGTCGCGCTCTCCTTCCTCACCGCGGCGCCGCCGACCCGGCCGGGTCCGCGCGTGCTCCTGGTCCAGCCCGCCTTCGAGCAGCGCCGCAAGATGGAACCTCCCGACTGGCAAGTCCTCGGGCGCGAGTCCTGCGACCTGACGGCCAAGGGGCTCGAGCAAGCCGGCGATCCGCCGCCCGATCTCGTCGCCTGGGGGGAGACGATGTTTCCCTATCCGCTGGCGGAGAAGGGCCTCGCCGAGGCCTTCGATCGGGGCGCGCGTTCGCCCGACTGGGCCCGCGACCGGCTCTCGCGCGAGTGGATCGAGAGCATGGACGCGGTCGAGGCGACCTGGATCCGCACGAAGATCCTCGGACCGCGCGGGATCCTCCCGGCCGGGACGAGCTTCCTCGCCGGAGCCGAGTACCACGCGCTGCAAGGCAGGGAGATCCGGCGGCAGAACGCCGTGATCCTGTGGACCCCCGCGGGCGAGCGCGCGGGGCTCTCCGGCAAGGTCCACCTCGTGCCGGGCGCGGAGGAGCTGTGCGGCGCCGAGCGCCTGGGCTTCGTGCGCGACTTCGTCGAGTCCATCGCGGGGTACGTGCCCGACCTCCTGGCCTTCGATCGGGTCGGCGTCCTGGATCTGCGGATCCGCGACGGACGCTCGTTCCGGTTCGCGGCGAGCGTGTGCTTCGACAACGCCTTCGAGGATCCCTACACGAGTCCGCTGCGCGAGGGTGATCTCGACTTCCACCTCGTGTGCAGCAACGAGGCCTGGTACGAGAGGAGCTTCGAGTACGACCAGATGGTCGCGTTCTCGCGCCTGATCGCGATCGGAACCGGGCGTTCGGTCGTACGATCGACGAACGGGGGCATCTCGCTCGTCCTCGATCCTGCGGGCCGGGACGTCGCACGCCTGAGGGTCGGCGGGGAGGACCGGATGGTCACGGGCACGCTGTGCGCCGCCGTTCCCGTTCCCGCCCCGGGCGCGGGGTCCGCTCGAACGGCCTTCGTGCGCTTCGAGAAGGGGTGGCTCGCGCTCTGGCTCGGGCTGCCCTGCCTGCTCGCTTTTTTCGTCGTGCGGGGGGGTTACACCACGTTCGAGCGCAGTTAGAGGGCGCGCTTGACCCCTCCGGGGGCCGCCGGTATCCTCCCGCCCCTCGCTCTGCCGCGCTCAGCCACCCGGAAACCGCCTTCCCCCCGGGCCCCACCAAGCCCCAGCGGGCCGAACCGGGCCCGGCCGTCGGTCCGACTCCCAGTCCCCCCCTGCCCCCACGAGAAGCATGAGCCCCATCGCAAAGCTGTTCACGTTCCTGAACGTCGTCCTGGCCGGCGTGTTCCTGGGGTTCGCCGCCAGGGCGCTCAACACGGAGTCCAGCTTCAAGGACCAGTACGACAAGGAGGCCGCGGCGCACAAGCAGACCAAGGAAGCCCTGGGCTCCGACAAGTCGAAGCTCGTGGCCGAGAAGCAGGAGATCGAGAAGGCGCGCGACACGCTCCGCGGCGAACGCGAGGCGGCCCAGGCCGAAGTCGAGCGGCTCAAGGGACAGCTCGCCGACGAGGAGCGCAAGAACAACGAGATGCGCGGGAACGTCGACCAGATCTCCAAGTCGATTGAGAACCTGGTCGCGCAGAACAAGCAGCTCAACGACTCCAGCGAGAAGGCCAAGCAGGCCCAGCGCGACGCCGAGAAGGCCAAGGACGAGGCCGTCGCGGCTCAGGGCGAAGCCGAGAAGAAGGCCGGCGACCTCGACGGCAAGCTGCACACCGCCGAGAACACGATCGCCGACCTGGAGAAGAGCTCGACGAGCCTCAAGAAGCAGGTCGACAGCCTCAACACGCAGCTCGCATCGCTCGCCGACGCGACCGGGGCCAAGCTCTCGGACTTCACCGCGATGCCCATGATCGAGGGGCGCGTCCTCGACGTCGCCATGAACGTCGAGCCCGGCCTGGTCGCGGTCAACAAGGGCGAAGCCGACGGGGTCAAGCGCGGCTACACCTTCGAGTTCTACGACGGCAAGACCTACAAGGGCCAGGGCCGGGTCGAGTACGTCCACCCGAACGTGTGCTCGGTCCTGATCGTGCGCGCCGTGTCCGGCCAGAGGATCCGCCAGGGCGACGCGGCGTCGACCCGCCTGTAGGCCCACAGCCCACCCCGAGCGCAGGAGGACACCCATGGCACGTCGAACCGCAACCAGTTACCGCGCCGGCAAGGCGGCTCAGGCCGCCGGGGCGGAGGATCAGGCCGGCTCGGAGGCCGCACCGGCCAAGGAGGACAAGGGCCCCTCCTTCGTCGATGTGCTCGTCATCACCACCACGGTGCTGCTCGTCGCGGCGATCCTGATGACCGACTACTACCTCGGGAAGCACTACGCCGCCGGCGTGTTCTTCTGAGCCACACCTTCTAGACGCCCGAGCACCATCCAAGGCGGGCCGCGCGCGGGACTCCGGGCGCGGCCCGCCGGGTTTTCCTCGGGCTCTCCAGCCCTCTCGATCCTCCGTTTCCAAAGAATTCGCAGTTCTTGCGCCCGCCTCGTGGTGTGTAGACTGCCGCTCGCCCTCGGAACGTGAGCGGCCTTGCGAAGGGGAGAGGTCGGGTAGAGCCAGGATGAGCAGCGTGTTCAAGCCGTTGGAGTGGGCGCTCGGCCGCTTCTCCGTCGACATGGGGATCGACCTCGGCACGGCGAACACGCTGGTCAGCGTCCGCGGGCGCGGCATCATCCTGAACGAACCCAGCGTCGTCGCGGTCAAGAAGGACACGGGCGAGGTGCTCCTCGACGGGATGGCGGTCGGCAACGCCGCCAAGGCCATGCTCGGCAAGACGCCGGGAAACATCGAGGCGATCCGCCCGCTGCGGAACGGGGTGATCGCCGATTTCGACGTCACCGAGAAGATGCTGCGCTACTTCATCACCAAGGTCCACGAGGGCAGGAACTGGGTGAAGCCGCAGGTGGTCATCGCCGTCCCGGTCGGCATCACGGCGGTCGAGCGCAGGGCCGTGATCCACTCCGCGGAGCGCGCCGGGGCGCGGCGCGTGTACCTGATCGACGAGCCCATGGCCGCCGGGATCGGCCTGGAGCTGCCCGTGACCGAGCCGCGCGGCTCGCTGATCGTCGACATCGGCGGCGGGACCACCGAGGTCGCGGTCCTGGCGCTCGCGGGGATGGTGTGCTCGACCTCGCTGCGGATCGCCGGCGACGAGTTCGACGAGGCCGTCGTCAACCACATGCGCCGCCACCACAACCTCCTGATCGGCGAGCAGAGCGCGGAGAAGATCAAGCTGACGATCGGGTCGGCCTGGCCGATGCAGCAGGAGCTGTCGATGCCGGTCAAGGGGCGCGACAGCATCACGGGTCTGCCGCGCAAGATCGAGGTGACGTCGATCGAGATCCGGGAGGCGCTATCGCATCCCGTGCGGCTGATCTGCGAGTCGGTACGCGCGATCCTGGAGGAGGCTCCGCCCGAGATCTCGGCCGACTTGTGCGACGCGGGAGCGGTCGTGTGCGGCGGCGGTGCGCTGCTCTACGGCATCGGCGAGGCGATCTCGGACGCGCTCGGGATCCCGGTGAAGATCGCCGACGATCCGCTCACGGCCGTGGCGCGCGGGACGGGCGTGTTCCTGGAGAAGCTCGACGTGTTCTCGCGCGTGCTGTCCGCGGACGAAGAGGATTAGGGTCGAGTCCCCTGCCCGCCGGACAGGCCAGACGGGTAGAATGCCGCCATCGGGCGCGGGCCCTGGATCCGGGCTCGGCACCGATCCACGGAGGTGCGTCGATGGCGAAGCTCCTTGTATCTTCCCTTGGTCTGGCTGCCCTGGCGCTCCCCTCGCGCGCGCAGAGCATCAACGTCGACTTCGAGTCCGCGACCGCGCCGAACGGCACGCCACCGGCGAGCTACGGGGCGTCGGCGCATTCACCCGGCGTGTGGAACTCCGTCAACGTTCCGGCGGTCTCCGGCCTCGTGGATGTCAGCGGTGCCCCGACCAGCGTGAGCCTCGCCACGACCGGGACCTCCAACAACTTCATCACGCACGACTTCCCGTCGACATCCGGCACCGACGAGTTGCTCCTCGACGATGCCCACGTGCCCGACGATTTCGTCGTGGACTGGGTGTTCAACGGCCTGTCTCCGGGGTTCTACCTCGTCGACACGATCATCGTCGCGTACGGGAACGCCGATACGCTCTACGTCAGCGTCCAGGGATCACCCGACAGCCAGCAGCAGGTGTGGGGCTCCTGGAGCGGCTCCTACCTCCAAGGGATCAACTTCGCCCGACACGGGAAGATGGTCACGGACGGGAGGATCCGGGTGACGATCGGGACCCCCAAGATCCACGACTACGTGTGGGTCAGCGGGATCCAGCTCGTCCAGACCACCGCAGTCGGCACGGCGCAGTGCTTCGGCGACGGCAGCGCGGGTCCCTGTCCCTGCAACAACAACGGCCAGGCCGGCAGAGGGTGTGCGAACTCGTACGGCGCGGGCGCCCTGCTCTACGCGACCGGGACGACGAGCCCGGACACGGCCGTCCTCCATGCCTCGAGCCTGAATACTTCGAGCACGCTCTCGATCTTCCTCCAGGGCAGCGCGAGCGTCGGCCCGTTGGTTTTCGGCGACGGCCTGCGTTGCGCGGGCGGGATCTTGAAGCGCTTGTACGTGAAAACCCCGAGCGGCGGGGGCGTATACGCTCCCCGGTCCAGCGATCCCTCGATCACGAGCCGGTCGGCGACCCTGGGCGATCCGATCCTGCCGGGCCAGCCGCGCTATTACCAGGTCTACTACCGCGACGGCTTTGCGAACTGGTGCCCTCCGCCGCAGGGGAGCTCGTACAACGCGACCAACGCCGTGCAGATCGTGTGGTGATAGGTAGGGGCCGGTCGAGCCCCCATTGATCTGCCGTCCGCCGGGAGTAGGTTCACCCTGCTCCTCCCGCGGCTTCCCTCCGGACGCTCCGCTCGCGAGGAGCGCCATCGAGGGGCAGCTCACTTGGGTTCATCGCGTTCGCGCACGCTCCACCTGATCGTCTTCCTCTTCCTCGCGGCGCTCTCCCTGCGCCCCTGGAAGTCCTTCGAGGATAAGATCGAGGTCGCCTTCGAGCCCGCCCGAGCGCTGCGCGGCCTGACTCTCCCCCTCGCCTGGCTCTCCGCCCGCGAGGTCCGCGCGGCCGAGACCGCCCTCCTCGCCGGGGAGGACTCCCGGCGCGCGACCGGCCGCGCGGTCCTCGCTTCCGCGCAGACGTCTGCCGCGCCCGCCGACCTCGCCCTGGCGCGCGGCCGGGGCCTGATCCACGCCGAGGTCGTCGCACGCGCGCTCGACGATCCCAACCGCGCGATCGTCCGCTTTGCTCCCGGATCCGAGGTTGCGCGCGGCATGCCGGCGGTGTGCGGCGACTTCTACGTCGGACGCGTGGTGTCGGTCGACCCCTCGCGCCCGGGCGAGGGCGCGATCGACCTCGTCACGGGCAAGGACTTCCGCGTCGGGGGCGCGGTTTTCGATCCCGGATCCGGGTCCGGCGGCCGGACGGCGGGCGAGCCCGCGCTGCTCGTCGTCGGCGGCGTGGTCCCGCGGGGCAGGGAGAAGGCCGAGCTGCTCCTGGCCACGCATTGTCCGAGTGATCCATCGCTCGCCGCGGGCCTCGTGCGCGTCCGCGAGATCGACGCGCCGGGCAACGATCCCTATCGGGGCCTCGCCGACGGGTTCCGGCTGGGCTCGCTCGAGCGCGTGCAGCGAGGCGGGACGAACCTCCTCGCGGTGAGACCGGGACTCGACTACTCCTCGGGCCTCTTCCAGATCGCCGTCGTGTGTCCCTCCCAGCACGCCGCGGCGGGCCTGAACCTCGCGCAGGACCCTTTCGTCGAGGATCGCTGGCTCGATGGCCACCTCGCGCTCGCAGGGGACCCTTCGTTCTGGCGCGAGGGCCGCGTCCTCTCCGCCGGGACCGACCAGGGCGTCGAGGACGGCGCGGCGCTCTCGCTCGGCGCGAGCTTCCTCGGGTGCGTGGTGCGCGCCGGGCACTCGACCTCGAAGGTGCGCCTGCTCGGCGACGCGGGCCTGGAGTTCTCCGCGCTCGCAAACCCCGAAAGCGGCGGACGGCCGCTCGCGCCCGGCACGAGCGACGCGCCTTTCACCATCGGCCGTCTGGTCTCGCTCGGGCGCGATCGCTCGGACGGCGTGCTGCTCCTGCGCTGGGAGGCCGCCATTCCTCTCGAGATGGACGGATCCAATGGGCCCGTCCAGGCCGTCCTCTACACCGCCTCCGGACAACGAGCCGTGCCCCCAGGCCTGCGCATCGGCACGACGGTCCTGCCGCGCGGGCGCGGGCCCTTCCTCCTGCGTGTGCGGCAAGAGCAGGACGGGCTCTCCTTCACGCGCGTGCGGGTGTGGCGCGGGCTGCGGGCCTCCGGGCGGCCGGACGGCCAGGAGAACGACCGGCCGTGATCGCTTCGCGCACCCTGGCCTGGGCGCTCTTCGCGGCCTGGATCACCTGGTTTTTCGCTCTCCAGGCGCGTCTTTCGGCCGGCAGCTCGGCCGCGCCGTGGGTGCCCGATCTCGGCCTGGTCCTCTCGCTCTCCCTGCTCGCCCGCCTGGAGGAGCGCGAGGCGCCGGTCCTGGCCCTGGTCCTGGCGCTCTCGCGCTCGGCCTTCTCGAGCGAGCCCGCCGTCGCCTTGCTGGCCGGTTCGCTCGGGCTCGTGCTCCTTGCGCTCGCCGCGCGCTCGGTCGTCGAGCTGACCGGTCCCCTGTGGCGCGCCCTGATCACCGGCGGCCTCGTGCTGGCCTTCGACCTGTGGCTCGCCCTGGTCCAGGCCGCGCGCTCGCCCGACGCGATCGGAAGACTGCCCGTCGGAGCCGGAGCGCTCCTCGCCGCCGCTCTCTCCTCAGCGACCCTCGCCCTCGTCGCCGGCCCCGCGCTCGCGCACCTGCCGGGCCTCACCCCGCTCCGGAGACGACCGTGGTAGCCGAGCGGCGCTTCGGTCCCCTCATCGCCGTGCTCTTGTGCGTGCTCGGCGTCCTGCTCCTGCGCCTCTTCCATGTGCAGGTCCTCGAACACGAGGTATGGGCCGGCGAGGCCGCGGCGCTCGTGCGCAGCTCGCGGCTCCTGCCGAGCCACCGCGGGAAGATCCTCGACCGTGAGGGCCGCGTCCTGGTCGAGGACGAGGACGTGTGGCGCGTGGATCTCGTCTACCGCGACTTCCGCCGCGGTCACCCTCTCGGGCTCGTGGCGCACTCCCGTTCGACTCTCGAGATGCGCGCCGTCCCGCTCCCCGAGGCGCTCTCGCACCTCGAGGCCTGGGCGAAGGAGATCGTGCAGCTCTCGCCGGCCGACCTCGACCGCTTCGCGAAGGGCGGCGCTCTCGCCACCGCGACGCTCTCGATCCCGGCGGCCGAGAATCCCGTGCGCGACGCGCGCGCCTCGCGCGCCTCGGACCTGCGCTTCTACGCGGCCGCTTTTCTCGATCTGGGCAAGCAGGACCGCGAGGCGATCGGCAGGGCGGAGAAGCAGGAGCCGAGGAGCGCGCGCTCCTACGCGGAGATCGTCGCGGCCGAGCGTTCGACCACGAGCTCGGCTCTCCTCGCGGATCTCGAGGGCCGATTGTCGAAGCAGCGCGAGACGCTCTCGCAGCTCGCGGGCCTGCTCTCGACGCCCGAGCGCCCGGGCGGCGAGTCGCTCGACTCCCTCGTCGCGGGGCTGGAGGCCGCGCGCGAGCGGTTCGAGGACACCGCGGCCGACGAGCTGTTCGAGGAGGCGACCCGCTTCTCGCCCGGGCGCATCTCGAGCACGAGCCTCGCGCGCGCCTTCGAGCTCGGATGGATCGCGCACATCCTGCGCTGGGACCCGGCGCGCACCCGCGCCTGGGCGGCGAGCCGTCGCGCAGCCTTCGAGCGCGACCTGGCCGAGGTGTTCGCGCCGCGGATCCTCGCCCGGGCCGGCCTGGAGGACGGGGATTCCGTGGCCGAGTGCTTGCTGGACCAGATCGCGGCCTTCTACGCCCGAGGCGCACCACCGGAGTCCTGGCGCGACCTCGACGAAGCCTGCGTGCTCTCCGAGATCGCGACGCTCTTCGATCTGCCCCGTCGGCCGCACTGGGAAGGCGAGAAACGACCCGCGCTTCCGCTGCTCGAACGCGACTTCCGCGAGGCGGCCGAGAAGTCCCGCGATCCCTGGCTCGCGCTCGGGACCCTCGCCGACATGGCCGGGGCGTCCCTGGACGGGTCCGCCGCGACCAGGAACGCGCGCGTCTGGGCGGCTCGCTGGAGGGCGATCGCGAAGAGCGATCGGCACCTGGAAGGCAAGGCGGCGCAGGAGGCCCTGCTCGCGATCCTCTCGGCCCTCGAGGCGCGTGCGCTGGCCGCGAGCGACGCGGGGTTCGAGGCCTGCCTCGCCACGGCCTCTCCCGGGGTCGCGCTGGCCGGACCCCTGCCCGTCGCGCACGACCGGATCGATCGGGCGCTGCAGAAGGAGCGCTTCCTTCTCAAGGACCTCTCCAGCCGGTCCGCCAGCCTCGTCCCCGAGGCGAGCTACCCCCTCGTGCACCTGATCGAGCGCCACGCCGAGGTGTACCGCGGATTCGAGGTCCGCCCGGCGACGAGGAGGATCGTCCGCGCGCGCGGCGCGGACGGCCTGCTCGTCGCGGGCGCGCTCCTCGGCGGCGTCCGTGGCCCCTCGCTTCGCGACCTGGTCGCGCAGGAGGCCGACACGCGCAGGCTGCGGACGAGCTCGCTCGGCGCCGCGTGGGACGACGAGGAGATCGCCGATCTCGCCTCGCGCCTCGTGCGCACCGACGACAAGACCGGCAGCTCCGGCGTGGAGGGGTACTTCGACGCGGAGCTGCGCGGACGCAACGGCTGGTTCGAGACGTCCGGGCTCGAGGAACTCGATGAGGATCGCTCGCACGGCGTCCTGAAGGCCGCGGTCGACGGGAAGGACCTTCGGCTGACCCTCGACCGCGACCTGCAGCTCGCGGCCCAGGAGACGCTCGCGCATCCCGCTCCGCCGGCGGACGAGGCCACCGACCGCGTGTGGTTCCAGAACCCCGTGGGGGCGATCGTGTTGATCACGCCTGACGGCGAGGTGCTCGCGGCCGCGTCCGAGCCGACCCGGGACGGCGAACCCCCCGCGCCCGGGCGCGATCTCGAACGGACCCACGCGCGGGAGCGCACGCTCAAGCGCCCGACCTTCAACCCGCCCGGCTCGGTGTTCAAGCCCTTCGTCGCGGCGTATGCGCTCGACCGCCTGGGGCTCGATCCCGGGGAGCTCCTCTCCTGCCAGCCACTCGGAGACGGAGGCAGCGGCTACAAGAGCATGCACTGCCACGCCAGCCCGCACGGTCAGAGCAACCTCGCGCGCGCGCTGGAGGTCTCGTGCAATGCGGCCTTCGCGCAGATCGGCGAGCGCTACGCGCCGGAGCAGCTCATCGAGATGGCCGACCTGTTCGGCTTCGGCCGGCCGACCGGTATCCGGCATCTCTCCGGCGGCGACCGCGAGCGTCGCGCGGGCCTCTCCGAGGATTACAAGCTCGCGGGCGCCGAGGCGCTGCCTCGGAAGCTGCGCGAGCCGGCCGAGCGCATGCGTTTCGCGAACGGTCTCGGCCTGATCGAGGCGACGCCGATGCAGGTCGCGCGCGCGACCGCAGGGCTCCTGACCGGAAGGCTGCCCGATCTGCGGATCGCGCGCGAGGTCGGCGGCGAGCCGGTCGAGAAGGCCGCGCGGGACCTCCCCATCTCGCAGCGCGCGCGGGAGATCGTGTGCCGCGCCTTGGAGGCCGTCGTGAAGGAGCCGGGCGGCACGGCCTACGGCAAGGGCCTCGACCGCGCCAGCCTGGGCTTCTCCTTCGCGTGCAAGACCGGCAGCGCGGACAAGCGCCCGTTGGCGCCGGAAGCCGGGGGCTCGGACGTGGCCGTGCGCGGCCAGCTCAAGATGCTCAAGCAGACCTGGATCGCAGGCTGGTTCCCGGTCGAGGCGCCGAAGGCGATCCTCGTGGTCATGCTGCACGACGTCTCCGAGACCTCGAACCACACGTCGGTGTACGTCGCGGCCCAGTTCCTGCGGTCGCCCGCGGTGAGGAAGTTCGTCGAGGGCGGAGAGCCGGGGGAGGTCGCCCGATGAGGGAGATCGCACCGCCGAGGAGGCTCCTCCCCTTCACCCTGCCGAGGATCCCGCTCTCGCTGCGCGGGTTGCGCTGGTTCGAGATGGACTGGCACGTGCTCGCGATCGCCGCAGCGCTGCTCGCGCTGGGTGTGACGCTCGTGCGTGCGATGGCGCAGGCGGACCAGGCGATGGAGCGCGACGGCATCGTGTTCGGGAACCACCTGACCAAGGTGGCGGTGACCCTGCCCGCGCTCGTCCTGGGTCTCGCGCTGCGGCCGCGATGGCTGCGCCGCAGGGCCTGGGCGATCTACGCGATGTTCCTCTCGCTGCTCCTGGTGCTGCCCTTCATCGGTTCGGACCACAACGGCGCCAGGCGTTGGATCAAGATGCCGGGCGGATTCGACCTCCAGCCTTCGGAGCTCGCCAAGATCGGCCTGATCCTGGCGCTCGCGCGCGTGCTGTACCGCAATCGTCTGGAGCGCTTGCGCGACTGGGGTCCGCCGCTCGCAGCGGCGCTCGTGCCCATGGCGCTCGTCGCCAGGGAGCCCGACCTCGGCACGGCGATGTCGTTCGTTCCGATCACGCTCGGGATGCTGTATCTCGCGGGGGCCAAGCCCAAGGTGATCCTGCGTTTCCTCGCCGGCGCGGCGGTGATCGGCGTGCTGGCCTGGCAGCTCCAGTTCGGGGTTCAGGGGTACCAGCTGCAGCGTCTCGAGACCTGGCTACACAGCTTTCGCGCCGTCGACCTGATCGCCGAGCGGAACGGCGCGGCGTTCCACAGCTACCATGCGCGCGTCGCGATCGGGAACGGTGGGCTGTTCGGGACGGGGATCGGCGAGGGCGTCGCGAACCGCACCGGGATCCTGCCCGAGCGGGACTGCGATTCGGTGTTCGCGGTGATCGCGGAAGAGCTGGGGTGGGTGCTGACGGCGGGAGTGATGTGCTTGTACATGCTGATGATCGCGCTGCTGCTCGGGAGCGCGAGCGGGATCCGCGACCGTTTCTCGCGACTCGCTGCGGGGGGGATCGCGATGTACTTCGCCGCGCACTTCGTGATCAACGTGAGCGTGAACCTGGGCCTGATCCCGATGACGGGGATCACGCTGCCGTTGTTCTCGACCGGGGGGTCGTCGCTGCTGACGACGTTCCTGGCGCTCGGCCTCGCGACGGGACTCGCGGCGCGCAGCGAGCCGGCGCTCGACAAGGATGCGTTCCAGGCGTGAGGTACCGTACCGTGTCCGTGTTCGCACCCCTCGCGAGCGTGGAGGACCACGCGCCGGAAGCGTAGGTCTCCTGCATGTCTCCTCTCTTCAAGGCCAGCCGCTGGACCTCCGGCAACCATCTCTTCCCGACCGTGATCGAGATCACCGGGGAAGCCGTCGTGCTGCGGAAACGGAGCTGGGTCTCGACGAGCGAGAAGACGATCCACCTCGCCCGCGTCGCGTCGGTCGGCATCGAAGCTGGGTTGCTCTTCGCCGACGTGCGGATCGAGTCGAGCGGCGGCGGCGAGGACATCGTCAGCCATGGCCACTGGAAGGGCGACGCACGGAGGATCCGCGAGATCATCCAGGAGTGGCAAACGCGGAATCTGTGAGCGCGAAGGGCCAGTCGGGACGTCGAGCGCCTCGAAGAGATCGGGGCGGCACGGAGGACCTTCACCCGGTCCGTTCCCAACTGCCCTCTTCCAGCCGCGTAGGGGAAGCCCCACAATCGCGGCCTCCCGTCGAAGGACCCCTAGTCTGAGGACACAAGCATGAAGCTAGCCACCCTTCTCCCGTTCGCGCTCATCGGCGCGATCACCGTCCCGCCCGTCCTGGCCCAGGGACACGACCACGACCAGGACGCTCCCGCCAAGCAGGCACCCGCCAAGGACAAGGAAAAGGCTCCCGCCGCCGAGGGCAAGGAGGACCAGAAGGTCATGCGCGTGCAGCGGCCGTCCTACCCGCTGACCACCTGCCCGATCAGCGGCAAGCCTCTCGGCGACGCGCCGGTCGAGAAGGTCGTCAAGGGCCGGCTCGTCCGCTTCTGCTGCGGGAAGTGCGCCGCCAAGGTCGAGGTCGATCCGAGCGCGGCCTTCCAGAAGATCGACGACGCGGTGATCGCCGCGCAGAAGACGAGCTACCCGCTGAAGACCTCGCCGATCTCGGACGCGAAGCTCGACGACAAGGCGATCGACTACGTCTACGGCACCCGCCTCGTGCGCCTGGCGAGCAAGGACGAGATCGAGAAGTTCCAGAAGGACCCCAAGGCCGCGATGGAGAAGGTCAACAAGGCCTACATCGACGCGCAGCTCGCCAGCTACCCGCTCAAGAAGTGCCCGGTCAGCGAGGAGCCCCTCGGCGCGGACAAGACCGAGCCGGTCAACTACCTGTACGGGACGAAGCTCGTGCGCTTCTGCTGCAAGGACTGCATCAAGGACTTCGAGAAGGAGCCGGACAAGTTCTTGAAGGAGCTGGGAAAAGCTCAGGAGAAGGCGCCGGAGAAGGCACCGGGCAAGGAAAAGAAGGGCTGATCTGCCTTCGCCGCGTCGGCCGAACGCATCCGCTCCGCTCGTCGGTAGTATCCAGCTTCCTGCCCGCGCTCGCGAGCCGTGGCTGTCATCCGAGCCTGCGCGCGTAGACGACCTTGTCGTCGCCCGCTTCGTAGAAGTCGGGCACGCGCGCGACCTCGAGGTAACCGCAGGCTTCGTACACGGCGCGCGTCCCGGCGTACGAGGGCTTCCCCGCAGTCTCGACGAGCAGGAGCCGCCCGCCGCCCGCGCGGATCGCATCCTCGGCGGCGGAGAGCAGCGCGCGGCCGATGCCCGTCCCCTGGCTCCGGGAGTCCACCGCGATCCAGTACAAGTCCCAGGTGCCCCGCGTCATCGGCGTTGCGCCGAAGCATGCATACCCGGCGACTTCCTGTTCGACCTCCGCCACGACGAACCGGTACCCCTCCTCCGCCGGCGCGTCGATCAGCTCCAGCGCGACCGCGATCTCGTCCTCGCGGAACGCTCCGCATCCCCGCAGGATGCGCTCGATCGGCCCGCGGTCAGCGCGCGACAACGGCCGCAGGACGATTCCGCGCGCGGCTGAGCCCGTTTTCGACGATCCTTGCGATGAGGTCGGCATACTGGATCCCGGCTCGCTCGGCGGAGCGGGCGAGGCCCGCATCGGGCGAGATGTCGGGGTTGGGGTTGACGTCGAGGACCCTGGGGGTCCCGTCGCTCGCGAGCCGCAGGTCGACGCGGCCGTAGCCGCGCAACCCCAGAGCGCGCCAGGCCGAGAGCACGGCCGCGTGGATCGACCGCTTCAGGCCCGGCCCGAGCTTCCCGACCGCGACCGAAGGCGTCCCGCGGTGCTCGTCGCTCCCCTCGATCCACTTCGAAGCGAAGGTCACGAGCTTCGGCGCCCCCGCGGGGAAGCCCGCGAAGTCGATCTCGGCGAGCGGCAGCACCCGCGGTCCGCGCTCCTCCTCCAGGATCGACACGTTGAATTCCCGCCCCTCGACGAACTCCTCGACGAGCGCCGGCTGCGCGTACGTCTCGATCACGTACCGCGCCCGTTCGCGCAGCGCGCGCTCGCCCGACACGACGCTCTCGAGCGCGATGCCGTGGCTGGCATCCTCGCGCGAGGGCTTGACGATCCAGCGCCCGCCCTGCGCCCGCCGGAACACCCGCGGAAGCGGCCCGCCCGTGCGTTCCAGCGTGAAGCCCTCGGGCACGAGCACGCCCGCCGCCGCGAGCTTCGCGCGCGCGAGCGGCTTGTGCAGGGCGGTCCACAGCGCCGTGGGCCCGGAGCCCGTGAAGGGGATCCCGAGCCCCTCGAGCAGCGCCGCGAGCAGCGACTCGATCCGAGCGTCACCCTCGACGGATTCCGCCATGTGGAAGACGACGTCGGGCTTGGCTCCCTCGAGCGCCGAACGAGTCCGCCGCGGGTCCGCGCTGGCGTGGATCCGCACGGTCTCCCACCCCCGCGCCCGGCCAGCGGCCTCGACGGCTTCGACCTCGCCGCGCGAGGCGAGAACCGCGATTCCATCCCGATTCTCGCCGTGCGCGAGCTGGCGGTCGGCGCTCTCGAGGATCCCGACGCGCAGCCTGGCTTCCCTGGACTTCACGCGCTTCATGCGCCTCACGCCGAGGGGCACGGCTCCCTCCCCGCGCGGGCGAGCGCGCTCTGCACGACGCGGTCGATCAGCTCCTCGTAGGGGAGCCCACAACGTTCCGCCAGGATGACGAAGTCGCCGCTCCCCGGGGCGAGGCCGGGCAGGGGATTCGCCTCCAGGAAACGCGGCGCACCGTCCGCCGAGAGCCGCACGTCGATGCGGCACAGATCGCGGCACCCGAGCGCGCGGCAGGACGCGAGCGCGAGGTCCTCGACGGCGCGCACGAGCCGCGCCGGCCGGCGCGGAGGGACGTGGTAGAGGACCTCCTCCCTCCAGTTGCGCTTGACCTCGAGCGAGTAGACGAACTCCTCCGCGCGCCCGCTCCGCGGCTCGATCTCCATGACCCCGATCGCGCGCGCGTGCGCGCCCTCGCCCAGGATCCCGACCGTGAACTCCGCGCCGGGGCAGAATTCCTCGATCAGCACGGGCTCGGAGTAGTCCTCCAGCAGGCGCCCGACCTCGCGGCGCAGGGTGGCTGCGTCGTCCGCGCGCGAGTTCCTGCGGATGCCCATGCTCGAGCCCTCCCGCACGGGCTTCGCGATCAGCGGGAAGGCGAGATCGATCCGCGCGAGGTCCTCGAGGCCCAGGACGACGGCGAAGCGCGGTGTCGCCACGCCGGCGGAGGAGACCAGTCGCTTGGCCACGGCCTTGTCGAGCGCCACGGCGAGCGTCAGCGGGTCGCTCCCCGTGAACGGAATGCCGAGCATCTCGCACACCGCGGGCACGTGCGCCTCGCGCGAGCGCGTGAGCGAGCCCTCCGCGATGTTGAAGACCAGCTCGGGCGGCCGGGCCAGGACCGCCCCGAGGAAGCGCCGCCCGCCGCCGAGGAACCGGGGTCGGTGCCCGCGCGAGCGCAGCGCGGCCGCGATCGCTTCGACCGTCGCGGGCGAGTCGTACTCCTCGAGGAGGTCGTCGGGCCCGCCGGCCGTTCCCTCGCGATCCGGGCGCAGATCCGCCGCGATGCCGATGTCGAGCGCCGGCGACATGCGCTGGGGTCCCCTCAGGCCTTCGGCGAGGAGAGGCGCTCCTCGAGCGAACGTCCGCGGTGCACCCAGCCGCTCCCCCCGGCCGCCCGGCGGGGCTTGCTCCCCGCGGAGGTGACCTTGTCGGCGGAGCTGTCTCCCGCGGCCGAGCCGTTGCCGTTCCCGTCCAAGGGTGAGGCGCTCTCGCGGTGCGCGACGCGCGTCGCCGCGGGCTTCAGCTCGCCCCCCCCCCGCCGCGTCTTGCTCGGCATCGGGCCCGCGCGGCCGGTCGGCTCGCGGTACTCGAAGATCCGGCCCTGGAAGTTGCGCATGACCGCGCGCTTCTTCTTGGCGTCGTAGTGCAGGAGGTAGTTGGGCCCGACCGGGATCTTGCCGCCTCCGCCCGGGGCGTCGACGACGTAGGTCGGCACGGCCAGGCCGCTCGTATGCCCGCGCAAGCCTTCGATGATCTCGATTCCCTTGGAGATCGACGTGCGGAAGTGCTCCCCGCCGCGGATGGGATCGCACTGGTAGAGGTAGTAGGGCCGCACGCGCATCTTCATCAGGCCCGTGCACAGCGCGCGCATCGTCTCGACGTCGTCGTTGACGCCCTTGAGCAGCACGGCCTGGTTGTTCAGCGGGATCCCCGCGCGCGAGAGCTGGTCGCAGGCGGCCGCCGCCTCGGGCGTCAGCTCGCGCGGGTGGTTGAAGTGGACGTTGATCCACAGCGGATGGAAGCGCGAGAGCATCTCGCAGAGCTCCGCGTCGATCCGCTGCGGCAGGGATCCGGGCACGCGGCTGCCGATGCGGATGATCTCGAGGTGCGGGATCGCGCGCAGCTTCTGGAGGATCCCCTCGAGCTTCCGCGTGCCATAGGTCAAGGGGTCGCCGCCCGATACCACGACGTCGCGGACCGCCGGCGTCCTCGCGATGTACTCGACCATGCGGTCGATCTCGACGTCCGGCACCGCGTCCTCGTACATGATCCGCTTGCGCGTGCAGTACCGGCAGTAGATCGCGCACGAGTTCGAGATCACCATGAGCACCCGGTCCGGATAGCGGTGCGTGATCCCGGGAACGGGCGAGTACTGCTCCTCGGCCAGCGGATCCTCGTCGCCGACGTCGCGGTAGATGTACTCCTCCACGATCGGCGCGACCTGGCGCAAGATCGGGTCGGCGGGATCGTCGGGGTCGATGAGGGAGAGGGTGTAGGGCGTGATGCCCATGCGGAAGTCGCGCAGGACCTCGCGCCGCATGTCCCACTCCTTCTCCGAGAAGGGGAGCCGCGCGGCCAGCTCTTCGAGCCGCGTCAGGCGGTTCTTGAACTGCCACTTCCAGTCGTCCCACTGCTCGTCGGTCGCGTCCGGGAAGAAGCGCACACGGCCGCGTGTCGCTCGACCTCGGCAACCTGGAAGGGGATCTTCGATGAGGACAGCTGTGCGCGCTGGCGGGTGAGGGATGGTCATGGGTTCTCGCAGAGCGACTGTTCTAGCGAAGCGGCGCGCCGGGAAACAGGTGCAAGTAGGTCGGGAGCGTGCCGGAAACGGTTCTCGGCGACATCTCGATGGTCTGTGGAGAACCCGTCGAGAGATGCGGAAAACTCGTGGAGATCCCCTCGGTCTGCGCACCCCAACCGTGTGGAGAATCCCCGCGCGATCAGGCCGCGACGAGCCGCCGCCAGGGACCGTAGACCAGGGCTCCGACCGCCAGCACCGAGAGCCCGATCGCAGTGTCGCGGACGTTCGCTTGGAGCAGGTTGCCGACGACCACGGCGATCGCGAAGAGGACGTAGAGGACCGGCGCGAGGGGGTAGAGCGGGCTCCGGAAGGGTCGGGGAAGGTCACGACGGGTCGAGCGGAGCCGGAGAAGTGCCACCGCGACCAGCGCGTGGAAGATCCACTCGACGAACACGACCGAGTTCACGAGCACCTCGGACCGTCCCCACACCCAGTAGGCCAGCGCCAACGCGCCCTGGACGAGGAGCGCGGCGATCGGCGCACCGGTCTTCGGGTGCACCTCCGCGAAGCGCGCGAAGAAGAGGCCTTCGCGCGCCATCGCGACGTAGAGCCAGGGCGTCGCGACGAGGGTGACGATGCACACGCCGAGCGCCGAGACCGCGATCGCGCCTTGGAGGATCCCGCCGCCGGTCGCGCCCAGCGTCCTCCTCGCCATCTCTCCGGCGAACCCCGGGTCGGCGATCATGCCTCCGATGCCCAGCACCCGCACGTACGCGGCGTTGATCGCGACGTAGGTCACGACCACGCCGAGGATGCCGATCACGATCGCGCGGGGCAGGGTGCGCTGGGGATCGCGAACCTGCGGCGCGACGTAGCAGAGCATCTGCCAGCCACCGCAGGCGAAGAGCACGGGGAGGAGGGCGTGGACCATGCCCGAGGCGAGACTGGTGGCGTCGACCGCGACCGGGGCTGGCGGCGCCGCCTGCGCGGCCGGCGCGGCGAGGAGCAACCCGACCGCCGCCATCGCCGCGATCGCCGTGAGCTTGACCAGCATGCACACGTTCTGGAGCGTCGCGCCGGCCTTGGCTCCGAGCATCGCGATCCCGGTGACCGCGACGATCGCTGCCGCTCCGACGCCGAGCCGGGCCGCCTGGGACAGGCCCGGCAGGTTGTCGACGAGCACACGGGCCATCACGGCCACGGCGCCGGTCGAGATCACGCACAGGACGACCCAGGCGAACAGGTAGGCGACGAACGGTCCGAACGCCTCGCGCAGGAACACGTACCAGCCGCCGGCCCGGGGAAAGGTCGCGCCGAGCTCCGCGAAGGTCAGCGCGCCGTTCAAGGCGATCAGCCCGCCGATCGCCCACATCGCCAGGAACGCGGTCGGGTTCGGGACGCTCTGCGCGACCTGGCGCGGCGTGAAGAAGATCCCGACGCCGACGATGCCGCCCATGACGAGCATCGTCGCGTCGAAGGAGTTGAGCTGGCGAGAGGCCAAACGTCCCCCCGCAGCGTGAGGAGGGCGACCCGGCTTTTCAATAGACTGGGCCTTCGACATGAGCCCTCGGCCCCGAGCGCGCACGGCTCTCTCCTGCCTCGGCCTGGCTGCGGCGGTCTTCCTCGCCTACGGGCGCACGGCCGGGCACGTGTTCGTCGCCTACGACACCGGGACGTACGTCACCGAGAACCCGTGGGTCCTGCGGGGGCTCTCGCTCGACGGGGTGAAGTGGGCCTTCACGCATGCCTACGCGGCGAACTGGCACCCGCTGACGTGGCTCTCGCACATGCTCGACGTCGAAGTGTTCGGGCTGCGCGCGGGCCTTCACGCCCTCGAGAACGTGGCTTGGCACGCGGCCAACGCGTGCCTCGTCCTGCTGGTCCTGGAGCGCATGACGGGGGCGTGGGGGAGGAGCCTCTTCGTCGCGGCGCTCTTCGCGCTCCATCCCCTCCACGTGGAATCCGTCGCGTGGATCGTCGAGCGCAAGGACGTGCTGAGCACGTTCTTCGGCCTCGCGTGCCTGCTGTTCTGGACCGGGTGGGCGATGGAGGGCCGGAGATCGGCCTACGCGCTCGCCCTCGCCTGCCTCGCGCTCGGGCTCTCCGCCAAGCCCATGCTCGTCACGTGGCCGTGCGTGCTGCTCGTCCTCGACTTCTGGCCGCTCGGCCGCGCGAGCCTGGGCGCGCGTCGGCTCCTCCTCGAGAAGCTGCCTTTCTTCGCGCTCGCGGCGCTGTCCGGCGTCGCGACCGTGCTCGCGCAAGGTGGGGGCGGCGCCGTGCAGAGCCTCTCGAACCTGCCGTTCTCCTCGCGCGCGGCCAACGCCCTGCTCTCGTACGCGGGATATCTCGGCAAGACGCTCTGGCCGACGAACCTCGCCTTCTACTACCCGCACCCGGTCCAGGGCTATGCGCCCGCGCAGCTCGCCCTGGCAGCGTTCGTCCTCATCGCCGCGAGCGCCGCGGCGCTGCGGCTGCGCCGGTCCGCGCCCTGGTTCCTCGCGGGCTGGCTCTTCTACCTCGGCACGCTCGTGCCCGTGATCGGGATCGTGCAGGTCGGCGGGCAGGCGATGGCCGACCGCTACACCTACGTGCCGCTGCTCGGCCTGTTCCTGATCGTCGCCTGGGGCTCGTGCGCGCTCGGCGCGGCGATCCCGCGGCTGCGCGCGCTCCTCGCGCCGCTCGCCGTCGCCGTCTCGACTGGGCTCGGCTTCCTGGCGTGGCAGCAGGCGGGAACCTGGAAGGACACGACGACGCTCGCCCGGCATGCGCTCGCGGTCACGCGCGACAACCACGTCGCGCACGACGTGCTCGGCATCGCGATCCTCGAAGCGGGACGCCTCGACGAGGCCGCCGAACAGTTCCGCGAGGCGCTCGCGATCGCGCCGGGAGACGTCGAGGCGGCGAGCAATCTCGGCGGGGCGTTGCAGCGGCAGGACCGCTTTCCGGAGGCCGAGGCGGTGCTCCGCAAGGCGCTCGCGCTCTCGCCGCGACGCGGGATGCTTCACCGCCGACTCGCGATCGTCCTGCAGTTCGAGGCACGCCTCCCCGAGGCGCTCTCCGAGATCGACTTCGCGCTCGCGCTCGCACCCGACGATGCGGTCGCGCTCCACGTCCGCGGGCAGCTCCTGGATAGGCTCGGCCGCCCGGGCGAGGCTCGAACGGCGCTCGAACGCTCGGTCGAGGTCGCGCCGCTCTACACCGCCGCGCGCCTGACGCTGGCCCGGCTCCTGCTCCACCAAGGGGAGGTCGACGCGGCCGAGCGCGAGATCGCGCGCGCGATCGCGGCCGAACCCGGGAACGCGGAGGCCCACCGCGGCCGGGCGCGTGCGCTGCTCCTGCGCGGGCGCGAAGGCGAGGCGCTCGACGAGCTGCGCGAGACGCTGCGCCTCGCTCCGGAGTGGCCGGTCGCGATGGGGGACATGACCTGGATCCTGGCGCGGTCGGCCGATCCGGCCCGGCGCGATCCGCGTGCCGCGGTCGAGCTCGGCGAGCGCGCCGTGCGGGCGAGCGGCGAGCGGACGAGCGGCGTGCTCGACGCGCTCGCCGCAGCCTACGCAGCCTCCGGCCGGTTCGCCGAGGCGGCCGCCGCGGCGGAGAAGGCGCTCGCGCGGGCACGGGAGGTCGGCGAAAGCGATCTCGCAGCGCGGATCGAGAAGCGCCTCACCGCATACCGCGCGCAGACGATCGACCCGGAGACACCGCGGTGAAGCGCTCGGCCCTCGCCGGAGCTCTCCTCGTGCTCGCCGGGAGCTTCGCCGTGCTGGGGATCGCCTGGCCCGCGGTCCGCGCTGCGATCGTCGGGACGAGCGACCGCGCGCCGGGCGAGTTCGGGAAGGGCGCGAGCCCGGGGGCGCGTGCGCTCGTCGCCGAGGCGCTGCAGCGCCTCGATCCGGCGAGGATCCTCGACGTCCACGCGCACGTCGCGGGAGCCGGCGCGGACGGCAGCGGCTGCGAGCTCGACCCGGCGATGAGGTCCTGGCTCCATCCCTGGCGCAGGCTGCAGCTCTCGATCTACCTCGCAGCGGCCGGCGTCGACGACCTCGAGCACGGCGAGGAGCAATGCGTCGCGCGGCTGCTTTCTCTGGCTCGCGGCCGCATCGTCGTCCTCGGGCTCGATCGGCGCTACCGCCCGGACGGGAGCGTCGATCCGGAGGGGACGGCGCTCCATGTGCCGAACGACTACGTCCTGCGCCTCGCGGCGGAGCATCCGGGCGTCCTCGTGCCGGCGGTCTCGGTGCACCCGTACCGGCCGGATGCGCTGGCGGAGCTCGACCGCTGCGCCGCGCGCGGCGCGAAGCTCGTCAAGTGGCTGCCGAACTCGATGGGGATCGATCCGGCGGACCCGCGCTGCGACGCCTTCTACGCGCGGATGAGGGAGCGCGGGATGGTGCTCCTGTCGCACGCGGGCGACGAGGACGCGCTCGCGGCGGGCGAGCAGCAGCTCGGGAACCCGCTCAGGCTGAGGCGGGCGCTCGATCACGGAGTCAAGGTGATCGTGGCGCACTGTGGGTCGGCGGGGGAGGGCCAGGACCTCGACGACCCGGCGCGGGGGAAGACCGCGAACTTCGATCTCTTCCTGCGCCTGATGGACGATCCGCGCTACCTCGGGCTCGTGTACGGCGACCTGTCGGCGATCGCCTTTCGGAACCGCTCGACGCGGGTGCTGCGGACGCTGCTCGAGCGGACGGATTTGCATGCGCGGCTCGTCGACGGGACCGACTGGCCGCTGCCCGCGATCCGGGTCCTCACGCCGATGCGCAGGCTCGAGCGCGAGGGATTCCTTACCCGTGAAGAGCGTCGGGCGCTCGACGAGGTCTTCGAGTACGACCCGCGGCTCTTCGACCTGGCGCTGAAGCGCACCGTGCACGGCCGGCACGGCCAGCGGTTCGAGCCGGAGGTGTTCCTCTCGAAGCCCGATCTCGGGCTCTGACCCGGATCAGGTGGAGCCGGCCTCGACGGCCTTCACGCCCTGCGCCATCGTGAGCAGGAGGTCCGTCTTCGCAATGCTCCCGACCAGCGTTCGCTGCCTGCCCCTTTCGACGACGGGGATGCGCTCACCCGAGTGCCGCGAGAATTTCTGGAGCGTCTGTGCCAGCGTGTCCTCCGGGGTCACGGTCGGGAAGTCGTCGTGCATGAGGTCCTGCGCGATCGCGAGCTTGGCCAGATCCTCGTCGTTCAGGTGCGGCTTGATGTCGTGCAAGGGGATCACCCCGCGGAACTCCCTCTGCTCCCCGACCACGAAGAGGTTGTGGTGCCGGTTCTTGACGAACGCCTGCACGATCTCGGGGAAGCGCGCCGCGTCGCTCACGCAGATCGGGTCCTTCTTCATCAGGTCCCGGACGAGCATTCTTTCCAGGGGCAGCGCCTCGGGCGCAGCCTCGCGCGGCCCGCGCGCGAGGGAGTAGATCGATTCCCTGCGCACCGCGCACGCGACCGTGTACGCGGTCACGCACGCGAGCATCAAGGGCAGGATGATCTCGTGGGAGAGCGTCATGTCGAACAGGATCAACATCGCCGTCAGCGGCGCGTGCGTCGTCGCGGCGAGGAACGCTCCCATCCCGACCAGCGCGTAGGCGTGCGGCCCGGCCGTCGCGGTCGGGAAGACCGCATGCGCGCCCGTCCCGACCAGCGCTCCGAGCGCGCCTCCCACGAGGAGCGTCGGGGTGAACACGCCCCCCACCGCGCCCGAGCCCATCGTGCTCGCCGTCGCGGCGAGCTTCCAGGCCAGCAGCGCGAGGATCGCCGTCCAGGCCCAGTCGACCTGCAGGATCATCGACAGCGCGCCGTACCCGTTGCCCCACACGAAGGGGTGCTGCACCGAGATCAGGCCGACGACGAGCCCGCCCGCCCCGAGGTGCGCCCACGCCGGCGCGCGCCAACGCTGGAAGAGTCGCCCACTCCACTCGAGCAGCCCGATGAAGAGCGGCGCCCCCGCGCCCGCGGCGAGGCCGAGGACCAGGTAGGAGAGGAGCTCGAGCGACGACACCAGGTGGAAGGCGGGCACCTGGAACAGCGGTGCCCCGCCCAGCAGCGCCCGGGACACGACCGTCGCCATCGCCGAGGCGACGATCAGCGGCCCGAAGGTGGCCATCGCGATGGAACCCAGGACGATCTCGGCCACGAACAGCGCTCCTCCGATCGGCGCGTTGTAGGCTGACGCGATCCCCGACGCGGCGCCGCAGGCGACCATCAGGCGCAGGCGCGCGCGCGGGAGCTTGGCCGTCCTCCCCACGAACGAGGCGAGCATCGCCGCGAGCTGCACCATCGGACCCTCGCGGCCGAGCGACCCGCCCGAGGCGATCGAGAACACCGACGAGAGGATCCTCACGAGAGTCGGCGGCGTGGGGATGGCGCCGTCGCCGATCGTCACGGCTTCCATGTAGTCGGTCGAGGGCCTGCCCTTGGCGAGACGCGCGCCGAAGTACAGGGCGAATCCCGCCAGCAGGCCGCCCGCCGTCGGGACCAGCAGCCGGTGCCACGGGGCGAGCTTCTCGGCGGCCTCCTCGATGGGGAGGCGGCTGTCGGTGAGGACCCACTGCACGCGGTCGCACAGGCCGCGGAAGGCCGGGCCGGACAGACCCCCCAGGCATCCGACCGCCGCTGCCCAGAGGTAGGTGACGAATCCCTCGCCGGGACCCAGCCGCTCCATCAGCCGCAGCCACAGGCGCAGGAGCCTCTGGATCGGCGGGACGTCCATCACGCGCGAGCTTACGCTCGCCGGCGCGCGAGACAAGCCGACCGTTGGAGCCCGATGCTCGCGCGAGGTGCAGGCCAAGTACCGAACAACGTCGCCTTCGCCCGCGTTCCGCCTTCCTCCGATTGAGATCGGGGGGCCGGGGGGTAGACTCCTCGCCCTGCGCCCAGGTCCGGCTCGCGAGCGCGAGCCTGCCGCCCTCGGTGCGCGCGGAGGCAACGCGAGGAGCACATGAAGCCGACAGCTCTCGGGATGGTCGAGACCAAGGGTCTCGTGGGTGCGATCGAGGCCGGCGATGCGATGGTCAAGGCCGCCATGGTCGATCTGTTCGGCAAGGAGAGGGCGACCGCCGGCTACGTGACCATGTTCGTCGTCGGAGAGGTGGGCGCCGTCAAGGCCGCGACCGACGCCGGGGCTGCGGCCGCGCGGCGCGTCGGAGAGCTCGTCAGCGTGCACGTCATCCCGCGCCCGCACGACCAGCTGTGGAGGATCCTGCCGGCGATGCATCCCGGCGCGGGCGGTGGTCATCCTGCCGCGAGCGGCGGCGGCAAGGGCGCGGCCAAGCAGGCCGAATAGGGACCTGCGCGAGTCCCTGAGGTCTCCTCGCCGTGGCCGATCTCGACCCCGACCTGCGCGCACTCCAAGAGGTGCGCGATCTCGTCGCGCGCGCGAAGGCGGCCTGCGAGGCGATCCACGGCTACGACCAGCAGCGGACCGATGCCCTGTGCTCCGCGATGGCCAAGGCCGCCGCAGCCGCTGCGGGCGACCTTGGGCGCCTCGCCGTCGAAGAGACCGGCATCGGGCGCGTCCACTACAAGATTCTGAAAAATCTGTTCGGTGCCGAGGGGACGTGGGCCTCGATCCGCGGCGAGAAGACGGTCGGCATCATCTCGCGCGACGAGAAGAACGGCGTGATCGAGGTCGCGACGCCTGCCGGCGTGATCGCAGGGATCATCCCGACGACGAACCCGACCTCGACCGCGATCTACAAGGCGTTGATCGCGGTCAAGGGAAGGAACGCGATCGTGATCAGCCCGCACCCGCGCGCGCGCCGCTGCATCCGCGAGACGGTCGAGGTGATGCGCCGCGCGATCGAACGCACCGGAGGGCCTCCTGATCTCGTCAGCTGCCTCTCGAACCCGACGATCGAGTCGACCGGCGCGCTGATGAAGCACAAGGACGTCGCGCTCGTTCTCGCGACCGGCGGATCGGGCCTCGTCCAGGCGGCCTACAGCTCGGGCAAGCCGGCCTACGGTGTCGGCCCCGGCAACGTGCCCGCGTACGTCGACCGCTCGGCCGACGTGCCGTGGGCCGCGCAGGCGATCACCGCGAGCCAGAGCTTCGACAACGGGACGCTGTGCTGCTCGGAGCAGGGCGTCGTGCTCGACCAGCCGATCGCCGAACGCTTCCTCGGAGAGATGCGGCGGCGCGGCGCCTACCTCGCCGACGAGCGCGAGACGCAGCTCCTGGGGAGGCTGTGCAACCAGCGCGGGGGAATGAACCCCGACGTCGTCGGGCTCGATCCCTGGAGGATCGCCGAGATGGCCGGGTTCCCCGTGCCGCGGCACACGACCGTCCTGCTCGCCCACCAGGGCGGCGTCGGGAAGGACTGGCCGCTCTCGATCGAGATCCTGGCGCCGATCCTCTCGGTGCACACGGTCGACGGCTGGCGCGAGGGCTGCCGCACGTGCATCGCCATGCTCGAGTTCGGAGGCCTCGGCCACACCCTGGCGATCTACGCCCGCGACCAGACGGTGCTCGACGCGTTCTTCCTCGAGAAGCCGGCCAACCGGATCCTCGTCAACGGCCCGGCGTCGCAGGGCGCGGTCGGCTACAGCACGAACCTCGTGCCCTCGATGTCGCTCGGCTGCGGGCCCCAGGCGGGGAACATCACCTCGGACAACATCACGGCCAGGCACCTCGTCAACATCAAGCGCGTGGCGTACCTGAAACGCGACTGGGCCGACATCGAGCGCAAGGACCACGCGCGCGCCGCGGCGATGATGGGTGGCGACGACCCGGCGCCCCGCGGGAGCGGGCTGCCCGGCGATCCGGCGCTCGCCGCGGCGAGCCCGACGACCCGATCGTCCGCGTTCGCCGCCGAGGTGCGCAGCAACTGGCAGGGCAATCCTGCGATGGGCGCGTCGGCGGAGAAGCCTGCGCTGGCGCCCCCTTCCTCCAGCGCAACGGTCACGCGGTTCCCGCTGCGACCTCCCGTGCAGGCTGCGCAGAAGTCCGCGCCGACCTTCGCGCGAACGAGCGAGCCATCCGGTTTCGGAGCGGGTGGAGCCGCGGTCGCGACCCTGATCGCGCGACCCGCGACGAAGGCCAACCCCTACGTCGGCGCTGCGCTCTCGCCTTCCGAGATCCAGACGCTGATGCAGCACGCCGGATCCGGCTGCCCGCTGGGCCCCTGCAAGGGCTGCCCCCACTACGAGATCCCGACCTGCGCCTGCACCGCCTGATCCGACCCACACACCCCCATATCAAGGAAAGGGAAACCCGATGGCAGACAGCATGATCGCCCTGGGCCTGATCGAGACCAAGGGCCTCGTCGGCGCGGTCGAGGCGGCTGACGCGATGTGCAAGGCGGCCAAGGTGACACTGCTTGGCAAGGAGATCTCCGGCGCCGCGCTCGTCACCGTCATGGTGCGCGGCGAGGTCGGCGCTGTGAAGGCCGCGACCGAGGCCGGAGCTGCCGCAGCCAAGCGCGTCGGCGAGCTGGTCAGCGTGCACGTGATCCCGCGTCCAGCGCAGGACCTCGAGCGCTTCCTGCCGCCGATACCGTGACCCCGTGCCGCAAGCGCTCATCACGGGTTCGCAAGGGATCCGTGAGCGGCCACGCATGACCACGAACATCGAACTGCGCGGCGCGGTCTTCATCGACAAGATGCAGCCGCAGTTCGCCGCGACCGTAGCGACGAACTCGGAGGGGTTCTTCCCCGTCGCCGGGGAGGCGAGCTTCTGGCTCGAGGTGAGACCGGGCATCGTGATCAACCGGCTGATGGACGTCGCGCTCAAGAGCTGCGACGTGAAGCCGGGCGCGCTGATCACCGAGCGGAGCTACGGCACGCTCGAGGTGCACGCGGGCGACCAGGGCCAGGTGCGGCAGGCGGGAGCGCTGATCCTGAAGGCAGCCGGTCTCGAATCCTCGGACGCCCTCGCGCCGAACGTGATGACGAGCGAGACGATCCGCAAGATCAGCGAGCACCAGGCGATGATGATCAACAAGTCGCGCTCCGGGATGCTCGTGCTCGGCGACGACACGCTGTACACGCTCGAGGTGAACCCGGCGATCTACGTGGTGCTCGCGGCGAACGAGGCGGAAAAGGCCTCGCCCATCCGGCTGGTCGGCCTCGGTCCGCAGGGCGCGGTGGGGAGGCTCCGGCTGGCGGGCACGGACGCGGAGATCGACGAGGCGGTCAAGGCGGTGAACCGGGCGCTCGCGGGGGTCGCGGGGCGGCCGAACACGGGGATCGACTGATGTTCCTCGGGCGCGTGGTGGGGGAGGTGTGGGCCACCCGGAAGGCCGAAGACCTGCGCGGCCTGCGGCTGCTCGTGATCCAGGCGCTGGACGAGCGCCGCGATCCGGGCGCGAGGAAGGTGACGCCGGTCGTCGCGGCCGACCCGCTCGGAGCGGACGTCGGGGAGCACGTGATCGTGGCCTTCGGCAAGGCCGCGCGCGTGGCGTGCGGTGGGGATGGCGACTACGCGTTCGAGGCGGCGATCGTGGGGATCGTGGACGACTTCGACGTGCCCGGGGCGCCGGAGGAGTGGAGGCTCGAGGATGTGCTCGACTGGCGTGCTGCGCGCGGAGGCGGCCCATGATGGTCGGCACGGTGGTCGGCCACGTGTGGGCCACGAAGAAGGATCCGACCCTGGCTGGCCTGCGCTTCCTGGTCGTGCAGCCGTTCACGCTGGGGGAGCCGACGGCCGAGACGCTCGTCGCCGTCGATCCGCTGGGGGCCGGGATCGGCGAGAGGGTGCTGGTCGTGTTCGGGCGCGCCGCGCGCCACGCGATCGGTCGCGGGCAGGACATCGGTTTCCAGGTCGCGGTGTCGGCGATCATCGACAGGATGGAGCTCGAGGACGGGCGCGTGATCGGGCCCGTTGCCGAGCTGGACTCGCTGCCCCCGGGGCCCTCGGGCCCCTCCGCGGCGGAGAAAGGCTCCGCGGCCAAGCGGATGCCGGAAATCAAGCGACTCACGTGAGGATGAGGGACAGGAGCTGAGATGAACCGCAACGACGTGAACCCGGAACTGCGCGACGACGTCGCGCTCGAGGCCTGCATCGGCCTCCTGGAGCTGTGCTCGGTCGCGAAGGGTGTCGAGGTGGCCGACGCGGTGCTCAAGGAGGCACAGGTCGAGATGCTGTTCGCGACCAACGTGCAGCCGGGGAAGTACGTGATGCTCTATTCCGGCAGCGTGAAGGACGTCGAGGTCTCGACGGCGAGGGGAGCGCAGCTCGCCGGCACCGACCTCGTCGATCGCCTGGTGATCCAGCAGGTGCACGAGCAGGTCGTGCCGATGCTGCGGAGGCGCGGCGGGAAGATCAACGGCGTGCTCGACGCGATCGGGGTGATCGAGACGACGACGGTGGCGGCGTCGATCATCGCCTGCGATCTTGCGTTGAAGACGGCGACGGTCGATCTGATCGACTTCAGGATCGCCAACGGGCTCGGCGGGAAAAGCTTCTTCGTGGTGACGGGCGAGGTCAGCGACGTGCGCAGCTCGGTCGCGGCGGGAGCGCGGATGGCGCAGGAGCGCGGGCTCCTGCTGCGCGAGGTGGTGATCCCGCGCCCGCATCCGGAGCTCGTGCGGCACCTGTGAGGAGTTTCTCGCGCACCGGGATCGAGCCATGCCCCGCCGCTTCCTGACCGTCGAGGACTTGCGCCGCCTGTGCGAAGGCGGAGGGGCGCGCGAGATCGTCGTCGACGAGCAGACGATCGTCACGCCACAGGCGATGGAGGAGGCGCAGCGCATCGGCGTCGCGATCCGCAGCGGTGCGGGCGGCCAATACGTCGAGCCGGCCCCCGACCGCGGACCGGATGCGGAGGTCGCGCAGCGGGCGCTGCCGCATCTGCCGGAGCCGGTCGACGAGTCGCTCGGAGTGGGGCACGGGGTGGTCGTGACGGCGGTGGGGAAGAACCGGCCGGGGGTGCTCGCCGAGATCACGAGCACGCTCGCGAAGATGGATGCGAACGTGCTCGACATCTCGCAGAAGATGATCGAAGGCTATTTCCACATGGTCTTGACCGTCGAGCTGCCGCCGGGCGTGTCGTTCGGCGAGGTCAAGCGCTGCCTGGAGTGCCTCGGCGGGCCGGACGACTACGTCGTCCGCGTGATGCACGAGCGGGTGTTCCGCTTCATGCACAGGATCTGATCTCCACACCCAAGCCCTAGGGTGATCGAGACACCTACCCTGAATGGTGGTCGGAGCAGCCTGCTGCCCCGGCACTGCGCTGGGTCGGGGCCGGAATCCGCCGCGCAGTGGCCACGGGGGCAGTCTCTTTCTCGGGAAGCCGCAGGCCGTCGAGGCCGGCCCAGGGCTCACCCATCCCGGCCGGGGGGGATCCGCATTTCCACTTTTCCTGGCGCCGCCCGCAAGCTAGACTCCGCCCGTTCATTCAACCCGCTCGGATTGCTGTCCCATTGGTTTTACCAACGGAACGTGCTCATCCTCGCAATTGAAATCAGATCGAAAGGTAGAACCACATGGGAACGAAACTGTACGTCGGAAATCTCAGCTACAACTCCACGGAAGCCGGCCTGCGCGCCGCCTTTGAAGCCGACGGGCGCCAAGTGCGCGAAGTCGCGCTGATCACGGACCGCGAGACCGGACGCCCGAAGGGCTTCGCATTCATCCAGATGGGCTCCGAGAAGGACGCCCAGGCCGCGATCGCGGCGCTCGACGGCAAGGAGCTCGACGGCCGCGCGATCAAGGTCAACGAAGCGCAGGAAAGACCCGCGGGCGGTCGCACTGGCGGCGGCGGCGGTGGTGGTGGCCGGGGCGGCTACGGTGGTGGCGATCGCGGCGACCGGCGCTACTAGCTTCGGCATGGCACTCGGCGCGTCACGCGCCGTGCTGTCCGCTCGAACAAGGAATCCGCCGCCCCGGCTCGCGAGAGCCTGGCGGCGGATTCTCTTTGGAAAGGCAGTCCCCGGGGGCGGAGATCGGCGAGGTCCGGCCCTCTCGACCTGCGGATCCTCACCGCGCTGCTAGACTTCTCGCCGCGTGGCCTTCACCGACCAGGAGATCCTCGAAACCGTCCGGATGATCGAGCTCGAGACGCTCGACATCCGCACCACGACGCTCGGCATCAACCTCCTCGATTGCGCCGACCCCGACCTCGAGAGCGCCTGCGAGAAGATCTACGCGAAGATCCTCCATCACGCCAAGAACCTCGTCGCCGTCGCCAACTCGATCCAGACCGACTACGGCATCCCGATCGTCAACAAGCGCATCGCGACGACCCCCATCTCGCTCGTCGCCGCCGCTTCGAATGCCCGCGACCTCACGCCCTTCGCGCGCGCCATGGACGCTGCCGCCGCGGCCGTCGGCGTCGATTTCATCGGCGGCTTCTCCGCCTTCGTGCACAAGGGCTTCACGAACTCCGACCGCGCCCTGTTCGACTCCATCCCAGCCGCGCTCGCCGAGACCGAGCACGTCTGCTCCTCCGTCTCCCTGGCGAGCACCCGCGCCGGCATCAACATGGACGCCGTCAACCGCTTCGCCGGAGTCGTCCTTGCGACCGCGGACAAGACCGCCGACCGGGGCGCGATCGGCTGCGCCAAGCTCGTGTGCTTCTGCAACGCCGTCGAGGACAACCCCTTCGTTGCCGGCGCCCACCTCGGCATCGGCGAGCCCGAGACCGTCCTCAACGTCGGCGTTTCGGGCCCCGGCGCCGTCCGCTCGGCGCTCGCGCGCCTCGGGCCCGAGGCCGACCTCCTCTCCGTCGCCGAGACCGTCAAGCGCACCGCGTTCAAGATCACGCGCATGGGCGAGCTCGTCGGACGCGAGGCCGCTCGGCGCCTCGGCACCTCCTTCGGCATCGTCGACGTCTCCCTCGCGCCCACCCCCGCCGTCGGCGACTCCGTCGCGGACATCCTCGAGATCATCGGCGTCGATCGCACGGGCGCGCCGGGCACAACCGCCGTCCTGGCACTGCTCACCGACGCCGTGAAGAAGGGCGGCGCGATGGCGTCCTCCAGCGTCGGTGGCCTCTCGGGCGCGTTCATCCCCGTCTCCGAGGACGCCGGCATGGTCCGCGCCGTCGCGGAGGGCGCTCTCTCCCTGGCCAAGCTCGGGGAGATGACCGCCGTGTGCTCGGTCGGCCTCGACATGGTCGCCGTGCCCGGCGATACGCCCGCTGCGACGATCGCGGGCATCATCGCCGACCAGATGGCGATCGGCATGATCAACGGCAAGACCACCGCCGTGCGGATCATCCCCGTCCCTGGCAAGAGGCCGAACGAGACCGTGGAGTGGGGCGGCCTGCTCGGCACGGCCATCGTGCAGGACCCCGGGCGCTTCAGCTGCGGCGTACTCTTCGCACGCGGCGGTCGGATCCCGGCGCCGATCCAGAGCTACAGGAACTAGCACGCCAGCGCGATCCGTATCCTGATCGAGCTCATGACGAACGGGCGACATCGATCGCGCGCGGCTTCCCGCGCGTGCGCCCTGGTGCTCGGGCTCATGGTGCTCGGGTCCGCTCTCCTGCGAACGAGCGGGATCGACTACCTGCTGCCCGAGGTGATGAACCGCGACGGCTTGGTGATCATCCGGCAGATCGAGTTCTTCCGCAGCCACGAGCACATGCCCGCGAAGTGGGAGTGGTGGTACACCGCCTATCCCCACCTGATGGCGCGGATCGCCTCGCTCTGGCCTGCGGTGGAGGTCGGGAAAGGCCAAGCCCTGAGTCTCGAACAGCACCTGCAGCTCGCCCGGGCGCCTTGGGTCCAGGTGCGGATCCTTTCGGTGGTCCTCTCCCTGCTCGCCGTCCCGGGGACCTACCTGCTGGCCCGCCGCTTCCTCGATCGCATGAGCTCGCTCTTCGCCGCCGGGCTGGTGGCCACGAGCCTCCATCACATCTGTCTCTCGATCCAGGAGAAGCCCCATGCCGCGGCCACGAGCTTCGTTCTCCTCGCGCTGCTCGCCGCCTTGAGGCTCAGGCGGCGGCCGGACGTCCTCTCGTACTTCCTGTGCGGGCTCACCGCCGCCCTGGCCGTCGGCATCCTCCACAACGGAATCATCTGCCTGCTTCCCCTGGCCGCCGCCTTCCTGCTGCGCGACCGGCGCGAGATCCGGGTTTCGAAGGGGTGGATCGCGATCCCGATCGCGATGGTCGCCCTGTCGACGAGGCTCTTCTACCCGTTTCTCTTCGAGGGGATCCGGGGTCCCGCTCTCCCCGCACAGGCCGGCGCGGATCTCCTCAGCCTGTTCCAGGGCGCACCCTGCCTGCGGATCCTCGGTGCGCTGTGGGGTCTCGACCCGCTGCTCGTGACCGCGGCGTCCGCGGGGGTCCTCCTGTGGTCGTTCCGCGCGCGGCCGGACGGCGCGCGGATCCTCGACGCCGTCCGCGGCGACCTCGCCGTGCTCCTGGCCCTCGTGCTTCCCTATCTGCTCGTCCTCGGCCTGTTCCAGGGCACGCTCGTGCGCTTCCTCCTGCCGCTCCTTCCCGTGCTCGCCTGCGCTGCGGGATTCGCGTTCTCGCGCGCCTCGAGTGTCTGCTTCTCGAGACTGCGATCCGGTCGGCTGCACGCCTCGCTCAGCGCCGCGCTGGGGGCGGCGCTGCTCGCCGTTCCCCTCTGGCCCGCATGGCATTTCGCGCGCATCCGTCGCCAGCCCGGCCCGTTGGCGGAGGCCGCGCGCTGGATCGCCCTGAACGTGGACCCCCGCGAGGTCGTCGTCGTCGTGCCGCACTACGATGTGCCGCTCCTCCCCACCCGCGAGGCGATCGCGGAGAACGCGCGCCTCCCGTACCGGACGATCTGGTCGGAGTACCTGGCCCGGGCATCCCCCGAGAGCCTCGAGGGGACTCGTCGACCGATTCTGGTCGAGCCCGGCGACCGACCCGATGCGCGGCTCCAGCTGATGAGAGACCCGCTCGCCTACCTCCACCGCTGGGGCGCCCGCTATGCGGTCCTCGATCTGTCGGGTGGAGGCGCGGAACTCCTGCGCGGCAAGGCGAGCCGATCTGCCCGTTTCTCTCCAGCCCGACACGACGACGATCGCGACCGAGGCATGGTGCTCTTCGGAACGGGCTACGATCCGCTGGCACCCACCGCGTGGTCGATCCTGCGCTCGCGCGCGCTGGGCACGACGGTCGAGATCTACCGGCTGCCCTGAGCCGGTCACCCTCCTTCTTGTCGCGGTGGAAAGGAATTCCAGTTCCGCGAGCCGGGGCGGTTTGTCGCCGGCCCGCCAGGGGTTCATCGAGGTGCCTGGAGGGGGTCCCTGGAAGTTCCTGCCCCGGCCCGTGAAAGGACATCCGCGTTGCTCTCAAGCAGCCTGTCCTGCGCGCTCGAACAGTCATCCTGCCCGCGCTCGCCGGCCCCGGTCCGGCCAGGCGCCCCACCCATCGCTCCCCCGACCCCCACAGTGAGCTCGTGAAGAAGAGGATTCTGCTCGTCGAGAGGGCCGAGGAGACGCGCGCCCAGCTGCTGAAGGCGATCGGCTCCCGGTGCGACCTCTTCGCTGTCTCGAGCGCCGAGGAGGCCATCGAAGCCTGCCGGACCGTCGGTCCTTTCGCCGTGGCTGTGGCCGAGCACGGTCCGCCCGAAGTGAGCGCGTTCGATCTCTTGCGGCGCGTCAGCGAGAGCTGGCCGGAGACCGTGGGCCTGCTGATCGCACCCGAGGCCGATGCCACCGCGGCGGCGCGCGCCATCAAGGAGCCCCACGTCTTCCGCTGCGTGACCAGGCCCTGCGACCCGGCCGCGCTGCTTTCCGCGGTCGATGCCGCGCTCTCGCGACACGAGGAGGTCGAGCGCGCCGAGGCGTTCTCCGAAGAGCTCGTGTTCGCCAAAGAGTCGATGGAGAGCATCACCGGGCTCCTCGAGGAGCGCATGGAGCGGCAGACCGTCGCGCTGCGGCGCCTGCACCGGTTCGCGGTGGATCTCAACGGCGCGCGCTCGACGCGCGAGATCGCCCGCCTCGCTGCTGTGACGGCCAGCGACGTCCTGCGGGGCCGCGGCGTCCATGTCCAGCTCTGGGAAGCCGCGTGCGGAGGGGAGGACGTCGGAGTCGGAGCGGGAGGGGAGATGTCCCCCTCCATGCACCGCATGGCGATCGCGACCCAGGACGGCGAGATCGGCGAGATCTGCGTCGACCTCGACAGCCCGCGCGGCGAGAGGCTTTCGGCGGTGGAGACGAGCCTGCTCGCATCGATCAGCTCCTCGGTGGCCGTCGCGGTGCACCACGAGCTGTCACGCCGCGATCTCGACCTGGCCCAACACGCGACCATCCTGGCTCTCGCGAGGCTGGCCGAGCGGCGCGACATGGAGACCGGCCAGCATCTCGAACGCGTCGCGGGCTACTGCCGGCTCATCGCGGAGGGCATGCGCACGCTCGGCCGGGGCTTGGGGACGATCACCGACGCCTTCATCGAAAACCTCGTGTCCTCCAGCCCCCTGCACGACATCGGCAAGGTCGGCATCCCCGATTCGATCCTCCTGAAGCCGGGTCGTCTCACACCCGAGGAATGGGTGATCATGAAGACCCACGCCGAGATCGGAGGATCGACGCTCGATAGCGTCATCCACGAGGCCGGCACGCCCGGCTTCCTGACCATGGGCCGCGACATCGCCTGGTGTCACCACGAGAAGTGGGACGGGACGGGCTACCCGCGCGGCCTGAAGGGCGAGGAGATCCCGCTCTGCGCCCGCATCGTCGCGTTGGCCGACGTCTACGACGCGTTGACGACGGTGCGCCCCTACAAGGATGCATGGCCGCACTCCGAGGCGGTCGAGTGGATCCTCTCGCGCTCCGGAGCCCACTTCGACCCCGACGTGGTCTCCGCCTTCGCCGCTCGACGGGACGAGGCTGACCGGATCCGGGCCACGCTGGCGGACAAGGCGGTCGATCCTCGCGAGGGGTCCCTCGAGTTCGCGAAGATCTGAGCTACTCGGCGGGGAACGCCCAATTCGCGCGCAGCGCGTCCGCGACCGCGCGCCGGACCCGGGTGGGCGCGAGGCGGCTCTCTCGCAACGCCGGCGAGCGCTCGGCGAACTCCTCGAGATCCTCCGTCCCGAACCACAGCTCGGGCGAGGGGCCGTCCGCGTCCTGCGTGCGCCATGCGGCAGACGCAGCGGGATCGGAGCCTTCGATCTCGTTCAACCTCGCGGTGAGAGCCGCGAGGTCGGGCCGGGGCAGCGCACGGCGCGTGACCAGCTCGAACCACGACAACGTCGAGAGCAGGAAGCGGTAGGTCGCTCCCCCGGCCGCGCGTCCGATCGCCAGCACGCGGTCGGCTCGCGTGCCGCCGAAGAGAGCGTGGCGCCCCGGATCGAAACGCGCGCCCGGGCGCCCTTCCCACACGCACAGGTCGAGGTGCACGATCTCGTCGCGCTCCGCGGCGGAGAGCGCCGCGCGGTCGGCGCGCAGATCCTCGACCTCGGGCCTCCACAGGTCCGTGTACTCCTCCAGGTCGCCGTCGAGCATCGCCGGTAGACGCTCGACGATCTCGGAGAGCACCAGCGTGTGCCTCTCCCGCGCGTCGAGTCCGCGAAAGCGTCCGCTCCAGGGCGAACGGACGGGATCGGCGAGGTTCGTGATCGTGGCGTCGAGGCGGAAGGCCTCCTCGCTCGGCACCTGGAAGAAATCGCCCGCGGCGGCCGTTTCCAGGAGGCGCCTCTCCCGCGCGAGCGCCAGGTCGGGCCGGCGCACGGCGAACATCGCGCATGCGCCGTCGGTGTCGAAGTGGTTGTTGGCGATCGCGCGGCAGCCCGCGGCGAGCCGTGCGCGCTCCTCCGGCGGGAGGCGCGCGAAGGCGAGCGCGATGCCCGTGGAAAGGTCGTGACGCAGCTCGCGCGGCGTCTGGTTCCCTGGCCAGTGCGAGAGGTTGAGGCCGGGCTGGCCCCAGGCGCCGTCGACGCTGATGAGGCGCTCCTCGCTCCGCCCGCCGACGACGGTGAGGGGCAGGTCCATCCTCGCGGCGCGGGCGCGCTACTCGCGCTTCTCGCCCCTCTCGAGCTTGGCGAGGTTGTTCTTCGAGTCCTTCAAGGTGGTCCGGTACAGCGCGCGCAGGTCCGCAGGCAGGTCCTTGCGCAGCAGCTCGATCTCCGCCCGCTCGGCGGCCTTCTTGTACATCTCCTTGGCGCGCTCGAGGTCGCGGTCCAGGTAGTAGTGCAGGATCACGGCCGCGTCGTTGAGGTAGGCGGGATTGTCCGGCTCGATCTCCAGCGCCTTGGAGTAGGCCTTCCAGGACTTTTCCAACCACTCCAGGGCCTGCTTCCTGTCCTCGGGTCGCTCGCTCTTCGAGAGCGGCGCGGCGGCGTCGCGCCAGAACAGCCCGGCGTTGCTCCAGTAGCGCGACACCTCGGGCGAGACGCTCGACTGGATCTCGGAGAGCTCCGCTGCCTCGGCGTTGCGGTCCTCGCGCGAGCACCAGCCGGCCAGGAAGTCGAGGATGCGCAGGTTGAGGTCCAGGTTCGCCCCGATCGACGCGACGAGATCGCTCGGGCTCTCGTCCCAATACCGCCGCAGCGCCGCGACCGCTCCTTCGTAGTCCTGGCGGTGGTAGCGCGAGAGCGCGATGTAGAACCACGAGTTGACGTAGGCCGGAACCTTCGCCACGGCGGCGGTGAACGCTTCGTCGGCCCCCTCGTACTGTTTCTGGTCGTAGCGCGCCCAGCCCAACCACCAGGTGAGCGCAGCGATCTCGGGCGCCCCAGCGGCAGGGCGGGCGGCGAGAGCCTTGGACGCGGATTCGAGACAGGCGAGAAAGCGTTCGCCGCCGAGCACCCCGTGGATCTGCGGCATGTCGACCAGCGCCGGCTTCCAGGACATCGCCTCGGCGTATTCGCGTTGTGCCTCGTCGAGCTTCTGCTTCCACACATAGGTGTGGCCGAGGTCGACGTGAATCCGCGCGAGCGTCTCGACCCTGGCCGGGTCCTCGGGGCGCCCGAGCAGCTCTGCCGCGCGGGCGAAGGCGGACCGCGCGGTCTCCCAGTGCCCGTCCGCATCGGACTTGCGCGCCGGGTCGTCCTTGGCGCCGCTGAACTGCGACAGGGCCACGCGCCCGAGCATGAAGTGCGCGTCCGGGTTCTTGGGCTCCCTCTGCACCGCGCGCTCGGCCGCGGGGCGGGCCAGGTCGAGCTTCCGGCCGTACCAGGCCGCTTCGGCGAGCGGCAGGAAGGCGTCGCGCGCGAGCTCGGGATCGGCATGGACGGCGCGGTCGAGGTACTGCACCGCATCGTCGAGAGACATCTGGACCGCCGCACCGCCGACGTTCGACGCCATGTAGCCGCGGGCCTTGAGCGCGAAGGCCATCCCGTAGAGGTAGTCGATCGCCGGTCCCTTCGCACCGGCCTTGTCGAGCGCATCGATCGCGTTGAGCGAGTCGTTGATCCGCCCCTGGTCCATCCAGCTCCGGATCACCCACGTCCTCGTGCGCAGCGAATCGCCGTCCTGGGCTGCCGCGTCCTCGAAGATCTTCTGTGCTTCCGCCGAGCGCCCGGCCTCCAGGGCCTCGCGACCGCGCGCGATCAGGTCGCCGATCGTGTCGGGCGCATCGGGCGTACGGGTCGCATCGGGCACACTGGGGGCTTCCGGGACGGAGCGGCAGGTGGCCGCGATCGCCGTCGACCCGAGCAGGAATCCGAGAAGAGGGAGCTTGAAGAGGAGCCTCATGGTTTCCTTCCGGGCCCGACCGGGGCGGCCCAACGGTTCTCGTCGCGGATGCGCGGGTCGAGCTTGCCTTCGAGCGCTGCCTGGCAGCGTTCCAGGAGCCCGTCGATCTCCCTGCGCGGGTCGGGCCCGGTCTGGCGGGCCTTTTCGAGCCACTCGCGCGCGCGCTTCGGATCGCCGAGGAGCGTGAGGTGCAGCGTCCCGAGGTCCAGACACGCGTCGCCGACCAGGGTCTCTTCGTCCTCGAGGAGCTTGCGCCGCGCCTCGCGCTCGGCCGCGGGCAGGCCGGGCTCCTCGGCACGCGCGGCCAGGAGTCGGACCTGCGCCTCGCCGAGGTCGACCGCCCGCTCTAGGAAGCATCGCGCCGGCTCGGGATCGCGCTGGAGGTAGCGCAGCAGGACGGTGCCCGCCTGCGCTGCGATCCGCTCGTCCTGCGGCGCGAGCCGGGCCGCGTCACCCAGAGCGCGAAAAGCCTTCTCCATCAGCTCGCGCGCGCGATCGAACAGACGATCCGCCTGGCCGGCCTGGCCCTTTCCCGCGAGCGCCTCGGCTTTCAACTCGACCGCCACGGCGGTGTCGCGGTTGTACCGGCCGGCTCCAGCGGCAAAGCGCGCCTCGTCGGGCTGAGCCTCGTGAAGGAGGTCGCAGATCCGGGCCGCGGACTCGAGGTTGTCGATCGACTCGGGGTTGTCCGTGTCGCCGCGCACGCCGTACGCCTCGGCCACCTGGTAGAGCCCATCGGTGCCGCGCAGCTTCGCGCCGCGGACCGCCTGCGTCAGGCCGCCCTTCGCGGCGTATTCCATGGAGAGGAACGCCTTGTGAGCTGCGTCGAGGTCACCCTTCGCGAGCAGCCAGAACCCCGCGGCGCCACGGCACTGGGCCTCGAAGGCGCGGCACTCGCCCTCCAGGCCTTCGTCGAGCACGCGGCAGTGCGCGAACCCGCGCTCAGCCGCCGCGAGGGCCGTGCGCGGATCGACGAGAGCGCGGGAATCCTCGATCGCCGCGTCGAAGCGCGCCCGCGCCAGGTGCCAGGCGGCGCGAGCCACGTCGGGATGCCGCCGACACAAGGGCTCGAAGGCGGCCACCGCAGCCCGGGGCCCACCCAGCTCCCGCGCGGCGAGCGAGAGTCGCTCGAGGAGCTCGGGGTCGTCGGGCGACAAACGCAGGCCGCGCAGCGCGAGGTCGCGAGCCTCCGTCGGGGAGCCCTGCGTCTGGGAAAGCTGCGCGAGGCGCTCCCAGGGCCAGGCGTCCTCGGGTGCGCGGCCGAGGAGCCCCTCGAGCGCGTCGCGGGACTCTCTCGCGTGTTGATCGATCACCTCGGCCGCCGTTCCGGCGCTCCTCGAGCCGAGATAGGAGTCGAGGCTCGCTTCCGCCAGCCTCCTCCGCAGCGGCATCTCGGAGCTCACCGCTCCAGCCTCCACCGGGAGCGCGGCGATCCCGCGCCGCGCGAACTCGAGGGCTTCCTCCAGACGTCCGAGAGCGCGCGCGGCGCGGCTCGCGCCGAGCCAGGCGCGTGCGCAATTCCCGGGGCCGTTGATCCCGCTGTCGCCCCCGTGGTTGCCAACCGGATCGCGGGAAGCCGCCTCGAAGAAGTTCGACAGCGCGGATTCGTGGAGCGGCGGCAACCGGTCCAGGTCGGCGACCACGAGGGCGGCCTCGGCACGCAGGCACAGGATCGACGCGCTGTGGGGCGCCATCTCCAGCGCGCGGTCGAGCGCGGCCAGCGCCCCGCGTGGATCGCCGGCCGCCGTCAGCTCGCGTGCGCGGTCGATGTGCACGCCGGCGAGGAGCTCGCCGAGGAGGTCCCGCGCGCGGTCGAAATCGCCCTTTTCGATCGCCTCGCGCGCCGCCGCACGCACACCCGAGGACGGGTCCCGGAGGACGCGCTCGCGCTCCAGCTCGGCTGCGATCGCTTCGCGCGAGATTTCGCCCTCGATCCCAGGAAACATCTGCCGCAGGAAGCGCTCGGCCGCGGCGCGCTCCTCCTCCGGCCGCAGGGGGCGCGGCCCGGGATCCCTGGCTGCGGCGCAGGAAAGCCCAGGCGCCGTGCACAAGAGGAGGGCCAGAACGCCGGTCGATTTCATGCTCGGAGGTGCTGTGCCGGTTGCGCGGGAGCCGTGGGCGGTCGGGCATTCTAGCCCGCGCAGGACGGCGGTCTACGCGCCGAACGGGTCCCTCGCACGAGCGCCGCCCGAACCTGGAGAATTTCCGCCGCTCCCCTGTTCCCTGCGCGCGTCCGCGCGGGAAGATGTCGGGTCCCGCGGGCGTCCCAGGCGTCCCTCGGCCTCCTGCCGCATCCCGTGTCCGCCGCCACCTCCTCCCGCCGGATCCCCGCCAACGCGGCGCTCATCCCGGTTCTCCTCGCCCTGGGGCTCCTCGCTAGGGGGTGCGACAACCCGGCCTGTGTGTTCGGACCGGGCAATTGCCATGGAACGGGCGGGGGTGTGGGCGAGAACGCCGCCACGCTGCCCCTCGATGGCGAGTGGATCGCGACTCTTGCGCCCACGCTCCTGAAGGCGTTCCCGGCCCCGACCGCGCCGGTCGATGTCAACACGCCGATCGTGCTCCTGTTCAGCGAGTCGATGTCCCCGATCAACGTCGGCACGACCCCGCCCTCCGGCCTGGGGACGGCCTTCGAGCTGCAGCCGACGACGGGCGGAGTCGTCCCGCTGCCCGTCGCGGCCCTGATCGGCGACGGACGGATGCTGGTGCTGCTCCCGCCGGTCGCGCTGCAGGCCAACACGACCTACAACATCGTCCTGCGCTCGACCGCGAGCCTGGCCGATCGCACCGGCCAAGGCTTCGTCGAACCGGTGCGTGGCCTGATCGGCAGCTTCACGACCGCTGCGACCCCCTCGGCCGCTCCCAAGGTTCTCGCGAGCTGGCCGCAGACCGCCGCGACGAACCAGAGCGACACCGGGGAGATCGTGGTCGCGTTCGAGCGGGCTCTCAATCCGACCACCGTGGATTCGTCCTCCTTCGACGTCACGGTCGATGGCAATCCACCGACCTTCGACCCGTCGCCGCGTCCGCTGACGCTCGGCGGCATCGCCACGGACGCGCGCGTGTTCCGCTGGCGCAGCGTGGACGCGCAGGGCCTGCCGGCGCCTCTCGGCGAGGGCAAGCATGTCGAGGTCGCGCTCTCCAGCACCGGCCACACGATCGAGGACGCCGGAGGCGCGGCGCTCGCGCCGACGACCATCGCTTTCGATACGGCGCCCTTCTCCGCGCCGCTCTCGGTCGCGATCACCTCGGATCCCACGGACGCGATCGGGATCGACGAGATCTCGGGGCCGGCGGACCTGGCCGTCCAGGCGCAGCTCTCGGGCGCGCAGTCGGGGGACTCTCTCGTGCTGACGATGTTCGGGACGCTGCTGGACGTTGCGCAGCATCCGCGCCTCGTCGCTCTGCACCGCGAGGTCGTGCTCACCCCTCCCTTCGGAACGTTCACCCTGACCGCGGCGGAGATCGATCTCCTGAAGAACGCGAGCCCGGTCCAAGGCCGCTTCGAGGACGGCACGGTGACGTTCGCCTTCCAGCTCCGCCGCGGGAGCGCCGTCAGCCCGGTGCGGCTGCTCGACGTCGATCCCGTGAAGAGCGGCGTGCAGAATCCCATCCTCGACACGGTTGCGCCGGTGCTGTTCGGCCTCTCCACGTCGGGCAACGTCGTCACGAGCCTGCGCTCCGACCTGCGCGACGTCGTCCTCGTCGGGCGCGCCAGCGAGCCGCTGCGCCAGGCAGCGGTCGCCACCACGCTGGGCGACAATTCGACCACGCCGGGGGTGGCTCCGCCGGTCGTCGGCGCGGACGCGAGCGGGCTCTTCGTCGCCGCGCCCGTGCGGGCGGGGGTCCTGGCCGAGGCCGACGACCCGCTCGACTACACGCTGGTGATCTACGACCGTGCGCTCAACTCGATCACGGTGAGATCCGACGCGCTCGACCCCTCCGACGGCTTCCGACAGCTGGGGGCGAGCGGGCCGGGCAACGCCCTGCCGGGTGGAAGCGTGTCGGTCGAGGTGTACGACGCGACCTCCTTCGCGCCGGTCGTCGGAGCCAACGTCTACGTCCACGAGAACGTGGCCGGCGTCGTGACGGCGGTGACGACAGTGGCCATGACCACGGATGCGGCGGGCCGGGTGCTCGTGCCCGCCTCGGCCGCGGGCGAGACGATCGTGACGGTCGAGAAGCCGGGCTACGACCTGTTCACCTTCGACGGCGTGCCGACCGACCGCCTCGGAATCCCGCTCTCTCCCACGGGGCTCGCGCTCGCCAGCGCGACCGGGACCCTCGGACCGGCCGACTCGGCCACCACGACGCAGCTCAACTTCTACACGCGCAGCGTGGCCGACTCGCGGCATCCCGAGATCGGCGATACGCTGTTCCCGGTCGCCCTGTGCTCCTTCGATCCCGCGCAGTCGCGTTTCGAGTGCCCTTTCGGGCCGCTCCCGATCCGGCCGTCGCGGATCGGTGCGCAGAGCGCGGTCACGGTGCTCGTGCCGTCGAGCCCGTTCCTCTACTCGGCGCTGACGTTCCTCAAGACCGCCGAGTTGTCGCTGCCGATCCTGCCCGTCGCGGCCGCGGCCACCGGGGACACCCGGCTGCCGATCACGGCTCTGCTGGACGCCGGGACGCTGAATCCCGAAGAACGCCCGATCGATGTCCCGCCGCACATGCTCTCGACCGCGGCCTGGCCCGGCCTGCCCTCGGATCCGATCGTCACCGTCGAGGCGACCGCGCCCGGCCTACCCGGGACGGTCACGATCGGGCAGGGGGTGGCCTTCAACGACGCGCTTCCGCCCGACACATGGGCCGTGCGCGCGGCCTACCCAGGGGCGGCCGACGGCATCCAGGACGTGCCGGGTGACCAGCTCGGCCGCCTCGTGACCCAGGGGACGATCGATGCCGACCTGCTCGTGAGGGTCGAGGTCGTCGACGTCGACGGGAACCGCGGCGGGTCGAGGCCGCGCCTCTCGCTGACGACCCTGTCCCTCTCCCCGCCGGCCCCTCCGCTCCTCTCCGCGAACCCTGCCACCCCGAATCCCGGAGGGGAATCCTTCGATCTCACCTTCGCCGACGTGCTGCCGGATGCCGCGTCGCCGCCCGGGAAGGGGCTCTACCGCATCGTGCTGACCGACGGTGCCCGCTCCTGGACCCTCTTCCGGCCCGATCCGCCCGACGCCTCCGGACCGGATGTCGTCCTCCACGTGCCCGACTTGGGAGGCGTGTTCCCGCTCGCGGCAGGATCGCTCGACGGCCGGATCTCGGCCTGGTCCTGGCCGGGGCTCGACCTCAGCCGCTTCCTGTGGAGCGACATCGAGCGCGAGCACGACCTCTTCGCGCACTCGAAGATCCAGAGCTTCACGCCTCCCTGATGATCTCGCTTTCGGACCGGACCCGGCATTGGACCGCCCTCTCCGGACCGCTAGAATCCCGGCGTCCCGTCCTCGCATCCGCCCCCGCACCAGGAGTAGCCGCCGTGATCCTTCCGATTGCCCGCCGACGCTCGCGCCTGCCGCGCCCCTCGTTCCTGCTCGCGCTTGCCTGCACCGCGGCGCTGGCCGCGTGCAACGATCTTCCCCGCCGGCGCGGCGAGGCGGTCGAGACGGTCTCGGCGGGCAAGCTGGAGAAGAGGAACCCGATCGACGTCGTCGTCGCGCCGATCGAGAACATCACGGGCCAGAAGGACGTGCCGGTCGCCGCGCTGCGCGAGGCTTTCCAGAAGGGGCTCGCACGCCGACGCTACAGCCCGCTCGCGCTCGAGTACGTCGACAGCAAGGTCGTCGATGCCGCCTACACGCCGGGGTCCCTCAAGGAGGAAGCGGTGTTGCAGGTCACGGTCGAGACGTGGGACGCCTCGCTGCTCGATGTACGCGGCGCCATCACGATCAAGGCGCGCGCGCGGCTGGTGGATGCCGAGAACCCCACGAACGGCCAGCTGTGGGCGGGCTTCATCGATCACCGTTTCGAGCTGGAAGCCCAGCGCGAGAAGTTCAGCACCCAGGCTGCGCTCCTGCGCCAGGCCTGCGAGCAGATCGCCGACGAGGTCCTGGCCGCGCTGCCGGCCCGCAGCCCGGGGCCGGGGAACTGACCCGTAGATGCCGACGGCGGGGTCCTTGTGATCCCGCCGTGGGACGCTAGACTGTCGGCCCTCTGCGCCGGCCGCTTGCTCCGGGATGCACCGGGATCGGGTCGGCGGGAGGCGGATCCGGGCGTGTGAGCCCGGTCCGATGCCGGTTCCAGGCGCGGCGAGGACATGGATCGCCGCGGCGCCGGCGCACCCGGCTTCGGGGTTCCTTTCCCTTGGGCCGCGGCAAGTCCCGTCCGTCGCCATGTGAAAAGGACCTGCCATGGCCGTCATCGCCCAGCGCAAGGCCGAGATCATCGGGCAGTACGCAACCCGCAAAGGGGACAACGGCTCACCCGAGGTCCAGGTCGCGTTGCTGACCGAGAACATCAAGAACCTGACCGAGCACCTGAAGACCCACCGCAAGGACTACACCTCGCGCCGCGGGCTCCTGGTGATGGTCGGCGCGCGCAGCAAGCTGCTGAAGTACCTGCGCGCCACCGCACCGGACCGATACCAGGCCCTGATCGACCGCCTCGGCCTGCGCCGCTGAAGGCGGTCCGATGTCCTCAAAAGGCGTACGACCGCTCGGGAGGCGAAGTCCTCCGGATGCGCTCGCTCCGCGGCCGAACGGCCGCACATGCCCCGGCCGACCGGAACGTGTCCGGGCCGGAAGAGCATTCCAGACGTCCACGAATTGAAGCCACGAAAGCCAGAGATCTTTTCCAGATGAACAACACCTACGCACGCGTCGAGACCGAGATCGGTGGTCGACCCGTGATCCTCGAGACCGGACAGGTCGCCCGCCAGGCCCACGGCAGCGTGATCGTGACCCTGGGCGGCACCAAGGCCTTCGCCGCCATCACCATCGGCCCCCCGCGGGAGAACATCGATTTCTTCCCGCTGACCGTCGACTACCGGGAGAAGACCGAGGCCGCCGGCAGGATCCCGGGCGGCTTCTTCAAGCGCGAGGGGAGGCCGACCACCAAGGAGATCCTCACCATGCGCCTGATCGACCGCTCGATCCGGCCTCTCTTCCCCGAGGGCTTCCGCCAGGAGGTCCAGGTGATGAGCCACGTACTCTGCTACGACGGGGAGAGCAGCGCCGATCTCGCGGCGATGATCGCGAGCTTCGCGGCCGTGCGCATCTCGGGCATCCCCTTCGAGGCCACGCTCGGCGCGGCGCGCATCGGTCACGTCGACGGGAAGCCGGTCGTGTTCCCCTCCGACGCGCTTCGCCGCGACGAATCGCGCCTGGACCTCGTCGTTGCCGGCCACAAGGACGGCATCGCGATGGTCGAAGCCGGAGCGAGGGAGCTGTCCGAGGAGGAGATGATCGACGCCCTCGAGCTGGGCCAACAGGTGATCGGTCAGATCGTCGAGCTGATCGACGAGCTGGTCGAGAAGTCGGGCAAGCCGCGCATGGAGTGGACGCCGCCCGCCAAGGACGAGGCTCTCGCCCGCGAGGTCGGGGCCTTCGCCCGCGAAGTGGAGGGCGTGCTCTTCACGGAGGGCAAGCACGCGCGCTCCGAGGCGATCGACGCCGTGCGCGATCGCTGCGTCGAGAAGCTCACCATCGGGATCAGCGACGAAGAGGAGAAGTCCGCGCGCGGCAAGCTCGTCAAGGAGGCGTTCGACGAGGTGGTCATGCGTCTCGAGCGCGAGATGATCCTGCAGGGTCGCCGCCTCGACGGCCGCCGACCGGACGAGATCCGCGAGATCACGATCGTGCCCAACTTCGTCCCGCGCCAACACGGATCGGTGCTGTTCACGCGCGGGGAGACCCAGGCCCTGGTCAGCGTCACGCTCGGCACGCCCGACGACGAGCAGATCATCGACGGGATCGAGGAGGAGTACCGCAAGCACTTCTACCTGCACTACAACTTCCCGCCGTACAGCGTGGGCGAGACGCGCCGGATCGCCGGCCCGGGCCGGCGCGAAATCGGCCACGGGATGCTGGCCGAGCGGGCGCTCGCCGTGGTCCTGCCGCCCAAGGAGCGCTTTCCCTACACCATCCGCATCGTCTCCGACATCATGGAATCGAACGGAAGCTCGTCCATGGCCAGCGTGTGCGGCGGATGCCTGTCGATGATGCTGGCCGGGGTGCCGCTCTCCCAGCCGGTGGCCGGAGTCGCGATGGGCCTGATCATGGACGGCGAGCGTAATGCGATCCTCTCCGACATCCAGGGCTCGGAGGACCACCACGGCGACATGGACTTCAAGGTCGCCGGCTCGGGGATCGGCATCACCGCCCTGCAGATGGACATCAAGGTCAAGGGCGTGACCCGCGACCTGCTCCAGCGCGCGCTCGCCCAGGCCCAGGCGGGGCGCAAGTTCGTGTTGCGCAAGATGCTCGAGGCGGTGCCGCGGCCGCGGTCCGAGATCTCCGAATTCGCGCCGCGGATGGAGGCGCTGCAGATCCCGTCCGAGAAGATCGGCTTCCTGATCGGTCCCGGGGGCAAGAACATCAAGGCCATGCAGGAGCAGTACAAGGTCAAGATCTCGGTGATCGACGACACCGGCAACGTGCAGGTCTTCGGCACCGACAGCAAGCTCGTCAAGGAGTGCGCCAACGCGATCCGTGCCATGACCGAGACGCCCAAGATCGGCAGCCGCTACATGGGGACGGTCAAGAGCGCACGCGACTTCGGCGCCTTCATCGAGATCCTGCCCGGCGTGGAGGGCCTGTGCCACATCTCCGAGCTGGACGAGGGCTACGTCGACCGCGTGACCGACGTGGTCAACGTCGGCGACCAGGTCGAGGTCGTGATCATCAACGTCGACGACCGCGGCAAGATCAAGCTGTCGCGCAAGGCCGCGCTCCAGCCGCAGCGGTGATCCAGAAACTCCGCAGACCGCGCGGGTAACCGGTCCGTAAGCGGGCCCGCGAATTCCGAGCCTCCGATTCCGGCCGGGCACACGACCCGGGCTGGGACCGGAGGAGAAGCGGATCGGCGCCCCCGAACCGGGCGCGAGGTCTTGAGGACGCAGTCCGCACACCGCGAGTTTTCCAGCGCCTATGCGGTCTGGAAGGGAGTTCTTGACTGTTCCCGGAATTCCTCCGATACAGGAGCCTCGGGCGGTCGTCCATCTGCTATACCGTCCAGAGTCCCCGAAGGCGCGGGTTCCGCCCCCCGACCCGCGAATGCCACTCGGGACGCGGACGACGAACCCACCCCAAAAACGCTTGAACCGAGGGTGACCATGAAGAACTGGATCCGCTGCGCCGCGCGGTCCGCGGCGTTCGTCGCGCTCGCTGTCCTCCCCGCGAGCGCATCGGAGCTCGCGCTCGTCGCACGGGGTGCGATCGACACCCGCGATGCGCTGAAGACGGGCGAGGCGGGAGCCACCTGGATCGTCGACCGCGCCGACAACATCTGCGGTCTGGACGACCCCAAGATGCTCAGCAAGCCGGCCAAGGTCGACTACGACGGGCTGCTCCGGGCCACGCCCGAGATGAAGAAGATCAAGGACGACAAGATCGATCTAAACTCGCCGCAGGGCATCCAGCTCCGCCAGGCCGCGGCAACGCGCGTGCAGACGGCGGCCGAGAAGGTGCGCGCGGCCAACGGCTACTGCAGCGTCTGGAAGGCGATCCGCCACCAGGACGGCCGCACGGTCCCCGACATCACCGATTCGGTGAAGGCCCAGCTCTAGGGCCGAGGGTTCCTCGCGTCCGCCCGGCGCGGCTCCGATCCGTGATCCTCCGCGCCTCGAACACCCTCTTCGTCGCTCTCCTCGCCTCCTTCGCGAGCGCGGGCTGCCGGAGCGCGCATACCGGGTCCGCGGAGCAGAAGAAACAGCCGCTCACGCAGGAATCGTTGGGCGAGCTCATCGCCAAAGGCGCGCTCCGCCCGGTCGACGCGATGAACGGCGGGTCGGAGTTCAAGGACCCCACGCCGGAGCCCGAGGTGGATGCCTTCGCGCGCGCGGCGGCGAAGCTCGGGGAAAGCCGGGCGCAGCTGCCGCCGAAGCCCGAGGCGGTCCATCCCGAGACGAAGCCCGCTCCTCCCCCTGGCGAGCAGGAGAACCCCTACCTCGTCTTCGGCAAGCGGATCCAGGTCTACCCGGAGAGCGGGCTGATCATGAAGCCCTACCCGCTGCGCGTGGGCAGCGGAGCTCAGATCCTGAAGCTCCTCCAGACCTACGGTAACTTCCCTCTGTGGAAGAGCGACGGGCCGGCGCAGACGCCCGACCAGGTGCGCCTCGAGCTCTACGACAAGCTCGACCAGGAGCTGTTCTCCGACCTGCGCAAGAATCCGCCCATCTCCGGCGACAAGGAGGACAAGCCCATCGCGATCGCCGACTGGCTGGTCGTCGTCGCCGGCCCCGAGCGGCTCAAGGAGGTCGAGAGCTTCATCAACATCTTCGCCGCGGGCGTCCCGCAGATCGAGATCGAGGCCAAGATCGTCGAGATCACGATGACCAACCAGCTCGACTTCGGCGTCGGCCCGATCAACTCCACGACGCCGATCTTCGGCTTCCCCAGCGGGGGTTTCGTCAAGAGCCTCGACTACAACCTGCCCAACGGCGCGGGCGCGGTGAACACGCTGCTCACGCTCGGGGCGGTGCAGGAGGGTGTCACCTTCAACGCCGTCCTGCAGGCGCTCGCTGGCTACGAAAACGTCTCGATCATCTCGCGCCCCAACATCGCCGTGCGCGAAGGCGGTCGGGCGGCGATCGAGAACACGGTCAAGATCCCGACGTACGCGATCTCCGGCCTCACCGCCGCCGGCCAGTTCTCGGCGCAGCTCGGCTTCGAGGAGGTGGGGATCAAGCTCTACGTGATCCCGCGCGTCGTCGGCACGCGGACCGTGGCTCTCAACATCGACATCGAGGCCTCGGCCCAGAGCGGCACGTCCGTCACGTTCACCGTCCCGCCCTCCAGCACGTCGCCGGGCTTCACGCTCACGAACCCGACCCTGTCCAAGCGCGCGGCCCAGACCGTCGTCTACCTGCAGCCCGGGCAGGCGGTGATCCTGGGCGGTCTGATCAGCGAGCGCACGGTCGATCAGGAGAACAAGGTCCCGCTGCTTGGGGACATCCCCTTGCTCGGCCACCTGTTCAAGTCGACGTTCAAGAAGAAGGAGCAGACCAACGTGCTCTTCTTCCTACGCCCGCGGATCCTGCAGGGCACCGACCTGAACCGCGAGTTCTGACGGGAAGAAGGTAGGCTCCGGTCCGTCCCTCACCCCGGATCCATGCGCCACCCCCTGTCCAGCACCGGCGGCCGAGCCCGCTCACGGAGCGGCGCCGCGCTCCTGCTCTCGCTGTTGATCCTGCTCGTGCTATTCGCAATCGTCTTCCAGATCAACGTAGGCACGGGCACCAACGCGCGTGTCGCGCGAAACGACGTGGGATTGACCACGATGGACCTGGCGGTCGACTCCGCGCTGCTCCAGGTCGACGACCAGTTGAAGACCGACGCCGAGAGCGCGGGCGCGCAAACTCCGTCGGGCGGGATGGCGCCGGGCGGGGGCGGCGGTGCCGCGGCGGCACCCTCGGGCGGCGCGGTGGGCGCGGCGGCTGGCCAGGGCCAGGCCGCGAGCGACAGCCGCAAGGACGAGTGGGCCAGGCCCCAGCGCACCTCGATCAACGACATCCGCGTGCGGATCCTGGTGCAGGACGAGGACAGCAAGATCAACGTCCTCAACCTGCTCGACCCCGACGAGAAGGAGGCCGAAGCTGCCTTCGACCGGGTCGTGCGCTGCCTGGACCTGTGCCGCGAGGGGACCCAAGCCGACATCGACACCCGCACCGCGGAGCGGATGGCGCGTGCGATGCTCGACTACATGAAGGATCGCAAGACCTCGAGGGTGCCCAGGCCCGCGTTGCTCTCGGACAATCCCCAGAACGAGGACCTGGGGCTCCCGCTCTCGCTCAAGGAGTTCGCCGTGCTCCCGCCGTTCGACGAGAGCCACTTCCGCGACTTCCGTGACCAGGACGGCAAGATCGTGCACTCGATCGGCAGCTTCCTGACCGTGTGGTCCTCGGTCGCGACGGTCGCCGACCTCGCGCGCAGCGGACGCGGCGGCGCATCGGGCGGTGCCCCAGGGACACCCGGGGCAGCCGGGGCGGCGGGGGGGGCGAGCGGAGCGGGGAGCGGCGCACAGGGCCAGCCTGCGACGGGGAAATCGTCGGGCTCGAGCGCTGCGGCCGGAACGGGCGGATCCGCCGGAGCCCCCGGGGCAGCGGGCGCCGCCCCCGGCGCGGCCGGGGCGGGGGGAGCAGGCGCGAGCGCGGGTGGCGTCGACACGGGCGGCTACGCCGTCAACGTGAACACGGCCCCGGTGGCCGTCCTCAAGGCGCTCTTCGACAGTCGCGATCTGCACCCGCGCTTCTGGGACCGGGTCCTCGAGTACAGGAACCTCGAGGAGGAGAAGCCCAAGGATGCGCCCGAGTCCGAGAAAACCGAGGCGCCGCTCGACGAGTACGGCGAGCCGATCGTCGATCGAAGGATCTTCGACACGCCAGGCGAGCTGTCCGAGGTGGAGGGCTACCAGGATCTGCCCTCGGCGATCCAGGCCAAGCTGAGCCAGCTCATCACGACCGAGAGCCACGTGTTCTCGATCTTCGTGATCGCTCGTCGCTCGACCGCGGCCGAGGGGGACATGTCGGAGGAACTGGGCACGCCCGAGGAGATCAGGGCGCGCGAGGAGGCTGGCAATTCGCTGCTCCGGGTCGTGCGCTCCGTCGTGTGGCGCCACAAGGGCGACGACCAGGTCGAGATCGTGCCCCTCGTGCGCTGGGAGGTCCTCGACTACCTGCCCTACGAGGTGCAGGACTACCCCGACGAGAAGCGCTAGGCGGGCAGAGGGTCGCCCCTTGTCCGCCCTCTAGGCAGGCGCAACAATCCCGACTTGGCCGCCGCCGGTCGCTGCGCTCCGGCTCCAGGCCCCCGTCCCCAGACCAGTCGCCTTCTCGATCAGTCCATGCCCTCCCTCAGCGTGTTCGGTGCCCAGTGGGGCGACGAGGGCAAGGGCAAGCTCATCGATCTCCTGGCCCAGGATGCCGACTACGTCGTTCGCTACCAGGGCGGCGCGAACGCCGGCCACACGGTGGTCGTGGGCGGGGAGAAGTACGTTCTCCACCTCGTACCCTCGGGAATCCTCCACCCGGGAAAGGTCAACGTGATCGGCAACGGCGTCGCTGTCGATCCGGTCAAGCTGCTGGAGGAGATCGAGGGCCTGCGCGCGCGCGGCGTCGCCGTCGACGGGAAGAACCTGCGCCTGTCCGCGGGAGCGCACGTGATCTTCGAGCACCACCGCCTGATCGATCAATGCGCCGAGCGATGGCGCGGCGAGGGGCGCATCGGGACCACAGGCCGCGGGATCGGTCCGTGCTACGCGGACAAGGCCGCACGCACGGGGCTGCGCGTGTGCGACCTGCTCGATCCCTCGTCGCGGCGCGCGAGGCTGCGGGCGGCGCTGGCGGAGAAGAACGCGCTGCTCGTCCAGGTGCACAAGGAGAAGCCCCTCGACCTCGAGGGCCAGCTCGACCGCTACACCTCTCTGGCGGAGCGTCTGCGGCCGCTGGTCGGCGACACCGGCCGGGAGGTCCGAGCAGCCTATCGCGAGGGCAAGCGCATCCTGTTCGAGGGCGCGCAAGGGGCTCTGCTCGACATCGACGCGGGGACCTACCCCTTCGTCACCTCCTCGAACACCGGGCCGGACGGGATCTCGGCCGGCGCGGCCTTCCCGCCTCGTCAGCTCGACCGGATCCTGGGCATCGCCAAGGCCTACTGCACACGCGTCGGCGAGGGACCCTTCCCGAGCGAACAGAAGAACGCGATCGGCGCCCGGATCCGCGAGGCCGGGCACGAGTACGGGGCCACGACGGGCCGGCCGCGGCGCTGCGGTTGGTTCGACGCGGTGGCGGTGCGCTACGCGCTCGACATCGCCGGGGCCGACGGCTGGATCGTGACGAACCTCGACGTGCTGACCGGCTTCGACGAGGTTCGGGCTGCGGTTCGCTACCGGATCGACGGCGCGGAGTCGCGCGACTGGCCCGGCGAAGCCTCGAGCGTGGAGCACGTGGAGCCGATCTACGCCTCGAAGCCCGGCTGGAGCGAGGACCTCACCGGCGTGCGGCGCTACGAGGACCTGCCCGTCGCCGCGCGAGGGTACGTCGAATGGCTCGAGGGCGAGGTCGGTTCGCCGATCCGGATGATCTCCGTCGGCCCCGATCGTTCCCAGGTGATCTCGCGCGGCCTGAAGGCCTGGTAGCGATGGCCAAGGCAGAGAGCGCTCGACCGGATCCCCGATCCGACCTTGGGGGCCCCTTCCCGAGGCACATCGCCATCATCATGGACGGCAACGGCCGCTGGGCGCAGGAGCGCAAGATGCGGCGGATCCTGGGCCATCGCGAGGGGATCGCCTCCGTGCGGGAGATCACGACGGAGTGCGCGCGGATGGGGGTCGAGAGCCTGACGCTGTACGCGTTCTCGGTGGAGAACTGGAAGCGCCCCTCGGCCGAGGTGCGCTACCTGATGAAGCTCTTGGCGCGCTTCCTCGTGAAGGAGCGGCCGACGTTGATGGACCATGGCGTGCGCCTGCGCGCGATCGGGCGGCTGGCCGACCTGCCCGAGCCGGCGCTCTCGGCCCTGCGCAGGACCGAGGAGCTGACCCGGGAGAACTCCGGGATGCTCCTGCGCCTGGCGCTGTCCTACGGCAGCCGCGCGGAGATCGCCGACGCGCTGCGGCAGGTGGCCCAGGACGCGAAAGCGGGCGTGCTCGATCCCGCGGAGGTGGACGAGGAGACCCTGCGCTCCTACCTCTACGATCCGGAGACGCCCGATCCCGATCTCCTGATCCGCACCGCAGGTGAGATGCGGGTGTCGAATTTCCTCCTGTGGCAGATCTCCTACTCGGAGCTCTATGTCTCGCCGGTCTGCTGGCCGGAGTTCCGCAAACCGCAGCTCCTCGAGGCGCTGCGCTCCTACGCGCGGAGGAAGCGCAAGTTCGGGGGCCTGATCGCGGACGCGCCGCCGACCGAACCCGCGCCCGTGCGGCGCCGTCGATGACCTCACCGCAAGTCGGCCGGATCCTGCGGCGCAGCCTGACGGGGGCGACCCTGATCCTCGTCGTCGCCGGGATCCTCGGGTGGACGCACGGCAGCGGGGACGGACGACCGCTCCTGTACGCCGCGGCCGTGATCCTGCTCGGCGCGGTATGGGAGACGAGCCGGATGGGATCGCTCGCTCTGCGCGACCTGCTCCCGGCGTTGCTCATCCCCGCGCTTGGGGTGCTGTTGCTCCTGCGCGTCGCGATCGAAGGCGTCTCGACAGGCACGGCGGGCTACCGGCCGAACCTGGCGCTGGAGTACGCCTGGGCCGGGACTCTCGCGGCCTGCACTCATGCTCTCGTGCGGGCCCTTCCGCGCGTCACTGTAGGCGCGACACTCGCGAGAGGCGTGGTCTACGTTGCGCTCGGAATGATCGTCCTGTTCGCGGCGAGAGCATCCCTCGTCCCCGCCTTCGGGGCTCTCGTGATCCTGCTCGCGACCTCCCTCCCGTCCGTGTTGCGCCAACCCGGAGGCGCGCGCGGACTCGCCATCGCGATCGGACTCGCGCTTTGGCTCGTCCCGCCGCTGCCCGCGCTGTGGCAAGTGTGGCGCGCGTGGTCGACCGGCGGTCTGGTCGCTCTCCTCCTGTGCGCCAAGATCGGCGACACCGCCGGCTACTACGTCGGCACCGCGATCGGCCGGCGCCATCCGTTCCCGAGCATCAGCCCCGGCAAGACCGTCGAGGGTTGCCTCGGCTCGTTCGCCGCGGGATCGGCGGCGGGGGTCGTCGCGGTCTCGCTCGGCCTGCTGCCGGGCGGGATCGCGAGCGGCCTCGCCGCAGGAGCGGTCGTCAATCTGGCTGCCCAGACGGGCGATCTCCTGGAGAGCTGGGTCAAGCGCCGGGCCGGGGTCAAGGACTCCTCGCGCTGGTTCGGCCCCTCGGGAGGGGTCCTCGACCAGATCGACAGCCTCCTGCTCGCCGTTCCGGTCGCCGTGGCGACCTGGCCGTGGATCCTGGGTCCGACGGCGGGGTCGCATTGACAGCCGGGAAAGGGGGTCGGATGCTGGCTCCGGCGGGAGCCCGCTTCCCAGGTTGATCGAGGTCACCATCCCTTTGCGGTCCCATGACGAGGCCATCCTCGTCCTCGGCCCCTACGACCGCTTCGCCAAGCTCCTGCGCCAGGATCTCGACATCGAGCTCTTCACCCGCCGCGGCAACTTGCGGATCAAGGGCGGCGACGAGGACGTCCAGGAGGCCAAGCGGCGCATCGAGCACCTGCTCGGCAAGTCGCGCAAGGGCCGCGACCTTCAGGTCAGGGACATCGAGGCCATCCTGCTCGGGGACGACGGCGCCCAGGCCGAGGCCGCCGGGCGCGCGGCGCAGGCCGCGACCCGCGTCGCCTCGGGCCGCCCGCCGACTCCCTACCGCGTCCTGCGTCCGGGCCTCACCGGGCCCGAGCGCACGCCGCCCGCTGAGGAAGGCCCCTCGGGAGCGGCACCGCGCCCGCGCATCGTGCCCACTGGAGCCGGAGCCGGAGCGCGCGGCCTGCACGTCAGTCCGGTCGAGCCCCGCACCGAGAACCAGCGCCGCTACCTCGAGCTGATCGATCACAGCCCGCTCGTCTTCGGCCTGGGCGTCGCGGGCACCGGCAAGACCTATCTCGCCGTCGCTGCCGCGGTGCGCGCGTTGCGTTCGGGCGATTGCCGCCGCCTGGTGATCACGCGCCCGGTGGTCGAGGCCGGCGAGCGCCTGGGCTTCCTGCCCGGCGACCTCCAGGCCAAGCTCAATCCCTACCTGCGCCCGATCTACGACGCGCTCTACGACCTGCTCGACTTCGAGGACGTCACGCGCCTCGAGGAGAACGGCGTGATCGAGGTCGCTCCGCTCGCTTTCATGCGCGGCCGGACCCTTTCGAACGCCTTTGCGATCCTGGACGAGGGCCAGAACACGACCGTGGCGCAGATGAAGATGTTCCTGACCAGGATGGGAGAGGGCTCGCGCATGGTCGTCACCGGCGACCCCACCCAGTCCGACCTCGACGACGGGCGCAAGAACGGCTTGCAGGACGCCGCGATGCGCCTGCGCGGCTACAAGGACATCGGTTTCGTCGAGTTCACCGCGCGAGATATCGTCCGCCACGCGCTGGTCGAGCAGATCGTCAAGGCCTACGAGGGCCCGCCGCGCGGGCCGCGCGAGGGCGACCGGTCCTCCTCCTGATGCGCGCCTCGAGGGCGGGCCGCATCGGGGTCGCGTGGGGTGTACGCGCGCGTCCGCTGAGCGATCGAGCGGTGCGCAAGGCCGTGCGCGCGGCGCTGGCCCACGGCGGGCGGGCGGGGATCGACATCGAGGTCGCGATGGTCTCGGAGCGCTGTCTCTCCGCGCTCCACGGACGTTTCCTGGGCGATCCATCGCCCACGGACGTCATCAGCTTCGACCTCGGAGAAGAGGGAGGCGGTCCGGTGGGGGAGATCTACGTCTGCGTCGACCAGGCGCGGGAGGTGGCGCGCGAACGAGGCGTCCCGCTTGCGCGCGAGCTGTGCCTGTACCTCGTGCACGGCACCCTGCACCTGTGCGGCTTCGACGACCGCGGGCCGAGGGACAGGGTCCGGATGCGCGCCGCGGAGTCCGCCGTGCTGGCTGCGTTGGGTCATCCCCCGGAGTCGCGCAAGCGCATCCGCGGGCGGACGCGAGACCTCCCTCTGTACCGGAAAACTGGAAAAACCGCGCGGGCGTGAGCGCGTTGGCGGCGGATCCAGGGACACGGCCGGTTTCGCCTGGAAAAATGGCGACTTCTTGCGCATCGGAAGCCAGGGACCCGCCCGCCCCGAGCGCGGGATGCACGCTTCGGCCCTTTGATCAGCGCCCTGGAACGGGTATGCACCCGGCGTTGGATCGGCTCGCCGAGAGCGCCGGAAAGCCGTGCGCGCTCCCGAAACGCCGACGCTGATGATCGAACGAGGAGGAAGCGAGGAGAGCTTGGCTACGACGGCCGGAAGGGTGCCAAAGGCGCTGAACGGCAAGCGGCGCGCGCGGGAAGCGGCGGGCGATGCGGCCCTCGTGGCTGCCCGGCACGCTGCTCCTCAAGACGGCTCCCGGAGAGACGAGCCCGGCCGGAATGGGACCAGTCGGAGTGGAGCTCGCCGGAACGGGCGTGCCCACGGAACCCAGGTGCTCCCGCTCGAACGGATGTGGGCGTCCTATCGCAAGAGCACGACCGATGCCAGGCGCAACTGCCTGGTCGAGGCCTACCAGCCGCTCGTGCGCGAGGTCGTCCGGCGTTTCGCCTACCGGTTGCCTCGCAGCGTCGAGCGCGGCGACCTCGACACGGCCGCGAACTTCGGCCTGATTTCGGCGATCCAGGGCTTCGACCCCTCGCGCGGGGTGCGCTTCGAATCCTACTGCGAGCTGCGCGTCAAGGGCGCGCTGCTCGACGAGCTGCGCAACCAGGACTGGCTTCCACGCCCTTGGCGCACGCGGATCGAGCTGCACAAGCGGATCTGCGAGCGGCTCCGCGCCAGCCAGAACCGCGAGCCCGGTGACGAGGAGGTCGCGCTGGAGATGGGGATGCCGCTGGTGGAGTACCGCCACGTCTTCGGCGTCGGACTTCCGGGCGCACCGTTGGGCTCGATGTCCACCGAGGAAGGCGGCGAGGACGCGGTCCCGGGCCTGGACGTGCTCGAGGACACCCACGGCGATGCGCCGGGCGAGAAGCTCACGCGCGAGGAGATCCTGCGCCTCGTCACCCAGAAGCTCAGCGTGCAGGAGTACCGCATCGTGTACCTCAAGTACTGGGAGGAGCTGTCGATGCGCGAGATCGGCGAGCTGATGCGGCTCTCGGAATCGCGGGTGTGCAAGGTCCACGCCCGTCTGCTCGACCGCCTCAAGGACCGCTTCCGCGTCCACGCGCGGGAGTAAGACGGCCTCGAGTCCGCTTCGCGAACCCGGACTTGCCCCGGAAAAGAACGGGAGCATGAGGCGCAGCCCCATGCTCCCGCAGTACCCGGCGCGGCCCGCCGCGAGGGCGGACCGGACGTCGCCGTGCTCCGGTCAGACCGGAACACTCCCCATGGCGACGAGTGCGTCCGCTAGGACGCTGACGCCGAGTCGCGCGCGGCGCGGACCTGTCCCCGCCGGTCCACGCCCCGCACATCTCCTCCCTCGGCCGGCGCCCCGTCCCCACGGGGCGGCCGGCACGTCTCCCCCTCCGGCGCGGAAGCGGTGTCCCCGACCTGCTTCCGCGCGCACCTGCCAAGACCGCGACGGAATCGTTCTCCGATTCATCCCTTGCTGCACTTCCGAGCTGTCTTCCACGGTGTTCGGCGAATCCCCGTTCCGTCGGCGCGTTCCAGGGCCCGCCTCGCCCGCGGCTCCACGAGGGAGACGGGGCGGGAGAGAGAAAGAAGCCGAACTCTTGGACCCTTCGACTTGCGACCAGAGACGGAACGGGTTCCGTCTGCTCCGCTCGTGTCATCGACTCGGAGCGGGGGAGTCTACATAGGAAATCGCATTCAGGCAAACGCGGTGAGACGGATTCCCGCCTATCTACGCGGGTTTTTCGAAGGAGTCCCCGCGTGCGCGGAAAATCGCCGGCGGAAGGATTTGCACTTGTCCGCAGCCACATCGGCGCGCGGACACGAGTCCGGGAGAATTCTTCCGTCGCTGCCGGCGCACGCTCAGGAGAGAAGAAAATCTTAGCTGCGGTCGACGACCCTGAGCGGGTTCTCGTCGCGCGGCGCCCCGCCCTGAGCGGGTCCTACCTGGCCCCGCGCACCGCCCGGTGCACCGCCAGCACCCCGTCGAGCACGGCCGGGAATTCATCGAGCCGAACCATGTTCGGACCGTCCGAAGGCGAGCGGTCGGGGTCGGGGTGCACCTCGAAGAACAGGCCGTCGACCTGGCCGGTCGCGACCGCGGCGCGCGCCAGCGCGGGCACCTTGCGGCGGTCGCCTCCGGTCCGATCTCCGAGCGCACCCGGCTCCTGCACCGAGTGCGTGGCGTCGAAGACAACCGGGTGTCCCGTCTGCGACAGGTGCTCGAAGCCGGTCATGTCGACGACGAGGCGCCCGAAGCCGAACGACGACCCGCGCTCGGTGATCATGATCTTCCTGTTGCCGGCCTGCTCGCACTTGGCGGCGACGTTCTTCATGTCCCAGGGCGCGAGGAACTGGCCCTTCTTGATGTTGATCGCGCGTCCCGTCTCGGCCGCGGCGACGAGCAGGTCGGTCTGCCGGCACAGGAACGCGGGGATCTGCAGCACGTCGACGACCTCGGCGGCGGAAGCGCACTGATCCGGCTGGTGGACGTCCGTCAGCACCGGCACGCGGTACCGCTCCTTGACCTCTCCCAACCATTCGATGCCCGCGAGACCGGGGCCGCGCGTCGAGCCGATGCTCGAACGGTTGGCCTTGTCGAAGCTGGCCTTGAATATCAGCTGGACCCCGCGCTCGGCGGCGATCTCGGCCAGGCGTCCGGCGATCGAGAGCGTGAGCTCGCGTGTCTCGAGCACGCACGGGCCGGCGATCAGGAACAGGTCGCCTCCACCGAGGAGCTTGCCTCCGACCTCGACGCTGGGGCGCACGCTCTCCTTCCTCGCTCGTTACGGGATGCTCAGGGGACGACCAGGCGGGATTGTACGGGATCGACGACGATCTCCACGGGCGTTTTCCCGAACGCATCGCCGTCGACCTGGCAGGGGACCGGGACCTCCGAGAGGATTCGCACGCGACGCGCGCGGAGCCGGGTGCACGAGCCGCCGGGCAATCCGGAGAGGACCGCGCGCAGCCCGTAGCCGACCAGGCTTGCGCGCGAGCCTTTCGGGAACAGGTACACCTCGTACAGGCCGTCGTCGAGTCGCCGGTCGCTCGAGAGGACGCGGTAGCCGGCGTAGTTCACGACGTTGCTGACGAGGACCAGCCCGAAGCGGCCCGGCAGCACCTCTCCTTCCACCTCGACGGCCAGGCTCGGCGGCGAGTAGCGCACGAGGGCGCGCAGACCGGCCGCGAAGTAGGAAGTCTGGGTGATCGGTCCGCGGCGTCTCGCTTCCAGGGCATGCACGGCCATCGCGTCGAAGCCGACGCTCGTCGCGAGGAAGGAGAGCCTCAGGCCGTTGACGCGGGCCGTGTCGAGCGGCGCCGTGCGGCCGCGCGCGATGACCTCCAGGGTCCCCGCGACGCTGCGCGGAAGCCCGAGGTCGAGGCTCATGACATTGGCCGTGCCGAGCGGCAGGATCGCTACCGGCACGCCGCGGCCCGCGAGGCCTTCCAAGACCTCGCCGAGCGTCCCGTCGCCGCCGACGCTGACGGCGAGGTCGACGCCATCCGCCGTCCGCCGCGCGCGCTCGCGCGCATCGCCGCGCCCGCTGGTGAAGTGCAGCTCGCTCGCCACTCCCATGCGGTGGAGCCCGTGAACCAGCTCCTCCGCGGCCCGGCGCGCCCGCCCACGACCCGCGACCGGGTTGACGACGACGAGGGCGCGGTGGAAGGGTGTCGAGGCCATGCCGTGCGGCGAGAGGATAGCTGGCTTGACGGCTGCGACGGGGAGGCTTCTCCTCCTTACCCATGTCCTCCGAGCTGCGCGGTGCGACCCTGGTCCTGGGCGGCAGCGGGTTCCTGGGGGCGCACGTCACCGCCGTCGCGGGAAAAGGCGCCGTGTCCGCATCGCGCGCGCCCGGACCTCGGTCTCCCGGGCGGTTCGTGAAGCTCGACGCGACGGTTCCAGGAGACCTCGAGCGGGTCCTCGCAGCTCTCGCGCCCGCGCGGATCGTCGATTGCGCCGCTCTCTCCAGCGTCGCCGAAGCGAAGGTGCACCCGGAACTCGTCCGCGCGCTGAACGTCGAGGTCCCCCGGACGCTTGCGCTGTGGTGCGCGAAGACCGGTGCGCGCTTCGTCCACGTCTCGACCGACCTCGTGTTCGGAGCGAGCGATCCGGGTCCGGGCGGCTTCCGGGAGGAGGATCCGCCCGCCCCGGTGTCGGAGTACGGTCGCTCGAAGGCCGCCGGCGAGGAGGCCGTCCTCGAGGCCTGTGCGAGCGCCTTGGTGGTCCGCTTGCCGCTTCTCTACGGGGATTCCTTCGGGCAGGGCCGCGGCGCATCGGACAGCCTTCTCGCGGCCATCCGGCGCGGCGAACGCCCGCTCTTCTTCACCGACGAATGGCGCACGCCGCTCGAGGTGAGCAACGCGGCGCGCGCACTGGTCGAGCTCGCATCCCTGGACCGGAATGGCCTCCTCCACGTCGCCGGACCGGACCGTATGACGCGCTACGAGCTGGCTCTGGCCGTGCTCGAGTCGCGCGGCATGCTCGCGGAGGAAGCGCGGGCACGGATCCGGGCCGGCACTCGGGCCGAGGCCGGACTCGAGGAGACCCGGCCCCGGGACACCTCCCTCGACGCGAGCCGAGCCCGCGGCCTGATCTCGACGCGCCTGCTCGGACTGCGGGAGGGACTCGCTCGAGGTGAATGAGGAGATCCTTCGCCTCCCGCGCTCCGTGCCCACGCGGCTTGACGCGCCTTGCTCTCGCGGTTGAAGTGTGGCGCTTTCGCCGCGCCCATGGAGATTTCCACTCGCTACACGCCCGCGGACCACGAAGCCTCCGTCTATCGGAGCTGGGAGGGGAGCGGCGGGTTCCAGCCGCGGCCGCCGCAGCACGGCGAGCGGACCTTCACGGTCATGATCCCGCCGCCGAACGTCACCGGCGTGCTGCACATGGGGCACGCGCTCAACAACACGATCCAGGACATCGTGATCCGTCACCGGCGGATGAGTGGCTGGTGCGCGCTGTGGGTGCCCGGCACCGATCACGCCGGCATCGCCACGCAGGCGGTGGTCGAGCGAAAGCTCTTCGAGGAAGAGAAGAAGACTCGCAACGACCTCGGCCGTGAAGCCTTTCTCGAGCGCGTGTGGAGCTGGAAGGAGAAGCACGGGAACTACATCCTCGAGCAGTTCCGCCGCATGGGATTCTCGTGCGACTGGTCGCGCACGCGCTTCACGATGGAGCCGGGGATGTCCCGCGCGGTGCGCGAGGCGTTCGTGCGCCTGTGGGAGAAGGGACTCGTCTACCGCGGCCCGCGGCTCGTCAACTGGGATTGTGTCCTCGAGACCGCGGTCGGAGACGACGAGATCGAGTACGTGCAGCGCAAGGACAAGCTCTACCACATTCGCTATCCGATCCAGGGCCGGGCGGGCGAGTACGTCAGCGTCGCCACCACGCGCCCCGAGACGATGCTGGGCGACACGGGTGTGGCCGTGAATCCGGGCGACGAGCGCTACCAGGGGCTGATCGGCAGGACGCTCGTGCTTCCGATTCTCGGCCGCGAGATCCCGCTGATCGCCGATGAGACGGTCGACTCCGAGTTCGGCACGGGCGCAGTCAAGGTGACGCCCGGCCACGATCCGGAAGACTACGAGCGCGGTGCGCGGCACAGGCTCCCGATCGTGAACCTGTACGAGAAGGATGGGCGGCTGAACTCGAACGGTGGTCCCTACGCCGGCATGACGCGCGAGAAGGCGCGTGCCGAGATCGTGAAGAAGCTCGACGAGCTCGGACTGCTCGCCAAGGTCGAGCCGTACGAGCACAGCGTCGCCGTTTCCGATCGCAGCAAGAGCGTGATCGAACCTCTCGTCAGCGAGCAGTGGTTCGTCAAGATGAAGCCGCTGGCCGAGCCCGCGATCCGGGCGGTCAAGTCCGGCGCGTTGCGCTTCCGCCCCGAGCGCTGGACCAAGGTCTACCTCGACTGGCTCGAGAACGTGCGCGACTGGTGCATCAGCCGCCAGCTGTGGTGGGGGCACCAGATCCCGGTCTGGTACGACGAGGACGGCGTGCCCGTGGCTGCACGCGAAGACCTGGCCCTGGGGAGCCCGCACCCGAACACCGGGAAGCCCATCGTCCGGCAGGACGAGGATGTGCTCGACACATGGGCCTCGTCGTGGTTGTGGCCGTTCGCGACGCTCGGCTGGCCGGATCTCACCGACGACCTCCAACGCTTCTACCCCACGCAGTTCCTGTCGACGGCGCGCGAGATCATCTACCTGTGGGTCGCGCGCATGGTGATGGCCGGCTACGAGTTCCTCGACCATCTGCCGGAGGAGAGCCGCTGCCCGTTCGAGGTGTGCTATGTGAACGCGACCGTTCTCGACAGCCAGGGCAAGCGCATGTCGAAGCAGGCCGGGAACGGCATCGACCCGATCGAGATGATCGACAAGTACGGGGCCGACGCGGTTCGCTTCAGCCTGATCCTGCTCACGAGGGAGGGCCAGGACGTCAAGCTCTCCCCCGACCGCTTCGAGCAGGGCTGGCGCTTCGGGAACAAGGTCTGGAACGCGGCGCGCTTCGTGCTCCTGAGCCTGGAGGGGCCGCGGAGCGACGGGACTTCGGCGTCGGCGGCGCGCCTCGAGGACCGCTGGATCCTCTCGCGGCTCGCCGCCGCGCGCGAGGACGTCTCCGCCGCGCTCGAGGAGCACCGCTACAACGACGCGGCGACCTCCCTCTACCGCTTCGTGTGGAACGACTTGTGCGATTGGTACCTCGAGATCGTCAAGCCGCGCATGTTGTCGCAGACCGATCCGACGGCCACGGCCGCGCGCGGGACGCTTGCGCGCGTGCTCTCCGACGCGCTCTCGATGCTGCACCCCTTCACGCCCTACATGACCGAGGTCCTGTGGAAGGCGCTCAACGAGAGGATCAGCCGCGCCGCGCCGATGCTGATGAATTCGCGCTGGCCCGACGGCGCGGGCCTCGTCCGCAATGCTGCGGCCGAGGTGGAGATGCAGACCATCCAGGACCTCGTCCGCGCCGTTCGATCGGTCCGCCTCCTGACCGGGATCGGCGAGCGCAAGCCGCTCACGGTCCAGGTCGCGGCCCCGCGCGCAGCCGAACGAGCCGTGCTCGAAGCGCACGCGCAGACCGTCAAGTCGCTCGCCTTCCTCGAGTCCTGGGAGCTGCGGGAGTCGGTCCAGCGCCCCCCGAATTCGGCCGTTGCGGTCGCGGGATCGCTCGAGGCCTTCGTGTCCCTGACCGAGGACATCGACCTCGACAAGCTGCGCCAGTCGCTCGCGAAGCGCGCCGAGAAGGTGAAGGCCGGCATCGCGACCTGCGATGCCAGACTCGGCAACCCTGCCTTCGTCGAGCGCGCCGACCCCGACATCGTCGAGGAGGAGCGCTCGCGGCGCGCCGAGATGGCGCTCGAGCTCGCGCTGCTCGAGAAGAACGTCGCCGGACTCAGCGAGGGCGCCAGCTCACGTTGAGGGGATCCGGCGCCAGACGCAGCGTCAGGCCGAACACGAACCCCTTCTGCCCCGACCGCGACGGCAGGCACAGGTCGAAACGCAGGAGCCGGCTGCCCTCGGGCGTCTTCGTCCCGCCGGTCTGCGGGACGGCGGAAGGATCCAGCCAGCTCGCGCGGCTCTCGCGCGCGTTCTCCCACTCGAGCTTGCACGGCAACGCCAGCCTGGGTCGGCCCGCGAGGTCGATGAGGATCAGCTGGTCGAGCGTCACGTCGATGCGCAAGGCCTCTTCGAGCGGCACCTCCTCGGCGGAGCGGCCGGCGCTCGCGGAAAGCAGGCGCACACCCTTCGCCCTCCAGGAGACCAGGTAGGATCCGGCCGGCAGGTCGGGCTCGAGCAGGGCGACGTTCGTCGAGAGGAAGCCGAGCGACACGAGGTTCTCCGCCGCAGCCAGCTTCTCGAGCCCGCCCGGATCGTTCGCCGGCACCACACGGACGGGCGTGAACAGCGCGAATCGGTAGCCCGCGATCACGGCGTAGCCAGCCGGCGTCGGCCAGGGGGGAGGCGCAGGCGACGCGAGCGCCCCCGCGCTCGCCGTCGCCCAACCGTCCGCGCACACCGTCGCCTCGGTCGCGAACTCGACCGTTCCGCGCGCGTCGCGCGGGCGCACGTTGGGCGAGAGATCGTTCTCCAGGATCGCGATGGCGGTATCGAAGCCGGGTCGCGGGCTCGCCGCGCATCGGAAGCCCAGCGCGTCGGCGGCCTGCCCGCGATCGGCCGCGCGCCGCGTCGTGGCGCGCGCCATCAGCTTCCCGTTCTGGAAGGAGCCGCCGACGACGACGCGCTGCTCGCCGTTCCAGTCCGCGAGCGCGTTGATCTTGCGGCGCGCGGCGCCGAAGCCGACCTCGAGGACCCGGGGCTGGTACCCCGGGAAGGGGAGGTAGGGGCTCGACGTCCACTCCCACACGTTGCCGGCCAGGTCGAAGGCTCCCTGCCGGCTCGCTCCGGATGGGAATCTGCCGACCGGGGAAGCGCCCGACCTCTTCTCGGGCAGGCTCGTCGCGGCGTACTTCCCGTCTTCCCAATCGTTGCCCCAGGGGTAGGTGCGCGCGCTGTCGCCCCGCACGGCGCGCTCGTACTCGAGCTCGGTCATGAGGCGCAGGCCGGCCCAGCGCGCGTAGGCGCGGGCGTCGTTCCAGTCGACGAAGACGACCGGCTGCGGTCCATCGCCCGCGGGCACCTCCCAGGCGGGGCCTTCGATGCCGGGATCGTTCCAGTGCGCGAGCCACCACGCATGCCGGTCGAAGGGGAGCGGGTCGGGCGCGGCCTTGCCCTGGACGAGCGCCTGCGCGCGGAGGCTCTCCTGCTCGGCGAAGTGACGCGCGCGGCCCTGTTCGATCCGTGCCTCGCCCCACAGCTCGGGCGGGCGAACCCCGCTCGCCCGCACGTGGACCGCGTACTGCTCGTTGGTCACCTCGGTCGCCATCAGCCAGAAGCCAGCCACGTCGACCTCGTGGCGCGGCGTCTCGGCCGAGAGCGCGCCGCCGTAGGCCTGTCCCTCCGCGTCGACGGCGATCAGGCGCTCCAGCTCGGCGTCCTCCGTCCCGACCTTGGTGCGCCCGCCCGGGACGAAGACCATGCCCGGAGGACCCTCGGTGGTCTTCGGCGTCTGGGCTGCGGCGAGCGAGGCCAGGACCAGCGTCGCGATCGGCCCTGCGAACGACCTCGCGCGCATCGCTGCGGTCACCTCTGCACGCGGGGAGCGAGCCCGGCGGCGGCCAGGTCCTGGAGCGGCGCGCGGATCCAGCGCTCGCCATGGACCTCGAGCAGGTCCATGAAGGGATCGAGCACGGCCGGATCGAAGGCTTTTCCGCGCTGGGAGGAGAAGAAGTCGATCGTCCGGGGGAGCTCCCACATCTCCTTGTAGGAACGCTTGGTCGCCAGGGAGTCGAAGACCTCCGCCACGCACAGGATGCGGCCCTCGAGCGAGATCTGTTCGCCCGAGAGGCGCTTGGGATAGCCCGCGCCGTCGAAGCGCTCGTGGTGCTCGCCGACGAAGCGCCGGACGGCGGCGAGGTGCTCGTGGTTGCCGAGCTTCTTCGCCCCCAGCAGCGGGTGCTTCTTGACCTCCTCGAACTCGGCCGGGGAGAGCGGTCCGTTCTTGGTCAGGAACGAGAGGTCGTCGAGGTAGATCTTGCCGTAGTCGTGCGCGATCGCGGCGAGCTCGAGGCGCTCGGTGCGCGGCTCCTCCAGCCCGATCTTCTGCGCCAGGTAGCGGCAGTACTTGCGCGTGCGCGCTCCGTGGCCCGCAGTGTAGGGGTCGACGCGCTCGATCGTGTTCGCGACCATCGCCGAGAGGATGTCGACGAGGTCGGTGAACGCCAGGTCAGGCCGGCCGATCTGGCGCTCGCGCAGCGAGCGCTGGATGAAGGTCGCCAGGACGATCGGGTCGACCGGCTTCTGGACGTAGTCGTGCGCGCCGGCCTTGATGGCCGAGACCGCGTTCTCGATCGCCGGGTAGCCGGTCATCAGCACGACGACGGCCTTGGGCTGAAGGTCGCGAGCTGCGGAGAGCACGAGGTTGCCGTCCGCGAAGCCGTCGAAGACGACGTCGGTGACGATCGCGTCGAACGCGATCGTGCGCATGAGCTGGAGCGCGATCTCGGGAGCGCGCGCGAGCGTCGTGTCGAAGCCCTGCGTGTCGAGGACGGCGGCGATGAGCTCGATCGTCCGGGCGTCGTCGTCGACGAGGAGGACGGAGGGGCGCTGGTCGATCATGATTCGGAGGACGGCGCGAAGGGCCGCGGTGCCGAGGACCCGGGGAAGGCAGGGATCGGTCGGCGCGATCTTGCCACGCGGCCTGCTAGAGTTGAAGCCGATGCACAGCTCCAAGAGGAAGATCGTGCTCGCCCTGCCGAAGGGGAAGCCGGGAAGGAGGCTCGATCATGTGCTCGCGGATCTCGTCGAGGGCTGGTCGCGCAGCGCCCTGCAGGGGCTGATCAAGGCCGGGGCGGTGCGCCTCGACGGGGAGGTGGTCAAGAGGCCCGGGACGCTCCTGGTCGGGGGAGGGCGGGTCGAGATCGACCTCGATCCTCCGGCCGGGAAGGAAGAGCCGAGCGCGGCCGCCGCGGAGCTGCCGGTCGTGTTCGCAGACGCGCACCTGATCGTCGTCGACAAGCCCGCCGGGATGCTGACCCACGGGAACCCGACCAGCCGGGGCACGCGCAGGGAGAAGAGCGCGGCCGATCTCCTGGTGGAGCGGTTCGGCCCGCTGCCCTCGCTGCACGGCGAGGACCGGCCCGGGATCGTTCACCGGCTCGACCGGGACACGAGCGGGCTCTTGATCGTCGGGCGGACGCGGGAGGCGCTCGAGACGCTGAAGCAGCGGTTCCAGGCGCGCGAGGTCGAGAAGACGTACCTCGCGATCGTGCGGGGCGCACCTCGCTTCGACTCGGACTGGATCGAGAAGCGACTCGGGCGCAATCGGGCGCGCCGCGACCGGATCAGCGTGGTGAAGGAGGGCGAGGGGCGCGAGGCGTCGACGTACTACGAGGTGCGAGAGCGCTTCGACGGCTTCGCGCTGCTGGCGGTGTTCCCGAAGACGGGGCGCACGCACCAGGTGCGGGTGCACCTCGCATCGATCGGACTGCCGCTCGTGGGAGAGCGGCTCTACCTGGCGCGCAACTCGCGTACGCTGCCGCTCCCGGCGGGTGCTCCCGTGCTCGTGCGCCATGCGCTGCACGCGCATGCGCTCGCCTTCGCGCATCCGGCCACCGGCGAGCCGTTGCGCTTCGAGTCGCCGCTGCCGGCGGACATGGAGGCGGTGATCGAGTGGCTGCGGCAGAATCGGCCGGAATCCTGAGGGGCGGGACCCGGCTCCGCGTCACTCCACGCGCAGCTTGAGGGCGCGCTCCTCCTGCCCCCTCACCTTGACGGGCTTGCTCGCCGACCGCCCGTCGAAAGCGGTCGCCGTCACCTTGTATTCGCCTGGCGGAAGCGGCCCGATGCGCTGCTCGGTCGAGGAGATCCCCTCGGAGAACAGGCTCTCCATGCTCTCCATGCCGAACAGCTCGCCCACCTCGTGCCCGTGCTCGTCGCGCACGCTGAAGCTCGCATGCAGCGTCTTGTCGCTCTTGTCCTCGACGGAGACGCGCAGCATCGTCCCCGGCCCGACGGCCAGCTCGACTTCAGCGGCCTCGCCTGCGCGGACCGGGATCGGCGCGGTCTCCGGCGACGCCAGGGTCTTCGTCCGCGCGCACAGCGTGTAGCGCCCAGCCGAAACGCCGCGGTAGGTGAAGCGCCCGTTCGCATCCGTCGCGACGCCCGAGAAGCGGTGCAGGACCTCGCCGCGCTCGTCGCGCACGAAGACCGTGGCGCCGGCGAGGGGTTGCCCGTCCGCCCCGCGCACGATCCCCGTGATCCGGCCCGCAGCCGACAGCTGCAGCTCGACGCCCTCGAGAACCTTGTCCTTCTCGACGACCAGGCCGGTCTTGACCACGCGACCCCAGGCGACCTCGCTCTCGTCCCCGAAGTTGCCCGGTCCGTTGCCGGCGCCGCCCGCGGCGACGGCGTAGGTTCCCGGATGCAGACCCTGGAACTCGAAACGTCCGCGCTCGTCCGTGCTCACGCCTTCGCCGCCGTCCATCATCCCCAGCGGCGAAAGTCCGCCGCTCCTGAGCAGGTCGACCGCGACATTCTCGACGGGCGCGCCGTCGGGGCCGCGCACGACTCCGCGGAGGCCGCCGGTCGGCAGCTCGATGTCCACGCGGTGCTCCTTCTCCTCGGGGATCGTGGCGTGGAATTCCATCCCGCCCCCAAGACCCATTTCGCGCTGGTAGCTGAGGACCACGTCGCCGGGCTCGTCGAGCGAGAGCTCGTAGTCACCGCTCTCGCGCACCTTGCCCATCTTGAGCTTGGAGAGCAGCGATCCGCCTTCGCCGACGCACACGATCATCCCCGTTCGCACCGGCTCGCCCGCCTGGGTCACCCTTCCGAAGACGCGCACGGGAGCCTTGGGCGGCGCGCCGAGCACGACGTGCGTCGTCTCGTTCTCCTTGATCTCCGCCGAGGTCATCTTGATCTTGGAGAACACCTCGGCGATGTCCATGTCCCCGCCGTCCGCCGCCTTCCTGGCCATCTCCTCCGCCTCGGCCTGGGCGGGCTCCACGATGACCTGGTAGGTCCCGGGGGTGAGGTTGTCGACCGCGAATTGGCCCAGCGCATCGACGCGCACCTGTCGCATCTCCTGGGCGGTCATCGACATGACTTGCACGTTGCGCCCGGCGGCGTGGCCGCCGCGCTCGTCGAAGACCTCCCCGGTCAGGCGGCCTCCGCGGCGCAATCGCAGGACCACACCTTCGATCGTCTGGCCGGCGGCTATCTGCACGGGCCAGGGCTCGCTCTTGGCGAAGCCCTTGGCATCGGCCGTCAAGGCCACGCTTCCGACCGGGAGGTTCTTGAGGTGGAAGGCGCCCTTCGGGTCGGTCTCGGCCGACCCGTGGTCGTCCTGGGGCGAGAAGAACCCCCCTGTCCCGGTGTTCCCGACGACCTCGGCGCTGGCGGTGGGCCGGCCATCGGGATCGAGGACGACTCCCGAGGCGCTCCCGGCGCGCGCGAGCTGGATGAGGAGCGGCGGCTCCTTGCGTGGGACTTCCACCTCGAGATCGTCCTCGGACTTGACGTAGCCGTCCGCCTCCGCCTCGAGGTTCCATTTTCCGGCTTGCAGCCCGGTCAGCAGGAAGGAGCCGTCCTCGCTCTCGAAGGTCTGCGACTTCCAGGCGACGTTGTGCGCCAGCTCGCCCATCTCGAGGGCGTCCGACGACGGGTGCGCGTTGATCCCGAACTTCTTCACGGGGCTGCCGAGATCGTCGACCACGCGCCCGCCGAGCCCGACCGGAGCCTTGAGCGCCAGGACGACATCCGTCGATCCTGCGGCGACCCCGGGCAGCACGGCCGACCACTGAGGCAGATTCTCCCCGGGCGCGTTGGCCTGGCCCCCGGCTGCGACCTCGAGCGCCCGGTGTGCCGTCGCGCTCAACGTGAACGGGCCCGATCCGAGCCCGGAGATCGAGAACTCGCCCTGTGCGCCGGTCTTGCTGCTGCGCTCGTAGGTCCCGCCGTCCGTGTGGACGCGCGTGCGACCCCCGGTGTCGGGGTCGGGAGCGACCTTGACCGTCGCGACGACGGAGGCTCCTGCCGCAGGCGACCCATCCGGCCATGTGACCGTGCCGCCGACGCGATTGCCCCGGAAAAGGACGAGCGAGATCCCACTGCGGGTCTCTCCGTCCTTCAGGACGAATTCATCGCTCTGACCGGGGACATAGCCGTCGAGCTCGACGGTGAGATGCGTCTTGCCCGGGGGGATGCCGAACACCTCGAAGTCACCGTCGGCTGCGGTTGTCGAGTCCCGCCCGGAGGATCCGCCGCTCCAGGACCCGATGCCGAACCGCATCTCCTGCCGGAAGCGCACACGTGTCGAAGCGAGCCCGGAACCGGCCTCGTCGATCACCCTGCCGATCGCCCGGCCGCCCAGTTGGAACTCGAGTCGGCACTCGTACTTCTTGCCGGCGATCAACGCCAGCTCGGCCGCGTGCGCGTTCATCAGCCTCTCGGGGCGCACGTCGATCTGCGAACGGAAGTCGACCGGCAGGCCGCGCAGCTCGAAGCTCGAGTCGGCGCCGACCGTGTCCGTGCGGCGGCGGACGAGGGACGGTCCCTTCCAGCGTCGCCCCTCGGTCGAGTTCGGGAAGCCGAAGAACTCGACCGGTGCGCCCGTGGGCGTATCCTCGGGGGCCGCGCCGGGCGGAGGGATGCAGGTGCCGACGAGCCAGGCTCCGAGCGCGGGCGCGAGGGCGAGGGGCTCCTTGCGCCCCGGCACGTCGAGGTGCAGGACCTCCTCGAGGAACAGGAAGCGCCCGTCGAGCAGGATGCAGGCCGACTTCGCGTCGTTGGGGAGGGGGATGCGGAACCTGTCCCCGGCTTCGAGGGGACGGTGCGACCACCAGCCTTGCTGCAGCCGGCCCTCGCGCACGAGCGCCGGCAGATCGTCCTCGGAGCCGCGCAGGCCTCGGCTCGCGGCGTCCTCGAAGGCCCACACCTGGAGGGTCTCGTCGGGCGGCGAATCCTTCGGCACCCGCACGCTGCCTTCGATCCAGAGCGCGCCCTGGAGCGGGAATGTCTCCGTGCGCGCGGCGAGCTCGGCGGCTGCGGCCGACTTGTCCAAACCCGCGGCGGCGCGCGCGGCCTCGCCGGTCGCGTCGGCGGGAGTCTCGAGCAGGCTCGTCCCGCTCGCCGGGGTCTCGCTCCCGCGCGCTTCCTCGGCGACGTCCGCGCGCGCCGGCGCCGGCTGCGCGGGATTCCCCTCCAGCGCGCGCCAGAGGAGGAACAGTCCGAGCGCTACAGCCAGAAGGACTGCGACGAGCGCGAACGGCTTCTTGCCCAAGCGGACCTCCCCGGGAGACCCCTCTTCAATCGAAGTGCAGCGTGATCTTACGCTCCGCCTGGCCCGTCAGCGAAACCGGCTTGTTGATGACCTTCCCGTCCGGGCCGGTCGCCCGCACCTTGTACTTTCCCTGCGGCAGCGGGCCGATCCGGCGCTCGGTGGTCGAGAAGCCGTTCTCGCCGAACATCTTCATCACCTCGGACAGCGAGATCATCGCGCCGACCTCGCGGCCCTCCTCGTCCTGGACGCTGATCGAGGCGTGCACGGGTTTCGACTCGTCGCCCAGGCACGTCACGACCAGCACCGTCCCGGGCTGCAGCGCGATCTGGGCTTGCGCGCGCCCGCCCTCTTCGACCCGCACGCGCGGGCTGTCGACGCTCGTGAGCAGCTCCTTGCGGGCCGAGACCGTGTAGGTCCCCGGCGCGAGCCCCGGGTAGCGCGCCTTGCCGCCCGCGTCGGTCGCGACCATCGACAGGCCGTCGACCAGGCGCCCGCCTGCGTCGCGCACGAACACGGACGCCTCGCCCGCCGGCGCGCCGCCCGCGTCGACGACCACCACATCGAGCGTGCCGGGCTTCTTCAGACGGAAGTCGACGTCGCGCATCCACTCGCCGTCCGAGAGACGCAGTCCTCCACGGAGCTCCCGGCCGAAGGCGGCTTCCTCCCCGAAGATGCCGCCGAGCGCAGTACCGCCGGCACCGAGCGTGTACGTCCCCGGACGCAGCATCTGGATGTCGTAGTGCCCGTCCGAGTCGGTCGCGCCCTCGTGGTACTGTCCGCCCCACATCGTTCCCGCCTCGACCGGGCTCTCGGGGTGCAGGGAGACGCGCGCACCCGCGGCCGGCGCGCCGTCCGGGCCGGTGATCCGGCCGCTGATGCGCGCGGTCGGCATGGCCAAGTCGAGCTTGTACTCCTTGCCTTCCGGGATCTCGCGCGCGAATTCGACCGTGCTCTGCTGGGCCATTCCGCCGGAGAGCTTCTGCACCGAGATGTCGTAGAACCCGGGCGCGTCCAGCTTGACCGTGTACCCGCCGTCCTTGGCCACCTGGCAGGTTTTCATGCCCTTCATCGCGTCCTTTCCCTCGGCCACGAACGCGACCATCGCGCCGACGCAGGGCTCGCCGGCGTGCGTCACCTGCCCGTGCACCTCGACCGGATCCCTCGGCGGCGCGCCGAGCACGACGTGCGTCTCCTCGCCCTCCGCGATCGAGACCACCGCGGTCTTCATCTTCGAGATCATCGCCATCGCGCCCTCCGCGCCGTCCTTGCCGCCGTCGGCGGAGGCGTCGGGCTCGCCGCGCGAGGGCATCGCGACGACCTGCCAGCTCCCGGGCAGGAGGTGCTCGATGCGGAATTCCCCCTTGCCGCCGACGAAGGTCATCTGGCTGTCGAAGTCCTTCATCTGCGTCGCCTGCACGAACATCCCCGTCGCGGGCCGCCCGCCCTCGCCGAAGACCTCGCCGGTGAGCACGCCGCCTTCGCGCAGGACGAGCTCGGCTCCGTCGACGCGTTGGCCGGCCGTGAGATCGAGCTCGAGCGGCAGGCTCTTGGCCCATTCCTTCGAGGCGGCGACGAGCCGGACCTTGCCGGCCCGCAGGCCGTCGAGAACGAAGGTGCCGTCCACGTCGCTGGTCGCCTTGGGAGGCTTCGGGCCGCTCTGGATCATGGCCTTCCAGGGCGGTTCCCCGGTGTCGATCCCGACGGTGGCGCCCGCGACGAGCTGGCCCGCGGGACTCTTCACGACGCCTGCGACGGACGCGGCGTGCTCGAGCGCGATCACGAGCTCGGGCGCGTCGGTCTTGCGGGGGATCTCGATCGAGACCGGCTCGGGCAGACCGAAGCCGTCGGCCACCGCGTAGAGCTTCCAGGTTCCCTCGATCAGGCCTGCGAGCAGGAAGCGTCCCTCGGCGTCCTCGAAGGAGTCCTTGCGCTCCTCCTGTCCGAAGTTGCCCATCGGGCCCTTGCCGTCGCGCACCGCTTGGATGCGGAACTTCGGCACGGGTTGTCCCTTCTCGTCGACGACCCGCCCGGCGATGCCTTCCGGCGCACGCAGCACGAGCGCGAGGTCCTTCGTCCCCGGATGGACCCCGTCGGTGCGCGCGCGCCACCAGGTCGTCTTCTTGGTCTTGGCCGCGTCCTCCTCTCCGCCTTCCGGTCCGTCCTTCTTCCCAGCCGTCTGTCCGGGCGGCGGCGCCTGCGCGGCGAGCGTGAACGGGCCCTCGCCCAGTCCGTTGATCGTGAAGGCGCCCTGCTCGTCCGTCGTCGCCTTGCCCTCGCGTCCCCGCATCGCATTGAACGCGCCCATGCCGAAGAGCTGCGACATGTCGAAGGTGGCCGTCACCTCGACCGAGACCGCCGGCTTGCCTTCGGGCCAGGCGAGCGTGCCCGAGACCGTGCTCCCCCGGGACAGCGCGAGCTCGACGCCGCTCGCGAGCCCGCCGTCCTGGAGCTCGATCTTCGTGCGTTCGCTCTCCAGATAACCGTCGCGGCTCGCGCTGAGCACGACCCGGCCGGGCGCGACGGCCGCGAGCTCGAACGCGCCGTCGCCCGAGCTTTCCCCTTCGCGCACGGTCTTGTTGTCGAAGCCGAACCACTGGCCCGGCCGCGCCGCTTCGACCTTCGCGCCGGCGACGGCCGCACCGGCCGTGTCGCGCACGATGCCGCGGACCGTGCCGCCGCGCAGGAGGTCGAGGTGCACGGGGTTCTCCCGGCCGGCGTCGAGCTTGTCGAGCTTCAGCGCGGCCGCTGCCAGGCGTTTCGGCTCGGTCTCGAGCGAGCCGCCGCTGTCGGCCGGGATCGCGCGGAACTCGAACGCGCCTGCGGCGAGCCGCGTGGTGCGGTGGAAGCCGCGCAGGCCCGCGACCGGGCCGCTGAAGTTCTCCATCGACGAGCGCATCTCGACCTCGAGCCCGTCGAGGTCGGCCGGTGCGACCGGCGACTCCGCAGGGAGCACCACGGTGCCCGTGATCCAGGCTCCGCATCGCGGCTCGAGCACGAGCGAGCGCGCTCCCGCGACCAGGTCGACCGGCACCGACTCGGGGAGGAACCAGTACCGCCCGCGCAGCGAGACGTGCCCGCGCCGGGCATCGGGCGGGAAGGGTATGCGGAACGCACCGTCGGTGCCGACCTTGCGGCGCGAGAGCAGGATGGCCGTGGTGTCCTTGTGCTCGAGAGCGCGCGCGAGCGCGTCGGCATCCAGGGACTCCGTCGTCGCCAGCACCTCGACCGGCCCCTCGTCCGCGCAGCCATCGGGCGCGCGGACGGTGCCTTCGACCCAGATCGATCGAGCCAGGTCCCAGGTTTCGAGTCCGCGCTCGGCGGTCGCGGCCGCGGGCAGCCCCTCGCGCGCGACCTCCGCGGTCGGAGCATCGGGGCGGTCGAGGACAGACGGTGCGAGCTCCGAGGCGGGCGCAGGAACGGGCGCGGCTGGAGCCGCCGTCCCCGGCTGGACCGCCGGTGGCGGCGCGGGGCGCGTCAGGCGTACGACCGCGAAGAGGACGAGGCCGAGGGCGACGACCAGCGCGGGCAGACCGATCTTCTTCATGGGGGCGATCCTCGAGGCGGCGAATGTATCCCGAATCGCCAGCCTCCATGCTCTCGCCGGCGAGAGAAGCACGCAAATCTTGCATGAGTCGCGCGATTGCACGCCGCCGCGCGCCACCCCTACAATCCCCGCTCGCGGGCTCCATCCTCCCCGCGCGCATGGATCCCGAGAGAACCGAGAAGGCCCGCGCCCCGAGCCCTCCCGGTTCGGGCGCTGCGGGGGATCTCGCGGCCTGGCTGGCGGGCCCCTATGCGCGGGCGCGAGCGGCTTCTCCGGAGCGCAGGCCGGCCTTCCGGACGACTTCGGGCGTCGAGATCCTTCCCTTGTACGGGGGCGCGGCCGACGGCGGCTTCCCGGGGCAGTATCCGTTCACGCGCGGTGCGCGCGCGACGATGTACCGCAGCCAGCTCTGGACGATGCGTCAGTACGCGGGCTTCTCCAGCGCGAGCGAGACGAACCGGCGCTTCAGGAGCCTGCTCGAGAGCGGGCAGACCGGGCTCTCGGTGGCTTTCGACCTGCCCACTCAGATCGGCTACGACTCCGATCACCCGCTCGCCCGCGAGGAGGCTGGGCTCGTCGGCGTGCCGGTGAACAGCCTGCGCGACCTCGAGCGCCTCTTCGAGGGCATCCCGCTGGGCGAGGTGTCGACCTCGATGACGATCAACGCGACCGCCTGCGTGCTGCTCGCGCTGTACTGCGCCCTGGCGAGGAAGCAGGGCGTGCCGCTCGCGAAGCTCCGCGGGACGGTCCAGAACGACATCCTCAAGGAGTACGCCGCGCGGGGCAACTACCGCTTCCCGGCCCGGCCCTCGCTGCGTCTCGTCACCGATCTGATGGCTTGGTGCGCGCGCGAAGTCCCGCAGTGGAACACGATCTCGATCAGCGGCTACCACATCCGCGAAGCGGGTGCGAGCGCGGTGCAGGAGCTCGCCTTCACGCTGTCGAACGGGCGGGCCTATGTCCGCGCGGCGGTCGGCGCGGGCCTGGCGGTCGACGCGTTCGCGCCGCGGATCTCGTTCTTCTTCAACGCGCACAACCACCTGTTCGAGGAGGTGGCGAAGTTCCGGGCCGCGCGGCGGATGTGGGCTCGGGTCATGAGGGAGGAGTTCGGGGCCAAGGACGAGAAGAGCCTCGCGCTGCGCTTCCACGCACAGACCGCCGGTTCGATGCTGACCGGCCAGCAGCCCGAGAACAACGTCGTGCGCGTGGCGATCCAGGCGCTCGCGGCGGTGCTCGGAGGGGCGCAGTCGCTGCACACGAACGGGCTCGACGAGGCGCTCGGGCTGCCGTCGGAGAAGTCGGCGCGCATCGCGCTGCGCACGCAGCAGATCCTGGCGCACGAGTCCGGCGTCGCGGACGTGATCGACCCGCTGGGCGGGTCGCCGCTCGTCGAGAGCCTGACCGACGAGCTGGAGCGGCGGGCGTTCGCGCTGATGGGGGAGGTCGAGAAGCGCGGCGGCTCGGTCGCGGCGATCGAATCGGGCTTCGTGCAGCGCGAGATCCACAAGAGCGCGCTCGCGTGGCAGCGCGCCGTCGAGGCAGGCGACCAGGCGGTCGTCGGCGTCAACTGCTACCCGGTCGAGGAGGGGGAACCCGAGATCTTCAGGGTCGATGCGGCGGCGCGGGAGCAGGTGCTCGCCGACCTCGCGAAGGTGCGCCAGGAACGCGACGGGGCCAAGGTCGAGGCCGCGCTCGCCGCGGTGGACGAGGCCGCGCGCGGGAAGACGAACCTGATGCCGCCGATCCTCGCCGCGGTCGAGCGCTACGCGACGATCGGCGAGATCGGCTCGACGCTCGAGCGCGTGTTCGGGCGCTACCAGCCGCCGGAGGGGATGTGATGCGGCCGCCGCAGAGCCTCGCGGGAGTCGTCCGCGGACTCCATCACGTGGCGATCGCCGTCCCGAGCCTGGCGGCTTCGCGCGGGACGTACGCAGCGCTCGGACTCGCGCTGGGGGAGGTCGAGCACGTGCCCGATCAGAAGGTGAACGTGCTCGTGCTCCTGGCCGGATCGCAGCGGATCGAGCTGGTCGAGCCCGCCAGCGCCGACTCGCCGATCTCGAGCTTCCTTTCGAAGCGCGGCGGCGGCCTCCACCATCTCGCGTGGATCGTCGACGACGTCGCCGCGGCGATCTCCACGCTGAAGTCGAAGGGCGTGAAGATGATCGACGAGCGCCCGCGAACGGGCGCGCACGGGACGCGGATCGCCTTCGTGCACCCGAAGTCGACCGGCGGCGTGCTGATGGAGCTGGTGGAGGACGTCTCGGACCGTCAGGATCAGGGGTCGAAGCGATGAGCTCCAAGAAACTAGAGACACCTCTCCAGCACCTCCAGCGCATGCGCGAGCTGGCGCTCGAGGGCGGCGGGAAGGAGCGCGTCGCCGCGCAGCACAAGAAGGGGAAGCTGACGGCGCGCGAGCGGATCGAGTTCCTGGTCGACGAGGGATCGTTCGTCGAGCTCGATCGCTTCGTGACGCACCGCTGCGTCGACTTCGGGATGCAGGAGCAGCAGCCGCTCGGCGACGGGATCGTCACCGGGCACGCGCTGGTCGAAGGGCGGCCGATCTACCTCTTCGCGCAGGACTTCACCGTGATCGGCGGGTCGCTCGGGGAGATGCACGCGCAGAAGGTCTGCAAGGCGATGGATCTGGCCGTGAAGGTCGGGGTGCCCTTCGTCGGCTTGAACGACTCCGGCGGCGCGCGGATCCAGGAGGGGGTCGAGTCGCTCGGCGGTTACGCGGAGATCTTCTGGCGCAACACGCGCGCGTCGGGGGTGATCCCGCAGATCTCGGCGGTCCTGGGACCGTGCGCCGGAGGGGCGGTGTACTCGCCGGCGATCACGGATTTCGTGCTAATGGTCGAGGGAACCTCCTATATGCACATCACCGGGCCGGACGTGGTGAGGACGGTGACGCACGAGGAGGTGACGTCCGAGCAGCTCGGCGGCGCGCACGTGCACGCGGCGCGATCGGGGGTGGCGCACTTCACGAGCCCGAACGACAAGGCCTGTCTGCTCCTGATCCGGAAGCTCCTGTCGTACCTGCCGCCGAACAACGCCGAGGATCCGCCGTTCGTGCCGAGCGACGACCCGCCCGACCGGGCGGACAGGGACTTCGGAACGATCGTGCCGGCGGACGCGAGCAAGCCCTACGACATGAAGCGCGTGATCGAGAAGGTGGTCGACCTCGGGAGCTGGCTCGAGGTGCACGCGGAGCACGCTCAGAACCTGGTCGTGGGCTTCGCGAGGCTTGGCGGGAGAGCGGTGGGGGTGATCGCGAACCAGCCGGCGGTGCTGGCCGGGTGCCTCGACATCGACGGCTCGAACAAGGGCGCGCGCTTCATCCGGTTCTGCGACGCGTTCAACCTGCCGGTGGTGACGTTCGAGGACGTGCCGGGGTTCCTGCCGGGGACGGCGCAGGAGCACGGCGGGATCATCCGGCACGGGGCGAAGCTCCTGTACGCGTACTGCGAAGCGACGGTGCCCAAGCTCACCGTGATCACCCGCAAGGCGTACGGCGGCGCGTACGACGTCATGGGGAGCAAGCACGTGAGAGGCGACGTGAACCTCGCGTGGCCGGGCGCGGAGATCGCGGTGATGGGCGCGGAGGGGGCGGCGAGGATCATCCACAGGAAGGAGATCGAGAAGGCCGTGGACCCCGCCGCGATGGAGAAGCAGAAGGCGGCCGAGTACGAGGCCACGTTCAGCAATCCCTACAAGGCGGCCGCGCGCGGGTTCATCGACGACGTGATCGAGCCGTCGGAGACGCGGGCGCTCTTGATCCGCTCGCTGGAGCTCCTGAAGACGAAGCACGAAGAGCGTCCGGCGCGGAAGCACGGGAACATTCCGCTGTAGGCGGTCGGGCCTCGGTCCCGCGAGCACGACGAGAGCATGAGCTGGAAGCAGGTGATCTGGACGAAGCGAATCCTCCTCGCCCTTCTGTCTTTCGTCGCGGCCCTGCTCCTCGCATACGCCGTCTTGCGGCTGATGGGCTGGGAACTCTCCCTAAGCGGCTACGTGATGCACCCAGTCAAGCTGGCTCCTGTCGTCCGAGGCGACTGCGACTTCCTGCTCGGATTTCAGGAGAGACTGGACGAATCGATGAATGGCATGCGCCCCGGCTCGAGCTAGCGGCCGAAGCGCTCGACGTCATCCCGCACTCTCTCGATCGACACGGCACGGATCCGCTCTCCCAGGGGGTACGTCTCCCGCCCGACGTGGATCACATCAAGACGCTCCAGCCCGAGCTCCGCGAGCGCGATGCGCATCGACTTGGTCACGCCCGGGGCATCGGTGTGCTTGATTTCGAATCCGAGCCGCCGCCTCCCTCTCACCACGAGGAGATCCAGCTCAGCTCCCTGGTGCGTGGCCCAGAACCAGCAGTCCTCCGGTTCCACGTTCAACCGCCGCACCACGTGCTGCAAGGCGAACCCCTCGAAGGATGCGCCCACCTTGGGATGGGCCAGCAGCCCGCTCCGATCCTGGATCCGGAGCAGCGCATGCAGCAGACCCGTGTCCGCGAGGTACACCTTCGGCGTCTTCACCACCCGCTTGCCCAGGTTCTCGGCCCACGGCTGGAGCACCTGGACCATGAACGTCTGCAGCAAGAGATCCAGATAGCGCCTCGCCGTCGATTCGGACATTCCGAATGCGCGTGCCAGCTCGGCGCTGTTCCAGATCTGCCCGTGGTAGTGCGCGAGCATCGTCCAGAACCGCCGCATCGCCGGGGCCGGAATGGAGAATCCGAGCTGGGGCACATCCCGTTCCAGGTAGGTGCGAATCATCTCCCGGCGCCAGCCCAGGCTCTCCGACTCCGTCCGCTCGAGGTAGGAGCGCGGGAAGCCGCCCCGAAGCCAGAGGCGCTCCCACCGCTCCCCGACGTCCGCGAATCCGAGACCGTGGAGGTGGTAGTACGCGATGCGTCCGGCGAGGGACTCGGACGTCTGCCTCAGGAGCTGGGGCGAGGCGCTGCCGAGCAGGAGGAACCGCGCCGGCCTGGGAGATCGGTCGGCCAACACCCGCAAGAGTGGGAACAGCTCGGGGCGCCTCTGGATCTCGTCGAACACGACCAGCCCCTTCAACGGGCGGAGGCTGGTCGAAGAATCGGCCAGCCGTTCGAGGTCGCTCGGGTCCTCGAGGTCGAAGTAGGTCGTCCCGCCCTTCCACGTGCGGACGATCTCCTTCGCCAGAGTCGTCTTGCCCACTTGGCGTGCCCCCAAAAGGGCCACGACGGGGAAGAGGCGGAGCAGGCGTCGGATCTCCGAAAGGTCGACGGCGCGGCCGAACATGTCCGAGAGGCTACCATGAAAATCCGTCATCAGATGATGGATTCTCATGGAAGGATCCGCGATCCGAGATTCTCGCGACGACGACTCGCAGGACTCTCCCCCGCCGAACCGGGTCGTTCGCGACACCGACCACCAAGCCACGGAATGCGGCCCGGCAGGCTCGTGGAATGTCTGCGACGGCCGGAAAAGCAGTGCGGGTCTGCATCTACCGCGGAAGTGGCTGAGGGGGAGGGTTTCGGTGAAGATGTGCGGGTATCTTCCTCGCCCCCGCATGTTCCGCCGCCTCCTGATCGCCAACCGCGGTGAGATCGCGCTGCGCGTTATCCGCACGGCGCGGGAGATGGGGATCGAGTGCGTCGCGGTGTATTCAGAAGCCGACGCCAGAGCGCTCCACACCCGCATGGCGCACATCGCGGTGCCGCTCGGAGGCAGCCTGCCCTCCGACACGTACCTCCGCATCGACAAGATCCTCGTCGCCGCGAAACAGACCGGCGCCGAGGCGATCCACCCCGGCTACGGCTTCCTCTCCGAGAACGCCCAGTTCGCGCGCGCCGTCCGCGACGCGGGCCTCGTCTGGATCGGGCCTCCCCCCGAGGCGATCGAGACGATGGGCGACAAGATCTCGAGCCGTCGCGCGATGCAGAAGGCGGGCGTTCCGGTCGTCCCCGGCATCGTCGATCCGCTCGACGACGCGGCCGCGGCGAAGAAGGCGGCTGGCCCGATCGGCTACCCGATCATGCTCAAGGCTGCGGCCGGCGGCGGCGGCAAGGGCCTGCGCATCGTCCGCGAACCTGCGCAGATGGAGAGCGCCTTCCGCGCCTGCTCGGGCGAAGCCAAGAGCGCCTTCGGTGACGGCCGCGTCTACCTCGAGCGCTATCTCGAGGCTCCCCGCCACATCGAGGTGCAGCTCCTCTTCGACCGCCACGGCCACGGCGTCCACTACGGCGTCCGCGAGTGCTCGATCCAGCGCCGCCACCAGAAGCTCCTCGAGGAATGCCCTTCGGTCGTCGTCGACGCGACGACACGCGACCGCATGGGCGAGACGGCCCTCCGCGCCGCGCGCGCCGTCGGCTACGAGAACGCCGGCACGGTCGAGTTCCTCCACTCGAAGGGCGAGTTCCACTTCCTCGAGATGAACACCCGCCTCCAGGTCGAGCACCCTGTCACCGAGATGGTCGCCGGCGTCGACCTCGTGCGCGAGCAGATCCGCATCGCCTCGGGGGAGGAGCTGGGCTGCTCGCAGAGCGACATCCACTGGCGCGGCTGGGCGATCGAAGTGCGACTCAACGCCGAGGACCCTTCGAACGGCTTCCTCCCCTCGACCGGCACGATCCAGAACCTGCGCATGCCCGGCGGCCCCGGCATCCGCCTCGACCTCGGCCTCTACCGCGGCATGGAGGTCGGGGTGAACTACGACCCGCTGCTCGCCAAGCTCGTCGCCTGGGGCGAGACGCGCGACATCGCGATCGCGCGCATGATCCGCGCGCTCCAGGAGCTCAACGTCGGCGGCGTGCGCACGAGCGCTCCCGCGGCGCTCGCGGTCCTCGAGGACCCGCGCTTCCGGCGCGGCGAGTTCGACACCCGCTTCCTCGAGACCATCGACCTCACCGCGCGCCACGGCGGTGAGGACGAGACCGTCGCCGCCGCCGCGGCGATCTGGCGCCATCGCCTCGCCCGCCGTCGCGCGCTCTCGACCTCCTCCGCCGATCGAAGCGGCTGGCTCGCGCGCAGCCGCGGCGGCTGGAGCGATCTCGGCGCGCGGATCCCCGGATCGCCGCGCGACGAAGGACGTTCCCCGTGAAGTACTTCGTCTCCGTCAACGGCCGCAGCCACGAGGTCGACCTGGTCGAGCGACTGGGCGCCCTCGAGGTCTCGGTCGACGGCCAACCGCTCGACCTCTCCTACCAGGAGGTCGACGACCTCGGGCAGGTCATCGTCCTGCGCGAGGGCCGGAGCTACGCGCTCTCGATCGAAGGCGACGAGGCCCGAGCCGCGGTCACGCTCGCCGGCCACTTCCACGACGTGCGCCTCGAGGACGAGCGCGAGCGCGCCGCCCGCGCCGCCGAGCACGCCTCCGCCCGCTCCGGTGGCGTCGTGCACAGCATCATGCCCGGCATCGTGGTGGAGATCCTCGTCCGGAGCGGAGAGTCCGTCGAGAAGGGCCAACCCCTGCTGATCCTCTCGGCCATGAAGATGCAGAACGAGATCGCCGCGCCTTCGGCGGGCGTCATCGCCGACATCCACGTCTCCGCGGGCGAGCCGGTCGCGGCCGGTGCGCGCCTCGTCACCCTGTCCGTCGCCTGAGCACCTGCCCCCGTTCGCTGCGGGGTGCTAGCGTGGGGAGACCATGAAGCGTCCCCGAACCGCTCTCCGCGTGGCTGCAACGCTGGCCGCGTCCCTCCTCCTCGCCCCGGCGACCCCCGCGACCTGGTCGATCGTCGCGGTCGACACCCGCACCGGGGAGGTGTGCATCGCCGGAGCGACCTGCCTCACGCTCGACCTCGAGGTGTACCTCCCGGTCGTGCGCGTCGGAGTCGGCGGTGCGTGCGCGCAGTCCGCGATCGACCTCGACGGGTCCAACCGTCTGCGGATCTGGAACGGAATGATCCACGGGCTGTCCGCGGAACAGATCCTGGCGCGGCTCCTCGCCTCGAACGGCCAGCAGCACAGGCAGTACGGGATCGTCACCCTGATCGGCGAGCCCGTCACCTACTCGGGCCCGGCCGTCAACGACGCGTACTACGGCGTCGCGCGCACGATCGATGGCGTGCGCTACGCGATCCAGGGAAACGTCCTCACGGGCATCCAGGTCGTCACGAACGCGGAGGAGACTTTCCTCGCGACGTCCGGCGATCTGGCGCAGAGGGTGCTCGCGGCCATGGAAGCCGCGCGCGTTTTCGGCGGCGACGGGCGCTGCTCCTGCGACCCGATCCATCCGACCTCGTGCGGGTGCCCGCCGCCCGCCTTCCAGTTCGCCGACGCCACCGGTTTCCTGATCCTGGCCAGGATCGGTGACCAGGACGGCGCGTGCGATGCGGCGTACGGGTGCGGCACGGGGCAGTACTTCTGCAACCTGAACGTGATCCAGGGTCCGGGCGATCCCGATCCGGTTCTCGTGCTCCAGGACCAGTACGCCGCCTGGCGTGCGGGTCGTGCGGGACACACCGACCAGCTGCGGACGCTGGTGCAGCCGAGCGCGCAGAGGCTTCCGGCGGACGGTCTCTCGAACGCCACGGTGGAGGTCGAGCTGCGCGACATCGACGGCAACCCGGTGAGCGGGAACCCGGCGACCCTGTCGATCGCCGCGGCGTACCCAGGGGCTCCGGTGGCGAGGATCGGCGCGGTGCAAGACCTCTCGGGCGGCCGCTTCCGGTTCCGGCTGAGAGCGACGGGCCAGAGCGGTCAGGGTCGCTGGCGGATCACGGTGCACCACGCCGCCGAGACGGTGCTCTTGTGGCCGGAGCTCGTGGTCCAGGTCGATCCGCTGACGCAGCTGCACTGCGGATGGAGCCAGGTGAGCGCGACCTCGGGCGCGAGCGTGCCGCTGACGCTGAACCTGGGGCCGGGCTATTCGGGCAGGCCCTACTTGATCCTGGCGAGCGCGTCGGGGACGGTTCCGGGGACGAGCTTCGGCGGGATCCACCTGCCGCTGAACCCGGACGACCTGTTCCTGACGAGCTTCAACTCGGCGGGAACGGGCAACTTCCCCGGGACGATCGGGAACCTGGATGCCGTGGGCCGCGCGCACGGCTCGTTCGTGGCGCCGTCGGGGCTGCTCACGCCGCTGGTCGGCAGGCACATCGACTGGTCGGCGGTGGTGTTCGGTTCGCCCGACATCGCCACCGACACCGACGGGTTCGACGTCGTGCCCTGACGGGCC
>JBGPOP010000003.1:0-159897 GCA_041488095.1 Planctomycetota bacterium
CCGTGGCGCGCGCGCGCGCAGCCTTGGACGCGGGCGTGGCGACGAGCGAGATCGAGGCCCGCGTCCGGGAGGTCTCGCAAGCCGTCGAGCGCGGGGCCCGGCTCGAACAGCAGCGGCTCGAGCGCGAGGCCAAGAACGTCTCCTTCCTCGAGCGACTCGACTCCATCCGCGGCCTCGGGAGCGCGCGGATGTCCGTCCCGACGGCTGTCAAGGGAGGAGCCGGGTCCTCGAACGCCAACGATCGTGCGTCCAGGATCGACAAGCACGAAGAGAGGACACGGTTGAGTTTCCGTTTCGAGGTGTACACGCCCCCGCAGCGCGAAGCGGCTTACGTCAGAGCTTTCCAGGACTACGTCGTCGACGTCGACGCTCGCACGGACACGGAAGTGATCTCCGCGATCCGCGCGACCGGAATCTCCGTGGAGATCGCGCTCGCCCTCGACGAGTGGGCGGAGATTCGTCATGAGATCGATCGCGGATGGGCGGACCGCTCGACGAGGCTCGTGCGCCTCGCGATGGAGGTCGACGACGACTCGTGGCGCCGCGACCTGCGCAAGGCGGTCCTGGCGAACGAAGCCCAGCCGCTCCTCGCCATCCTCGAATCGAGTCAAGGACGCGACTTCCCCCCCGCCACGGCCGTCTTCCTGTCGTCCGCCCTCCGGAGGGCCGGAAAACCACAGTCGTCGATCGAGCTGCTTCGGACGGTTCGCGCCCGGCATCCTTCGGACGCTCCGCTCCTGCTGCAGCTCGGCGAGTTGCTCCTAGGTCTCAAACCCCCCCGTGCGGAAGAGGCGGTGGGCTACCTCGTGGCTGCGCGGGCGCTACGCCCCAAGAGCGCTGCGATCCTCGCCTCGCTCGCGGACGCGTACGCGGGCGAAGGCGAGAACGACGAGGCGATCGCAAGCATGCGTGAGAGCGCCCGTTCCGATCCCCGCAACGCCACGACGTACGTCCGCATGGGTCGGCTCCTGGAGGTGATGGGGGAGCTCGAGGCGAGCATCCTTTCCCTCCGAAAGGCCGTCGACCTCGATCCGGACCTCACATCGGCCCGGTTCGAGCTCGGCCTGGCCCTCCAGAGGAATGGCGACCTCGACGGCGCGAGCGGGTTCTACCGCCAGACGATCGAGAAGGGTCCACGTCTGGCCGTGGCCTACAACAACCTGGGCACCTGCCAGTACGAGAAGGGCGAGTTGGACAGCGCTATCGAGAGCTACCAGACGGCGATCGAGCTGGATCCCCGGAGCGCTCCGCCGCATTTCAACCGGGCCCTGGCCTTGGAGAAGAAGCGTGAAGTCCCCGAGGCCATCGAGGACTACCAGGAGTCCATCCGGCTCGATCCCTCGTACGTCGACAGCCACTTCCGCCTCGGCCGACTTTTCCGAAGGGAAGGCGACGTGAACGCCGCGATCCAGTGCTTCCGGCGGATCATCGAGATCGATCGCAGGTGCGCCATCGCCCACTACGAGCTCAGCCTCGATCTCGCGAAAAAGGGTGACCTGGACGAAGCGATCATATTCTGCCGGAGGGCGCTCGCGCTCGAACCCCGCACCGCCGAATACCACTGGTGGCTCGGGCGCCTTTTCGAGCGGAACAGAGATGCCATGGCCGCGATCGTGTGCTACCGCAAGGCGATCGAGGTCGATTCCTGGTGCGCCGACGCGCACAACAGCCTGGGGATGTCGCTCGACAGGAATGGCGATCACGACTCCGCAGCCGATTGCTTTCGCAAGGCCTGCGATGCCTACCGCAAGGCGGTCGAGATCGGCTCCGAGGATGCTTCCGCCCACCGCCGACTCGCGTGGTTCCTCGCCACGACGACCGATGCGCGGTTGCGCAGCCCGCAGGAGGCCGTACGTCTGGCACAGCGATCTGTCGATCTGGCATCCGAAGATGGAGAGTGCTGGAACGCGCTGGGAGTCGCTCGCTGCAGCGCCGGGGACTGGAAGGGGTGCATCGAAGCGCTCAAGCGCTCGCTCGACCTACGCTCGGGAGGCGACCCGAACGACTGGTTGTTCCTGGCCGTGGCCTACTCCAAGCTTGGAAATGCCGGCGAAGCGCGTAGCTGGTACCGCGCCGCAGTGGAGTGGATGGACGCGCACGAGCCCGCCAGCGTCGAGATGGCCCGCTTTCGCGGGGAGACCGAGAAGGCCCTGGGCGTCACGGCCGACCAGGAGCGGCGCTGAGGATTGGGCTCCCGCCCCCGCGCCCGGCTCTCCGAACCGGGCCAGGCACTCTCCCCTATTCGAACCGAACGTGCGTTCCGCCGGAGTCCGCGGCGAGCCACTCAAGAATTTGGAACTGTCCTCCTACGGCGATGGTGTTGATCACAATCCCGCGGTGCTCGTTCCACTGCTTGACGCGATCGCGGATGACCAGCTGGTCGGTCTCCTCCCCCACGGAAGGCTCGCCGTCGGACATCACGAAGATCGTGTCCACGTCCTCATCCGCAAAACCCGCCTTCAACGCCGCGTAGAGGTTCGTGCCCCCGAGCGGGGCCAGCTTCGCCAGGTAGGCCTTGGCTTCGTCGCGGTTCTTGGCGTTGGCCGCGGCCAAGCTCCCGTCGACCCAGCGGCCTACGTCGCTCGAGAAGCTGATGAGGTTGAAGAAGGCCGCGGGGTCGAGGCCTTGGATGCACTTCTGCAGCTCGCGCCTGACCACATCCATGCGCGTGTGCCCGGTCTTGCCCTCGTAGTCGCTGTGGAGCTCCTCGTTCATCGAGCCGGACACGTCGACGATGAAGATCGCCCGGTGCGAAATGACCCGGATGCCGAAGAACAACGGATCGACTCGGGTAACCTGCTTCAGCCGCCACTCTTTCTCCTCGGTCTTGACCTTCTCGAGCTGCTCCTCGCTGAGAATCTGGAAGCTCTCGCCGTTTTGCTTCCACCAGGTGTCCCAGTCCTTGGCTTTGTCCTGGTAGGGCTGGCCGGTGAGCCGCCACATGGTGTTGGCGAACTCCGCCAGCATGCGGCCATCCTCCTGTCCCATGCGCACGATGATGGCCGAGATGGCCTCCTTGATCCGCAGGCGCTCGAGGGCCTCGAGGGCGGCCAACCGGGTCGACCAGTTCTTGTCGTTCAAGGCCTCGATCAGCTTGGGGAGATGGCTCCTGTCTGCGGCCTGTCCCAGCGCCTGCAGTGCCAGGTTGCGCAGCTCGGGATCCTCGCTCTTGGCGAACACGAGGAGCTCGTCCAGCCAGGTCGGGTCGCCGCGACGCAAGACCGACATGGCGTCCAGGGCGGCGCGGATGACGTCGCGGTTCTTCCCCTTGACCAGCTTCTGAAGCAGCGCCGCTGCACCACCATCATTCCGGTCCGCGAGCGCGTGACAGGCCGCGATCACGATGTTGTCGTCCTTGTCGGAGAGCAGCTTCTCGATCGCCCTGTCGACCTTCTCGTCCTGTAACTTCCTGACGGCCCACAGCCTGAAGAGCTTCTCGTGCGACCGACCCTTGCCCAGCTCGCCCAGGAGCTGGCGGTTGATCGTCGGGTCGTTGAAGCCGGCCAGGCTCTCGGCCAATGCGAGCCGCAGCTCCATGGGCGTGTCGGGATTCGTGGCCCGCTTGATGAGGTCCGGCGCCACCTTCGTGCCGCTGAGGCGGGCGTAGATCTGGGCCGCGACCACGCGAACCTCCACGCGCTCGTTCACCTTCAGGATCATGCTGGCGGAATCGAGCGGCGTGATCTTCTCGAAGGCTGTCTGGGCCAGTTCGAGCGCACGCTTGTCCCCGCGCCGCTCGAGCTCGATGAGCGCAGCCTTGCGGATCATGAAGTAGGGATCCCCTGTGGCCTCGACGACTTCGTCGGGCGCGAGGTCCTTGGCCCCAGCCTCGAAGGCCCTGGCCCGTATCGAATTCAACGGGCGGCCGAGCTTCGGCGCCGGAGCCTCGGCTTCCTTCTTCTTCCCCTCCTTCTTCTCCTTCTTCGCCTTGTCCCTCTCGGACCTCTCGTCGACCTTGCGTTGGTAGAGCTCGCGGTACCAGGCTTGGTCAGTCTTGTCCGCGAGCGTGACGTGCAGCTCCATGGCGTACTCGCGCACGGAGTCCGCTGCCGGGGAGCGGACGATCATCATCAGGAAGTCCTTGCCGTGTGTGCGACATTCACCCAACCCATCGAGCGCGGCTCGGCGCAGTTCGGGCTCGGTCGCCTGCGTGGCGACGTCCATCAGCTTCTGCAGGGCTGGCTGCTCCGCGTCGGGCACGCCATCGAACTGGACCAGGGCGCGCACGATCTCCCGGCGCATGAAAGTCGTGTTCATGGCATTGTAGACGTCGAGCAGCGCCTCCATGGCGGTGCGCGAACGCTGGCCGGCCAGCTCCTGGATCAGCTTGGGATCCGCCTTGTCGGTCTCGGCCTTGAGCTTGCCGACCAGTCCCTCGATCGTATCGGAGGGACCCTGAGCGGAAGGCGGCGACGAGCCGGGAGCAAGGTCAACGGTTGTGGGAAGGAAAGCCGCGAACGCCGCCAACGCGGCGCGGATAGGAATTCGAATCATCTTGGCTGGATCGGGAGATACGCCTGGAGGTCGACCCGAGATCAAGATCGGGTCTCCCTCAACAGAGCGGCTGCGGTAAGGCCTCCCCTTCCTACTTCTCCCTCTTCTCCTCGGAGACGGCGACCTTGTACGTCAAGTTCCCTTCCTGCACGACGTGCATCTTGAACGTGCGGTCGTTCCGCGTCGACTCGTTCTGCATTTCGACCTTCGCCGTGCCCTCGAGCTCGAGGGAGACCGGGCGCTTCTCCTTGACCGCGAACAGCAGCTTGCCCTCCAGGCTGATGTCGTACGTGTTCTTCACGGCCGAGCCCGCGATCGGAGCGGGATCGAAGGCCTGGCCTCGCCCGCCCCCGCGGGACTCCGGCTCGGGCATGTCGCCCGAGGCTGTCAGCTTGAGCTCGATCACCGCGCACGTCTGACCGTCGACCTCCCGGTCGGTCACGGCGAGCTTCGCCTTTCCCTTCCAGTCCGCTTGCTGGAGCAGATTGATGGTCCCCCCTCCCAGCCTGCCCATCCCGCGGCGTCGGCCGCCTCCCCCCTCGCCGCCGCCCGCCGCGCGCTCGGGCGGCGGGAACAGGGCCTGGGACACGTCGAGGCGCAGAGCGCGGCTCACGGCGTCCTTGTCGAGCTCCCACGTCGCGTCGACCTTCACGTCGCTCTCCGGCAGGAGACCGTCGAGGAACAGCTCGGGCAGGTGCCCCTCGAGCGCCTTGCCGTCGGGCTTTCCGCCTTCGACCGCGGAGACCTCGACCTTGCCGTCCGCGTCGCGCGCGATCTCGATCGTCACGCCGTCGAGCGGAGACTCGAGGTCCGTGTCGGTCGAGTTGTCGTCCCTCGTGAAACTCATCTTCCCGGCCACGTGCTCGAACCTGCGGTGCACCTTGGTCGGCTTACCGTCCTTGACCTCGACCACGCGGTCGACGTGGACCTCCTTGCGGGAGGCCTCCATGGTTGCACCGCCGCCATGCCCCTCTTGTCGCTCGCCGTCGACCTCGATGTCCATCGTCGTGGTCTCGAGCTTCATCGAGGTCTCGATCTCCATGCGCAGAGCGCGCTCCGCCTTGTACTGCGTGGAGAGCGTGACGCCGCCCGGAAGGGTGGCGAGGAGGACGGATGCGGTCAGGATCTTCATGGCTGGTTTCCTCGGCAACGGAGGGGACAGGGAGCCGCTGGGCGGACGCCATGATAGGCCTCGCGGACGGTCTCGGAGCAACTGGACCGGAACTTCGGCGGAGTGGAGTTCCCCTTGCAATACGGAAACAGGCGGAGCACCGCCTGTTTCGCGCCGATCCATGCCTCCGTGCGATCTCAGAGGCCGGCCAGCAGCTCCTTCGCGCTCGCCACGACCCTCGCGTCGGCCGCGCTCGCGATCGCGCGGCGCAGGTGCGGCTCGAGGAACCGTCCGAGCCTCTCCAGCCGACCCTCCGCCGCCGTGCGGACTGCGGTGTCCTCGGACGCGCGATCGAGAAGTGCCTGGCGCACCTCGGCCTCGGTCTCGGGCGTGATGCACTCGAGCCGGCCGACGAGAACTCTCACGAGCGAGCTCGGCTTCGGCTCCATCGCGAGCGGGAGGATGGCGCTCGTGGCCGCTTCGGGCACCACGTAGAGCACGCGCAGCCCTTCGGTGTGGAAGTAGCTCCTCTCCCACGTGCGGGCCATGGCCTCGGCCTCGTCGGGGAAGAGACCGCGCTCGACGAGCTTCGCGGCGAGCGCGGGGATCAGCTGGCTCACCATGTGCTCCACGGACTGCGAGCTCGCCGACAACGGTCGCACGACCTCGACCGCGCTTCCGGCGGGCAGCCCGTCGACGCAGGTGAACTCGCCGCGCCCGTTCTCGACGTGCAGGACGAACAGGCTCGGGACGTCCCACGGACCCTGGTTCGAGAGGACCAGCCTCGAGCCGACCTCGGTGCGGACCCGGACCGGCAGATCGAAGCTGCCGACGCCGCGGTAGAACAGGAACTTCTCGGTCTCGACGGGCCCGATGCGCGGGCTCTTGCGCGGCACCGTGCGCACGAGGTTCGAAGCGGGCAGGCGCTGCCACGACCACGGACTGCCCTTCTCCACGGCGGGCAGGTCGGCCGCGCCCTGCCCGGGCGCGAGGACGTCGACCTCCCACTCGAGGAAGCTCTTCTCGACCTTGGAAACGTCGAGCGGGCCCGCATCGCGGTCCCCCTCGGGCGGTCCGAGCAGATCAGAGACCGGGAACCACTGCGACAAGAGTCCCTTCTCGAAGCACACGCGCAGTCGCACGCGGCGCGACTCCGGCGAGTAGAAGTAGATGACCGGCGTCTCCATCTTCTTCGTCACGTGCGTCACGTCGACCTCGAGGCCCTTGTAGCCGCGATCGCGGAGCGGACACGCGCGCACCTTGGCCCTCGAATAGACGAACGGAGGCAGCGACTCCTCCTCGTGCTGCAGTCCCTCGAGCGCGATGCCGTCCGAGCCCTGCACGGACGTGAACGTGCCCCACTCGTGGACGACGAGGCCGGAGGAAGACGGGTCGGACGGAACGGACGCCAGCGCGGCGAGAAGGGCGAGATTCACGAACATGGGCACCTCCTGGTGCGGGGTTGCGCCAGGGGACGCCGCATCGGGGGAGGCGTTAGCGGGGATCCTGCCGACTTCGGGGCCTGACCTCGTCGATTTCGACCAGGCTGCCCCGGCGGTCGAACAGGAAGCTCAGGCTGTCCTCCGTGCCGTCGCGATGGAACGGGACGACGATCGCGGTCTCGAAGGTCTCGACCGGATCCGGGGTCCATGGGCCGCTGCGTGTCGGGATCAGGTCGGTGTTGACTTCGATCACACCTCGGGCAAAGCGGCTGAAGTCGCCCGCTGCGTGCTCGCGCTGTCCGTCGGCGAAGTCGAGGGAGAGGCCGACGAGTTCGGAGAACGTGCGCACGACGCCGCCCTGCGGGTCGGCCGCGACGATGAGACGGTACGACGCGAGCCGGTGAGCGGTCTCGAAGTCGAGGAACCCGTGGTTGCAGTTGTGCCGGCACTTGCACTGCTGCACGCAGGGGTCGCAGTCCTCGGAGCAGTACGAGACCTCGCATACCGCGCCGCACAGCCCGGAGACGAGGAAGAAGACGGCGACGGCGCCTGCGATCGCATGTCCGCCCCTCATGGCATCACGCTTCCTTTCGCACGCGGCCTGCCGGGCCCGCGCGCGATCCCCAAGCTAGCACGCTTACGCCGAGGGACAAGCCCTGCGGCGGCCTCTCACTTGTCGGCTTCGTTGACCCCCATTCCGCTGCGGTCGGGATACGCCGGCCGCTTGGGCGGGGCGTAGGGGTGCTTCTGGATCTCGGACAGCATCAAGTCGATCGCCGCATCGAGCTGCGGGTCCTTCACTTGGTGGTCGGGCCCCTCGACCATCTTCGACGGGTCGTCGATCACCTCGATGTCGGGGTCGACGCCGTGGCCCTCGATCCCCCACGTGCCGTCCTTCTTGTAGTAGCCGAAGGTCGGCACCGTGACCTCGGCGCCGTCGATCAGCCCGGGGTTGCCCGAAAGGCCGACGAGCCCGCCCCAGGTGCGCGTGCCGATCGTCTTGCCGAGCTTCGACATCTTGAAGTACGCCGGGAATGCATCGCCACCCGAGCCCGACAGGCCGTTGATCAGCATGCAGATCGGCCCCTGGTGCGCGTCCGGAGGCCAGGGCCAGTCCTTCGCGTCGCGGCGCGCCCAATAGTTGGTCGTCGGGCGGTTCAGCATCTCGATGAACCGCGTCGGGATCTGCCCGCCGCTGTTCCAGCGCTCGTCGATGATCAGCGCGGCCCTCGACTTCTGTCCCCCGAACTGGCGCACGAGGTCGCTCTGGCCGTCGATGCCGGTGCTCGGGACGTAGACGTAGCCCACCCGGCCCTCGGTCTTCTTGTCGACGTACGCGCGGTGCTCCTCGATCCAGGCGCGGTAGCGCAGGCTCGTCTCGCTCTCCAGGGCCCCGACCGCGATGTCGCGCGCGTCCGCGTCGAGCTTCGGCTTCGCGCTCAAGGTCAGCCGGATCGTCTTGCCCGCGAGACCCTGGAACGCCGCCCACGGATCCTTCGTCGCGTCGAGCGGAGCGCCGTTCACCGCCAGCAGGTAGTCGCCGATCTTCACGTCGACGCCGGGCTGGGAGAGCGGGCCGCGAGCATCGGAGTCCCAGGGCGCGCCTTCGAAGATGCGGGAGATCCGGTACGCCCCGTCCTCGAGCGCGAAATCGCAGCCCAGCATCCCGACGCTCATCTTCGGTTCGTCGCCGAAGTCGCCGCCGGAGTAGTAGGCGTGCCCGACGTTCAGCTCGCTGATCATTTCCCGGATGACGTAGGCGAGGTCCTGGCGCGTCGCGCAGTCGGGCAGCATGGCGGCGTAGTCCTTGCGCACCTTGACCCAGTCGACGTGGTGCATGTTCGGGTCGTAGAAGAAGTCGCGCTCCAGGCGCCAGGAGTCGGCGAAGAGCTGGCTCCACTCCTCGTGCGGGTCGACCCAAGCGGTCATGCCGTCGGTGACGACCTTGCCGTCCTTGCCTCCGCCCTCGGCGCCTCCGGCTCCTTCTCCCGCGCCTTCCCCGTCGGAGCCGCCGCCCTTCCCCTTCGGCGCGGGATCGATGATCGAAGCCGTGTTCCCGCGGATGACGAGCATCTTCTTGCCGTCGGCCGAGAGCTCGAAGTCGCCCGTGCCCTCGGCGATCGTCTTCTCCTCGGGCTTGTCGTCGGAGAGATCCACCGTCCGGATCGAGGGCTTCGCCTCGATGCCCTGGATCGGCAGGCGCGCGTAGACGAGCGCGCCCTTGTGGTTCACCGCGAGACGGCCGAAGACTCCCGGATCGACCGGCACGGGCAGCGCGCGACGCTCGAAGCCGTCGAAGGCGACCTCGACCTTCTCGCGCGGCTTCGACTCCTTCTTCTCCTTCTCCTTCTCGTCGCCCTCTCCGCCGGCCTTCTCGCCCTCCTCGCTCTTTCCCTTCGCCTCCTCGTCCTTGCCTTTCTTGTCCTCCTTGGGCTTCTTCGCCTCCTCCTCGTCGCTCTTCGGGGCAAGCGGGGATTTCATATCCGCACGGAGCGGGACGGCGAGCAGGGTCTCGGAGCCTGCGTAGAGGAAGCTCGTGTCGATCTCGCCGTACAGCGGCTTGAACGTCCGGCGGCTCTTGAAATACAGGTAGTCGCCCTTGCGGTCGAAGGTCGGCTCCAGGTCGTCGAACATCCCGCTCGTCGCCTGGCGCTTCTCGCCGGTCTCGACCTCGTACAGCCAGATCGTGTTGATCGAGGAGGCCTCGTCCTGGCGCGACCAGGCGAGCCAGCGGCTGTCGTGAGACCAGCTCGGTGCGGGGAGGAGATCGCCGGCCCAGGGGTCCTTGTCGATCGTCTTCGTCTCGCCCGACTCGATCGTGTGCAGGAAGAGCGTGCCGGACTTGTCGCTGAAGGTGATGCGCTTCGAGTCCGGCGACCAGGCCGGGTTGGCGCGGTACGCGCGGCCGTCGTGCGTGAGCTGCTTCACCTCGCCCGTTCCCTCGCCACGGCCGTCCGCGGGAGCGACGTAGAGCTCGTACTCGCCGGTCGCGTCGGAGAACCAGGCGATCGACTTGCCGTCCGGGCTCCAGGCGGGATAGCGTTCGGCCGCGCCGCTCGTGCGCGTGAGGTTGCGCGGGGACCCGTTCTTCGCCGGAGCGGTCCAGATGTCGCCGCGCGCCTCGATCACGGCGCGCTTCCCTGAAGGCGAGATGCCCCAGCCGGCGATGAACTTCGCGTCGTCGACCGCTCGCGGGCGCAAGGACGGCCGTGCGCCGGGGATCGTCACGTCGACCTTGTGCGCCTTCTCGGTCGCGAGGTCGAGGAGCAGGAGCTCGGAGCCGTGCTGGAAGACGATCTCGCCCGTCCCCTTGGGCCCGGGACCGATCGCCGGCCACTTGATGTCGTAGTCGGCATAGGTCGTGACCTGGCGGCGCTGGCTCGTCGCGGGGTCGTAGGCCCAGATGTTCTGGCGGTGCGAGGGGCCCTCGTCGGAGAGGTAATAGAGCTTGTCCTTCTGCCACATCGGCTGCGTGTCCGTGCCCTCCCAGTCCGTGACCCGGCGCGCGGCGTGGCTCTTCAGGTGGAAGAGCCAGATGTCGGTCGCCATTCCCCCGCGGTAGCGCTTCCAGGTGCGGTTGTCGATCGTGTGCGGCGTGTAGGCGAGCCACTCGCCGCTCGGCGAGATCGATCCGAAGGCTCCGTAGGGAACGGGCAGCTTCTCCGGCATGCCGCCCTGCGGCGACACGGTGAACATCTGGGTCTGCCGATCGCGGCCGGCGAGGCCGTTGGTGTAGAAGAGCAGCTTGCCGTCGGGCGTCCAGTCGGAGAGGACTTCGGTCGAGGGATGGTGGGTCACGCGCGTCGGCACGCCGCCGGTGACGGGGATCGTGTAGAGGTCCTTGTTGCCGTCGTAGTTGCCGATGAATGCGATCGTCTTTCCGTCGGGGCTGAAGCGCGGGAGGCTCTCCATGCCGGGCGGGCTCGCGAGCGGCGTCGCGACGCCGCCCTCGCGCGGGACGAGCCAGAGGTCGTCGGCGTAGACGAAGACGATCTGCGTCGCGCTGACGTCGGGGAAGCGCAGCATGCCGCCGTGGGGTTGGACCTGGGCGGTGGCGACGCGAGCTGCGAAGGTGACGAAGAGCAGGGAGAGGGCGGAGTGATGGCGCATGGATGGGGTCGCGTCGTCGCGGGCTGGGGATGGTTCGCGCGGCGAGCGGGCGGACAGTGTCGTGAGGGAGAGGCCGCGCGGCAAGCGGAGGCGCCGAGTGCGTGCCCACGCTCCGGGCATTTCGGTTCGACCGCGCGGTCGGAGGGCGTTCAAGACCTGTATGCCGCCAGCCTCCCAGGGTGCCCGATCCCGTGCGTGATTTCGATCTCACGCGGGCGAGGACGCCGGCTCACCGCTCCCGCGCGACGAGGCGCCCCTCCCACGGGCAATAGAGACCGTCCTCCTGGAGCCAGTGCTCCAAGCCTTCCTCCACCTCGCTCGGCAGCGCATCGCGCAAGCCGTTCCGTTCTCTCGTGAATCGAATCGACTCGGGTGCCAGGTGCCAGCCGTACGGCGCGTTGAATCCTCCGTCTCCCGAGCGCAGGACTCCAACGACGCTCGCGCGACCCCCGCTCTCGAGCAGGCTCTTCGCCTCCGCGATGCATTTCGGATCGACGAGCTGGATCTTGAAACGCTCGATCCCGGCCACTTCGACGACGAAGACCGCCGGTTCGCTGGGCATTCGCTGCTCTCGCACCGTTCCGCACGCGGCGAACAGCAAGAGCGCGCCGGCGATGAGCCGGGACGGGCCCGAATCGATGGATCCTCGGGCCGCGAGCTGCTCGAGTGCCACGTCGTATCTCTCTCTTCCCTCGGTGTCCCTCTTGGGTTGAGTCCTACGACGCGGGCCCGTCCCCGAACTCGTTCCAATGGAAGGAACGTCGTCTGGGGCGATCGTCCGCCATGGGGATCGGATCTTCTTCTCGAATCCAGGCAGCCGCCGCGGATTGACCCGCCGCTGGAACGATCGCGTCCCCGCGCAGGGGATCACCAACCCCTGACGGATGGGCCGAGAAGGGCGCCAGCACCCTGGCAAACCATCAGGGAGCTCATGGACAACCCCGGGGTTGGTTGGGTTCGCACGCGCTCGTCAAGAGCGGGTCCGGGTCGGCCGGCAACACCTCGAGCGGGACCTTCGAGTTTCTCGCCGAAACGTGGCGGACGGACGCGCAGATGTCGTTCCTGCTTGAAGAGGGGCGTGCGCACCTCCTTCCGGCCGCCCCGCAGGGATTCCAGATCCCTCCCGGCCGACTCCTCTGAGACACTATGCAAGAGCCTTCCCTCCTTCCCCCGCGCCTCTCGCCCGGCGTCCTCATGCAAGGCGAAGTCGACTCCGAGATCGCCGACCTCTACGCCCGGTTCAGCCGTGGCGAGGTGGAAGCGTCCCAGAAGCTGCTCGCGCTCCTGTACTCGGAGCTGCACCAGATCGCCAGGTCGTGCATGTCCGACCAGCCGGCCGAGCACACGCTCCAGGCCACGGCTCTCGTCCACGAAGCCTACCTGAGGCTCCTCTCCTCCAAGGAAGAGCGCTGGCACAGCCGCACTCACTTCCTGGCCCTCGCCTCGAAGGCCATGCGATGGGTGCTCGTCGACCACGCCCGCAAGCGAGACAGGCTCAAGCGCAGCGCGGAAGGCGGACGGCTGGCCCTCGACCAGATCGTGGTCACCTACGAGGAGCACGCTCTGGACCTTCTCGCCCTGGACTCGGCGCTCGCGCGTCTCGCGGAGTTCGACGAGCCCATGGCGCGCGCGGTCGAGATGCGCTTCTTCGGCGGCCTGGAGATGGAGGAGATCGCCAGGTTCCTCGGGATGAGCAAGCGCGCTCTCGAGCGGCAGTGGAGGGCGACCCGCGCCTGGCTCCTGCGGGAGGTGTCGTGAACCAGGAGCTCTGGAAGAGGGCCAAGGACCTCCACGGACGAGCGCTCGACCTGGCCGCGGGGGAACGCAAGGGCTTCCTCGCTCGCGAGTGCGCCGGGGACCCCGAGCTCCTGGCGCTGGTCGAGAGGCTCATCGAGTCCCAGGAGGACGTCAGCCAGTTCCTGGAGCCACCGCCCCAGGAGGAGATCGAGAAGCCGCTACGCCTGCTCTCCTTCGACTTCCGCGGTTGCACTCTCGGGGAGTTCGAGCTGGTCGAGAGGATCGGGCGGGGAGCGACGGGCGTGGTCTGGCGCGCTCGTCAGGCCTCGCTCGGCCGCGAGGTGGCGATCAAGATCCTCGCGCCCCATCTGTGCCAGTCGGAGGAGAAGCTCGAGCGGTTCCGGAAGGAGGCCTTCGCCGCCTCGCGCCTGCACCACCCCAACGCCGTCTCCGTCCTCACCGTCGGAGAGCAGGAGGGCGTGCATTACATCGCGATGGAATACGTCCGGGGGCGCAGCCTCCAGGACATCCTCGACGAGGTGCGGTCGCGTCCCCTGGGCTCCTCGCCCTCACGCGAGCCCGACACCCCTCGCATCCAGGAACCCGAGACCGCCGCACGGATCGTCAAGAAGATCGCCGAGGCCCTGGACCACTGCCATGCCCGGGGAGTGATCCACCGCGACATCAAACCCCAGAACGTCCTGATCGACGGCCATGGCGAGCCGCGCATCATCGACTTCGGGCTCGCGCGCATCCTCGAGGAGGAGGGCATCACCGACACGGGCATCGTCATGGGCACGCCGCATTACATGAGCCCCGAGCAGGTGATGGCCCTCGGCGAGCAGGTGGACTTCCGGACCGACATCTACTCCCTCGGGGCGCTCCTCTACGAGCTCTTGACGCTGGAGCGGCTCTTCGAACGCTCCGCGCCTGCCGAAGTGCCGCACAAGATCGTCCACGCGGCCCCGACCCCGGTGCGTGAGATCAATCCCAAGGTCCCGCGCATCCTGGCCGGCATCTGCATGAAGGCGCTGCGCAAGAATCCTGACGATCGCTACTCCTCCGCCAGGACGATGGCGGTCGATCTGCAGCGGTGCCTCGCGGGCCGGGGCGTCTCCGCGTCCAAGCCGTCACGAATCCGGGAGCTCTACCATGTCGTCTTCCACAAGAAGCCCTGGATCGGCGCGACGGCGGCGGTCGTCTCGTTCGGCCTTCTGATCCTGCTCAGCCCGCGCGCAACTTTCGTGCAGGTGGCGGTGGGTCAAGGGCAGGAGGCTTCGGGGAACCTTGCGAATCAGCCCGCGTCCTCGCTGAACCCGCAGCAGGACGCGGAAGCAGAACGGAAGAAGATCGAGAAGACCAAGCGGCAGATCCACCGCCTGGAGTCGTTGTTCCCCGACGAACCGATCCACACCAAGGAGTAGCTCGCAGTGCCCAATTCGATCACGACGACCGGAACCACGAAGGATCCCCTCTCGACCAAATTCCAATCCGGCGAGAGCATCCGCGACTGGGTCAAGGCGCACGACGACGCCGTCGCGGCCTCGACACCGAGCGGCAACACCCTGACGACGACCTGGCCGTGCGCCACGGGTCAAGAGAGCGTGAGCACGAACCGGCTGCCGGGCGAGTCGGACGAGGCCTTCAAGCTGCGCCACATCGCCGACTACCTTCCCGAGATGCTCGACTGTCCTCCCGTGCCCTGACGGCCCGCAGCCGTCAGGGTTCGACGCGATCTTCTCGCGCAGCAGGGGCATGGGTCGAGGTCCCCCGCCGCGACGGCGGTCGCACTACCACGCGTACGCTTCTGGCGCCGCTCCGCCCGGGCCGGGGAAGATCTGGTCGAGGCGGTGGGAGATCTCCTTCGTGATCTCGAGCTCGAGCGCGTGCAGGGCGCCGTCGAGCTGCTGGATCGTGCGCGGCCCGATGATCGGCGCGGTCACGGCCTCGTTCGAGAGCAGCCAGGCCAGCGCGATGTTGGCCGGCTCCTCGCCGAGATCGCGGCAGAACTTCTCCCACGGCTCGAGCTTCGCGCGGTGCTTCTCGACGTTCTTCTGCGTCGTGTCCTGTGCGCGCCTTCCCTCCCTGGCCTTATCGAGCGCGCCCGCCAGCAACCCTCCGGCGAGCGGGCTCCAGGGCAACACGCCGAGCCCATAACCCGCGCACGCCGGAAGCACCTCCAGCTCGACCGTCCTCGCGTTCAGGTTGTAGAGGCTCTGCTCGGACACGAGTCCGAGGAAGTTCCGCGCGCGCGCCGTCTCGCACGCCTGCGCGATCTGCCAGCCGGCGAAATTCGACGAGCCGACGTACATCACCTTGCCCTGCTGCACGAGGATCTCCATCGCCTGCCAGACCTCCTCCCACGGCGCCTCGCGCCACACGTGGTGCATCTGGTACAGGTCGACGTAGTCGGTCTTCATCCGCTTCAGGCTGTCCTCGCACCCGCGGCGGATGTGCAGCGCCGAGAGCTTGGAGCTGTTCGGCCAATCGCCCATCTCTCCGTAGACCTTCGTCGCGAGCACGACCTTCTCGCGCCGGCCGCCGCCCTGGGCGAACCAGTTGCCGAGGATCTTCTCCGTCACCCCCTCGCCCTTCTTCCAGCCGTACACGTCGGCCGTGTCGAAGAAATTGATCCCATGCTCGAGCGCGCGGTCCATGATCGCGAAGCTCTCCTTCTCGCTCGCGTGCGGGCCGAAGTTCATCGTGCCGAGGCACAGTCGGCTGACCTTGAGGCCGGTGCGGCCGAGCTTCGTGTACTGCATGACGTCGTTCCTCCGGCGAACCGGCTCCGGCCATCAGGGTATCAGCCCGGGGCCGGCCCGTGAGGATACCGAGCGCGAACCGGCCTCAGCCCGCTCTCCGGCTCTCCATCTTTCCGAGCAGTCGCAGGAAACCGTCGAGGATCGTGATCGGGTGCGGCGGACAGCCGGGGATGTAGAGGTCGACCGGGAGGAGCTCGCCCACCCCGTCGTTCGTCTCCGGTCCACCGCGGAACGGCCCCCCGCTGATCGCGCACGCTCCGACGGCCACCACGATGCGCGGTGGCGGCAGGGCGGCCCAGGTCTCGAGCAGGGCGTGGCGCATGTTCGCGGTCACGGGCCCGGTGACGACCAGCCCGTCGGCGTGCCGCGGCGAGGCGACGAACTGGATGCCGAAGCGCGAGAGGTCGAACACGACATTGCCCGTCGCAACCAGCTCCGCTTCACAACCGCTGCAGCTCCCCGCGCAGACCTCGCGCAGCTTGAGAGATCGGCCGAACAGGGCCAGCATCTTCTTCTCCAGCGCGGACGCGAGCCGGATCTCGTCGCCCTGGACCCGTAGATCTCCGCGCGATCGGACCGCCATGGCGGGGTCGCGTGAATAGGCGACCGCACCTTCCGGGCAGGCCTCCACGCAGACGGGGCAGAACACGCAGCGGCCGAGATCGATCCGGGCCGCGCCGGTCGAGAACTCGATCGCGTCGGTGGGACAGGCCTCGGCGCACTTGCGGCAGCCGTCGGGGCAGCGGCTCGCGTCGATCCTCGGACGCCCGCGGAAGCGCTCGGGGAACGCGGCGGGCTCTTCGGGGAACCCGCAGGTCCGCATCCCCTGCCTCAGGCGTTCCGAGATGATGTTGTGCATCGTCGATCCTCAGAGATCGTGTCCGGCATAGGAGAGGTTGAAGCTCTTGTTGCAGAGCGGGAAGTCCGAGATCTCCTGCCCGCGCAGCGCCATCGCCAGCCCCGGCCAGTTGTGGAACGAGGGGTCGACGACCTTGTAGCGCGAGAAGCGGCCGGTCCCGTCCGTGAGCGCGACGTGGCAGATCTCGCCGCGCCAGCCTTCGGTGAGCGCGATGCAGCACGCGTCCGGCGCGAGCGGCCGGGCCGGGGCCTGGAGCGTCCCCTGCGGCAGGTTCTCCAGCCGCTCGATCAGGAACTCGATCGAGCGCTCGGTCTCGAGCCTCCGCACGAGCGCGCGGCCGGCGACGTCACCGCTCTGCACGGTGGCCACGGGGATGTGGGCGAACCGATAGGCGCCGTGGGCGAAATCGCGCCGGACGTCCCGCTGGCAACCCGAGGCGCGGGCCACCGGGCCGACCAGCCCGAGCTCCTCGGCGACATCCTGGGGAACGACTCCCGCGTCCTCGAACCGAGCCATCACGGAGGGCTTGTCGAACAGGAGATCGGAGATGCCCGCGAAATCCTCCAACGCGCGGCGGAGGCGCGCGATGAAATCGGAGGCCATCTCCACGCTGATGTCGAAGCCGACGCCCCCGGGACGCACGAGCCCTCGGCCGTAGCGATTCCCGGACAGATCCATCAGCAGGTTGAGGAACTCGCCGCGCAGGCGCCCGAAGTACGCGGCAGCCGGGAGGTAGCCGACGTCGTTCGACAGCGCCCCGAGGTCGCCGACGTGGTTGCTGCAGCGCTCGAGCTCGAGCGCGATGCTGCGGATCGCGGTCGCGCGCGCGCTCGTCTTCGCGTCGGAGAGGCTCTCGACCACCCGCGCGTAGGTGTAGGCGTGACCGATCACGGTGTCTCCGGCGATCGATTCCGCCACCAGGAGCGAGCGCTTGTCCGGGCCGCCGATCAAGCGTCGCTCGATGCCCCGGTTCTGGTAACCGAGCGAGATCTCGAGGTGGAAGACTTCCTCCCCGTGGCAGAGGAAGCGGAAATGGCCGGGCTCGATGATGCCCGCGTGCACCGGCCCGACACCGACCTCGTGCATCTCGTCGCCTTCCGCTTGGAGGAAGGGATAGGCATCGAGGCGCGATCGCGCGCCGACCTGTGGGGGGAACAGGTCCGGTCCCCGGAGCGGTGGCTCCCCGCGCACGGGTTTGAGCCAGGGATGGCCCTCGGGACGCAGGCCGAACTGCTCGGCCATCTCCCGCTCGAACAGGTGCGCCTCGGTCCACTCCGGCGTCCACGACGGGTAGCTGCGGCTCCGGCCAGGCACGTCGAAGGAGCTCACGTGGAGCAGGCTCGTCGCATCCTCGCCCGTCACCACGTGAACCCGCGGATCGTCCTGTTCCGTCCGCTGGGCGGCGAACAAGGCGATCAGGCGTTCGCCGGAGTCCCGAGCCGACAGCGCCTCGCGCCGGGCGCTCTCGATGTCGAGGACGGGCACGCTCGACAGGAGGAACGGCAGGCCATTTCGGGCGGTGAGCGCGCTCATCGAGCTCCTCCAGTCAGGCCGGCCGCGTGTTCCAGCACCGCCTGCAGCGGACCCGGGATCCAGAGACCCAGGAGCAGCACGACGACGGTGAACACCGCCATGGGAAGCACCGCCGCGAGCGAGTCCCTTCCGGCGCGGAGTTCCGAGGACGTGCCCTTCGGCGCGCCCTGGACCATTTCGAGCACGCTCGAGCCCATGCCGATGAAAACGAGGGCCAGGAAACCCAGGTAGAGGATCGGCACGACCGCTCCCCCGCTCGCGATCATCCCGCGCAGGATGGTGAACTCGCTGATGAAGGTCCCGAAGGGCGGGATCCCGCTCGCCGCCAGGAAGCCGAGGATCAGGAAGACACCCGTGACCGGCTGCGTCGCGAGCAGCCCCGTCACGGACTTCGAGTCGGAAGTGCCTCGCGCCTGGAGGACGTTTCCCGCCGCCAGGAAGAGGATGCCCTTGTTGAAAGCGTTGTTCACTGCGTGCAGGAGCGCCCCGAAGGCGGCCAGCCCTCCGATGCCGATGCCCAGGGTGAGGATGCCCATGTGTTCGACGCTCGAGTACGCGAGCATCCGCCGGTAGTTCCCTTGTCCGACGATCGAGGCGGCGGCGATCCCGATCGACAGGAGCCCGAGCGCGACGAGCATCGATCGGACGAACGGCCCCTGCCCCGCGGCCGTGCAGAGCTGGCTCACGCGCAGGATCCCGAGGAAGGCGCAGTTCGTCAGCCCGCCCGAGAGGAGGGCCGCCACCGGGGGCGGCGCCTCTCCGTAGGCGTCGGGCTTCCAGGTGTGCATCGGCGCGAGACCCATCTTCGTGCCGTACCCGACGATCAGGAACACGGTGGCCATCTTGAGCCAGGGCGTCGACAGCCCGCCGGCGTTGTCGACCATGGCGACGAAGCCGAGCGTGCGCTGGCTCTCGGCGAGACCCGCGGCCGCCATACCCAGGAACAGGGTGCCGAGCAGCGCGAGAGCGATTCCCACCGAGCAGATCAGGAGATACTTCCAAGTCGCCTCGAGGGCGCGCGGTCCGTGGTGGTAGAAGAGCAGCGGAGCCGTGGCGAGGGTCGTCGCCTCCATCGCCACCCAGAAGAGGCCCCAGTGCGTGCTCAGGGTCGCGACCGTCATCGCCGAGAGCGAGAGGAGATGGCAGGCGAGGAACACCTTGGGCGCCCCGCGAGCGTCCCGGCGCGTGTAGGCGACGAGGTGCACCGCGACCAGGCAGTACAGGAGGCTGATCACGGAGAGGAAGAGCAGGCCCGCGGCGTCCACGCCGAGGAGCGCGCTCGACCCCGCTTCGGGGGCCCCGAGCCACAGCCGTGCGGTCAGGCACAGGTGCGTGATCGTCGTGGCGAGGAGGACCGTGAGCCGCCGTCTCCTGCCCGGCAGCAGGAAGATCGCGCCGGCGCCGAGGATGGGGACGAGGAACGTGGAGAGCAGATGGATCATCTCGTCAGTCCCTGAGGACGGTGAGGTTGTGGGTGTCCATGTGCTCGAACTCCCGGTTGATCCGGAAGATCACGATCCCCATCACGAACACGGCGACGAACAGGTCGAGGAGGATCCCCATCTCGACGAGCAGGGGCATCTCGAGGACCAGGCTGACGCCGAAGAGGAAGATCCCGTTCTCGACGATGAGGTACCCCACGACCTGCGTCACGGCCTTCGTGCGGCTGATGATCAGCAGCAGACCGAGGAGCAGGGTCGAGAGCGACGCCGGCAGGAGAAGGCTCGAGGCGACGCCCGTGGGGAGGGGGAGGTTGGCTGAGATGATGAAGGCCAGCGCGACGAGCAGGGAGCCGACGAACAAGGACGTTCCGAAGCCGAGGAGAGGGGCCATGTCGCGTCGCATCGAGACGTCGCGGATCGCCCAGGAAAGGAACGCCGGGATCACGAAGGCCTTGACGACGACGGTTCCCGTCAGGAGCAGCAGCTGGTGGAACCCCGGGGTGCCGCCGTGCAGGAACCAGGGCAGGAAGGCGATCAAGAACGACTGGATGGCGAAGATCCGGATGGTCATCCCCATCCGTGACGCGCCGAGCGCGAACACGGAGAGCAGGATCGCGAGGATCAGGATCGAGTCGATCAGGAAGCTCATCGGGCACCCGGAACGGAGAAGAGGACCGCGATGGCTACCGTCGCGAGCACGAGCGCTCCGCCGAGGAGGGCGGGCACCCGCATCAGCCTCAGCCTCGCCATGCTGGATTCGATCGTCCCCACGAGCACCGAGACGAGGAGGAGGCCTCCCAGGAAGAGCCCGGCCTCCAGGAGCGGCTGGTCCGCGCCCACCGGGAGCACGAGGCGCACCAGGATGGCCGCGAAGAGGAAGAACTTGAGCGCCGCACCATAGAGGATGAAGGCCAGGTCGGGACCGCCGTGATCCAGCACCATCACCTCGTGGATCATCGTGAGCTCGAGGTGCGTGCTGGGGTCGTCCACCGGGATGCGGCAGTTCTCGGCCAGCAAGAGGATCGCGAAGCTCACGGCGACGAGGACCAGCGCGGGCCCTGCGCGGACCCACAGATCGTGGAGACCGGGTCCGAGGATGTAGGACAAGCTGAGGCTGTGCGAGCCGACCGCCAGGACGAGCAGGCCGGCGAAGAGCACGGGCTCGGTCAGGCTCCCGAACGTGACCTCGCGGCTGGCGCCCATGCCCTCGAAGCTGGAGCCCGTGTCCATCGCCGCCAACACCGTGAAGAACCGCGCCATCGCGAGCAGGTAGGCGAGCAGGATGAAGTCGCCCGAGAAGGCCAGCGGCCCAGGGATCCCGGCGATCGGGACGAGCAATCCCCCGGTGACGACCGCGGCCAGGCTCACCACGGGTCCGGCGCGGAAAACCCACGTGGTGGTCCGGCTGTAGACGGCCTCCTTCCGCAGGAGCTTGTGCAGGTCGTAGTAGACCTGGAAAAGCGGCGGCCCCCTGCGTCCGGCGAAGATCGCCTTGACCCGTTGGACGAGGCCGAGCAGGAGCGGGGGCACGGTCAGGAACACGAGCAGGTGCGCGAGGGCGGCGGGGATCACAGCGTCACCTTCCACAAGAGGAGCAGCGTCAGCACGGCGACCACGACGGAGACCTGGTACTGGACGGGCACGCGCTGGAGGAACCGCGCGGGCGCGCAGGCGCGCATCAGGAGCGCGAACGCAGGCCGGAAGATCCAGGTCTCCGCGGCGTCCGGAGTGCGGCTCCGCAAGGCGGGCGAGCCGGAGAAGCTGCCTCGCCCCCGACTCGAATCGATGCGCGGGTACAGCACTCCGCGGAACACCCGCAGCAACGGGTCGGCGAAGGAGGACGCCGTGTACTGCATGCGCGCGCTCGGGCGGGCGTAGCCGCATCCCCACGTGCCGACGTGAACCGAGGGACGTCGGAGAAGGAGCCTGGAGAGGAGCGCGATAGCAAGGACCAGGGAGAGAAATGCGAGCCCGATGCTCGAGACGGAGCCCAGCCACGCCGCGACGGGCCCGGGATCCGGAATGTCCTGGGCTCCGACGCTCTGCGCCACCTGGACGCACGCCGGCCAGACGACCCGGATCGCGAGCTGGGGCAGGATGCCGATCAAGAGGCAGAGAAGGGCCAGGAATCCCATCGCCACCTTCTGCGGACCTGGCGCATCACGCGCCTCGCCGTGATCGTGCCGCGCGCGCGGCTCGCCCAGGAAAACGGCGCCGAAGACCTTCGCGAAGCAGGCCGCCGCCAGCCCTCCGATCAGCGCGAGCCCGAGAATCCCCCCGACGCTCCACAGCGCTGCGGTCCCGGCGCCCCTCGTCGACTGCTCGAACATCGCCCGGAACACGCTCCATTCGCTCACGAAGCCGTTGAAGGGCGGAAGGGCGCAGATGGACACGCACCCCACCAGGAACAAGAGCGCGGTCGCCGGCATCCGGCGAGCCAGCCCGCCCAGGTGGTCGATGGCGCCGGTGCCCGTCGCGTGGACGACGCGGCCGGCCCCGAGAAAGAGCAGGGACTTGAACGCCGCATGGTTGAGCAGGTGCAGGAGCGCTCCCGCGAAACCCAGGACCGCGACCAGCCCGGAGCCGGTCCTCGCACCCACGAGCCCGACGCCGATGCCGATCAGGATGATCCCGATGTTCTCGACGCTGTGGTAGGCGAGAAGCTTCTTGAGGTCGTGCTGGGAGAGCGCGTACAGGACGCCGAGCACGCCCGAGAGCACGCCGAGGACGAGGAGGACCACGCCCCACGAGACCGAAACGGGGGGCAGAAAGGCCAGGAAGCGCAGAAGCCCGAAGATGCCGGCCTTGATCACGATGCCGGAGAGCAGCGCCGAGATCGGGCTCGGCGCGGCGGGGTGGGCGTGAGGGAGCCAGATGTGGAGCGGCAGGATCCCGGCTTTCGTGCCGAAGCCGATCAACGCGAGGGGAAGGAGGAGGCCCGAGGCCGGAAGAAACCTCGCGGAGCCCGAGAGCGCGGAGAACTCCAGCGAGCCGGCGCCGGCGCCGAGCAGCGCGATGAGGGCGACGAGGCAGAAGGTCCCGGTGTGGTTCGCGAAGAGGTAGATCCGGCCTGCCCGGCGGATCTCCTCCTTCTCGTGAAACAGGACGATCAGGAAATAGGCGGAGATCGTCGCGACCTCCCACGCCGCGAGGAAAAGGAGCGCGTGCCCTGCCGCCGCCAACAGGAGCAGGGATCCGAGGAGCAAGTTGAAGAGGAAAGCCAAGACCGCGAGCGTCCCGCGGCTGGCGTGCTCGAAGTGAAACGTCGCGTAGACCGCGATCGGGGCGCCGATCAGGCCGACGACGAGCGCGTACCAGGCTCCCAGCGCATCGAGGCGTGCATGGAAGCCGCCGGCCGGCACGTTCCAATCGACGACCCAGTCCTGAACTGCTCCCGCGAGCAGCACCTGGAGGCCGGCCACGGCCGCCAGCACGCATCCTCCGAGCGACGAGGCCAGGAACAGCCCGAGGCAGAGCCCGCGGACGCGGGCGCAACCGGCGGCGAGCGCCCCGCCTGTCAGAAGGACGAGGATGCCGAGGAGGACGAGTCCGGTCGCGTTCATCCCTGGAGGGTCCGGAGGTCCGGCCTTGCAAGCATGGCTCAGCTCGAACCCTCGCGGGCCATCCCTGGATCCGGCTTGCCCGCGCGCAGCGCCCCTTCGAGGTCGCGGACCACGCGGAAGATCTCCTCGCGCGACCCCTGGCGCTGCAGGACCTTGCGGAACTCGTCCTCCTTGAGGAGGAAGGCGACCCGCGACAGGAGCTGGAGATGCGCCCGGACCGTCGGCGTGAGCAGGGCGAACAGCGCGAAGACGGGCTTCCCGTCGAGCGCTCCGAAGTCCACGGGAGTCTCGAGGAAGCACAGGGCCATCTGAGGGCGGCTCACGTGGAGGATCACCGGATTGCGGACGTGAGGGATCGCGATGCCGTCCCCGACTCCGGTGGAGCCGAGGCTCTCGCGAGCCATGAAGACGGCATAGACGAAATCCCTGTCGACCTCGTCCGGCAGACGCAGCAGCTCGACCACCGACCGGATCACGGAGTCCTTGTCGTTCCCTGAGACCCGGTAGTGGATCCCGCCAGCCTCCAGGGCTTCGGCCAGCGAAGGCAGGGGCTCGCTCTGCTCGGCCTCATGGAAGATCTCCGGCGCGACCGCGATGCGCTCCCGGGTCGCCCACTCGAGGAGCTCGACGCGATTGAAGCGATACTGCTCCTGGACCTTGTAGGTGGGGATGGATCCCTCTCGGATCCAACGATAGATGGTGCGTTCGGAGACCCGAAGGAATCGCGCCGCATCCCGAACGGTCAGCTGCATGAGCTCTCCACCCGGGAAACCAGGTCCAGGTCAGCACCCGGAGTGAAGAGGTCGAGACTCTAGGGAGATAGTCACGGAAGAGCAAAGGGCGGAAACGATGGCAGGCGGATGACATGGATGTCATATCCGCGGCGATCCCGGAGATCCGGAGGTCGCGACTGCACTCTCCCGATGGAGCCGAGGCCGGCGATCCAAGATCAGCGCGCCCTAGAAGAGCCAGGTCCCCGACACCCAGATCCACCTGCGCGGGTAACGGGCCCAGTGACCGGCCACCCACGGTCCGCGGAGGATGGCGATGCCCGTGCACGCCAGGTTCCGGACCGCAGGGGGCGAGTCGTCAGGGCGACCTCAGCGCCAAGCTCCAGTCGCCGAGGAGGACGTAATCGATCAGATCGGCGGGCTGCCCGCCGCACGAGATCTTCAGCCGCAGGTCGCCCGCGTCCTCGGGCACGTCGTACACCAGCGTGGTCACGCACTTCTCGCTGTGCGCCAGCTCCTGCGGGGGAACCGGAAAGACGTGCTCGGCCTCGAGCGCCGCCTGGCCGCCCGGCGATACGCGGTGGGTGTTCCCTCTCGAATCGAGGAGGAGCGGGGTGTGCCACTCCAGCCGGTAGGGCACGCGGCGCGCGTGGTTCGCGACCTCGAGATCGACGATCCAGAACGCGCCCTCGGCCGTCACCTCGCGGCCCGCCGGGCCCAGCGTCTTCGCCGAGCGCGCGCCTCGCACCGTGAACCCGAAGTCGTCGTACACGATCTCCTCGCCGACGGCGGCCACCCGGTCGTGGCGCACGAGGGCGATCCCGCCCAGCACGAGAACGGTCGCGGCGACGAGCGCCATCAGGATCATCGAGAGAAGGGTGGATCGCTTCCTCATGCCCGGCGGAGCCTGCGATCCCCTACCCCGCGTCGCTCCGCGCGATCCCGCCGAAGCGCCGCTCGCGCGATCGGAACGTCTCGACCGCCCTGCGCAGCGCCGCCCCGTCGAAGTCCGGCCACATCCGGCGCGAGAACACGAGCTCGGCGTACGCGCTCTCCCACAGCAGGAAGTCCGACAAGCGCTGCTCTCCCCCCGTGCGCACGAGCAGGTCGACCTCCTCCGTTCCGCGCTCTCCCGCGAGCAGGCGACCGAAGCCGTCGCGCGCGCCGTTCGCCGCCTGGTGCACGTGGAAAGCCCGCGCCGCTCCGACGATCGCTTCGCGCGACGAGTAGTCGACCGCCAGGCGCAGGTGCAGGCGCGAGCCCTGCATCGTCGCCGCCTCGGCGCGCTCGATCGCCTGGAGGAGCGGGAGGGGCAGGCGGTCGCGGCGGCCGATCACCGTGAGGCGCTCGCCCGAGAGCGCGCACACCGGCGCGGCGCGATCGAGCCAGTCGCGGAGGACCTCCAGGATCGACTCGATCTCCGGCGGAGGCCTGCGCCAGTTGTCCGAGGAGAGCGCGAAGAGCGTCAGGGTCGAGATCCCGAGCCCGGGCGCGGCACGCACGACCCGATCGACCGCGCGGGCTCCGGCGCGATGGCCCTCGGCGCGCGCCCGGCCGTGGGAGCGCGCCCAGCGGCCGTTCCCGTCCATGATGATCGCCACGTGCACGGCGGACTCGCTCCGGATCCTCAGCGCTCCCGCACCGCGCGGATCAGCGCTTCCATGTGCGCCAGGTAGCGCTCGAGCGAGCGCCTCCCCGCGGCGGTCAGCCGGTATTCCGTGCGCGGGGTGCGGCCGTCGAAGCTCTTCGCGCAGGCGATGTACTGCGCCTCCTCGAGCTTGCGCGCGTGGACCGAGAGGTTGCCGTCGGACGTCGCGATCATCTCCTTGAGCTCGTTGAAGGAGAGCGATTCGTGCACGGCGAGCGCGCTGACGATCGCCAGGCGCAGTCGCTCGTGGATCAGGCGATCGATCCCGGCCGATCCCGGCCCCTTCGCGCCTTCGAGCTTGCGCAGCTTCGGCGCCGCGCTCGCGCTCCGGGCAGCCTGCCGGCGCTCAGCCATCGTGGTGCCTCGCGATCCAGATCCCGAAGAGGACGTGGAGGCCGCCGAAGCCGGCCGCCATCCACGTATTGCCCCAGGCCGCGGGCGAGAGCAGCGCCGCCGCGCCGAAGAGCATGAAGCACACTCCCATGACGCGCACCGAGAGGATCGAGAGCGCGCCTGCGGAGACGACGCCCGCGCCGTAGCACAGGAGCCACACGCCCGGCAGCAGATCGAAGAGTCCCGCGCGCGCGAGGCCGAGGGTGAGGCACGCACCGGCCGCGATCGGCGGCGAGAGCGCCGCGGCGAAGCGCGACGCGGGCCCGCGCAGGAGCGAGCTGCCTCCGGCGCGCAGCTTGTTCGCCATGTCCGTCGCGCCGACGAGCGCGGCGAGCAGCGCGGCGCAGATCCAGGTCAGGAGCCAGCCGTTGCGAGTCTGCGCGCCCGCGGCGGCGGGCGTGGTGAACAGCGCGATCATGCCGATGAGCACGCCGCCCCAGCCGGGGACGGCGGTGAAGGCTGCGGCGCGCTCCATCGTCGCGCGGATGAAGCGGAGATCGTCGCTCGCGCGCGCGTGGAGGGCCGGGGGTGGCTCGCGGGCCGGGGTGGGAAGGCGGTGGAGCAGGGACATGCCCACGATCCTCCCCCCGGTTCCGGATCGTGTCAAGTACTTTGCGATGCAGAGTGGGCTCCCTTTCAGGGGCTTCCGGACCCGGCGGCGAGCACCCTGGAGCGGCCGCCGAGGGCTCGCCCGTCCGTGGACGATCCCGGGCGGGCTCGTGTACCTTCGGGCGCATGCGAGCGACGTCCACATGAACGCCCTCCCCCTTCTCATCGCCGCGCTGTGCCTGATCGCGATCGCGTACCGATACTACTCGGCCTTCCTGGCGGCGAAGGTGCTCGCCCTCGACGACTCGCGCCGGACGCCCGCGCACGTCCACTACGACGGCCACAACTTCTACCCCACGAACAAGTGGGTCCTCTTCGGCCACCACTTCGCCGCGATCTCCGGAGCCGGACCGCTGATCGGCCCCGTGCTCGCGGCCCAGTTCGGCTTCCTGCCCGGGCTCCTGTGGCTCGTGATCGGCGTGTGCCTCGGCGGCGCGGTCCAGGACTTCATGATCCTCGTCGGCAGCGTCCGCCGCGGCGGACGATCCCTCGCGGAGATGGCGCGCGAGGAGATCAGCCCGCTCTCGGGCCTGGTCGCCGGCATCGCGATCCTCTTCATCATCGTCATCGCGCTCGCGGGGCTCGGCCTGGTCGTCGTCAATGCCCTGGCCGAGTCGCCCTGGGGCACGTTCACGGTCGGCATGACGATCCCCCTCGCTCTCGCGATGGGCCTCTACATGTACCGCTTCCGCAAGGGGAAGATCGCCGAGGCGAGCGCGATCGGCGTCGCGGGCCTGCTGTTCTTCGTGTGGCTCGGCGGGAGGGTGGCCGACTCGGGCTGGGCGCAGGCGTTCACCCTCGACCGCAGGACGATCATCCTCCTCATGGCGCTCTATGGCTTCGTCGCGAGCGTCCTGCCGGTGTGGATGCTGCTGTGCCCGCGCGACTACCTCTCCTCCTACCTCAAGATCGGGACGATCGCGTGCCTGATCGCGGGCGTCCTCTTCGTCCACCCCGACCTGCACATGCCGGCCTTCACGCCCTTCGTCGCCGGCGGCGGGCCGGTGATCCCGGGAAAGGTCTACCCCTTCGTCTTCATCACGATCGCCTGCGGGGCGATCTCGGGATTCCACGCGCTGGTCTCGTCCGGCACGACGCCCAAGATGCTCTCGAAGGAGACCGATGCGCGCATGATCGGCTACGGCGCGATGCTCATGGAGGGGGTGGTCGGCGTCGTCGCGCTCGTGGCGGCGACCGCGCTCTTCCCGGGCGACTACTTCGCGATCAACACGGCGCAGAAGACGCCCCAGCAGATCGAACGCTACGAGCAGATGGTCGAGACGCACACGGCGACGGGCTTCGACCTGCACCCGCAGGAGATCGACCGGCTCCAGGCGGAGTCGGGCGAGAAGAACCTGCGCGGACGCACGGGCGGCGCGGTCACTCTCGCGCTCGGGATCGCCAAGATCTTCGACGCGGTGCCGGGGCTCTCGGGCCTGATGAAGTACTGGTACCACTTCGCGATCATGTTCGAGGCGCTGTTCATCCTGACCACGATCGACACGGGGACGCGCGTGGGCCGGTTCCTCGTGGGCGAGTTCCTCGGCCGCTGGAAACGCGAGTTCGCGCGGCCCGACTGGCAGCCCGGATCGTCGCTGACCACGCTCGCGATCGTCCTCGGGTGGGCGGCGCTGATCTGGAACGGATCGATCTCGACGATCTGGCCGATGTTCGGCGTCGCGAACCAGCTCCTCGCCTCGGTCGCGTTGTGCGTGGCGACCACGATCCTCGTGAACTCGGGGAAGGCGCGCTACGCGTGGACGACGATCGTGCCGCTCGCGTTCGTGGGCTCGACGACGCTCGTCGCAGGCTTCCTCTCGATCACCGACAACTTCCTGGTGATGACGAGGAAGGACGAGACCGCTGCGCAGGGCTGGGTCAACGCCTCCCTGACCGCGATCCTGATGGTCGCTGTCGTGACCATCCTGGTCGACTCCACGCGGAGGTGGCTGCGGGCGCGCGGAGGCGACGCCGCGGGCGCACCGGCGCGATCGCCGGCGACGTGAGGGCGGCGACGTCTTGCGGATTGACCGCGCTCCAGAGGATCCCTAGCATCCGCTCCGTCCCATGAGCGGCGATCCGGCTCGCAGACCGCTGCACCACAAGATCCTGCTCGGGCTGGTCCTCGGCGCCGTGGCCGGGATCGCGGCGAACCGCCTCGCCGCCTCGGGCGAGGGCGCGCAGCAAACCGTCGCTTTCCTGGCCGATGCCGTCGCGCATCCGATCGGCCAGGTGTTCCTGCGCCTCCTGTTCCTGGTCGTCGTGCCGCTCGTGTTCGCATCGCTCGCGACGGGGGTCGCGAACCTCGGCGACCTCAAGAAGCTCGGGCGAATCGGCGCGCGGACGATGGGCTTCTTCTTCCTGACGACCGCCTTCTCGGCCGTGCTGGGGATCCTGCTGATCGAGTCCTTCCGCCCGGGCGTCGGTTTCGACGCGCAGACTCGCGAGAGCCTGATGCGGGCCTTCGGGGGAGAGGCCGCCAGGGTGCAGGCCGCGGCGCCGACGGGGCAGACCCAGGGAGCGCTCGCGATCGCCAACCTCGTGCTCGACGCCTTCCTGCCTCGCAACATCATCGAGGCGGTCGTGAAGATGCAGATGCTGCCGCTGATCACGCTGGCGCTGCTCTTCGGCGCCGCGCTGACCGCGATCGCGAGCGAGCGGCGCGCGGCGATGGTGCGCTGGCTGGAGACGATCGCCGAGGCGATGGTCGGGATCGTCGGCTTCGCGATGAAGCTCGCGCCCTACGCGGTGTTCTGCCTGATCTTCTCGGTGGTGGCGAGGTTCGGGCTGGAGCTGCTGCAGAAGCTCGCGTTCTACTTGATCCTCGTGCTCGCGGCGTACGCGGTGCAGCTCTTCGTGCTCTACCCGGTCCTTCTGCGCGCCTTGGCGAGGCGCAGGCCGGTCGAGTTCCTGAAGACCTGCATCCCGGTGATCGTGACGGCCTTCTCGACGTCGTCGAGCAACGCGACCCTGCCCACGTCGCTGCGCGTGGCGCAACAGGACCTCGGGATCCGGCCGACGGTCGCGGGGTTCGTGCTTCCGCTCGGCGCGACCATGAACATGAACGGGACGGCTCTGTTCGAAGGGGCGCTCGTCCTGTTCATCGCGCAGATCTTCGGGATCGAGATGCCGCTCACGAAGCAGATCCTGGTCGTGCTGCTGTGCGTGTTCTCCGCGATCGGCGCGGCCGGCGTGCCGGGGGGCTCGCTGCCGCTCGTGATGATCGTGATGGCTCAGGTCGGCGTGCCGCCGGACGGGATCGCGATCGTGCTCGGCGTCGACCGGCTGCTGGACATGGGGCGGACGGTGATCAACGTCATGGGCGACGTCGTGTGCTCGGCCTACATCGAGAGGGTCGAGGCGCAGGATCCGGGTTGATTCCCCGGGGGGTACGACCTCAGAACACCCAGGTCACGCCGATGGCTCTGGACAGGTTGTACAAGTCGCCCATTGGAGCCGGGCAGAAGCTCGTCACCGAGTCGCGGTAGTACACCTGGTAGTTGCGCGTCGAACCCACGGAAATCGAATCGCCCAGCTGGGCCGAGCGCACCGAGATGGGAGTCTCCGTCCCGTCGGGGTAGATCACGATGCCGCCGACGGCGTTCTCCGACCGCAGGTGCTTGATGGCCCCACCCACGCAGCGCAGGCCGTCGCCGTAGTTCACCGGCGCGATCGAGGCATTGCCTTGCAGGAAGATGCTGAGCGTGGTCGGCTTCTCGCCCGACGAGGTGAGCTGCAGCGTGTCGCCCGAGAGGCTCGCGAGGCCTGTCGCCGTCAGCAGCGCGCCACCGGTGCCGGACGAGTTCTCGCAGCCGTGCTCCGGGGCGCCCGTGTTGCCGCACGGGCAGGCCACGCTGGTCCCGTCACCGAAGCAGAAGGGCGTGAAGACCCTCAGGGCACGGCGGTCGAGGACGAAGACGTCCCAGAATCCGTTGGTGTCGCCGGACACGAGGTTGGTCGCCTGGCTCTCGAACGCCACGCGGCTGCCATTGGCGGAGATCGAAGGAGCGAAGCTGGACTGGTTGCCTTGGACCCCGCCCGAGCTCACGCTCAATCGCCTGGTCGTGCCGTCCGGGATGAAGCGCAGGAAGATGTCGGCGGCCAGGTTGGTGTCCCCGGGCACGAGGTTGTCGGCGTTGCTCCAGAACGCCACGAAGCGACCGTCGGCGGAGATCGAGAGCTCGAAGCTGTCGTTGTCGCTCTCCAATCCGAGCGAATCCACGCTCACCCGCGTGGTCGCGTTGCTCTGGCGGTCGTGGACGAAGACGTCGGCGACCCCGTTGGTGTCCAAGGGCACGAGGTTGTTGGCGTAGCTCCAGAAGGCCACGTAGCGACCGTCCGCGGAGATCGAAGGTTCGTAGCTGTCGCCGTTGCCCTCCGCCCCGCCCGAGTCCACGCTCACCCGCGTGGTCAAGCCGGTCTGGCGGTCGCGCACGAAGACGTCGGGGACCGTGTTGGTGTCCCCGGGCGCGAGATTGTCGGAGTCGCTCCAGAAGGCCACGTAGCGACCGTCGGACGAGATCGCGGCGTTGTAGCTGCCGTTGTTGCCCTGCACCGCGGCCGAGTCGAGGCTCACCCGCGTGGTCACGAAGGTCTGGCGGTCGTACACGAACACGTCGACGGAAGCGTTGGTGTCCCCGGCCACGAGGTTGGTCGCGGCGCTCTCGAACGCCACGTAGCGCCCGTTGGACGAGATCGAAGGGTTGTAGCTGTGGCCGTTCCCCTGCACCCCGACCCGCTCGGTCGTGCCGCTCTGGCGATCGCGGACGAAAATGTCCCAGGATCCGTTCGTGTCCGCGGGGACGAGGTTGGTCGCGGCGCTCTCGAACGCCACATAGCGCCCGTCGCCGGAGATCGAAGGACTGTAGGTGTTGCCACTGCTGCCGTTGGCCTGGGTCTCGGCCGAATCCACGCTCACGCGCTCGGTCACGCCGGTCTGGAGGTCGCGAACGAAAGCGTCCTGGACCCCATTGCTGTCGCCGGGCACGAGGTTGGTGGCCTTGCTATAGAAAGCCACGAAGCGCCCGTCGCCGGAGATCGAGGCATGGTAGCTGTCGTTGTTGCCCTGCACTCCGGCCGAATCCACGCTGGCACGCGTGGTCGTCTGCGCCCAGCCCGAGGCGCACAGGAGCGCGATCGCACCGGCCATCTGAGGAAAAGACCGCTCGAGTCTCATGTGATTACCATCCCTCGTGTCCAGCACCGGAGAGCCGGAGATGCAGTTCAGGCACCGTGGAATCACGGCCTGGCGAGCCTCCCATTCTCCGCGCTTGCGTTCTTGGGATTCTAAGGGGCCCGCCTGGGCGGAGCAACGGATTGGCCTTGCGACCATGGCCGAAGCGCCCGCCAGACCTCCCTGACCTCGGGAAGGACCTCCTGCGCCCGGTCCTCGGCCGATGACACCGCCGGGCAGATCGGGCGAACGAAGTGAGGCCCGCGATCGGAACGACCGCGGGCCCCGCTCGCTCGACGCTCGGCGCGGACTACTTCGCCTTCGCGGGCACCTCGCAGCCGCCCTTGCCCTTGCACGAGTTCTTGCCTGCGCAGCCGTTGTCCCCCGTCTTGCAGCCGCCCTTTCCCTTGCAGGAGTTCATGCCGGCGCAGGAATGCTTCTCGGCCGCCACGGCCTCGCCGGCCTTCTCGGCCGCCTTCGCGGGGGCCGCCTTCGCGGCGGGCGGCGTCGCTGTGGGCTCGGCCTTCTTCTCGGAGCAACCGATCGTGAAGCCCGCGATCATGCCGGCCACTGCCATCGGCAGCAGCAACTTGGAGGCTCGGATCGGATCGATTCTGGTTCTTCTCATGGATTCGCCTTTTCTGGGTGAGGGGACTGCGGCTGAGCGCGACCGGTGTTCACAACCGCGGTGTCCGCGGTGACCGCCAGCCGACTACGGACCCAGGATGCCAGACGGGACGGCCGATTTCACCGTTGGGTTCTTCGCGACCCGGATTCCTCCCCCGTCAGGGGCTCTGAGGAGAGGGGGCTCGCGAGGATCATCTCGGGGGCTTCCCGATCCTCGAGCGGACAATCGACGCGACCACCGCGACCAGCAGGATCCCGCCCACGACCGACAAGGCGGTCTCGATCGGCATCTTGTGCTCCTCCGGCAGCAGCATCTTGATCCCGACGAACACGAGGATCGCCGACAAGCCGAGCTTGAGGTAGTGCAAGTACTTGAGCATCCCGGCCACGGCGAAGAAAAGCGACCGCAGGCCGAGGATCGCGAGGATGTTCGAGGTGTAGAGAACCAGCGGATCCTTCGACAGCGCCAGCGCCGCCGGTACCGAGTCGACCGCGAACAGGACGTCCGTGCTCTCGAGCACGAGCAGCGCGAGGAAGAGCGGCGTGGCGAAGAGCCGCGCGCTGCGCCGGACGAAGAAGCGCTGGCCCTCGTACCCCTCGGTGACCGGCAGGAGGCGCCGCGCCAACCGCAAGAGGGGGTTCCTTGCGGGTTGGATCTCCGCGTCCCCCTGGAAGAGCAGCTTGATCCCGGTCAGGACGAGGATCCCTCCGAGCACCCACGCGGTCCAATGGAACCGCTGGACCAGCGCCACGCCTCCGAACAGGAACAGGCCGCGCATCACCATCGCGCCGAAGATGCCCCAGAAGAGCACGCGATGACGGTTCTCGGCCGGCACGGCGAAATAAGTGAAGATCACCAGGAAGACGAAGATGTTGTCGACCGAGAGCGCGTACTCGGTCAGGTAGCAGGCCAGGTACTCGGCAGCCCTGTGCGGATCGTCGAAGCGCCAGACCACGGCGCAGAAGCCCAGGCCGATCGCCACCCAGAGCGCCGTCCAGGCGAGCGCCTCCTTCGTCGAGACCTCGTGCGCCCGCTTGTGGAAGACGCCGAGGTCGAGCGCCAGCATGACGACCACGACGATCGCGAAGACGCTCCACAGCACCGGATGATCCAACGACGTGCTCCGCCTTGCGCCTTGCCCTTACAGCGGGTGCCTGACCCCGTGCGTCGGCGGCCGCAGCGTGATCTCGGTCGCGCGCGGGTGCTGCTCGTGCTCGTCGCCGGGATGGGGCACGGATGGATCTCGAGACAAGCGGGCCGCGGAAGAACGGGCCAGGATACGGATTCCGCAGGGCAATCCAAACCGGCTCGGGGAAGCGCGCGCAAAACGAAATGGTGGGCCCCGCAGGACTCGAACCTGCGACCAAGGGATTATGAGTCCCCCGCTCTGACCAACTGAGCTAGAGGCCCCTCACACGAGTCTAGCCTTGGTCCAGCGCGATTCCCACCGCCGCGGCCTGCTAGACTCCCCGCCCTTGCTCGACGAAGGGCCCCCTCAGGATGCATCGCATGCACCGTACGCGTTCGCTCGATCTCTCGTTCGCCGTTCTCGTTTCGCTCGGCTGCTCTTCGATCCCGCCCGCGCGGGCGATGCAGGCGCCGTCCGCTCCCGCGCAGAAGGTGATCCCCTTCGGCGACTCGGGTCGCGGCGACAAGCTCGAGCCCTTCTTCCCCGGCACCGCCTACGATCCCGACGTCCCCGCGCCCGATGTGCTGCTGCGCCAGCCGCTCGGCACGTTCACCGCCCACCACGCCGAGATCCTCGCCGCGCTGCGCGCGATGGAGGCGAAGACGCAGCGCATGCGGATCGTCCCCTTCGGCCGCACGCACGAGGGCCGCGAGCTCGTCTACGCCGTGATCGGAAGCCCCGAGAACGTGCGCGATCTCCAGAAGGTCCGCGCCGACCTCGGGAAGCTGGCCGATCCGCGCGGCCTCGACGCCGCCGAAGCGGAGCGCATCGTGAAGTCCTCCCCGGCCGTGGCCTGGCTCGGCTACAGCATCCACGGCGACGAGCTGTCCGGTTCCGACGCCTCGCTCGCCGTCGCCTACCACCTCGCCGCCGGCCGGAGCCCCGAGGTCACCGACCTCCTGCGCCAGGTCGTCGTCGTGATCGACCCGTGCCTCAATCCCGACGGCCGCGAGCGCATCCTCAGCCAGCTCGAGCAGGGCGCGGGCTACGTGCCGAACCTCGACTCCGACAGCATGAGCCGCGGGCGCTGGCCGTACGGGCGAGGCAACCACTACCTGTTCGACATGAACCGCGACTGGATCTGGGGCACGCAGCCCGAGACGCGTGCGCGCTGGGCCGCGATCGCCTCGTTCCACCCGCAGCTGCTCGTCGACGCGCACGAGATGGGGGCGCTCGACACCTACCTCTTCTACCCCGCGACCGATCCGTTCACGCGCCACTTCCCCGAGGCGACGCTCAAGTGGTGGCAGCGCTTCGCCGCCGATCAGGCCGCGGCCTTCGACCGGCGCGGGTGGAGCTACTACACCCGCGAGTGGGCCGATTCGTGGTACCCCGGATACTCGGACTCGTGGGGCTCGTTCATCGGTGCGGTCGGGATCCTGTACGAGCAGGCGCGCTTCGCCGGGCAGTCGGTGCGCCGCGCGTCGGGCGAGATCGTGACCTACCGCGAGGCGGTGCAGCACCAGGCGACGAGCAGCCTGACGAACGTCGCGACGCTCGCCACGAACCGGGAGGAGATCCTGAAGGACTACCTCGCGGCCAAGCGCAAGAATCTCGCCGCCGACACGCCCGGCAACGACCGGATGTTCGTGATGGTGCCGGGGCGGAACCGCGATCGCGAGGACCGCTTCGTGTCGATGCTCGCCGGGCAGGGGATCGAGATGTTCCGGGCCGAGGAAGCGTTCACGGGGAAGAAGGTCGAGACCGCGATGCAGGGCGCGGCGGACGAGAAGAGCTTCCCCGCGGGCTGCGTGATCGTCTACGCGCGCCAGCCGCTCGCCTCCATGGTGAAGGCCTGGCTCGATTTCGATCCGAGGTACGATTCGGAGTCGCTCAACCGGGAGCGCAAGGAGCTGGAACGCAAGCAGCGCTCGAAAGCCTACGACGTGACGGCCTGGTCGCCCGCCCACGCGTACGACCTCGATGCGTCCTGGTGCGACGCGGTCGAGATGAAGAAGAGCGCGATGACCGCGCTGCCGGCGCGCGCCAAGGGGATCGCGCCGCTCGCGAAGACCGGGGAGCCGGTCTACGGCTGGATCGTCGACGGCCAGGACGACGGCGCGGTCGCGTTCGCAGCGCGGGGGATGGACCTCGGGCTGCAGGTCCAGATGTCGGACGAGCCGTTCACGGCGGCGGGACGCGGCTTCGTGCGCGGCAGCCTGCTCGTGCGGCGACACGAGAACGGGGCGGACGTCGAGGAGAAGGTCGCCAAGGTCGCCGAGGCCGCCGGCGTGCAGGCCTTCGCCACGGGCACCGCGCGCAGCCCGGACGACAAGGCCGACCTCGGCGGCCAGCACTTCCGCCTGCTCGCGCGGCCGCGCGTGGCGGTCCTGTCGAACTCGCCGGTCGACACCGACTCGTTCGGGCACGTCTGGAACCTCCTCGACGCGGAGATCGGCATCCCGGTGACGCAGGTGGACGCTCAGGGGCTCGGCGGGTACGACCTCCGGCGCTACAACGTGCTCGTCGTGCCCGACGGCGGGAACCTCGGCGCGATCCTGAAGGAGAACGCCGAGGAGCTGCGGACGTGGGTGAGGGGCGGCGGGACGCTGATCGCGTGCGGAGGCTCGGCGGCGGCGGCGATCGCGGACCCGGAGCTGAAGCTCTCGTCGGTGCGGGCTCGCAGCGAAGCGCTCGAGGACCTCGAGAAGTACGCCGTGGCGGTCAAGCGCGAGCGGGATGCGGGCAAGAAGCCGGTCGACGAGTCGGCGCTGTGGGGCGGGAAGCCGGCGGAGGCGAAGCCCGCGGGCGCGGAGAAGCCCGCTGCCGAAACGAAGCCTGCCGCGGAGGCGAAGCCCGCCTCGGAAGCAAAGCCCGCTGTGGAAGCGAAGCCAGCCGAAGAGAAGAAGGAGGAGAAGCCTGCCGGCTCGAAGCCCGAGGAGAAGGGCGAGGACAAGAAGAGCCGCGAGCACTGGATGCGGACGTTCTCCCCGCGCGGGGTGATCCTGCGCGGCGAGGTGAACCCCGACTCGTGGATCACCGCGGGCTGCACGGAGGAGCTGCCGGTCTTCTTCGAAGGCTCGGGGGCGTTCCTCTCCCAGCTCCCCGCGAAGACGCCCGTGCGCCTCGCCGCCGCCGACCGCTTGAGGATCAGCGGGCTCCTGTGGCCGGAGGCGCGCGAGCGGATCGCGGACACGGCCTACTGCACCGTCGAATCGCAGGGCGCCGGCCAGGTGATCCTCTTCGCCTGCCCGCCGGCGTTCCGCGGCTGGTTCCGCGGCACGGCGCGCTTGTTCACGAACGCGGTGGTCTACGGTCCTGGCGCCGGCGCGAGCCAGCCGGTCGGATGGTGACGAGCGCGCATTCCTCCATGGGTCCGGCTCCCCACCCTGGTTGGGCTGAGCCCCGGCCGGATTCGAGCGAGGAAGCGCGAGCGAGGGTGGCGATGTGCTCGGAGGGCGACGCGCGCGGATCTGCCACCGACAACGATCTCTCGCTGCCGGAACATCAGTAGACCCCCGGCACGAAGCGCTTCGTCGCCCCGCAGTACCGCCGGTACGCATCTCCGAAGACGCCGAGGAGGAGCTTCTCTTCCGCTCTCGCCCGCAGCTCCGCGCCGAGGAGCATCAGGAGCAGGGCGACCAGCATCTCGGCCGTCGGGATCCACAGGAACGTCCCGATCGCGAGCAGATCACAGGCGAGGTAGATCGGATGGCGGACGAGGCGGTAGGGTCCGTCGATGCACAGCTGGTGGCTCGAGTCGAGCTTCGCGAGCACGCGCCAGGAGCCGAAGACCCACAGTGCCCAGGCGAACACGGCTGCGCCGAGCAGGATGACGGCCGCCCCGACCGGCCAGGGGACCTGGAAGAGCCTCGGCTGCGGTTCGGGAGCGAACACCGTCGGGCCGATCGCGGCGTACATCGCTCCGAACCCGACGCCGTGGAAGAAGAGGAGCAGGCCGGGATGGCGCGCCTTCCGCGTCGCGTCCCCGGAAGATTCGGGCTTTCCCGTTTCTTCCGCAGCGCGCGGGCGAAACGCGCGGACGATGAACGCGCTCCAGAAGATTCCGTGGAAGAGGTAGACGAGGCCGTTCATCGGTCGCGCGTCCACCTCGGCGGCGATCGATCAGCTCTTCCCGTGTGAGAGGGATTCGAGCGCGACGGCCATCCGCTCCAACGCTCTCACCGCACGCAGGCCGGCGACCACGAGCATTCCTGCGAGGGCCAGACCGATGACCGCGGAGATCAGCGACACGAACAAGAGCAGCACCTCGGTGGGACCTATCACGGCGATCATGGCCTCCTCCTGCTCGGATCGATCACTTCGGCCGCTGCGCGTGCTCCTCGATCACCTGCGCGACACAGGACGTCAGCTTCTTCCCCGTCGGGATGTGCAGGAACTCGTTCGGCCCGTGCGCGTTCGACTGCGGTCCGAGCACTCCCGTGATCAGGAACTGCGCCTTCGGGAACTTCTTCCCGAGCATCCCCATGAACGGGATCGAGCCGCCCTCGCCCATGTACATCGCGTCCCTGCCGAAGAACTCCTTCGATGCGCGGTTCGTCGCCGCCTCGAGCCACGGCGCGAGCTCCGGCGCGTTCCATCCCGCGCTCGCGCCCTCCTCCTCGAACGTCACCTTGGCCCCGTACGGCGGGTCCTTCACGAACAGCTCCTTGAGCTTCTTCGTCGCCCCCTCCGCGTTCGCGGTCGGAGGCACGCGCACGCTGACCTTCACGGTAGTCTTCGGCCGCATCACGTTGCCCGCATCCTTCGGCTCCGGCAGCCCGCTCGCTCCCGTGATCGACAGCGTCGGCCGCCACGTGCGGTTCAGGAGCAGCTCCGTGTTGTCCTTCCCGAGCGGCTGCGTGCTGCCGGCCCAGGGGAACTCCTTCCAGATCTCGTCCTTCAGCGCGGCAGCCGTGGCCTTCGCCTGCTGCAGGCGCTGCTCGGGGACGTCGACATGGAAGTCCTTGGGCAGGATCTGCCCGGTCTTCTCGTCCTCCAGCCTCGACAGGAGCTGCCTCACCACGCGGAAGCTCGACGGCACGATGCCGCTGCCGTGTCCGGAGTGAACCCCCTCCTTCAGAACCTCCACGGTCAGGGTCCCGGCCGCGATCCCGCGCAGCGAGGTCGTGCTCCAGAGCTGCTCGTAATTCCCGCAGCCCGAATCGAGGCACACGACCAGGCTCACCGGCCCGATCCTCTTCTCGAGGTGGTCGATGTAATAAGGGAGGTCGTAGCTCCCGCTCTCCTCGCACGCCTCGATCAGCACCACGCACCGAGCGTGCGGGATCTTCTGCTGCTTCAGCGCCCCGATGGCGGTGAGCGAGGCAAACGCCGCATAGCCGTCGTCCGCGCCGCCCCGGCCGTAGAGCTTGTCGCCCTTCATCACCGGCTCCCACGGCCCGAATCCCGGGTTCCAGCCCGTCATCTCGGGCTGCTTGTCGAGGTGCCCGTACAAGAGCACGGTGTCCTCCCTGTCCGACGACGACCCGCCCGTCCCCGGAATCTCCATGAAGATCACCGGCGTGCGCTCCGGAAGACGCACGACCTCGAGCTTCATCCCCTCGATCTCGCGCGACCGGCACCAGCCCTCGATCAGCTTCACAGCCCTCTCCATGTGGCCGTGCTTCTGCCAGTCGGCGTCGTAGGCCGGCGACTTGTTCGGGATGCGAATGTACTCGATCAGTGCCGGGACGATCGATCCGTTCCAGGCGCTCTCGACGAAGTCGGTCGTGCGGTGCTTGTCCATGGTTTCTTCCTGGGGGGTGGATGGGGGCGCGCGGGGGACGCGCAGCATAGCCCAACGTGGGGCCTGCGGAATCTGGCCTCCACCGCTGGAGGGGATTTTCTGGAATCCACGCGACCGCCCCCATCTCCGTCGGTCCGCCCGAGCAGAGAATTGCCCCGGGCCTCGCCCCGGGAAGGAGATCCCATGTCGTTCCGACCCTCGCGCTGCCCTCGACCCGACTGTCCTTCTTCTGGCCGCGGCCGGTTTCTCTACCAGTTCCGCGGCACCTATCGCCGCTCCTGCGACGGCAGGACCGTCCAGCGCTTTCTGTGCCGAGAGTGTGGCCGTTCCTTTTCCATCCAGACCTTTCGCTTGGACTACCGCCTCAAGAAGCCCGGCCTCCACCTATCCCTCTTCCAGCTGTTCATCTCCAAAGTGACCCACCGCCAATCGGCGAGAATTCTGGGCTGCTCACGCAAGACCGTCGCGCACCGCCTCGAGCTCCTCGGCCGCCACTGCCGCGACCTCCAAGCCAAACAATTCTCCCGGGCCGTCGAGAGGGGCGGCATCAGCGGCACCTTCCAACTGGACGAGCAAGAGACCTACGAACACTCGGGGAAGTTGTCCCCGGTCACCATCCCTGTGCTCATCGAGCGCCATAGCTACTTCGTGCTCTATACCGAAGCCGTGGCCTTGCCCTGTCGTGGAGCGCTCTCTCCAAAGGACAACGAGCGCAAACTCCAAAGGGAGAAGATCTTCGGCAGGCGCAAGAGCGGCTCGTCCGCGGCCGTCACCAGAAGCTTCCAGGTCCTCTCGAAGGTGCACGCCCCGGGGGGAACCATCCACGTGCAGACCGATCGCAAGAAGAGCTACTGCAAGGCGCTTGAGAGAACCATCGGCGTTCGGCTGCTCCACGAGCGCTTTTCGTCCAAGCTGCCGCGCAACTACTCCAACCCCCTGTTCGCAATCAACCACACCTTGGCGATGATGCGCGATGGGATTTCGAGGCTGGTGCGGCGGACCTGGGCGGCGTCGAAGCTGCGCGGTAGGCTCGCACGCCACATCTGGATCTGGATCGCCTGGCGCAACTACGTCCGCGGGGTCACGAACGCGGCGCCGAGGGTCACACCGGCGATGATCCTGGGGCTGGAACAGAAGTCCTTGTCGCGTGCAGAGCTGTTCGCCTGGAGGGTCTTCTGACGCACTCGATTCCCTCCAGCGGTCGAGGCCAGATTCAGGCTGTCGCCACTTGATCCTGTGAAGATCCACTCGAGCAGACCCGGTTCCGCCCCAACGACTTCGCCTTGTACACCGCTTCGTCTGCGGCCTTGACCAGGTCGTCGATGCTGCGCATGCCGGGGGAGTATTCGGCGACGCCGAGGCTGACGGTGACGCGGCCTGCGAAGCCGGGGTGGGTGATCGTGTGGGATTCGACCGAGGAGCGGAGGCGCTCGGCGCAGATCTCTGCTCCGCGCAGACCGCCGTTGACGCAGATGACGAGGAACTCTTCGCCGCCCAGGCGGCAGACGACGTCGCTGCTCCGGATCTTCGATCTCAGGACCTCCGCGGTCGCGCGCAGGACGGCGTCGCCCACCAGGTGTCCGTAACCGTCGTTGACCCTCTTGAAGTGGTCGATGTCGATCATCACGACCGAGAGCGGTCGACCGTAGCGCTCGGCGGCGCTCCAGGCCTCTTCGAGTTGGGTCATCGCGAAGCGCCGGTTCCGGAGTCCGGTCAGGTCATCCATGAGGGCGACGCTGCGCAGCTTGCGCGTGAGCTGGCCCAGCTGGGCTTCCCGCCGCTTGTCGACCTGCCTGTCGATCTCGATCTGTCGCTGCATGTCGATCACACGTTGCCCGGCGTGGACGCGGGCCAGGAGGATGCGCGGATTGAAGGGCTTGGTCAGGTAGTCGTTCGCGCCTGCCTCGAGGCCCTCGACGATGCTGTCCTCCTCCTCCCGCGAGGTCAGGACCAGGAGGTAGATCTTTCTTCCGGCCTCCATGCGCCGCAGCGCCTTGCACAGGTCGAGGCCGGAGAGCCCGGGCATCATCCAGTCGGTGATCACCATGTGCGGCGATTCGGCGAGCGCGGCGCGCAGTCCCGACTCGCCGTCCTGTGCGGCGATCACTTCGTACCCGGCACGTCGCAGGTGCACACCGAGCAGGTGGCGGGCCCCGGGGTCATCGTCCACGACCAGGATTCGGATGCGAGCAGGGACGCTGGTCTCCAGCGCCGCCTGGTCGGATTCGGCGATCGTCTCTTCGGGGTCCAGGGCCGAGGTGCCACCGACCGACCCCGCAGAAATCCCCGCGCCACCCGGGACGCTCGTCTCCAGTGCAGTCCGGTCGGATTCGGCGACCGGCTCTTGCGAGCCCCGAGCCGACGTGTCCCCGACGGGATCCGCGCCGGTCCGGCCATCGATGGAGGCCCGGTGCGGCAGAGGATCGAGCCCGCACAGATCGACGAGCTCGCGCCACCGTCGAGTGGCCTCCTGGCGCGCGAGAGAGACTTCCTCGCGCTCGGGCCGCCTCCCTGCCTCCGAGTCGGCGGCTTGCGTGCCAGCCGTGTCGTTTCCGGATGCTCCTGCGCTCGGCGACGCGACGATGTTCCCCGCCATCTCCACCGCCAGCGTGAGGAGTGACGTGGAACACGCGCTCACCGCGTCTTCGCTCCTCGCGCCGAGCGCGGTCCGGGAGAGAGTCTGCACGGGCGCCAGGAACGACTCGGACAAGCCCCAATCGGCCATCAGGTCGGCGGCCACCTGCCAGTGGTTGATCCGGAGAGCGCGAACCTCCGCGAGCACGAGGTCGACAGGTCCCTTGCCCTCGCACTTGCGCAGGATCCCGGCAAAGTCCTCGGGGTGCACCGTGGCCATCGCGAGCAGACCCACGTGGCACAGCAGACCCAGCGTGAACGCCTCCTCGGGATCGCCCGACCGGAACCGCCGCGCCAGAGCCTCGGCTGCGGCCGCGCAGGCGAGCGACAGCAGCCAGTGGCGCCGGTAGTCGAAAGCCTCGCAGACTTCGTCCGGATCCTTCGGAACGAGGCTGAAGCTCAAGGCGATGCTGCGGATGGCCGTTCGGTCCAGGAGGGCCGCCGCCGCGCGCGCGGTCGCCGCGGGCTCGCTTCCGCCGGGTCGCGAGGAGTTCGCGAGCTTGAGGAGTCGTCCGGTCAAGGCCGGATCCGCGCGGATGCATTCGAACAGCGCTTCGGGCGACTCCTGCTCGTCGCGGGTGAGGCCCAGGATCGCCAGACCGAGACCGGGCGGCGAGGGAAGCCGCTCGGCGAGCTTGAGCTCGTCGAAGGCTCCGCGAGTCACGCCCGCGGACAGCGTCTCATCGGACTCGTGCTCCATGATCTCACCCGCCCGCGACCGGCTCACGTCGGGCACGGGCCACCATGGAAGCAGCCTTCACGCCGAGAGTTCCCTTCCGATCGCGGACTCGGCGACCTTCACCTGGTTGCGGCCGGCGCTCTTGGCCAGATACACCGCGGCGTCGGCCGCCTTGAGGAGCGCATCGATCCCGGGCATGTCGGGCGTCCGCTCGGCGACGCCGAGGCTGACGGTCACGTTGGTGGAGAAGCCCGGCGAGTGGATGACATGACCCTCGATCGCGGCGCGCAGGCGCTCGGCCCCGACCGCGGCTTGCGTGGCGGTCGAGTTGGGGCAGACGACGACGAATTCCTCGCCACCCAATCGTGCGACACCCTCGCCCTGACGAGCGCGCGAGCGCAGGACTTCGGCGACCTCCTTGAGCACCAGGTCGCCGATCTCGTGACCATGCCGGTCGTTGACGTTCTTGAACGTGTCGATGTCGACCATCATCACGGCCATCGGCGTCCCCGCGCGCGTCGAGTTCTGCCACTCCTCGGAGAGGCGGTCCCAGGCACAGCGGCGGTTCGGCAGTCCGGTCAGAGGATCGGTCAGGGCGGCCGTCCGCAGCCTGCGGTTCAAGAGACCCAGCTCCCGGACCTGCTGTGCGGTGACCTGGCGCTCGATGTCCACCTCCTCCTTGAGCTCCATGACGCGCTGCCCAGCCCGGATGCGTGCGAGGAGGATCTTGGGGTTGAAGGGCTTGGTGACGTATTCGTCGACTCCGGAGTCGTAGGCCTCGACGACCTGGTCCTCTTGGTCCCGTCCCGTGAGGAGGATGAAGAACATCTCGCGTCCGCTCTGGATGAAGCGCAGGGCCTTGCACAACTCGACGCCGTCCATCTGGGGCATCATCCAGTCGGCGACGACGGCCTGGAGATTGGTCTGGAGCGCGATCTGGAGCGCCTCGATTCCGTCGGAGGCGCACTTCACGTCGTGGCCCGCCTGCTCGAGCACGCGCCGGAGCTGCGCGAGGGAGGTCGGATCGTCGTCGACGGCGAGGATGCGCAGGCCCTTCCCACTGCGCGGCGAGGTGTCGACCTCGTCCGGCTCCACCACCGGCGTGGCGTCCTCTCGAGCGGCGCTCGGGATCCCGATCGGGACCCAGGCGGAGGCGATGCGTTCGCTCAGCACGCGGGCGACCTCCGCGTGGACCCTTCGTGCCGCCTCCTCGGAGAGACCCAGCCCGTCCCGCAGGTGCGGAAGGGCTCGATCGGCCCCGGCGGAAGTCCTCCGGTCGTCGCTGTCGACGCGCTCTTCGGCCAGCTGCTGCGCGCATCGCAGGACGCCTGCAAGGTCGAGGGCTTCCGCGTCTTCCGTGTCTGCGGGCGCGTGCACTCCTTCGTAGAGGCACACCGCGCGTGCGAAGGATCTCCGCAGGCCCCAGTGCTCGAACAGACAGGCGCCGACCTCGGCGTGGTCGATCTCCAGGTGCTCGCGCTCGAGACGGGAGATCGCGCCGCTCTGGCCCTCCGGGCAGGCCGCGAGAAGGGCGGAATACTCGCTCGGGTAGACGCTGGCGAGAGCGAGGCGGCCGATGTCCGCGAGGAGCCCGAGGGTGTAGGCCGCCTCGGGCGAGCCACGCAGGGTCGATCGGACGATGACTTCCATGGCGACGGCGCGAGCCAGGGAGGTCGCCCAGTACCGCTCGTAGTCGAAATTGGGGCACTCGCGGGGGCCGTCGTCCGTGACGAGCGAGAGATCGCGCACGGCCAGGAGGAGCTCGCGCGGACCGAGGAGCTCGATCGCCGCCTCCACGGTCTCGACCGGCTTCGCGCTCGCCGGCGAGAGGGGTTGCGCCCTCTTGAGGAGCCTTCCCGTCAGGGCCGGGTCGACGCGGATGGCGCTGGCGATCTCCGCGGGCGAGAGGCTTTCGCGCCGGGCGAATTCCACGAGGAGCCTGGCGACCCCCGGCGAAGAGGGCAGCCTCCCCATCAGGATCTGCTCTTCGAAGGTGTTCTTGATCATGTCAGGGTGCGCAGGGCGCCAATCGATCGAGCGTCGAGCCGTCATCCTCGGTCAGGACCTCAGGGAACGCAGCGCAGTCTCGGCCTCGGCCAGGGAGCGCGCCGAGGCGTCGCAGAGCTCCGGCAGACACTGGGTACGGTTCGTGCGCGTGCTCTCCACGATGCGCCGGCACAGATCGGAGAGGCCGAGCGCGCCGATGTTCGCACTGCTCGACTTGAGCGTGTGTGCACCCCGTTCCACGCGCTTGATGTCCCCTCCGGCGAGCCCCTCGGTGATGTCCTTCATCCGCTGCGGCGCGTCCTCGAGGAAGATCTCGATCAGTTCGGCGAGCAACTCGGGCTCGTCGTCGCCTCCCAGATCGCGCAGACCCTGGATGACCTGCATGTCGATGGCGCCGAGGCTTGCGGAGGGATCGTTCGTGGGGTCGGGGCTCATGGGATGGTCTGTCGCGTGAGGGCGAGGGCCGAGGCTTCGTGCTCCTACCTGGACAGCCGACGACGTGACGTGGGTCCGAGCCGCGCCCGACGCGTCTTCAGGGCGAGGATCACGGAGCCGGCTTCCGCGGGACTCATCGGTTCCCGACCCCCCACGACTTGCGCAAGGGACGCGGGAAGAGGCCCTTCAACGGCTCGCGCGCGAAGGCGAGCGGAAAGAATTTCCTATCGCCGCCTCAGCGCACACCCGGCTGACGAAGAAGCCGAGCTTCCCGCGCGGCGCCAACCTCGGTCTTGCGGATGACCCGCCGGGGGAGCCGGCGGATCATCCGCGGTGCATCAAGGCGCCCAGACGACGGAACCCGCCTGGCTGTCGTTGAAGGTGCTCGCCGTGTTGCCACACGGGCCCGCCGCAGCCGGATCGCGGTAGTAGGTCATGTAGTAGCGCGACTCGCCCGCCGAGATGGGGTTGCCCAGCGCGGCGGATCGCGTGTGGACGTCCGGATCTCCCCCGCCCGGCCGTGTGATCGCACCGCCCGAGGCACCGCCGGTGTAGAGACGCTTCAGGATCCCGGCCACGCATCGGACGCCGGCGCCGTAGGGAACGCCGGTGCTGTTGCTGGCCGTGCCTTGCAGGAAGATGGTCAGCGACGTGTTGTTCTCACCCGTGGAGGTGAAGACCAACGTGTCCGCCATGAGCGAGGCGTTCCCGGTCGCGGAAAGGGAGGCGCCTCCCGACATCGCGCCGAAGTTGTTGCAGCCGCGCCCCGAACCCGAAGGCGGGTTGGTGCAAGGGCAGGCGATCACGCCGCTCGCGCCCGGATCGCAGTAGGACGCGAACCCGACCCCGTCCGTGCCCTCCAGCGTCCAACCGGTGATCGAGCCCGTGTCGATGTTGAACCAGTCGACGATGTTCAGGGTCCACGTTCCGGCCGGACCGGTGATCGAGTTCAGGGCCGTGTTGCTGATCAGGTACGTGCCGCTCGTCCACTGGCCTGCGCCGGTGTTGAGGTACTGGTTGTACGTTCCCCCGTTGATGTTCACCCCGCCTTGGTTCAGCGCCGCGCCGCCGGACTGGACGATGTTGTAGTCGCCGGCGTTGTAGTTCCCGCTGTCGCCCGAGTTGGTCCCGTTGAAGCCGGGCCGGACGATCACGTTGTAGTTGAGGCCGCCCGGGTCGCTCAGGAACACGTGGATGTCGCCCCTGTAGGTGTGGTTGAGGCCGAGCAATCGGACTGCCGTGATGCTCGTCGCGGGATTCGCAACCGAGACGGTGCTGGTCAGCGTCGCCCAGGTGGGCTGGGAGTTCCACAGCCCGGGCGAGTTGGGACAGTCCGGGATCGCGCCTCCGGCTCCGGAGACGGAGAAGTTGTTGGCCGCGGCGGTCGCACCGAGAGCCGCGCAGAAGAGGATCCTGGGAAAAAGGCTGTTCCTCATGGTTGCTCCTTGTGGATTCGGGACGAAGCTCCACGCAGGTCGCCGGTTCGCCCTCCCGGAGGGCGGGCGGCCCCGGGTCGCTGTCCTCGCTCCCGCATTCTCCTCCGCCCTTCGCGGCCGGGATGCTGCAAGTGGCTTTTTTCCGTCGGATCGCGGGGATGGCGTCCGGGACGGATCCCGGGCCGGGCGCTCGTGCAGGACCCGTCCCGCGACCCGATCGCGCCCCGCCTAGCGCCGCTCGATCTCGTCGGCCAGGGCTCCGCAGCCGTAGACCTTGCGCATCGCCTCGACCATCGCGCGGGCGTCGACCGCGACAGCCCGGGCCTGCTCCTCGGTGTAGGCGATGTCGAGCACCAGGCTCTGGATGTTCCCGTCGAAGATCAGGCCGACGACGTCGCCCTTGCGGTCGACGACGGGGCTGCCCGAGTTGCCGCCGATGATGTCGCAGGTCGAGACGAAGTTGAAGGGCGTGTTCAGCTCGAGCTTGTCCTTCGCCGCCGCGAAGCGCGCCGGGACCTCGAACGGGTACTGGCCCTTGCGCTCCTTCGAGCGCTCGTACAGGCCCGCGAAGTTCGTGAACGGCGGAACCTGCTTGCCGTTCTCCTCGTAGCCCTTCACGACGCCGTAGGAGAGCCGCAGCGTGAAGGTCGCGTCGGGATACTGGTCCTCGCCGTTCACGGCGAACTGGGCCGCGGCGATCTTGGCGTAGCCCTCGCGCTCCGCGCTCTCGACCGTGTCCTCGTAGCGCTTGCGCAACGCGCGGTTCTCCGCGTCGAGGTCGATGGCAAGCTGGATGAGGGGATCGCCGGCGGTGGCGCTCGCGGAAGCGTTGATCGTCTTCGCGCCGCCCTCGGCGATGCGTTTGCGCTCGGCCACGTCCTTGAGCTTCGTTGCGTGCACGAGCTGCTCGGCTCGGACGCGCGGGGAGAGCCCCGAGAGGGCCCGGACGACGGCCGGATCCTCGCCGCCCAGGAGCTCGGCCATGAGCTGGAGGCCGCTCGCAAGGTTGTCGATCTCCAGATCGTCGTAGATCGGCGCGGGCGAAAAGAGCTGGAGCTCGAGCGACTTCCGGTTGCTCTCGCTGAACTCGCGCAGGCGCTCGGCGTTCTCCTTGGGCATCTCGTCGGCCATCCGGACGAGGGTGCGGGCGATCCCGAAGAGCTGGCCGAGGCCGCCCCGGCCGACGCCCGGCGCGGAGTAGCGCTTGTAGAACTCGCCGTAACCGCGCTCGGCCGAGGCAATCCGGTCCCACGCGTCCCCCCACTCCTTCTTCCATTCCGGCTTGGCCTCGACCGCGGCGCGCAGAGCGCGTTCGGCATCCGCCTTCCGGCCGAGGAACCGCGCATCCTGCAGGCCGGCCAGGATGCCCGTGCGCGCCTTGCGGGTGTTCTGGATCCCGAAGAAGTCGCCCTCGGCGATGCGGCGGAACTCCTCGCTGCGTCCGGAGAAGGTGGCGAACTGCACCTCGCGCCGCCACAGGTTGCGCATGAACATCGGGTAGGCGACGTCGCGCAGGAACTTCAGGTGATCGACCGTGTTCAGGCGCTCGGTCCGGCCCGGGTGCCCGGCCACGAACACGAGATCGTTCACCGCGGCGCCTTGCTTGCTCCAGCGCAGGTAGTGCTCCGGCGCGAGCGGCTTGTCGTTCTCGTAGATGCGGAAGAAGCACATGTCCAGGTCGAAGCGCGGGTACTCGAAGTTGTCCGCATCGCCGCCGAAGAAGGCGATGCCCTTCTCGGGCGCCATGACCAGGCGCACGTCCGTGTAGCGCTTGTAGCGGTAGAGGTGGTAGCGCCCGCCCTGGTAGAGCGTGACGACCTCGCTCTTCATCCCGGTCGCGTCCTGCGATTCCTTCTCGATCGTCGACATCATCTTGCGCCTGGCGGTGTTCGCGTCGGCGGAAGGCATGTCGGGCTTCGCGGCGCCCTTGACGCGGTCGGTGACGTCCTCGATCGACCACAGCACGACCATCTCGATGTCGGGGCACTTCACCTCGTCGATCTGGGACTTGGCGTAGAAGCCCTTCTCGATCAGGTTGTTCTCGGACGTCGAGAGCTTCTCGAGCATGTCCGAGCCGACGTGGTGATTGGTCATCACGAGCCCGGCCGAGGAGACGATCGAGCCCGAACCGCCGCTCGAGATGCGCACGCAGGATTTTTGAAGATGATCGAGCCACTTCGCGTCGGCCTCGAAGCCGTACTTCGAATGGAGCTGCTTCGCGGGAGGTCGGTTGAAGAGCCACATGCCTTCGTCGCAGCGGGCGGAGGCGGCTGCGAGGGAGAGGACGGCGGCGAGCAAGGCCACGCGGGCGGAGAGGCTTCTCGGTGTCATGGGAGCGTTCCTGTGCGGGAAAACTGGCGCGGAGGAGGAGCGACGAGCATACTCGTCCGCCCGTGCCGACGAAAGCCGAACCGCGGGGATGGCTCGCCGCTTCGGCCGCCCTCTTCTCGGGCATTGCGCTGTTCGCCGTCGCCTGCGCGGCGAGCCGCGAGGCGCTCGAGGCGCGAGCGGCCGCTCGCGCGGGGGATGCGGAGTGCGCGCGCTGCCACGCGGAGGCGGCCGAGGAGCTGGAGGCTTCGCGCCACCACGGCGGGCTGGCCCGCTTCGTCGGATGTCTCGACTGCCACACGCCCCACCCCGGCGACGCGAGCGGCAAGCGCGGGCCGTCCGGCCTGCGGCAGCGCTGCGAGGACTGCCACGCGGAGATCGTCGCCGAGTTCCAGCTCCCCTTCGCGCACCCGCTCGGCGCCACGGTCGCGTGCACGAGCTGCCACACGCCTCACGGTCTGCCGCCGCGCGAGGAGCGCAGGCATGTGCGCGAGGAAGCCTGCGGGCAGTGCCACGCCGAGAAGCGCGGACCGTTCGTCTTCCCGCACGAAGGCGACCGCACGGAGAAGTGCGTCTCGTGCCACGAGCCGCACGGATCGCCGAACCGGCGGCTCCTGACCCACGCGGACTCGCGCTCGCTGTGCTTCTCCTGCCACGAGATCCTCGACAAGTCGCACGTCCAGGGGCCCGGCTCGATCTACCGCGAGTGCCTGACCTGCCACACGGAGATCCACGGGTCGAACTGGAGCGATGCGCTGTTCCGGTAGGCGTCCATGCTCCCCCCGTGGCTGCCGGCGATGCTCGTGGCCCTGCCCATCCAGGGGGGGGATCCCGGGAGCGGCGGCGATTCCTCGCGATCGGGCTTCGATCTCTCCGGCGAGGCGACGTTCGGATGGCGTTTCCTGGGTGTCCGCGGCAGCCGCTCGCAGTTCGACGAGGACCAGAACCTCGACCAGGGAGCCATCTTGCGGCAGCTGCGCATCGAAGGCCGCAATGCGCAACCCGCGGGCGGGATCCGGTCCTTCCTCCTGGATGCGTACGGCGTAGGCGATCCGCAGTCCTCCTACCGCGGCGAGATCGCCGGCTCGGCGCTGAAGGCCCTCGCGCGCTTCGACCGCACGCGGTTCTCGGGAGCCGCGGAGGACGACCTCCATCCCTTCGATTTCAAGCGGGAGCGCGGGTCGCTGCGCGTGGAGAGCGCGGGCTCGGGAGCGGGCGATCTCCGCGGCAGCCTCGGGTTCTCGTATGGCCGTCGCGACGGCTTCTCGCTCGGCACGCGCAGTGTCGGCTTCGGCTTCATCGACGGCATCCCGGTCAGACAGCGGGACGAGAACCGGGGCGTGGACGGCGATCTCGGGTTCGGCGCGCTGGGTTGGGACTTCAAGATCGATGGCGGGCTCGGACGCCTGGAGACGCGCGACCGCCGCGACGCCGCCGGGCCGGCACCCAACGACCCGAACACGACCGACACGGAGAGGTTCCGCGCCCGCGGCGAGGCCACGTCGTCACGGATCGGCATGCGGGCGAGGCACTCCTTCGACGGCGGGAAGACGGCGGCCGACGGCGGCCTCGAGTACGACGATCTGAAGGGTGACGGGCACATGCACTCGTTCGAGACCGGCGTGCTCAGCGGGCCCGGGGACGACTTCCAGCGCACGACGACGAGCGACGCGAACACCGTCGACAGGAGCCTCCGGATGGACGCGGGCTTGCGCAGGCAGGTCTCGCCGGGTCTGGCCTGGCGCGCGCGCATCGAGCGCGTCGAGGAGGTCGAGGGCGGAGACGTCGTGCGCGATTCCCTGCTCGAGGAACCGCCCGGCTCCACGCCGAGCGAATTGATCGAGAGCCAGTCGCTGAACTTCGACCGGACGCTCGACATGGCCGAGGTGGGGGTCGAGACCGGGCTGACGGACTCGACGGACCTCGACGCGACCGTGGAAGTCGGGCGCGCACGGGAGAAGGTCCTCGACACGTTCGGCGGGGTGACTCAGCACCGGTTCGACGACACGGTGAACGAGATCGGAGGCCGGGCGACGCTGTCGGTCGAGGCCTCGCGCGAGGTCGAGGTCGCGCTGTCGGCAGGCTACGAGATCGCGCCGACGCCCAATCAGGTCTCGCAGGCGTTTCTCACGCTCGAGGACGAACGCGGGTTGTTCGCCAGCGCGCGCGTGCGGTGGAAGGCGCGGCCGGGCGTCTCGCTCTCCGCCACCCTGAAGCACCGCGAGCGCGACATCCCGGCCTTCGGCTCGCACTACGAGTCGAACTCGCTCTCGCTCGCCGGCAGCTTCGTGCCGTCCGCGAGCTGGAGCGCGGATGCGAGCCTCTCGCTGCGCCAGTACGACCTGGCAGCGGACACGACGTTCATCCTCCTGGTCAACGGGACGCCGCAGCAATTGGACGAACGCGTGTTCTTTCGTGGCATGCAGACCGTGCTGGCGGGCTCGGTGAGTTGGCAGGTCTCCCCGTCGTTCCGCCCCCGGTTCGGGGCGAGCGGGGTGGTCGTGAACGGCGATGCCAACCTGCTCTACGGCGCGCTGCTGCTCGACCTGCCCTGGAAGCCGGGAAAGGACCTCACGCTCGGCACCGAGATCGACCTGCACCGCTTCGACTCGCAGGAGAGCTCGGCGACGCGCGACTACGATTCGGCGGCCGTCCTGCTCTACGTTCGAACGGGCTTCTAGCCGGCAGACGGGGTTCTAGCCGGCTCGCGCCGCGCCGCGCGCGCGCACGACCTCGACGACGACCGCCGGGTCGGGCCAACCGCCGCCAAAGAGGCGCGCGAGGAAGCTCCCGCCGCGCGAGGCGACGACCTGGCCGTCGACCAGCACCTCGAACTGACCCGGGCGGCCGACCTCGAGCTGGACGTCGACTCCGGTCTTCTCCTTGAGCTCGGCGGCGAGACTCGCCGCCCGGTCGCGGTACCCTCAGGCTTGGCAGTAGAGAATCTTGACGCTCACGACGGGCTCCTTTCGCTGGGATCGTTCCCTTCATGGCACATCCCCGCGCAGAGCACAAGTCATCCGAGGATCGGCAAGTCGGGGAACTTCGACTCCGGTTCCGCGCGTGGAGGGGACGGCGGCAGGTCGAAGCCGAACACGTCGAGGAAGTGCCGGATCAGGAGGACCTCGATCAGGATCGTCGCCGGCGGCAGCTCGGCGTGGTCGGCGAGGCGCGTCATCACCTGGGGATCGAGGCCGCAGGGGTTGAAGCCGAGGAACGCAGCCGGATCGTTGTGCACGTTGAGCGCGAGCCCGTGCCACGTCACCCAGCGACGTACCGCGACGCCGATCGAGCAGACCTTGCGCTCGCCGATCCACACGCCGGTCTTGCCCTCCTTCCGCAGGCCGGCGACGTGGAACTCCCCGAGAACCCGGATCACGACCTCCTCGAGCTCGCGCAGGTAGCGGTGCAGGTCGCGGCGATCCTCGGGGAGATGGAGGATCGGGTAGGCCACGACTTGTCCGGGTCCGTGCCAGGTCGCCTCGCCGCCGCGCTCGATCTCGAAGACGGGGAGCTGCACGCCCTGGACGTCCTCGCGCTTCGCGCCGCGGCCGAGGGTGATCACGGGCTCGTGCTCGGTGAGGACGAGCGTGTCGGGGATCCGGCCCTCGATCCGGCCTTCGAGGAGCTCCTGCTGCAGCTTGTACGCGTCCTCGTAGCGCGTGCGGCCCAGGCGACGCACGTCGAGCACGGGCCTGCGCTGCTCGACGCCGGCCAACGGCCTACTTCCTCGTGTAGATGTGCACGGCCATCCCGTGCACGGCCTCGGCGGCTTCCATCAACGCCTCCGGCAGCGTCGGGTGCGCGTGGATCGTCCGCGCGAGGTCTTCCGCCGTCGCGCCCATCTCGATCGCGAGCGCCGCCTCGGCGATCAGCTCGGTGACCTCCGGGCCGACCATGTGCACGCCGAGCACCTCGTCGGTCTTCGCGTCGGCGACGACCTTCACGAAGCCCTCGGTCTCCATGAGGCTCATCGCGCGCCCCGACGCTGCGAACGGGAACGAGCCGACCTTGCACTCGATCCCCTTCTCCTGGCACTGATCCTCGGTCAACCCGACCGATGCGATCTCGGGCGAGGTGAAGATCACCGCGGGCACGCAGCGCACGTCGTACTCCTCCTTCTTCCCCGTGATCACCGCCGCGGCGACGAGGCCTTCCCGGCTCCCCTTGTGCGCCAGCATCGGCTGCCCGGCGATGTCGCCGATCGCGTACACGTTCGGGACGCTCGTGCGCATCTGCCGGTCGACCTTCAGGAAGCCGTTGGAGTCGGTCGCCAGGCCGATCTTCGCGAGATCGAGCCCGTCGCTGTAGGGCCGGCGCCCGACGGTCGAGAGGATCTGGTCGCACACGATCGTGTCCTCGCCCGACTTCGTCCTGATCTTCACATGGCTCTTGCCGCCCTTGTGCTCGAAGCCCTGCGCGAAGGTCTCGGTGGAGAGCGCGATGCCCATTTTCTTGAGGGAACGCTCGATCGCCTTGACGCAGTCCTTCTCCTGTCCCGGCAGCGCGCCGGGCGTCGCCTCGAGCACGCTCACCCGGCTCCCGAGCTTGCGGTACATCATCCCGAGCTCGAGGCCGATGTAGCCCGCCCCGATCACGACCAGGTGCTCGGGAATGCGCTTCGGCGCGAGCGCGCCGGTCGAGGACCACACCTTGTCCTCGTCGAATGCGAAGCCGGGGATCGCGATCGGCACGGAGCCCGTCGCGATGACGAAGTCGTCGGCCTCGATCGTCTGCACGCCGTCCTTCGTCTTCACCTGGACACGCCGGCGGTCGGCGAAGCTCGCCGCGCCCATCACGACGGAAACCTTGTGGTTCTTGAGCAGGGTGCCGATGCCGCCGGTGAGCTTGCCGACGATGCCGGACTTCCATTCGACGAGCTTCTGGACGTCGAGCCGCACGTTCTCCGCCGTGATCCCCATCGCGGCCGCGTCGCCGATCTTGTGGAAGAAGGCCCCGGCGGCGATCAGCGCCTTCGAGGGGATGCAGCCGACGTTGAGGCACGTCCCGCCGAGGTGGTCCTTCTCCACGACCGTGACCGTCGCCCCGAGCTGCGCGAGCCGGATGGCGCAGACGTAGCCGGCGGGACCGGCGCCGATGACGACGACTCTGCGGGGGGCGGTCATGGGGACTCTCTCGGGTCTCTGGCCTCGGGTTTCTGGAGTCGCGGACAGCGTTCGCGGCGGAGAGCATAGTCGAAGCTCGCGGGCGGCGCCTCCCCACGCGGGAGATGCACAGCGCCCTTATCGCGTGTAGTCTCCTCGCGCTCGATCCCCGACGACGCATGCCCACGGACGCTCCCGCCCGGACACATTGCCCCAACTGCGGAGCGAAGCTCCACCGACAGGACTTGTCCCTGTGCGCCTACTGCGCGACCCCGCTCTCCCTGGGCGGCGCGGTCGATACGGCCGGCGACGAGACCGCGCAGCGCGTGGCGCGTCTGCGCGAGCACCCCGCCTTCGCGTCCGCGATGGCGTGGACGCCTCCGGATCCGGAGGTCACGGAGCGCGCGCACAGGTTGAGATCGCGCGCCGGGATCCTGCTCTTCGCGGCCGTGGGGATCTTCACGGCGTCCTCGGTGGGCCGGGGCGGACTGGGCTTCCCCGCGAGGATTCCGGTCGTGCTCTCCGCGCTCGCCGCAGCCGTGGGCGTTCTGCTGCTCGGGTTGGCCGCTGCAATGCGCAAGCGCGCGATCGCGTTGCCGATCCTGCGCCGCCCGTCGCTCGTGGTCGTCCGCCGCAGCGAGACCGCGGAGCGAGGCGGCGTGGGCGCGACGGTTTATTTCTTCACGCTGCACTTCGACGACGGCAGCGAGGGCGAGTTCCGCCGGCCTGGCCAAGGGACGATGTACGAGCCGATGCCGAACGGCACGACCGGCGTCGCCTACACGCGCGGGGAGCGGTTGATCGACTTCAGGAAGCTGTAGCGTACGGTGCTCGTGCCGCGCGAGCGCTCCGGCTGGATGCCGGGCTGGATGGGGATGACTTGCGGCCCGCGTCAGCGAAGAAGTGTCGCGTGTTCGCCGGCCTTCTCGAGAGCGGCGAGCAGATCGACCGCCTGCACGCGCTTCGGATCGCACGCGACGAAGACCTTCTTCCTACCTGGAAGGACGTCGACGACCGAGACTCCCGCGAGGGGCTCCAGGGCGCCACGCACGGTGGCGGCGCAACCCATTCACGGAAGCCGTTTGAGCTCCAGCGTGACGATCTGCGCGCCGGCCGGAGCGCTCGCGATCGCGGCGCTCAGGGCGTGAGCGGGCTTGGAGGTGCAGGAGGGAGCTGCGATCAGGGCGGCACAGGTGATCAGGCGAGCCAGGGGGTGCATGTCTTCGGGTCCTCGGGTTCGAGTCCGGCGCCTGACGAGCGGACGGGCTCCGAGTTAGCGCACAATTCTCCGGATATCCGCCGCAGGATCGCCAGCAGTCAAGCTGCGCGTGCGGCGATGGCCTGCGCAACGTCCTTGCGGGTCGCACCCAAGACAAGGAGCGAGCGAATCAACAGGTCGAGCGACACGGAGGAATCTCCAGCCTCCATCCGAGCCACCCGCGATTGGCTGGAGCGCATCGCGCGCGCGACCTGTGCCTGGGTCCAACCACGGACCTTGCGACGACGCTTGAGACTGTCCGCGAGCGCCAGCTTGATGTCGATGAAGGCCCCCTCTTGTGCAGAGAGGCCGAGGAACTCCTTGACCGTTCCGATCTTCCAACCTCTGGCTTCGAGTCGCTTCTTCTCGGTCTTGTTCATGGTCCTTGCCCTCCTGATCGATTCCTGTCGTACCTTCGGATCCTCTCTCGACACACTTCGATCACCCGCAGGGGCGTTCGACGGGTCTGCTTTCGAAAGACCTCGAGGACGACGATCGCGCTCGCGTCGACGCGATGCACGATCCTCCAGTTGCCGTTCTCGTCTCGCACGCGCAGTTCATGGCAGTCCCTTCCGATCGAGGGCGTCGGGCGCGACTGAGGCATCCCGAGCCGATCTCCCCGCTGGAGCCGTCTCAGCAGGAAGCCTGCTTCGCGCCGACCTCGGCTCGTGAAGGGCGGTGTCTTGATCTCCCCGGCCAGCCACACGATCGGTCTGTTGTCGGGTGGCCTGGATTCGGATTGTATGTCAGTTCTGATATTCTGCAAGGGAGCGACCCCCGGGTGGAGGCGATCCCGCCTCCAGCCCGGAGATCAGGGTCCGGTGCAGCCGTTGCATGGATTTCGAGGAATCGCGGGGCAGATTCATCCGGCCGAACGCGCCGGCCGGTAGCACAGGTTCGACCACAGGATCCACAGGGAGGTGCACAAGGCGAGCCCGACCCACGCATTCCACAGCGCGACCAGCGCGGACGTGCCGTGCACGATCGGACCGAGAGGGTACGCCCGGCGCACGCGGTCGATCACCGCGGGCAGCACCTCGGACGGGAATGGAACGTACGTCACGAGCAGCAGCACGAACCCGTTCGCGAACAGAAAGAGGTAGTCCACCCCGCACACGAGCCGGAGGAACTCGTGGTGGTTGACCTACATGATCAGGATGACGAAGAACGAGAGGACGAACGCGAGGCAAGACGGCCAGAGCTCCCCAAGCGCGGCGAGGAGCCGGCCGTCGGAGACCTGCGATCCGAGCTGGGGTCCCCCGCATTGGCTCGCTCTCACAGCGGGAACGCTCCGTCGCCGGGCTGCGCGTGACCCAGGCGCTCGGCGACCTGGATGAAGCGGTTGTATTGTCGCCGCAGGTGGCGCGGCACGTCGGCGTACACGTCCTCGACCAGCGTGCGCAAGGCCATTGGCGGCGCGGCCTCCTGCCGGTGGATCTCGGCGTCGATCTCGGCGTAGATCTGCGACTCGATCTGCGCGCGTTCGCCGCGCTCGAGAATCTTGCGCCCGACGAGGTAGCGCTCGAGCCGGTCGATCGGGTCTCGCGCGGCCCAGAGCTCCACCTCGGCGGCGTCGCGGTACTTCGTCGGGTCATCGGAGCTCGAATGTCCGAGCATCCGGTAGCTCTCCATCACGACCAGCGACGGCCCGCCGCCCTTCCGCGCCTTCTCGAGCGCCGCGCGCGTCTCGCGCCAGCACGCCAGCGCGTCGTTTCCGTCGACCTCGACGCCCGGAATGCCGTACGCGTCCCCCTTGACCGCCAGCGATTCCGCCGCCGTCTGCCGCGACGAGGGCACCGAGATCGCCCAGCCGTTGTCGACGCACGCGAACACCGCCGGCACCTTCCACACGCCGGCGAAGTTCAGCCCGCTGTGGAAGCCGTTCGAGGAGGTCGCGCCGTCGCCGAAGTAGATCGCGTGGACTTCGCCGAGGCCGCGCAGCTTCGCCGCGTAGGCCGCGCCAACGCCGTGCGGGATCTGGGTGCCGATCACCGAAGACCAGCTCGGGTAGTGCGTCGCCTTGTGCTGGAAGTGGTTGCACATCTGCCGGCCCTTGGCCGTGTCGTTCGCGTTGCAGTACATCTGCGCGATGTACTCGGCGAGCGGCAACCCGCGCATGAGCGCGGCTCCACCCTCGCGCAAGCCCGACCAGAGCCAGTCCTGCGGCTCGAGCGCGAAGGCCGATCCAATGATCGCGCCCTCGAGGCCCTTCGTCGTGCCGACGAAGCCGATGCGTCCGGCGCGTTGGAGCTTGAGCATGCGCTCGTCGAGGCAGCGGACCCTCATCATGTGGACGAAGAGACTGTGCAGCCTTGCATCGGTGAGCTTCGGCGGCTCGCCGACGAGCGTGCCGTCCGGCTCGAGGATGCGCTGGGGTGTCGTCACGAGTGGGCGGGACCCTGTGGCCGCCTGTCGGAAAGAGTTTCCACGGCCAGCGGTCGCCCGGACCGATGGTCATCGATCCACAGCCCGGGAGCAAGGCGCGCGAGACCTTTCGTGCATCGCGCCCGCGAGCCGATACCTTGGGCGTCCCTGCGGATTCCACTTCCGCCCCCCGAAAGGATACCGATCGCGATGATCACCCCCCGCCGCATCTTCCTCGTCTCCCTCGTGAGCCTGCTCTCTTTCTGTTCCGTCGCCTGTTTGCGCCAGGCGCGTGCGCGCCGCAACCGCGCCGAGGCCGACCGCGCCGAGGCGCAAGCCGATCTCGCCCGCGCCGAGGCCCAGTCGATCCGCAGCGGCCAGGCCGCGCCCGAAGGAGAGTACGTCGAGGCCGACTCGGCCCCGCAGCCTCCCGCGGCGGTCCAGGAGGCGATGCCTCCGGCGCCGAGCACGGTGCACGTCTGGATCGCGGGCTGCCATGAGTGGCAGCACGGCGGGTGGGTGTGGATGCCCGGACGCTGGGTCGCCCGGCCGCGCGCGGGCGTCATGTGGGCGGCCAGCCACTGGGCGCGCCGTGGCCACGGTTGGGTGTGGGTCGGCGGCGTGTGGCGGTGAACGAGCCAGATTTCGGCGCTCGGTCACAGTGAGCCTCGCTGGGAGAGGCTCGAATCTCCTCATCGACCTTCGGGGCCTCCGATCGGTCCGTGCCCTGGGAGGGAGCGCAGGCTCCGTGCGTCCGCCGGAGCCGTCACCACGCGGTGCGAGAACCTACTTCCGTGCCTTCTTGCGACGCTTCCCTGCCTGTTTGCGGGCCAGATCGGCGAGCGCGCGGAGGGCGTCGTTCACGGAGCTCGCGTCCGGGAAAAGCTCGGCGACATCGGGATCCAGCTGGACGATGTTCCGGCCCGCGCGGTATTGCTCCACGTACTTGCCTCGCACACCGCCGGAGAAGTCGTACTCCCCCAGCATGTCCGGGTCTTCCCCGGCTCTACGTTTGCCCATACTTCGTTCTTTCGGTCGGTGTCGCCCGACGCGCACTGATGATGCGGACATTCTCACCGCTCAGGGCGTGGACGACAACGAGGATCCGGTCGGCTGCGGTTCGGCCGATGACGATGAAACGCTCCTCATCCCACGAATGAAGCGGATCTCGGACGGTGACGGAGAAGGGATCCCCGAAGACGCTGGTCGCCTCCTTGAACGTGACACCGTGCTTGATCGCGTTGTTGACCGCCTTCCGCGGATCCCACTCGAAGATCATCCGTGCCAACCCCCTTCCAGCCGCTCGTTGCGCAGCGTCCGTATGCGGGGGACCGGCTCGCGGGGGCCGGGTGGCGGGGAAACCGGCGAATTTCGGTCGAATGCTGCGGCGGGGTCGGCGACCGAAGGGAGCCGAACAGCCTGAAGGCCTGAGCGAACCCGAGGGATTCCGCCGTCAGTCCCGGAGCGTCTATGTCCGGCGCAGGCTCGAGTGGCGGATCACCCTGTAGAGAGCCACGACGAGAAAGCGGCCGACGAGGAAACCGAGGGCCCAGGTCCGAGGGCCACAAGGACGACCTCACCGCCACTCGAGCGAGGTGCCGCGTCGGTGCCTGTCACCAGACGAGCTCGAGTCCTCCCGTGGCGTTCCAGGTGTTGCCAGGAGGATTGGGGCAGAACGCGGGATTGGGATCGCGGTAGTAGGTGAGGTAGTAGCGCGAGGCGCCCGCGGGGATCGGGTCGCCGAGCGCCGCCGACCTCGCGGAGATCGAAGGATCGCCCACTCCCGGATAGACGGCCACGCCGCCCGACGCGCTCTTCGTCCCGATGCGCTTCAAGGTCCCGCCGGCGCAGCGCAGGCCGTCTCCGAAGAACACGCTCGGGCTCAGGCGCGCGCTTCCCTGCAAGAAGATGCTCAGCGCAACCGGCAGCTCCCCGGAAGAGGTCAGCACGACCGTGTCCGGGAACGTCGTGCCCGTGGCCGAGGACAGGGCGCCCGCCGCGACCTGGGAGTTCGCGCAGCCGTGCCCTGAGGCGCCGCTGTTTCCACACGGACAAGCTCCCGCGCTGCCGTCACCCGGGCAGATCGGGCGCGCGGTGAGCGGTCTCGAGGTGTCCCAGTCGGCGCAGCCCGTCGGGCCGATGCCAAGGGATCCGGTCCCCGGGTAGGTGGTGATCGTGCCGGCGGCGTCGCGGAAGACGAAGTAGTAGCGGTGGCATCCCGTGCCGACTCCGCTGATCGTCGCGGACCAGGCGCCGTTCTGAGGCGTCCCGCGCAGGAGCGTCAGCGGATGGCAGGTCCCGTCGACGTTCACCAACGCCTCCGACGGCGCGCTCGCGTCGTACCAGTTCGCCCACACGTCCACCGAGGAAGCCTGGCGCGGGTAGTGGGATCCCGAGGGAATCTTCGGGATCGTGCCGCCGACTCCGTAATCGATCGTCGCAAGGGTGCCCGTGAACCCGGCCCCGACGCTGCCGTCCAGCATGAGCATGTTCCAGCGATTCGCGTTGTTGTTGTTCCAGCTGCAGTTCGTCATCCCCAAGTTGTTCTGATACAGCCACAGGTAGAAGAGGGCATCCGGACTCGCCGGTCCGTTGGCGATCGACTCGCCCATCGGTGATGCGCCGAACAAGGCCACGCGCTGGTTCCAGGTCGTGCAGATGGCGTTGCACATGCTCGTGCCGCCTATGCACGCGCAGCTCGCAACGCCCGAGCAGGAGTCGGGGTACAGGGAACCGATGTTCGCGACCAGCGTGCAATGCGAGTCGTGGCCGAAGAAGGATTGCAGCTGCATCTCGTCGCAGTGGAAGCGCGCGGCCTTGTTGAGCGGGAGGCTCCAGGGCAACGGGGGCTTGGGGGAGTAGCAATAACCTTCGCTGCAATTAGATCCGCACTGGGCCATCTCGATCTGTGGATCGCAGCGCGCGCGGTTGATCCACTCGTGGATCACGCGCTCGCCCCAGTTCGGGAAGCCGTTCACCGACTCTCCACCCTGGAACGGACCGGCGGAGACGGGAGCGGCGAGGGTCGCAACGGCGCAGAGGATGAGGAGCGGGCCGATCGAGTCGAGGAACGGTGCGAGTGCGGCGCGGGGCATGGTGGCTCTCCTTCCGGTGATCGGAGGGCGCAATCGATTCCGTCTCGCGGATCCACCGCGAGGACGGGCGACAGCGCCCGGGCGAGGAGACGTTTTCCTCCCCTCGCTTGAATCCTATGCGCGGATCACAGAGCCAGCAACCCCGGGCTCTCGAGCAGCTTCTTCAGGTACACGAGGAACCGCGCCGCGTTCGCGCCGTCGGTCAGGCGGTGGTCGACGCTGCACGAGAAGTTCATGTACTGCCGCACCTCGATCCGGTCGCCTTGCGGGGTCTCGACGACCCCGGGTCGCTTCACGATCCGGTGCACCCCCAGGATCGCGATGTCGGGGAAGTTGATGATCGGCGTCGCCAAGATCCCGCCGATGTTGCCAGCGTTCGTGATCGAGAACGTGCTGCCCTTGAGCTCCTCGGGCTTCACCTTGCCCGATCGCGTGCGCTCGGCCAGCTCGGCGATCTCGGCGGCGAGCTGCAGCACAGTCTTCGACTGGACTTCCCGGACCACCGGCACGAGGAGCCCCGAAGGCGTGTCGGTCGCGATCCCGAGGTTCACGTACCGGTAGTTGACGATCTCCTGCGTCGCTTCGTCGAGGTGGCCGTTCAGCTCCGGGTACTTCGCCAGCGCGAGCGCGGTCGCCTTCATGATGAAGGGCATGAACGTCACCTTGACGTTCGACTCGGCGCCGATCGCCTTGGCCTCCTCGCGCAGCTTGACGAGATCGGTGACGTCGACCTCCTCCACCACCGTGAAGTGGGCCGCGGTGTGCGTCGAGCGCACCATCGCCTCGGCGATCTTGCGGCGCACCCCGCGGAAGGGCGTGCGGGTCTCGCGCTCTCCGGGAGCGAACGCGACCGGAGCCGCGGGCGCAGCGGCCGGACGCGCAACAGCCGACGCGGGCGCTGTCGGCGCGAGCGCGGCTGCGCGCGATTGGCCAAAGGCCTCGACGTCGGAGCGCCGCACGATCGAGTTGCGGCCCGACCCGGGGACCTCGGCGAGCTCGATCCCGAGGTCGCGCGCGAGTCGCCGCGCGCTCGGTACGGCGAGCACCTTGTCGTCAGCACGGCTGCGCGAGGGCGCGCGCGCCGCGGCGCCGGCCATGCCGACCGAAGCGAGCGCGGGCTCGCGGGCAGTGGGAGCGCGCGCCGGGGACACGGCGGCGCTCGTCAGCGAGAAGATGACCTTCCCCACGGGCACGGTCTCGCCCTCCTTCGCGAGAATGCGGGTGATACGCCCCGCGGCGGGCGCCGGGAGTTCGACCGTCGCCTTGTCGGTCATCACCTCGACGACCGATTGGTGCTCCTTCACGTCGTCGCCGACCTGGACGAGCCACTTGACGATCTCGCCCTCGGCGATGCCCTCGCCGATGTCGGGGAGCTTGAAATCGATGATCGCGCCGGTCGGTGAAGTCGCGGAAGCACGCTGAGGCAACGGCGCCGGTGGCTGCGGAGCGGACACGGGCTTCGGCGCAGGCGCCGTCATTCCGCGGCTTGCGGGAGTCGGTGCCGGCTTGGCCGCACCCGCGCCGGCCTCGAGCACGAAGATCACCGTCCCGACCGGGACCGTGTCGCCCTCCTTGGCGCGGATCGCGACGATCCTTCCGGCCGCGGGCGCGGGCACTTCGACCGTCGCCTTGTCGGTCATCACCTCCACGATGGACTGGTGCTCCTTGACCTGGTCGCCGACCTTGACGAGCCACTTGACGATCTCGCCTTCGGCGATGCCTTCGCCGATGTCGGGCAGCTTGAACTCGATGGCCATGCGTCAGTCTCCAGTGGGCTCCCGAGGACCTCTAGAACCCGTGGACGTGCTCGATCGCGTCGAGCACGCGCCGGTCGTCGGGGATGTAGTGGTGCTCGAGCGTGTTCGGGAAAGGCGTGTCGAAGCCGGTGACGCGCGCGATCGGGGCTTCCATGTACTCGATCGCGTTCTCGGCGATCAGCGCGCTGATCTCGCCGCCGAAGCCGCAGAAACGCGGCGCTTCGTGGACGACGACGACGCGGCCGGTGGTCTTGGCGGCCTCGAGCACGCCCTCCTCGTCGAGCGGGAGCAGGGTGCGCAGGTCGACGACGAGGCATTCGATGCCCTTCGACGCGGCCTGCTCGGCGGCCTTGGTGCACACCGGGACCATCGCGCCGTAGCAGAAGACGGTGACGTGCTTGCCCTCGCGCACGGTGCGCAGCGTCGAGAGCGACACGGTGTACTTGCCCTCGGGCACCTCGGCCTTCGTCGAACGGTAGAGAGCCTTCGGCTCGAGGAAGATCACCGGGTCGGGATCGTCGATCGACGCGAGCAGGAGGCCCTTCGCGTCGTACGGCGTCGAGGGGATCACGACCTTCAGGCCCGGCGTGTGGCAGAAGTACGCCTCGCCCGACTGGCTGTGGTACAGGCCGCCGCGGATGCCGCCGCCGTAGGGCGTTCGGATCACGAGCGGAGCGCTGTACTGTCCACCCGAGCGGTAGCGCAGCTTCGCGGCCTCGCTGACGATCTGGTCGAAGGCCGGGTAGATGAAGTCCTGGAACTGGATCTCGGCGACGGGCTTCAAGCCGTTGACCGCCATGCCGATCGCGGTGCCGACGATGCCGTCCTCGGATAGGGGCGTATCGAAGCAGCGCTTCTCCCCGAACTCCTTGGTCAGGCCTTCGGTGGCGAGGAAGACGCCGCCCTTGGGCCCGACGTCCTCGCCGAAGACGACGACGTTCGGGTCGGTGCGCATCGCCGTCTTGAGGGCGTCGTTGACGGCTTGGACGAGGGTGAAGGTGGGCATGGTGGTTTCGCTCTCGGCTCCTCCTAGAGCGGGAACTTCCCGCCTCCCGCCTCCGCCTCGCCTCTGCGGCGGGACAAGTCGAACAGGGATTCGCCCTGCTTGCGCAGGTGCGGCGGAAGGTCGGCGTACACGTCGCTGAAGATCGTCTCGAGCCCCGGACGCGGCGTCGCTTGCGCGACACGCGCGGCCTCGTTGACCTCCTCGTTCGCCTCGGCGAGGAGCTTCTCGCGCAGCGATTCGCTCCACAGCTTCTTCTTGCCGAGGAAGCGCTCGAAGCGCTGGATCGGATCCCGGCGCTCCCACTCCGCGAGCGTCTCCTTGGGCACGTACCGGGTCGGATCGTCGGAGGTCGAGTGCCCGCCCATGCGGTACGTGACCGCTTCGATCAGGGTCGGCCCCTTCCCCGAGCGCGCGCGGTCGGCTGCTTCGAGCACGGATTGGCGCACCGCGAGGACGTCGTTGCCGTCGACGCGCACGCCGGGCATGCCGTAGGCGACGGCCTTGATCGCGTAGGTCTCCGACGCGGTCTGCTCCTCGGCCGGGCAGGAGATCGCCCAGCCGTTGTTCTGGCACAGGAACACGACCGGCGCCTTCCACACGCCGGCGAAGTTCAATCCGGAGTGGAAGCCGAGACTCGATGTGCCGCCGTCGCCGAAGCTCGCCAGAACGACGTCGTCTCCGCCGCGATACTTGACCGCGTAGGCCGCTCCGACCGCCTGCGGAATCTGCGTGCCGATCGGCGAACTGATCGAGAAGAAGTGGATCGGCTGCGCAGGCGGGGCGAAGCTGAAGTGCACCGGCATCTGGCGGCCGCGCGCCGTGTCGAGCGCGTCGCCGTACATGTTGTGCATCATGTCGAGCACCGAAACGCCGTGGTACAGCGCCATCCCGAAGTCGCGGTAGCTCGGGAAGAACCAGTCGGTCTTGCGCAGCGCGCTCGCGGCGCCGATCTGGGTCCCCTCGATGCCCTTGTTGGGGATCGAGAAGCCGATGCGGCCCGAACGCTGGAGCTTCATGCACGTGTCGTCGAAGACGCGCGTGCGCAGCATCGTGCGGTAGCAGTGCAGGAGCTCCGCGTCGCTCATGCCCGGGTCGTGCCCGTTGACGCCGCCGTCGGGCTCGATGACGGTCAGCAGCTGCGTGGTAGTCATGTTCCGGAAGTTCCGTTCCGTTCCGGACCAGTGTAACTCCCCCCCGACAGCTTTCCGAGGGAGTGGAGGTCCTCGCAGCCGTGGATCGCCGGTACGGCCAACGCAAGCCTCTCGAGCATGACCTCGATCGCCTCAGGGTTGATGTCGACGAGCACGCAGTCTCTGCCGTTTCGGACCGCAGCTTCACCGAACGATCCGCTGCCCGCGAAGAAATCGAGCAGCCGATCGCCCGGGTTCGAGTGCACCCGCACGATCCTCTCGAGGATCCCGAGCGGCTTCTGCGTCGGATAGCCCGTCTTCTCGCGGCCGTTCGTGGGCACGATCGTGTGCCACCACGTGTCCGTCGGGGTCTTTCCGCGCGCCGCCTTCTCCGCGCCGACGAGACCCGGCGCCATGTACGGGATCCGGTCCACCTCGTCGAGGCGGAAGGTGTAGTGGTCGGGATCCTTCGCGTACCAGAGGATGTTGTCGTGCTTGGGGGACCAGCGCTTCGTCGCGCGCGCGCCGTAGTCGTAGGCCCAGATGATCTCGTTGATGAACGACTCGCGGCCGAAGATCCCGTCGAGGAGCACCTTGCAGTAGTGCGCCTCGCGGTAGTCGATGTGGAGGAAGAAGCTCCCCGTCCGCTTCAGGACGCGGTGCGCTTCCTCCAACCTCGGCTCGAGGAAAGCCAGGTAGTCGTCGAAGGCATCGCCGAATGCCTTGCTCCCGACCCGAACGGTCCTGTAGCGCCGGCCCTTGAACCCCGTCCTGTCGCCCGACTCGTCGCGAACCGCCTTGATCTGCGTGCGGGTCTGGTTCTTCCCCGTGTTGAACGGCGGATCGATGTAGATGAGGTCGAACGAGCCGCCATCCAGCCGACGGAGCACCTCCAGGTTGTCCGCGCAGTGGATCTCGAGCTTCGGCGACAAGCTCACCTCGCCTGCGAATCCCTCTGCGCGCGCCGCTGGCGGACGAGACGGCCCGCGAAGAACTCGCCGGCCTTGTAGGACGAGCGCACGAGCGGGCCGGAGGCGACGTAGAGGAACCCCATCTCGCGCCCTAACCGTCCGAGCTCGTCGAAGCATTCGGGCGCCGCGTACTCGCGCACCGGCGCGTGCTTCGGGCTCGGGCGCAAGTACTGGCCCAGCGTGAGGAAGTCGACGCCCGCTTCGCGCAGCCTCTTCATCGCGTCGAGGATCTCGTCCTGCGTCTCGCCCAGGCCCAGCATGATCGAGGACTTCGTGAAGACGTCCGGGTCGCAGCGCTTGGCGCCGCGGAGCGTCTCGAGCGAGCGCTCGAACGAGCAGCGCGGGTCGCGGATCTTGCGCTGGAGGCGATCGACGACCTCCACGTTGTGCGCGAGGACGTCGGGACGGCCTTCCATGAGCACGATGAGATCGGTGCCCTGGTAGTCGGGGATCAACGTCTCGACCACGGTCTTCGGCGAACGCGCTCGGATCGCGCGGATGCAGGCCGCGAAATGGGACGCTCCCCCGTCGGGCAGGTCGTCGCGGTCGACGCTCGTGACCACGACGTAGCCGACCTTCATCGCCGCGATCGCGACGCCGACGTGCTCGGGTTCCTCCGGGTCCGGCGGAGGCGCCTGCGTCACCGTCTTGACCGCGCAGAAGCGGCACCTCCGGGTGCATTCGTCGCCGAGAACCATCAGCGTCATCGTCGCGTGCTCGCCCTTCCAGCATTCGCCGATGTTCGGGCAGCGCGCCTCCTCGCACACGGTGTGCAGGCCGAGCTCGCGCGCGAGCGTCTTCAGGCGCGCGTAGCCCTCGCCTCCAGGCAGCGGGACCTTCAGCCAGGCGGGCTTGGGAGCGCGCGGCGGGCGCGGGCCGGGGTCGACCGGGTTCGATCGGGGAGGAGCTTGCATGGTCTCGCGAGAAGGCGCAGGGGCGAGCCTACCACAGGCCCGTGCACCCCTCATCCCTCCTCCGGGGGCCCACTTCCCCGGCCGGGCACGGCCCGACCGGAAGGGAATCCGATTTATTGTTGATATCTAAACCATTGATATGTAGACATATTGCCATGAGGACCCGACGACCTGCCCCCGGACCGCGCTACCAGGCGCTGGTCCAACTGCTGCACACGGCCGAGACGCTCTGGAACGCCAGCCGCGTGCTCTTCGCGCGCTGGGACCTCAGCCCCAGCGTCTTCAACATCCTCTACCTCCTCCACGAGCAGCCGCGCGGGCTGACGCAAGTCGAGCTCAGCCGCCAGCTGCTCATGCACCGCTCCAACGTCACCGGGCTGATCGACCGGATGGAGACGCGCGGCCTGGTCAAGCGCCACGACGCGCCGGGCGACCGCCGGGCCTACCGCGTGGCCTCGAGCGCCGGCGGCGCGCGGCTGATGCGGGAGATCCTGCCCGTCTACTACCAGGTGGCCGAGGAGGTCTGGGGCCGGCTGTCCCTCGATCGCACGAACCGGCTCGTGGACGAGCTGACGGAAGTGTGCGCGCGGGCCGAGCGGACGGCGTCGGGGATGACCCCGCAGACGGCTGCAAAGGAAGGCGCCTGAGATGAAGATCCTCCTCATCGCACCCTCGAGCGGGAAGTGGCGGAGTCTGGGCCGCGCACGCCTCTTCAACGGGCGCACCTTCCGCTTCTCCCTGCTCAGTCTCCTGAGCGTGGCGGCGGAGACGCCGCCGGGGGAGGAGGTGCAGCTCGTGGACGAGCAGATCGAGGACGTCCCGTGGAACGCGGCGGTGGACCTCGTGGGCATCACCTGCATGACGGCGGCGGCGCCGCGCGCCTATTGGATCGCGGCCTGGTTCCGGAAACGCGGCGTGCCGGTCGTGCTGGGAGGAATGCACCCGACGCTGTATCCGGAAGAGGCCGTGCAGCACGCCGATGCCATCGTCGTGGGCGACGCCGAGGGCGTGTGGAAGCGCGTCGTGGCCGACGCCCGGGCCGGGCGCATGCAGGGCGTCTACCAGAATGCGGCGCCGCCCGAGCTGAACGCCTTGAAACCCTTGCCTCGTCATCTGCTCGCCAGCCAGGGGTATTCGACGGTCCAGGCCGTCCAGGCCACGCGCGGATGTCCGCACGGCTGCGATTTCTGCTCGGTGGCTGCGTTCCATGGTCACGCTCTGCGGCGGCGTCCGGTGCCCGAGGTCGTGCGCGAGATTGCGGAGCTGCCGGGGCGCTTCTTCGTCTTCGTCGACGACAACCTGATTGCGGATCGCGGCTACGCCCGACAGCTTCTCCGGGCGCTGCTCCCGCTCGGGAAGCGATGGATAACGCAAGCCACCTTGAACATGGCGGATGATCCTGAGTTCGTGCGACTGGCTGCGGATGCCGGTTGCATCGGTGTCTTCGTGGGGATGGAGACCTTCAGCAACGTGAACCTCCGCAAGGTGAAGAAGAACTGCAACCGGGTCGAGAAGTACCGCGAGGCGATTCGTTGCCTGCATCGGCACGGGATCGGGATCGAGGCCGGAATCATGCTGGGCTTCCCCGATGATCGGCCGCAAGTCTTCGAGCGGACGTTGCGGCTGCTGGACGATCTGGAGGTGGACGCGATCCTGGTGTCGATCTTCACTCCCCTGCCGGGCACACCGCAGTTCGCGGCGATGAAGGACCGGGTGCTCGACCGCAACTGGGAGCACTACGATTTCGACCACGTGGTGTTCGAGCCCTCGGGCATGTCGGCGGAGGCCCTCCAGGCGGGGCACGCCTGGATCACGCGGGAGTTCTACCGGCCCTGGCGGATCGCGCGCCGCGTCTGGCGACACCTGTTGCGCCCGCGCGCCTGGGCCTGCCTGCCGTACATGGTGGCCCTGAACGTGGCCTTCTACGGGCGCGTGGTGCGGTGGCACGTTCGTGGCTGGAATCCGGCGGTCGAAGACGCGCGACAGCGGATCGGAAGTCCGAGCTCGTCCTCGCGCAGGGCTGCGATCGGTCTCAGCCGGTAGGAGCCCTCGTCCCCGCAGGACGTCCTTCTCGATGAGCCCAATCCTGGAGAGCGCGCAGAACACGCGGCGGCCGCCTTGAGCTCCCTCGCGATGAAGCTCCTGCGCCGGGTCGTGCGCGGATTCGCGCTCGCCATCCTGCGAACGATCTACCGCCTCCGCGTCGCAGGCCTCGAGAACGTGCCCGCTGGCGGAGCGCTGCTCGTCGCGAACCACCTCAGCCACGTCGACGCGCTGCTCGTCGGCGCGGCGTTGTCGCCCCGAGAGGTGCGGTTCCTCATGCACCGCTCGTACTTCTCGGTGCCGGTCGTCGGCGCCTTCTCCAGGTGGATGGGCGCGATGCCCGTGGCCGCCGAGGACACGCCCGAGCAGAAGGCCGAATCGCTCGCGCGCGCCGCCGCAGCGGCCGCTGCGGGCGATCTCGTGTGCATCTTCGCCGAGGGCGGGATCTCCCGCAGCGGGGCGCTCCTGCCCTTCGCGAGGGGCCTCGAGGTGATCGCGCGCGACGCGCGCGTGCCGATCGTGCCCGTCGCGCTCGACAGGCTCTGGGGCAGCATCTTCAGCTTCTCGGGCGGCCGTTTCTTCTGGAAGCTGCCGCAGCGCATTCCCTATCCGGTCGAGATCTCGCTCGGCGCGCCGATGCCGAGCGAGAGCGAGCGCTGGCAGGTGCGCGACTCCGTCGCCGAGCTCGTCGCGCGATCGCGCGAGGCGCGGATGCCGCGCATGCGCTCGCTCGCCTACCGCTTCCTCCGCAGCGCTCGCTGGCACGCCGGGCGGGAGGCGGCCGTCGATTCGTCGGGAAGGCGGCTGACGTTCCGCGCATTTCTCCGCGAGGCGCTCGTGCTGCGTGCCGTGTTGCGACGCAGAGCCTCGGGCACCGCACGGATCGGCATCCGTCTGTCCCACGGGATCGACGCGGCGCTCGCGCACGTGGCTGCTGCGCTGGCCGGACGCGCAACCGTCGCCATGGACATCGCGGAGGACGAGACGGCGGGCGCCGATGAGGTCATTGACCGACTCGAGACGCTGCGCGCAGAAGCGGCGCTCGCAGACCGGGTTCTGGCCTGGCTGCTCTCCTTCTGCCCCGGACCCCTTCTCGCGCGCCTCCTCGATCCCGTGCGCGACGCGCGCGAGCCTGCCGCCGCCTTCTTCGCTCGCGGGGAATCGGGCAAACTTCAACCCGTCCTCCTCTCGCACGCGAACCTCGCCTCGAACGCCCAGTCGCTCGCGCAGATGTTCGGCTTCGGGCCCGGGGAGACCGTTCTCGGCGTGCTGCCGTTCTCGAGCGTGCTCGGCTCGGTCGCAACGCTGTGGATCCCGCTGCTCTCGGGAGGCCGGGTGGCGTACTGCGAGAACGGAATCGACCCGCGCGCGCTGGGGAAGCTTTGCGCCGAGGAGAAGCCGACCGTGGTGATCGCGACGCCGTCGTTCTACCGCGTCTGGCTCGAGGTCTGCGCGCCCGCGGATCTCTCGAGCGTGAGCCTGTTCATGTGTGGGGGCGAGCCGCTCGACACGACGCTGGCGCAGGCTTGGGCCGCCCGTTTCGGCGTCGAGCTGTGCGAGGGCTACGGCTGCACCGAGCTCTCGGCCGTCGTCTCGGTCAACGTGCCCGGGATCGAGAGCCGCGACGCGCGGCAAAACGCGAGCAAGCGCGGGACGGTCGGCCGCGCGATCCCGGGGGTCGCGGTTCGCGTCGTCAACCCCGAGAGCTTCGCGACCTTGCCGCCCGAGCACGAGGGCCTGCTCCTCGCGCGCGGGCCAGGACGCATGCTCGGCTACTTCGGTGACGAGGAGCGGACCGCCGCGGCCTTCCGCGACGGCTGGTTCGTGACCGGCGACCTGGCGATCCTCGACAAGGACGCGTTCCTCGTCATCACCGGCACACGCTCGGGGGCAACGACCGGTCGCATCACAGAGGCCCCGTAGCATCCGTGACGCACAAGAACGATGAAGCGGTTCGCCCTAAGACGCGAGCCAACTTGGGAATGAGGAGGTTGAAGAGATGATTGCCGCGTCCAATCCTGCCGCCACGAGGACGGATCTCGTTCGGTTGCCATGGCTACTTCAGTGGATCGCGCTCGGACCGGTACTTGGATGCATATGCATCGTGGAACGTCTGGACTTTTCTCGTTACAGGGGTGATGCGCGTGTATGGGAGAGGACGCAAGATGACACGTATCCAAAATACTGGGTCCTGTTCCCTGACATTCGGATTGATCGAGCCGGAGACTATGTGTTCCGGTCAACTGGACTTCCAAAGTCCGAGTACTGGTTTGGACTCGCCTTGGATTCGATGGGTAGCGACACCCAGAGAGAAGGCGTCGCGAAGGCTTGGGTGCACTGCAATGTCGAAATCCTAGGAAGTCCGGGGGAGTTCATCGCGGAGTTGGGAGGAGTCCTCGAGGAAGATCCCCCTGTACCTCTCAGCTCTCCGAATTCGCGTTCTTATCCCGGCTACTGGATCAGTGACAGCCACTGGATCGAGGGTGTCAGGCGACGCATCTACGTTCCAGAGCAGATGGGTCTCCCTTCGAACTTGTTTCACGCGGATCCAAGGGTCGACTACGTCATTCGTATCCGGGTGAAGTGTGGCGGGCGCGTCGAGCAGGGTGCTGGTCCTCCTCTACCGGTGATGACGCCCGTGATGTGGGCAGGTGGCGATACTGGGAATTTCTTTGATTATCACTAGGGGCACATCGGCGTTGTTGGCCATGAAGCACGCGGTTTCAAACTCCTCTCGGCGCGCAGCCTGGCATCGAGATTCGAACAACGTCCTCCGGTGATCACCGCTCCGCGAGCGCGCAATCACGGATCCATCTAGCCATCCAGGGCGAAGCGCGCCGGGTCGAAGGCCTCGGCGGCGGGCCTCGCGCTCTTGCCATCGATCAGCAGATCGGCCGCCAGTTCCCCCACCGCGGCAGCGCAGCCCATGCCGTGGCCTCCCAGTCCCGCCGCCCAGTGGAGGCCCGGCACGTCGGGGTCAGGGCCGATCACGAACCGGCCGTCGCGCGTCAGCGTGCGCACGCCGTTCCAGAAGTGCGCGACGCGCGCGTCCTGGAAGCGCGGAAGGAACCGCGCGGCCTTCGCGAGCACGAGCTCTCGCACTTCGGGCACGACGGCGAGCCGGTCCGGATCGACGTCGACCTCGTCGCACCCGCACAGCAGCAGGCCGCCGCTCTCGGGCCGCGCGTAGAACGGATCGGTCTCGACCCACACGACCGGCCAGCGCGGATCGACGCGCGTATCGGGCTCCGTGACGAGCAGGTGGCGGCGCGTCGGTTGCAGACGGACACGCGAGCCGGCGGCGCGCCCGAGGCGCTCGGCCCAGCCGCCCGCGCCGATGAGCGTCCGCTCGGCGCGGATCTCGCGGCCGTTCTCTAGGCGGACGCCGGCGGCAGCACCTTCCGCAGCGACCAGCAGCTCGCGAACGGATGCCTCCGTCTCGATCCTCACGCCAGCTCGCCGGGCCCCGCGCGCAAACCCTTCGACCAGCGCAGCGTTGTCGATCCGGCCCTCGCGCGGGAGCCACCACAGCCTCAGTCCCTCGGCGCGGAAGTGAGGCGCGACGCTGAACGCGCGCGAAGCCGGCAGCCCCTCGACGTCGTCGCGCTCCGCGAGCCTGCGCTCCCACGGAAGCATCGCACTTCCCGCGGGAGCGGTGGCCATCAGGACGCCGCAGGGATCGAGGAGCGGCACCTCGGAAAATCCGGCCGGCGGAGCACGGAGGAACTCCGCGCCGCGCCGGGCCATCGCCTCGATCACCGGATCCCGGCCGGGCGTGCGCAGGATCGCCGCGTTCAGCCCGGTGGAGTGGCGTCCGAGCTCGCGCTCGCGCTCGAGGAGAACGACGCCCTTCTCCCCGCGCCGCGCGAGGAACCAGGCCGTCGCGAGCCCCGCGATGCCCCCGCCGATGATCGCGATGCGCGCCGTTTCCATGGAAATTCCTAATCCACGATCCGCCGGCCGCTCGACGCGTCGAACCAGTGCAGCCGATCCGCAGGGAGGCGAACCGCGAGCGAGCCCCCGGGTCGCGCGTCGACGCTGCCTTCGCGCGTGACGAGCAGCTTCTCGCCGCCGAGGTCGAGATGGATGTGCGTATGGCTGCCGAGCTGCTCGACGTAGGTCACCGGGAGCTCGACGCCCGTTCCGACCTCGACCTGATGCGGGCGGATGCCGAGAAGGACCTCACCGCGGCACGAGTCGGGGCAAGGCACTTCGAGCGGACCGGCACGGAAGCGCCCACCCTCGCCTCGTCCGCGGAGCAGATTCATCGCCGGGCTCCCGATGAACGAGGCGACGAAGCTCGTCGCCGGGCTCTCGAACACTTCGAGCGGCGGGCCGACCTGCTGGACGCGTCCCCCGTCGAGCACGCAGATCCGCGTGCCCATCGTCATCGCCTCGGCCTGGTCGTGCGTCACGTAGACCGTCGTGATCCCGAACTTCCGGTGCAACCGCGCGATCTCGGCGCGCATCTCCGCGCGCAGCTTGGCGTCGAGGTTCGAGAGGGGCTCGTCGAACAGGAAGAGCCGCGGATTGCGCACGATCGCGCGCCCGAGCGCGACGCGCTGCATCTGTCCTCCTGAGAGCGTGCCGGGCTTGCGGTCGAGCAACGGCTCGAGCCCGAGGACCGCCGCCGTCTGGTCCACGCGCCGCGCAATCGTCGCGCGCTCGATCCCGGCCATCTTCAACGGGAACGCCAGATTCCTGCGCACGCTCATGTGCGGGTAGAGCGCGTAGTTCTGGAACACCATCGCCGCGTCGCGCTCGCGCGGCTCCAGGTCGTTCACGCGCTCGCCGTCGAGCAGGATGTCGCCCGCCGTGGGCGCCACGAGCCCGGCCACGATGCGCAGGAGCGTCGACTTGCCGCAGCCGCTCGGGCCGACCAGCACGAGGAACTCGCCGTCCCCGACCTCGAGGGAGACGTCGTCGAGCGCGGCGGTCTCGCCGAAGCGCTTGCAGACGTTCCTGAGGGCGAGGCGGGCCATCGTCTGCGGCTCAATGCTTCGACGCCGCGACCTGGATGCCGCGCAGGAACAACCTCTGCGCGAGGAAGTAGACGAGAACGCACGGGAACAGCACCACGGCCGAGGCGGCCATCATGTACTCGACGGCGGTGTTGTACGTCCGGTTGAAACCGGCGAGGGCGAGCGTCAGCGTGCGCTTCTCGGGCGAGACCACGTAGATCAGGGGCGCCCAGAAGTCGTTCCAGGTGGCGAGGAACGTGAAGATCGCCACGGTCGCGAGCATCGGGCGCGCGAGCGGCAGGAAGACGCGCCAGTAGGCCGACCACGGGGAACACCCGTCCATGCGCGCGGCCTCGTCGAGCTCGGGCGGCAGCGACAGGAAGTACTGACGGAAGAGGAAGATGAAGAACGGCGCGCCGCCGAGCACCGTGGGAAGGATCAGGGGCCAATAGGTGTCGACCAGACCCAGGCTGCGGAAGAGGAGGAAGCGCGGGATCGTCGTCACCTGGTCGGGCAGCATCATCGTTGCGAGCACGAGCAGGAACAGCGCGTCGCGGCCGCGGAAGGACAGGCGCGCGAAGGCGTAGCCGGCGAACGAGCAAGTCAAGCACTGGCCCACGATCGACAACCCCGTGATCAGCACGGTATTCGCGAGCAGGCGCGGGAAGTCGCCCATGCGGCGCAGCGCCTCGGCGTAGTTCTCGAAGTGAGCCGAGGTCAGGAGATCGGCAGACCTGCCGCCGAGGCCATGGCCCTCGGCCTGCAGCGACACCTCGAGCAGGAAGATCAGGGGCGCCGCGAAGAGCAATCCGGCGATCACGAGGAGCACGCGGTTCCAGGCGCGGGTGCTCATCCGTCGCTCCTCGCCGCGTAGTGCACCCACCGTCGCGAGGTCCGGAGGAACACCAGGCACACGGCCGCGAGGAGCACGAAGAGCGCCCACGCGATCGCCGACGCGTAGCCCATGTCCAGGTGGCGGAAGGCAGTCTCGTAGAGGTAGAGCACGAGGAAGCGCGACGCGTCGCCGGGCCCTCCCTCGGTCATCACGTAGGGCTGCGCGAAGACCTGGAAGGCGGCGATCGTGCCCGTGACGAGGTTGAAGAGCACGACCGGGGAGAGCTGCGGCAGCGTGACGTGCCAGAAGCGCCGCCACCGTCCGGCGCCGTCCATGCGCGCGGCCTCGTCGAGCACCGGATCGAGCGCCTTCAAGGCCGCGAGGAACACGAGCATCTGTGCGCCGACGCTCCACAGGCTCATCAGCACGAAGGCAGGCACGACCCAGTGCGGGTCGCGCAGCCAGGCCGGACCTTCGATCCCGAGCCTGGACAGCAGCCCGTTCAAGAGCCCGCGTTCGGGGTCGAGCACGAAGCGCCATACGGCACCGACGATGACGGGCGCGACGATCGCGGGCAGATAGCACGCCGTGCGCACGACCGCGGCCCCCCGAGTGTCCGCGCGCACGAGCACGGCGAGCCCGAGCGCGAGGACGAGGCCGAGCGGGACCGAGAGCGCGGCGTAGAGCGCGGTCGCGCCGAGCGAGGTGTGGAACGTGCCGTCGGTCGCGAGGCGCGCAATGTTGTCGAGTCCGGCCCAGCGCATCTCGCCGAGGGGCCGCAGCGGCGACCACTCGGCGAGCGACATCACGATCGCGACGACGGCCGGCCCGAGCAGGAACAGGAGGAACCCGGCGGCCCACAGCGCGATCATCCCGTAGCCGTGGCGCTCCTCGCGCGCGTTCAAGCGCGCCGGCGGCTTGCCGCGGCTGAGCAGGAACCCGCCGACGAGGGCGAGCAGCGAGATCGAGAGCGCCCCCTCCATCACGCCGCGAGGAAGCCGCGGACGCGAGAGGCGCTCGCGCTCGCGCGCCAGGTAGTCGTCGGTCTTCCTGGCCATGCGGGCGCAGGCGGCCTCCACGTCGAAATCGTCGACGAGGAGGATGCCTTCGAGCTCCGCCTGGCAGAGCGACTCGATCTTCTGCCAGTTCGCGAGCGGCGGCATGAACCGCGCCGTCGGCATGACGTCGAGGAAGACCTGCTCGCTCTCGGGCGCGACGTCGGGCTTCAGGAAGCTCGGCGAGCGCGCCGCTTCGACCAGGCCGGGCACGCCGTTGCCGATCTCGGCGAGCGTGCGCTGGTAGCTCGGGCCGGCGAGCATGCGCACGAACTCGTAGGCGAGATCCGGATGGCGCGACGTCCGCGGGACGACGTAAACCGTCATCGCGACGGCCGTCGCGGCGGTCTTGTTGCGAGGCAGCGGCACGACGTCCCAGCGGAAGTCCTTGATGTGCTTGAAGCGGAAGGTCTCCCAGTAGCCGACCGGTCCGTAGAAGAGCGCCTTCCCCGCCTGGAACAGGCCCTGGCTCATCTGGTTGGCGAAGCTCGCGTCGAAGGACGCGACCTTCTGCTCGTGCAAGAGCCCGCGCAGGAAGCGCATCGCGCCGACGAACTCCGGCTCGGCCATACGCGAGCGCTCGTTCTTCCCGTCGAGCAGGTCGCCGCCGTTCTGCCAGACCCAGGGCACGACGGCCTGAAGCCACTGCGTGAGCGAGATGCCGTACCGATCCGGCTTCCCGTCCCCGTCGAGGTCCTTGGTCGCCTTGCGCGCGAGCTCGAGGAAGTCCTCCCAGGTCCAGTTCGCGGGAATGGAGCCCGCTTCGTGCAGCAGGTCGAGGTTGACGTACATCACGTACGGTGTGAAGGTCGACGGCAGCCCGAACAGGTGCCCTCGGTCGTCGCGCGATGCGTCCAGCACCTGCGGGAAGTACTGCAACGCGTTCCAGCTCGGATCCGCCTCGAAGTACGGCTCGAGGTCGACCAGAGCACGCTCGCTCTGGAACGCCGCGATCTCGGTGACGTCGATCCGGAGAACGTCGAGCGGCACGTCGCCCGCCAGCATGAACTTGCCCTTGTGCTGCGAGCTGACCGCGCCGCCGAGCGGAAGGAGCCTCACGTGCACGCCGGGATGCTCGCGCTCGAACCCGTGCGACATCTCGACCAGCACGGGCCAGCTCTCGAGGAAGTCCTCCTCGGCCATGACGACGAGCTCGCGATCCTGCGCGACAGCGGCGGAGGCGAGCAGGAGGGACGGGAGGATCCACATGGAGCGAGCATCCTAGCTCTCTTCCCTTTCGCCCTTCGACGGCTAACGTGTCCAGGCGATGGCGTCGCCTTCCTCACGAGAGCGCGAGCTGCCCAAGCTCGCCGGCCCGGCGGAGGAGTTCCGCTATTGCGAGGTCATCGGCGAGCGGATCGCCCTGCTCGGCCACGAGTCGGGCGTGTTCGAGTGCTGGATGTGGCCGATCAAGGTCTGCCACGATCTGAAAGTCGAGGTCCGCGACGCCGCCGGACGGGCGGTCGAGCTCGCGGACCGGCGCGTCCGGGTCACGCCGTACGAGCTCGCGTTCACGCTGAGCGGCCGGGGCTTCTCCGTGGAGCAGCGCATGTTCGCGAGCCGCGAGGAGCGCGCGCTCGCGATCCTCTTCGAGCGACAGGGCGACGTCGACCTGGAGATCGAGCTCTCGTTCGTGTGCGACTTCCGCCCGATGTGGCCGGCGGGAATGGGCGGACAGATCGGCGCGCCGGACCGTGAGACGGGGACGTTCGTGCTGACCGAGGAGCTCGGGCGCTTCGCGGTGCTCCTGGGCGGGCCGGAGGCGAAGCTCGTCTCCGGCGGCGCCGACCACGCGCTCCCCGGCGATCCGATCCGCTTCCGCATCCCTCTGCCGGCGCGGCGCGAGCTTCGCGGGCCGGTGATCTTCGCGATCGCGGGCGCCGAGCTCGACCCCGGGCCCCTCGGCGAGGAAGCGCGGCTCGGCCTGCGCCAGGCCGCGACGGGTCTGGGACGCGCCGAGAAGGTCGTCGCCGCGGCTCGCGCGCTGTGGAGGGACCTCGTCGCGCACTGGCCGGCGCGCGAGTGGGCGCAGGAGAGCCACTGGCGCGGCTTCCTCGAGCGCACGACCCGGCTCTCGAGCTCCGACGAGCGCCACGACCAGGCCTTCCTGTGGTCGAAGATCGCGATCGAGCGCGCCTGGGTGCGCGTCGACGGACTCGGCCGCGGCCTCGTCGCCGGCCTGGGCCCGAGCCGCGGCGGCGAGCGCCCCGGCTTCGCGTGGTTCTTCGACGGCGACGCGATGGTCGCTTCGCGCTCGATGTGCGCGTGCGGCGACTTCGAAGGCGCGCGCGAGGTGCTGCGCTTCGCCGCCTCGCACCAGCGCCCGGACGGCAAGCTCATGCACGAGCTGACGCTGTCGGCGAGGCTCTGCAGCTGGCTCGAGGACTACCCCTACGCCTACTACAAGGGCGTCAACGCCGCCGACTTCGTGGCCGCGCTGGACCACTGCGTGCGCTGGAGCGGCGACCTCGATCTCGCACGCGAGCTCTTCCCGCACGTCGTGCGCGCCGTCGAATGGTGCGCGAGCTGCTGCAACGGGCAGGGCCTGATGTCGAACCGGAAGGCGGGGCTCGCCGCGGTGGAGGCGGGCCCGCTCGTCGATCGGATCGAGTGCGACATCTTCCTGCAAGGCGCCTGGCTGGCTGCGCTTCGCGGCGGCGAGCGGCTTGGAGCCGCGCTCGGGGAGGAGGCTTTCCGTCGACGCTGCGCCGAGCTGTCGAAGAAGGCCTGGAGCGGTCTCGCCGGGCTGTGGATCGAGGAGAAGGGTCGATACGCCTTCGCCGTGCTCTCGGAGGGCGAGCGCGCCGACGACCTCTCCGCCTATCTCGCCTACGCCCTTCTGAACGATCCCGACCGGGATCGCGCGCGCGCCACGGCCGAGCAGCTCAACCGTCCCGAGCTGGCGAGCGACTGGGGGCTGCGCATGTTCGCCGCGGACTCGGCTGTCTACGACCCACAGAGCTACAACACCGGCGCGGTGTTCCCCTACTTGACGAGCTTCGCGATCCTGGCGCAATTTGCCCTGGGTCTGGCGACGGCAGGAAACCAGCTGCTCGGCTCGCAGCTGGCGCTGTGGGGATTCGGCGGACGGGGATTCGTCGAGGAGCACCTGGCTGGCGACCTCGCGATCGTCCCCGCGCGAGGCGTGCCGCACCAGATCTTCTCCTCCTCGACGATCGTCGAGGCCAGCGTCCACGGCTGGCTCGGTCTCGCTCCCGACGCGATCGCGGGTCGGCTCCAGATCGCCGCGAGCCTGCCTCCCGCACCCTTCCACGCGCGGCTCGGACACCTTCGCGTCGGAGCCAGCCTGGTCGACCTGCAGATCCGACGCGAGCAGAGCGGCGAAGGAAGTCGTTCCATCTACCTCATGGAGAAGCTCGCGGGCCCACCGTTGTCGATCTCGATCTCCCAGGCGATGCCGCCGCTCTCGCGTGTGCTGCGCACCACCGCGAACGGCCGGCCGATCGCCGGATCCTCCGCTTTCGAGCTCGCCGACCGGCTGGAGGTCGCGATCGACGCCCGCGAGGGGCCAACGGTGATCCTTCCGACGTCGCTGCCCGAGCGCGGCGCGTGCAGCCGGAACCCGCGCATCAGCTGGGTCCGGGTCCTCGGGGAGGACGAGGTTGCGTGGTCGCTGCACGGACCGGCCGGGACTCGCGCCGTGCTCCCGCTCCACTCCGATCGAGCTTGCGCGATCCGCAGCGTGACGGGCGGCTCCGCCGAGATGAGTGGATCGGGATCGCTGACGGTAGCCTTCGGCCCCGGCGAGCCCGACGAGTTCGTCGAGACGACCGTCCACCTGCGACTCGTGCGTCCATGACGAAGGAGACGGAAGGCCCTCGCGACCACGCCCAGGCGCAGGTCGGCCCGCTGGCCGCCGCACCGTTCGACGGCGACGGGATCCGCGAGGTGCGGATCTTCCGCGTGCGGACCACGGCGAGCGTGGAGCACGGCGCGACGATCACGGCTCTCGTACCGACGACCGAGGATGGCGACACGCCGGCCGAGCCGTCGCTCGTGCTCGCGCACGCGCCGGAACGCGTGGCGGCGGGCCTGGCGAGCGACGAGGAGCGCAGGCGCTGGGAGCACGACGGCGCCGTCGTGCGCGTGCAGGTGCCGTTCCCTCCGGGTACGTCGTTCTACGGCACGGGCGAGGTGGCCGGACCGCTCCTGCGCAACGGCCGCGCGACGACGCTCTGGAACACGGACGCCTGGTGCTACGGCGAGGAGACGCCGTCCTTGTACCAGTCGCACCCGTGTGTGCTCGCCCTGCTCGCGGACGGACGCGCGGTCGGGCTCCTGGCGGATTCCTTCCGCCGCGGCGCGATCCAGTGCGCGTCCGACGGAGTCGAGATGCAGTTCGAGGAGGAGCCCTTCGCGCTCTACCGCATCGAGGCGGAGAGCCCGGCCGAGGTGATCCGGGCGCTCGCAGCGCTCGTCGGCACGATCGAGATGCCGCCCTTGTGGGCGCTCGGCTACCACCAGAGCCGCTGGTCCTACGGGGACGAGGCCGAGGTGCGCGCGCTCGCAAAGGAGTTCCGCACGCGCAAGATCCCCTGCGACGGGCTCTGGCTCGACATCGACTACATGGAGCGCTTCCGCATCTTCAGCGTCGACCCAAGGCGTTTCGCCGACCTCGAGGCGCTCACGGAAGATCTGCGCTTGCAGGGGTTCCACACCGTCGCGATCCTCGACCCCGGGATCGCCGCGGACCGCGGCGACGGCGTCTGCAGCAGCGGCCTCGAGGGCGATCACTTCGTCCGCGACGCGCGCGGCAAGCCGGCCAAGGGCCGGGTGTGGCCCGGCGCATGCCACTTCCCCGACTTCACGCGGGGCGAGACGCATGCCTGGTGGGCCGAGCGCGTGCGCGCCTTCCTCGACGCGACCGGGATCGACGGCCTGTGGAACGACATGAACGAGCCGTCGATCTTCAAGACCCCCGCGCGCACGCTCCCGGACGCGGCCCGCCATCAGGGCCTCGGCGGGGGAACGCACGCGCGCTTCCACAATCTCTACGGACGTCTCATGGCGCAGGCGACGCGCGAGGGAATGGAGCGCGCTCGTCCGGAGCTGCGGCCGTTCGTGCTGACGCGGTCGAACCACCTCGGCGGCGCGCGCTTCGCCGCGACGTGGACCGGCGACAATCAAAGCCGCTGGGAGGACCTGCGCTGGTCGATCCCGATGGTGCTGAACCTGGGACTCTCCGGGCAGCCGTTCAGCGGGCCGGACGTCGGCGGATTCCACGGCGACCCCGCGCCGGAGCTCTTCGCGCGGTGGTTCGAGCTCGCTTCGCTCCTGCCGTTCTTCCGCGGGCACTCCGAGAAGGAAGCCTGCCGCAAGGAGCCGTGGTCCTTCGGTCCGGCGATCGAGGTCCACGTGCGCGCGGCGATCGAGCGCCGCATGCGGCTGCTGCCCTACCTCTACACGGCGTTTCGCGAGGCGCACGAGAGCGGGTTGCCCGTCGCGCGGCCGGTCTTCTTCGCCGATCCAGCCGATCCCGAGCTGCGCGCGGTCGAGGATGCCTTCCTCCTCGGCGGGGATCTTCTCGTTGCTCCGGTCGTGAGGCAGGGAGCCACCCGCCGCACGGCGATCCTGCCGAAGCACGAGGGCGGCGGCTGGTACGTCTTTCCCGACGGCGAGCGCCGGCTCGACGCGCGCAAGGTCGCCCTGCCCGCGCCGCTCGGGACGCTGCCCCTCCTGGTCCGCGCCGGCTCGATCGTGCCGACCATCGAAGCGCGCGAGAGCACACGCGGAGGGTTCGGGCCGATCCTGACCCTGCACGTCTTCCTCGACCGGCGCGGGACGGCGCGCGGGCGGCTCTACGAGGACGCCGGCGACGGCCACGGCCATCGGCGAGGCGAGTTCCGTGACGCGCGCTTCGCCGCGCGGCTCGTGCACGGTGAGGTCAGGCTCGAATCGGAGATCCAGGGCTCGTGGGCGCTGCCCGCGCGCGAGACGCGCGTCGTCGCGCACGGGAAGCTCTCCTGAGGGCGGCGCTTCGCGCGTCGCTCGGCGTCCTCATTTCCCGCGCCCGAGGATCCTCCCCCTCAGCCACGGAGCGATCGGGAGCTCCCCCTCCTCCACCTTTCCGTCCCCGTCGAGATCCCAGCGCGGCACGAACGCATCCGGCGTCGCCTCGACGCCGAGCGCGCCGATGACCTTGAGTCGGGCCTGCAGCTCCTTCGGCCCGATCGATCCGTCGCCGTCGTCATCCATGTCGGCGAGCAGGTCGGCGCGCTTCTTGAGCTCCGTCCTCGACAGGACGCCGTCCCCGTCCTTGTCGAACGTCGCGTACATCCGCTCGGGCGTCAGCATGGGAGGCAGCATCGCGTAGTAGCGCCGCCGCGACGGCCACTCCGGCCGCGACTTCGCCGCGTCGATCGCGCGCCGGTACGCAGCCGACCCGCGCCTCGTCGCCAGGCGCACCGAGCCGTTGTGGTCGGCGTCGAGGGCGGCCCACTCCTCCTCGCCGAGCTTGAGCTCCGGCGGTTCGATCGCGCCGCTCTTGTTCGCGTCGACCGCGGCGAAGAGCTCCCTCGCGCGACGGTCCCCGTACCGCAGCCGGCGCATCCCGGGGCACCGCGACAGCTCGGCGAACGACAGCTTGCCGTCCCCGTCAAGGTCGAGCGCGGCGAAGAACACGCGCTGCATCTCCGCGTGATCGAGGGCACCGTCCTCGTTCCGGTCGAACGGGTACGGATCCGTCCCGTCGAGCAGGCGCGCGAGGTCTCCGTCAGGATCGACCCGGTCGACCCTGCCCGGCGGCTCGTGGATTGCGGCCGGGGCCGTCCCCTTCGGCGCGCCCAGGATTCCCGCGAACGCCGCGAATTCGGCCAGGCTCACGCGCCCGTCCGTGTCCGCGTCGGCGCCAGCGCACCCCTTCATCTCCTCGTCCGTGAGGAAGCCCGAGCCATCGGCGTCCTGGCGCGCGAAGGACAGACGCGCGGTCGTCGCCGGGTCGTCCGCCGTCGCGACCAGGCTCGCCTGCGTTCCGAGCGCCTCCGGCTTCACGCTGAGGATGCGCTCGATCTCGGGCAGGACCATCCACCGCGAGCCGGCGTGGCTGACGTCCTTCAGCGGGCGCCCGGCCTCGTCGAGCATCTTGTCGAGCGGGAAGCTCTCGACCGCGATCACGTACGTGCCCACGATCCCCGAGATCGCGCCGCGCTGCACCGGCTGGGCCGATACGGTCGCGTCGGTGATGAACACCCCGTCGCCTCCCGGCGACAGCAGCAGCGTCTGCAGGAACGGCGGGTTGTAGAACGAGGCGAGCGAGAGCATCTCGACCGACTGCCCGACGCGTCCGACGCCCGTTCTGCGCGGGCGCGTCGGGTCGCTGACGTCGAACAGGATCAGGAACGAGGCGCGGTTGTTGCCCTCGGGCTTCTCGTAGAGAACGTAGGCGTAGTCGCGCTCGGCCGTCCGCTGTCCGCCCTGCGGCTGTGCGAGATCGACGTGGCTCGCGAGCGAGAGACCGACGAAGCGGCCCGGCTCGGCCTCGCGCGCGGGCTCCGTCCGGCCCTGCGGCGCCCTGCGGGGCGGGTTGGGGAAGAGTTGCCGCGGGGACGATGGCTCGGTCACGTCGACGAGCAGGAGGCCGCGCTCCTCGTCCAGCACGGCGCACAGGTTGTGCGCCGGAGCACGCAGATCCATCGGGGCTTCGGCCGCGGCCGAGCCGCCCGCGCTCCCGGTGCGGACGATCGCAGGATCCTCACCGGCCTCCGCGCCGGCCTTCCTGGAACGCGGGCGGCTGTACTGGAAAAGCGTCGAGACCTCGATCGCGTTCCCCGGCGCTCCGTCCTCGTCAGGCTGCATCGAGCTGGAGACCAGCCTGGGCGCGATCGGCGCGCGCACGTCGACGATCGCGAGTCCACCCGGACCGTCGGCTACATAAGCCCAAGGCCACTGCACGAAGACCGACTTCGCGTCGAACATCGGCACCTTCGCGACGAGGTGGATCTTCTCGGGCGTCGACACGTCGTAGACGCGCAGACCCCCCGCGCCGTCGGCCACGTAGAGGTGCTCGCCGGCGAGCCTCAGGCCCTGCGGGTCGATCGATTCGACGAACGCCACCTTCCTCGGCGCGGTCGGATCACGCACGTCGACCACGTGGATCCCGCGGGCGCCCTCGGCGGCGAAGACGTATTGCGCGAAGCCCTGGTGGGGCTCGGAGAGGATCTCGAGCGCGACGATGTCGGGGATCACGGCCTTGGCGAGCGGGACCGAGGTCTCGAGCTGCGCACGGTTCAGGGCCACGACCTCGAGCCCGCGGCGGTCGGCGACGAAGGCGAGCTGGCGCGCGAGACGGAAGTTGACCGAGCCCAGGCCCCAGGTCTGCGAGGTGCGGTGGCACTCGACGCACGAGCGCGCCGTCGGTCTGGTCGTGTGCATCTGGTGGTGCACCATGGTCATGCCCGACAGTCCCGCCGCGGTCACGGGCATCACCTGGTCGAGGAGACGCGCGCCCTTCGCGTCCGTCACGCTCCCCATGGTCGAGAAGCCGGTCAGGTAGGGCGCGACCTCGCCGCGCTCGTCGAGACCCGCGTAGAAGCTCTTCCAGGTCGCGAAGACCTTCTCCTGCGTCGTCACGCGCCCCGGCGTGCGCTTGCCCGAGAGGAGGTCGAGCTGGCTGAGCGACTCGTTGCGGTCGAAGTGGAAGCCCAGGAAGTTGGCGTTCCACCCCGCGTGACAGGTGTAGCACTCGACGTTCTCGTGCACGTGGGTCATCGCCTGGGCGGCCTTCGCGTTGTATTCGGGGCGCGCGGGGTCGAGCACGTGCACGACCTGCGGGACCACGTGATCCGCGCCGGTCACCTTGCTGCGCAAGAGGATCCTGCCGCCCTCGCGCCTCAGGTTCTCGATCGGCGAGCCGCGCTGCGTGCGCAACCGCGACTCGGCGGTGAACGTCCCGTGGCAGTCGCTGCACGAGATCTCGACCGCGTGCTCCATCTGTCCGTGCAGGCTCCCGTCCCCCATCACGTCGCTCTGCGTGTGGCAGTCGATGCAGTGCATGCCGCGCTCGAAGTGCACGTCGGGCGGATCGATCGCCGGATCGGAGAGGTAGAACTGGCGGTTCATCAGCCTGCCCGTCGTGCCCGGGATCTCCGGTCCTCCCGGAGCGCCCGGCGGGAGCTGCGAGAGGCCGCGGAAGTTCAGGCCGATCGTCGCGTCGCCGTAGTGGCAGCTCGTGCAGGTCTGCGTGGACGGCGCGCGCGTCATCGCGTGGTGCTCGGGGTGGCCGGGCTCGGCCTTGGGCACGGTCGGGTCCGCGCTCGAGGAGAGCCCGTCGAGCGCGTAGGGAACGTGGCAGGCGGCGCAGCCCTCTCCGCGGTAGTCGCCGTCGAAGCCCACGCGGCCGCGAACCGCGCGCCCCTCCGACCAGAGGTGGCACTGCATGCACTCTTTTCGGGGCAGGTCGGCGAAGTGCGAGGCGAGATCGCTCCTCGCCGCGGGCTCCCGGAAGAGCGGCACCTGCGCGAGCGACCGGACCTCGCCCCGGTCGCCCTCCGGCGCGGACACGGGGAAGACCGACCAGGTCGAGCCCTTCCTCGGCGCGATCCCCATCTCGTAGAAGCCGTCCGAGAGGTGTCCCGCGGTCGTCCCGTGGAGCGAGAGCCTCAGGTGCTCGACGAGGTCGCCGTGGCACCCGCCGCAGGTCTCCTTCGCGACCCGCAGATCCATCGGGTTCCTGAAGCGTCGGTAGGCGAGGTCCTGGTCGAGGTCCGCGACGCGCTCGTCCTTCTCCGGGCGCGAGGTCCTGACGTGCGCCTCGGCCTTCGTGCGCGCCTCGCCGTTGCCTCCGTGGCACTCCACGCAAGTGAGCGGGGCCTTCGGATGCATCTCTTCGATGGCCGAGTGGCACGCAGCACATCCGGCCGAGGCGTCGTGTGCGCTGTGCACGGGCTCCGCCTCGACGGAGGCGAGGAACGCAACCGCTCCCGAGGCCAGCGCGGCGGCGAGGGAGAGCGAGGTCAGGGGGACCGGACCCGCCAACGCACCGACCTCAGGCGTAGAGCCCGGGCAGCTTCTTCCCGTGTGCCAGCCGCGCCTTGGCGCCGAACATCTCGCACACGGTCGGTGCGACGTCGACGACCCGCACCTCCTCCTTCACCACCGAGCCGCGCTTGAAGTCGGGGCCCCACGCGAGGCAGGTGACGTAGGAGAGGTCCTCCGAGCCGTCGCCGTGATCGAGCCCGCGGCGCGAGTTGAGGTCCTTGTCGCGGCCGAACTCGGGCACGACCACGAAGGCGGTCGAGCCCGCCAGGTCGGGGTTCTTGCGGACCGCCTCCCACAGCTCGCCCAGCGCGGCGTCGTTGCGACGCACGACCTCCACGTAGCCGTTGTAGGAGCCGTGCGCGATGTCGGCCTCCTGCAGCACGACCGCCGTGACGCGCGGCTTGAAGAGCGTCAGCACATTGCGGGCGAGACGGAGCGCCTTGGCGTCGCCCGCGTTGGGACCGGTGATGTCCGCCGTGCCGCGCGAGAGCTCGTCGAGGATGTACTTCTCGACCTGCGCCGCGTTCCGGGCCGAGTTGGCCGAGTCGACCGGGGCTGCATCCTTGTCCTTGGCGCGCGTCTTGGCGAGCGCGCCGCGCATCCTGGCGAGCAGCTCCTCCTCGCGCTCGGGCAGCTCGCGCGGTCGTCCCCACTTCTCGATCAACCCCTTGAACTCGCGGTTGAAGATCCCGTCGCCGTCGAGCGTGTTCGCGCCGTAGCGGGCGCCGTAGTCGGGGTGGAGGCCGTAGGCGTAGTTGACCTGCTGCGCGCCGCCCGAGGTCGTGATCCAGACCTCGTTCGCCTGCCAGGCGAGGTCCTTGCGCAGGTACTCGAACAGGGTCGGGTCGGGGCCCCGCGCGTTCTCGCGGATGCCGCGCGGCTCGGCGATGCCGGTGAAGATGGAGAGCGCCGCCCCGTAATGCCCGAGGTTGCTCGTCCGCGCGCGCGTGTAGAGCACGCCTTCCCCGGCCATCGCGGCGAGCGTCGGGACGTTCTGCGGAGCGCCGAAGGTCTCGCGCGTGCGCACGCCGCCCGCGAAGGCGACGAGCACGAGGTGTCGCGTCTTGCGCTCGGAAGGAAGCGAGAGTGCCGGAAGCGCAGAGGCCGCGGCGACGACAGCCGCGCCATGGAGGAACTCACGTCGGTTCGGACGGATGATCATCGGGCCCTTCGCTTCGGCACCAGGGTATCCTTGGGCGCATTCTAACCACGGCCCGTGCAGGCGCGATCCTCTCCCCCAGCTCCATGAAGATCCAGATCGTCGGCCACGCCTGCTTGAGCGTCGAAGCCGGCGGCAAGCGCCTCATCGTCGATCCCTGGATCCTGGGCTCCGTGTACTGGGGCGCCTGGTGGCACTGCCCCGAACCCGTGTTCGAACCCGGGATCTTCCGCCCGGACGTCGTCTACATCACCCATTGGCACTTCGACCACCTTCACGGCGAGTCGCTCGAACGCTTCGACAAGGGCTGCCTGGTGCTCGTGGCGAAGTTCCCGGTCTCATCGCTCCCCCAGCAGCTGCGCGACATGGGTTTCACGCGCGTGATGGAGATCGAGCACGGCCGGACCTTCGAGATCGCGCCGGGCTTCTCCATCACGAGCTTCCAGATCCAATACCAGGACGACTCGATCTGCGTGGTCGAGGCGGATGGCCAGGTGCTCGTCGACCTCAACGATGCCAAGCCCCTGCCGCGAACGTGGCGGATGCTCCGGCGTCGCTACCCCCGGGTCGACTTCATGTTGCGCAGCCACTCGCCCGCATGGTCGTACCCTTCGGCCTACACGTTCGAGGATCCCGCCGACGCGATCCCGGTCGACAAGCAGAGCTACCTCAAGGCCTTCTGCGCGGCGGCCGGCGTGCTGAGGCCTCGCCACGCGATCCCTTTCGCGAGCAGCGTGTGTCACCTGCACGAGGAGGTGCTGCACGAGAACGACCACTTGGCGACCCCGTGGGACCTCGAGCGCTACTGGTCTTCGCACCCGGTGGAGGGCACGGCTCTCGTGCGCATGCCCCACGGCAGCTCCTGGAGCAACGATCGGGGCTTCGTCCTCACGCAGGACGAGCAGGTCCGCGATCTTCAGAGCTATGTGTCGCGGATGTTGCGCGAGAAGGGCGCAGAGCTCGGGGCGATCTACGCCCGCGAGAAGGACGCTCGCGTCGTGTTCGAGGACTTCGAGCGGTTCTTCCGGCGCTTCCTCCGCCGGATCCTGCTTCTGCGTCCGTTCCTGGACGTCCGCTGGCTCTTCGTCGTCGAGCAGGTCGGAAGGACCGATCGCTGGCTGGTCGACGTGCGCAAGGGGCGGATCGAGCGGCTCGAGCGCGAGCCCGAGAGCTACACCAGCCGGATCCAGGTGCACCCCGCCGTGCTCGCCGAGGCGCTCCGCGACACCGTCTTCACGAACATCGACATCTCCAAGCGCTGGCGCGTGCACGTGGGCCGCGGCGGGTTGACGCGACACCTTCTGACGTGGGTGCTCATCTCGCTCTTCGAGGCCGGCTGCCTGGAGCCGCGAAACATCCTTTGCTGGCGCTTCCTCGCGGGGTGGGCGCGACGGCGTTCGGAGATCCTCGACTACCTGGCGCTCTGCCGCGCGATGATGCGCAAGGACAAGGCGGCGGTTGCGCAGGCCGTCACGGAGCCGATGTGATCCGTCTCAGGGGTACTCCCCGCCGGTGAGGATCGCGTACACGACGGTCTGCGGGCGGCAGGCAGGATCCGCGAGCGACTCGACGAACGTCGAGAGCTCCGCCTCGGTCGGCTCGCGCCCGAGCCAGCGCCGGAACAGGTCCTTCACCCAGGCCGCCGGATCGGTGATGTCCTTGCGCACGGGGATCTTCGCGCGTCCCGAATCGAGGATCATCCGGATCGCGATCGAACGCAGGGGGGCCGGGTCCGCCAGCCCGTCGAGCGCCTCGCGCAGCGGCTCGGCCTCGGCCTGCGTGGGCGCGCGGTCCATGAGGTCCACGAACAGCGACCGGACGAACAGGCGGTTCGACTGCGGCAGCCTCCGCCCGAGGCGCGCGCGGTAGGCGTCGCTCGCGATCCACTCCCGCACCAGAGCGCCGAACACGGCCGGATCCTTCTCGAATCGGGCCGACCACGCCGCGAGATCCTTGGCTTCCGCCCGCGAGTGCACGAGGCGCTCGTGCTCGCGAGCCAGGAAGTGCGGCGGGAAGAGCTTGCTGCCCATCGCGATCCTCACCACGTCCGCCTGGCAGCGCCCGATGGTGCCGAGGAAGTTGCCCTCCGTTCCGTCGTAGATCTTCTTGCCGATCTCGAGCTCGCGAGCGGTCTTCTGCACTTCGAGGCCCAGGAGCTGCTCCATGACCACCGTCACGAAGGTGTCCGCCCCGGGATTGCGCTGGTCGAAGCTCGAGGTCAGCGCGATGCGGTGGATGGCTTCGCGCACGTCGAGTCGGCCCTCGTGGAGCTCCTTCGAGATCGCGTTCGCGCGCTCCGTCTCGGGGCGGAAGTTGTTGATCAGGAGGAAGTAGTACAGCTGCTCCTCGTACCAGCGTTCCCAGAATTCTCGGGAGGCGAGAACCTCGTCGACGAGCGCGCCTGCCGGCTTGCCCAACCAGCGCGCGTAGTCGGCCTGGAAGGGCGGCCTCCCGAGCAGGTCGAGGTGCACGCCGCGCAGCGTGCGGTGATCGAGGACCCCATCGGTCCCGCCGCGGCCCTTCGCGACCGCACCATCCACTCCGGAGACCTGCGAGGCGCCGACGCCGAGGAGACTGAGGAATCCCACGCCGACCCCGACCGCCCTGCTCACCCTTCCGAGGATACTCCACTCGCGCTCGGGCACTGCGTATCGATCGAGCTGGGAGCAACAACAGGGCGCGCGGCTCTCGAGCCGCGCGCCCTGCGCATGTGCCTCAACGGCCTCTCCCCTCTCAGTTCAGGAAGGGATCGACCACCTTGCGCAGCCGCGGCGTACGCATCTTCGAGATCGCGCGCACCTGGATCTGCCGCACGCGTTCGAGGCTCACCCCGAGCTTCCGAGCGACTTCGGCCAGGGTGTGCTGGCGTTCGCAGCCGATCCCGAAGCGCAGTCCGACCACGTAGCGCTCTCGCTCCGAAAGCTTGCCGAGCGCCTCGTCGATCCCGGCCTCGAGCGATACGTCCTCGAGCGCAGTGCTGTACGGGCCCTCGTCGTTCCGCAGGGTCAGCACGTCGCGCAAGCTCGAGGAGTCTTCCGGGTCCCCGATCGGCGCGTCGAGCGAGCGCGTCGTCCGAATCGCCGCGCGAGCCGATGAGACCAGGTTCTCGGGGAGACCCGACACCGCCGCGATCTCCCCGGCGCTCGCGTCCGGGTCGCCCAGGCGCTCGATCGCCGCGCTGATGTGCTTGGTCGCCTTCTGGAGGTACACCGGCACGCGCACGGTGCTGCCGAAGTTGTAGAGGTAGCTGCGGAAGGCCTGGTTCAGCCAATGCACCGCGTAGGTCCTGAAGAGCAACCCGCGGCGCCAGTCGAACCCGTCGACCGCTCGGAACAGCGACGTCGCGCCCTCCTGGATCAGGTCGGAGCGGCCGGCGGTCGTGTGGGTGTAACGCTCGACGTTGATCAGGACGAGGTAGAGGTTGCGCTCCACCATCTCCAAGCGCAGTGAGTGCCACTCCATCCAGCGCCGGCAGACCCTGGGCGGAAGCGTGCAGTCTCCCGCGACAACCCCGAAGAACGCCGAGGGCAAATGCGGCACACCGCCGGCGAGATCGGCCCCCGTGAGGCCGGCCTGGGACAGGGCGCGGTCCAGGCGGACCCTGGCGAACTCGATCCGACGCGCGAGGCGGACCTCCTCCTCGCGTCCCATGATCCGGAAGCGATCGATCTCGGTGCGGAGCTGATTCTCGACGCTTGCGCGCGCGGAGTCCTTCGCGGAAGCCGCTTCTCCGCGCCAAGTCCGCGGATCGGAGATCTCGAGGTCGAGGTCCTGCGCATCGAGTTCGGCGGCGAGCCTCCCGGCGGCCTTGGTGAACCGTTCGGGGCGTCGCGCCAGGACATCCAGACTGCGGTCCAGCTGAGTGAGAGTGATGAGTCGTCCGGACATGGTCTTCACCTCCCGGTCGGGAAGGCCTTCGGGGTCTCACCCGTCGCCCTCCTGCGTTGATCAACCTTTGAGTGTGTCTACGAATTCCGCGCCGACTCGGACCGTGACGTTCAAGACATCTTCCCTGGCGAGCGCGCTGGGGCCTGTTGAAAAACGGCCCAACCCATGACAAAACAACCACTTGCATCTCGGGCCCCAACGGTTCGGCACGGTCGGGTGCGTCGGTCCTACCGAGCGTGCCCGCACCGAGCCGCCCGTGCTTGGCGTCCGCATTCCGCGCGAACGAGTCCATAGAATGGCCCTGATGCCGCCGAAGCGCTGCTCGGCACGCCTGGCCATCGCGGTCCTGATCACGCTGGCCTTGCTGCCGAGGATCTGCGTCGTCCTCGCTCCACGTGCGGACCTGTACGGCCCGGCCAAGGTCGACTCTCCCACGGTCTACATCGGCGAGGAGGTGGCGCGTGGCAACGTGGCCCTGGAGCTGATCCGGGGACCGCTCCTTCCCGTGCTCGACTACCAATACGGGGTGTACTGGGGCGGAACGCTGGTCGAGTCCGTCCTGACCGTTCCGGCCTTCCTCCTCTTCGGGCCGAGGTTGTGGGCGATCAAGCTGATCCCGATCGCGCTCCACCTGGTGACGCTCGCGCTCATGTTCCTGATCCTCGATCGGTTCGCTTCGAGGCGCGCTGCGTGGATCGGGGGGCTGCTGTTCGCGTTGACACCGCCCGCCTACACGCTCCTTTCCACGGTGGCCTGGGGCAGCCACATCGAGAGCCACGTCCTCGCCATGCTCTCCGTGCTGCTGTTCCTCGATCTGTGCACCGCAACGCGCGCGCGTTCGTGGCGGCGCGCCGCGTTCGGCCTGGTCGGCGGGTTCTCGGTCTGGTTCGGGTACCAGTGCCTCATCTTCCTGGCGGCGCTGTGCCTGTTCGATTTCCTGCTCGATCGGCGCTTCCTCCTGCGCAAGGAGATGCTGGCTCAGGCAGGGGGCTTCCTGATCGGCTTCTCGCCCTGGATCGTCTACAACCTGCGCTTCGACTTCGCTGGGCTGAACATCTACGGGAGCTCTTTCACCGAGCACGTGACCGCGGCCGTGCAAAACAGGGGGCCGGTGGCCAGGGTGTTCGATCTCGCGCTGAAGGGCTTTCCCCGCTCGTTCTTCTTCCGGCCCATGTGGGGAGTCGGGACGACGGCGCTCGGCGCCCTGTGCGCGGTCGCCCTCATCGCGGCCGCGGCCATGGCGGCTTGGCACCTGCGAATGGAGCTGAAGGATCTCCTCCTTCGCGCCTGGCGCCCGGCGGCGCCGCGGCAAGCCCCGAACCCGGCGTTGATCGCGCTCGTCTACTGCACCGGCTTCGTCTTGTGCATCGCCTTGACGGACTTCGGCGTCGGGGAGCAGGCCGAGAACATCCGCCAGTATCGCTATGCGATGCTGGTCTTCCCGTTCCTGTACATCGCGGCGGCGGTCGGCCTGGATCAGACGTTCAACCGGTGGCCCGGGATGGTCCGGCCCGGCTGGGCGCTGGTGGCCATGTTGTGCCTGCTCTCCACGGCTGGGGTGCTGCGCTACTGCGACTCGACGCGGATAGGCGCCGATCGGAATGCGCCGGGCTCGGAGCCCGAAGGCATGGGCCGCTGGTACCTGCTCCGATTCTGCGATCGACTCGACAAGCTCGAGCGAGTGGTCGAGAACGCGACGGTCAAGCGCACGCCGAAGCAGCAGGAACAGCTCTACACCGGCATGGCCAGGATCCTGAAGTACCTCACGGCTCCCGGCAGGAAGGGAAGCGACTGGGACCGGAAGCACATCGAGGACATCCGCCGCGCCCGGACCTTCCTGGCCTCACACGTGCCCGAGCCCTTTCGCGCTCAATTCGTCGAGTAGCGGTCGACGTTTCCTAGGCGGGGGGGACCTTCAGCGGCAAGCCCTGCTCCTCGTAGCTCTTCTGCACCTCGCGCGGAATGAAGGCGTCGAGGTGCTCGAGCTCCCCTGATTCCTTGATCAGATTGCGCGCGATCACGATGCGTTGGATCTGGTTGGTGCCCTCGTAGATCTGCAAGATCTTGGCGTCGCGGAAGCACTTGGCGATCGGGTAGTCCTCCATGTACCCGTAGCCGCCGAACACCTGAACGGCGTCGGTGGCCACCTCCACGGCGACGTCGGTCGCGAAGCACTTGGCCATGGCCGCCATGCGGGTCGCCTTGGGGTCTCCGGACTCGGCCATGACCGCCGCCGAGTAGACCAGCCAGCGCGCCGCCTCGGTCTTCATCGCCATGTCGGCGAGCATCTTCTGCACCATCTGGTGGTTGCTGATCGGGACGCCGAACTGTTGGCGGCGATTCGCGTAGACGACGGCGAGATCGAGCGCGCCCTGGGCAGCGCCGACCGCCTGGGCCGCGACGCCGGGTCGGGCCAGGTCGAGGGTCATCATCGCATGCTTGAACCCCATGCCCGGCCGTCCGCCGAGAAGGTGGCTCTTGGGCACGCGCACGTGGTCGAAGTGCGTCTCGACCACGGGCACGCAGCGGATGCCCATCTTGTCCTCGACCTTGCGGATGCTGAACCCGGGCGTGCCCTTCTCGACGATGATCGCGCTGATCCGGCGCGACTTCGAAGTCGGGTCGGTGACCGCGAAGACCGAGTAGATGTCGGCGACGCCGCCGTTCGTGGTCCACTTCTTCTCGCCGCAGATGACGTAGTCGTCCCCGTCCTCGTAGGCGCGCACGGAGAGGCCGCCCGCGTCGGAGCCGGCGAACTTCTCGGAGAGGCAGAAGGCGACCATCTTCTCGCCCCGCGCGATCGGGGGCAGCCAGCGCTGCTTCTGCTCCTCGGTGCCGCCGGTGAGGATGGGGAACGAGCCCAGCGCATTGACCGCGTAGGCGACCCCGAAACCGGAATCGGCGCGCGCCAGCTCCTCGGTGACCCGGGCGAGAGCGAGCAGGCCGGCCCCGTGTCCGCCGTACTCCTTGGGGATGAAGGTCTTGAAGAGCCCCGCTGCCGCGACCGCGCGTGCCGCATCCCAGTTGTACTCCTGGGCCTTGTCGTACTGGGCGGCCGAGGGGCGGACGTGCTTGTCCGCGATCTCCCGAGCCTTGGCGGCGAGCTCGTTGCACAGCGGGCTGAACGTGATGTCGTGGGGCATGAAGCGTCCTGGGCTCCGGAAAGGGCCGGGATTATACGGTCGAAGCGGCCTCAGCGCCTGCGGGCCAGGAGGATCTGCCGCGGTGAAGCCGCCGAGAGCGGCGAAGCGTCGAAATCGCCGTGAGCCGCGGCCAGGTCGAGGCACGATCTCGCGAGCATGGGCGAGAGATCCTCGATGTCGTACAGGCGTACGTCCTCGCGCCAGGCGCGCGTCGAACCGTCGCGCGCTTGAAGGCGCACGTCCTTGACCACGCGCCGGCCGTCCTCCATGAGCGCGCGGCGCTCCTCGGTCTCGATGCCGTCGCGCTCGGATCGCGACCGCGGGACGAGGTTCGCCCGTACGTGTGCGGGATTCATCAGGTCCAGCACGAGGAGCCCGCGCGGTCTGAGCACACGCGCCACCTCCGAGAGGACCGCGAGATCGCCCTCCTCGCCGAAGTAACCGAAGGAAGAGAACAGGCTGACAGCACCGTCGAGGCACGCGTTGGAGAGCGGGATGGCTCGCGCGTCTCCGCAGAGAAGCCTCCCCGGGAGGTCGTGCGCGCGCCGGAGCAGGTCGCGAGAGAGATCGATCCCGATGGCGTCGACGCCCTTCTCGCGCAGAGCCAGACAGTGCCGGCCGGATCCGCAGCACAGGTCGAGGACTCGTCCCTTCACCCCCTGCCCGACGAGGTACTCCGACTCGCGGCGCGCAGAAGCGAGATCCCGGTGGGGGTAGACCTCGAGGTAGGCGGCCCGGAACGCCTCGACGTACCAAGGCTCGGCCATGGCCGAGCTACTTGCCCGCGATGCGCTGGAGCGTGATCACGAGCTGGATGTCGCCCGGGCTCGCCGGCACCGCGATCTTGACGACACCCTCCTCGTCCGCACCCGGGCGCGTGTCGATGAAGCCATCCGGGTCGTAGCGCGCTTCGACCTCCATCTCGGCGCCCATGGGAGCGTTGACCCCGCCCATGTTGTCCTGGTCGGTCAGCGTGAACGAGAGGACCCGGTTACCCTCCTGCGCGGTCCAGGCGGGGTCGGTGATGTCGTACTTGTGCGACAGCGACGGAAGACGCTGACCCTTGCGGCGCGCGCTCAAGAACACCGCTCCGCTCTTCACGCCGGCCAGGTCTCCCTTCAGGACGACCTGGCCGGCGAAGCGCGAAGTCTGAACTGCGGCGGCGGGCAGCGAGGGCGCTTTCGATGCGAGCTCTTCCTTCCCGATCCGCTGCGGGCGTTCGCCGCAAGCGCAGAACAAGGGAAGGAGCGCGGGGAGGAGCAGAGCGTGTCTCATGGCCGTGGCGCACGATTGTATAGGCTGATGGGCCGGGCTTCCTCTCCCATGATCGATCCCGCCCGCGGACACGCTCTCTTCGATCGCGCCGCAAAGGAGGCGCGCGAGGAGCGGGAGCTCGCACCCTGGGCAACCTTCAGCGCGCGCTCGAGGGGTCGGCACCATCCCGAGAGCGAGGACGAGCTGCGCACCTGCTTCGAGCGCGACCGCGACCGGGTCGTGCATTGCACCGCGTTCCGGCGTCTGATGTACAAGGCGCAGGTGTTCGTCAACTGGGAGGGCGACCAGTACCGGACCCGGCTCTCGCACAGTCTCGAGGTGTGCCAGGTCGCGCGCAGCATCGGGAACGCCCTGGCCCTGAACGAGGCGCTGTGCGAGGCGCTCGCGCTCGCGCACGACATCGGCCACCCGCCGTTCGGGCACCGCGGGGAGGTCGTGCTCGACGAGGTGATGAAGGAGCACGGCGGGTTCCGGCACAACGCGCAGGTGCTGCGCGTGGTCGACCTGCTCGAGAGGCGCAGCCCCGACTATCCCGGGCTGAACCTGACGCGGGAGGTGCGCGAGTCGCTCTTGAAGCACGAGACGGGAGAGGACTGGCCCGCGGAATTCGCGCCGCGGCCGAGGCATCCGTGTCTGGAGGCGCAGGTGGTCGACCTCGCGGACTCCACCGCGTACGACGTCCACGACATCGAGGACGGGATCCTGGCGGGGATGTTCCAGGAGCACGATTTGTTGGAGGGCTCGACGTTGTGGCGCGCATCGAAGGCGAAGGTCGAACGCAGGCACCCCGGATTCCTGGCGGGGACCGGGGACGAGAAGCTGCGGGTGAAGCGCGTCGCGAACGAGCTGATCAAGTCGTGCATCAACGACCTGATCCGGACGTCCTCGGAGCGGGTCCGCGGCTCGGGCGTCGGTTCCTCGGACGAGGTGAGAGGTTCGCGCTCGATGCTCATCGGGCACAGCCAGGACGTGCGCGGGCAGGTGCAGGAGCTGCAGGCCTTCTTGCACCGGCGCTTCTATCAGCACCCGCACCTGATGGAGCTGGCCGGGCACGCGCGCGCGGTGCTGTCGGCACTGTTCGCGGCCTACGTAGGGCGTCCGGCCGAGATGCCGCCGTGGTACCGGACGTGGGCGGAGGAGGTCGGCGTCCGCCGGGCCGTGTGCGATTACCTGGCGGGGATGACCGATCGCTTCGCCGAGGGGGAGCACCAGCGGCTGGTCGGGGCATTGCCGGGGTCGTAGTCGTCGTCACCAGGACGGATTCGGATGATTCGCACTCCGGCAGTGTTCATCTCGCACGGCTCGCCGATGGTGCTGCTCGCCGACGACGATTACACCGACGCGTTGACACGCCTGCCGAAGAGCTGGCCGCGACCGGACGCGGTGGTGGTGATCTCGGCGCACTGGCAGATTCCCCTTCCGATCCGCGTCACGTCGAGCGAGCGTCCGGTGCAGATCTACGACTTCGGCGGGTTCCCCGAGGCGCTCTACCAGGTGAAGTACCCGGCTTCCGGAGCGCCTGTCCTCGCCGCGGAGATCGTGCGGATGCTGTCCGCGACGGGCCTCCGCGCCGTCGCCGACAAGGAGCGAGGGCTCGATCACGGAGTCTGGGTGCCGCTTCGCTTCTGCTTCCCGGATGCGAACGTCCCCGTCGTCGCAGTGTCGCTGCCCATGGAAATGCCTCCCGCGGAGCTGGTCCGGATGGGGAAGGCGCTGGCGCCGCTGCGCGGGCGGAACGTCCTCCTGGTGGGCTCGGGCGGCGTCGTGCACAACCTGCGCCGGCTCGCGTGGCAAGACAGCCACGCGCCGGTCGACCCCTGGGCCAACGAATTCGACGAGTGGGTGATCGAACGCGTGCGCGCCCACGACATCGAGGGTCTGCTCGCGTACCGGTCGACGGCGCCGCACGCCGACCTCGCGGTGCCCACGACGGAACACTTCGATCCGCTCTTCGTGGTGCTCGGCAGCACGGCGGCGGGAGAGCGCGTGGTCGACATCCACGAGGGCTTCCGGCACGGAAACCTTTCGATGCGCAGCTTCTTGTCGACGCCCTAGAGTGGTCAGAAAGCCTGCTTCAGCACCATCGCCAGGAGCGCGAGGAACACCAGCGCGGCCCAGAAGAGCTTCCACGCGAGGGTTCGCCGTCCAGGCGGCGCCCTTCCCTTGTCCTCGTCTTTCAAGGCCACGAAGAGCGGCTCCACCTTGTCGTCGTCGCGTCTCTTTTCCATCGTCATACCGTCTCGAAGCGCCGCTTCCAGCCGCGCACGGCGAGAGCGGACGTCGCCGCGCCGATCGCGGGGAGGACCAGGATCTCGATCCGTTCGTCCAGAAGCTCGACGACGGGGGAAGCGCCTGTCCGGGGTTCGCTCATGTCTGCAGGGAGCACCCTATACTGTGCCGCGCTGATCCTCTTCAGGGATCTTCCCCACCCCCCGTGCCACTTTGACGATGCCGAGCCTGCCCCACGAGTTCCGGGACTCCGACCTCCTCGAGCTCGCCCTGACCCACTCCTCGCTCGGCGTGTCCCGCGACAACGAGCGCCTGGAGTTCCTCGGTGACGCGGCCCTGGACCTCGTCGTCGCCGAAGATCTGTTCCGCTGCCACCGTGACCTGGCCGAGGGCGACCTGACCGAGCTCAAGGCCTCCGTCGTGTCGCGCAAGACCCTGGCCGAGGCCGCGCGCGCGCTGGGGCTGGGCGAGGTCGCGCGTCTCGGGCAGGGATTGCGCCAGCGCGCGCTGCCGCGGTCGGTGCTCGCGAACCTCTACGAGGCCGTGCTCGGGGCGGTCTACCTCGACGCCGGGCTCGATGCCGCACGGTCCTTCGTGCTCTCGACCTTGAACGGACCCCTCGCGGCGGTACGGGCACGCGCGCGCGAAGCCAACCCCAAGCAGCGCTTCCAGCAGCTGTGCCAGAGCCGATTCGGGGCGCTCCCTGCCTACATCGTGCTCGAGACCCGCGGCGAGGCCCATTCCAAGGCCTTCCTGATCGCCGCGGAGGCGGACGGCGAGCGCTTCCCGAGCGCCTGGGGACGGACGCGCAAGGAGGCCGAGAGCTGGGCCGCGCACGAGGCGTTCATCGTGCTCGCCGAGCGGGGCCTCATGTGACGCGAGAAGTCGTCGGAGCGAGGCCAGAGCGCACGATCGTCCTCGACCCGGATGCGCTGGGTCCCTTTCCCGAGCTCGACCGGCTCGCCGATCTCCTCGACACGCGACGCCGCGCGAGCGGCGGTAACCTGTGGGGCTCGTCGCAGGCGCTCGTGCTCGCGGCTCTCGCGCGCCGGTCGGACGGACCCTGGCTGGTCGCGACGTCGACCGACGCGGAGGCGCAAGTCTTCGTCGACGATCTGGCCGCCTTCGGCGCGTCGGCGGAATGGCTCCCCGCACGCGAGGAGCCCTCGGGCGGGAGCAAGGCACACGCCGACGTCGAGACCCTCCGCCTGCGTCTGCGCGTCGCGCAACGGCTGGCCGGGCCGGCCGAGCGGCGCCCGCGGATCGTGGCCGCGTCGATCCTCTCCCTGCTCCAGCCGGTGCCCTCGCCGATGGACCTCGAACGCGACTACCTCGCGCTGTTCGTGCACCAGCGGCTCAGTCCGGAGGACCTGCTCCAGCGCCTGATCGCCAACGGCTACGTGCGCATGCCGCTCTCCGAGAAACCCGGGGAGGTCAGCCTGCGCGGCGAGATCCTCGACGTCTTCCCCTTCGCTGCCGAGCTGCCCCTGCGGATCGAGATGTTCGACGACCAAGTCGAGTCGCTGCGCACCTTCGACCCGCTCGATCAGCGCAGCGTCGAATCGTCGCTGCGGATCGAGGTGTGCATCGCGGCGGACGTGGGCGGTGTCGAGGACGGCAGCGGTGTTCTCCCGGCGACGCTGCTCCCGCGATCCGCCGTCGCGGTGCGTGTCGAGCCCCTGCGGATCGAGGACCGCGCCGAGGGGTTGCGCATCCGCTCGCCGGCGCACGCATGCGCGCTCGCGCGGCTCCTCGAGATCACGTCCGCGCATCCGCGCCTCGACCTCCAGAGCCTGCCTGCGGAGGTCGACTTCGGCGCCCGCTCCGTCCAGGCGCTCTCGGTCGGCAGCCGCGAAGCGCCGCGCGCCCTGCGCGAAGCCGCGCTCGACGGCTCACGCGCGATCGTGCTGTGCCGGAACGCGTCCGAGGAGCACCGCTTCCTCGAGGTCCTGGCCGAGGCCGGCGGCGCGGCGGGAGTCGAGACCCGGATCGGGTCCGTTGCGAAGGGGTTCCGGCTGCCTTCGATCCACCTGGTCCTGGTCAATCACCGCGAGCTCGCCGGCGTTATCGGTCGGCGCGCCGCCCCCAAGCCGCCGCCCGCGCACCGGGTCCGCGCCATCCAGTCGTTCTTCGAGCTCAAAGCCGGCGATCTCGTCGTCCACGCCGTGCACGGCCTGGCGCGGTTCACGGGCCTGAGGCGGTTGGAGCGCAACGGCGGGGAGGAGGAGCACCTGCAACTGCTCTTCGCCGACGAGGTCGCCCTCTACGTTCCCTCCTCTCGCATCGACCTCGTCCAGCGCTACGTCGGAGCCGGATCCACCACGCTGCCCCTCGACCACATCGGCAGCCAGTCCTTCCGCCGGCGCAAGGAAAGGGTCGAGCGCGCGTTGCTCGATCTCGCCGCGGAGCTGCTCGAGGTGCAGGCGCGGCGCGCCCTGAAGACGCGCAAGCCCTGGGAGAGCGACGCAGAGCTCGTGCGGGACATGGTCGGCTCCTTCCCCTACCCCGACACCGCCGATCAGATCGAGGTCGACCGGGAGATCGCCGCGGACCTCGCCGCCGGGCGCCCGATGGACCGGCTCCTGTGCGGCGACGTCGGCTTCGGCAAGACCGAGCTCGCCGTGCGCGCCGCCTTCCGCGTCGTCAGCGGTGGAGCGCAGGTGGCCGTGCTCGTGCCGACGACGGTGCTCGCGCAGCAGCACTACGAGACCTTCCGAGAGAGGCTCGCCGACTTCCCGGTCGAAGTCGCCGAGCTGTCCCGCTACGTCGGCGGCCGGCAGGAGCGGGAAGTGCTCGAGCGCCTGGAGCACGGCCAGACCGACGTGATCATCGGCACGCACCGCATCCTCTCCTCCGACGTACGCTTCAAGAATCTGGGCCTCGTGGTCATCGACGAGGAGCAGCGTTTCGGGGTCGCGCACAAGGAGCATTTCAAGAAGCTGCGCGCGGAGATCGATCTCCTGACGCTGACCGCGACGCCGATCCCACGCACGCTGCACATGTCGCTCTCGGGTGTGCGCGACATCTCGGCCCTGACGGTGCCCCCCGAGGGGCGGCAGGAGATCGAGACCCTGATCGGCTACACCGACGAGGACGACGTCCTGCGCGAAGCGCTGCTGCGCGAGAAGAACCGCGGCGGGCAGGTGTTCTTCCTGCACAACCGCGTCGGGTCGATCCGGGCGGCTGCGGCGCGCCTGTCGCGCCTCGCCCCGGAGTGCTCGTTCGGGGTGGGCCACGGACAGATGGGCGCGCGCGAGCTGGAACGCGTGATGGAAGCCTTCACGAGCGGCGAGATCGACGTGCTCGTCGCGACGACGATCATCGAGAGCGGGATCGACATCCCGGCGGCCGGCACGATCGTCGTCGACGAGGCCGACCAGTTCGGACTCTCGGAACTGCACCAGCTGCGCGGGCGCGTCGGCCGCGGCGCGCACAAGGCCTACTGCTACCTGCTGGTCGAGCGCCACAAGCCGCTGCGCGAGGAGGCGCGCGCGCGCCTCAAGGCGCTGGAGGAGATGAACCAGCTCGGCGCCGGCTTCGCGATCAGCATGAAGGACCTCGAGATCCGCGGCGCCGGCAACATCCTGGGCCCGCAGCAGTCCGGACACATCGCCGCGGTCGGGTACGACATGTACTGCCGCCTGCTCAAGCGGGCCGTGGAGAGCCTCCAAGCCGGCGCAGGGGTCGAGGCGGCGCTCGCGGAGACTCCCGAAGAGGGTGGCGCGGAGCTGGAGCTCGGCCTGCGGGCCTACCTGCCGGAGGACTGGATCCCGGACGCGCGCACGCGCCTGGAAATCCACCGCGCGCTCGCCGCGATCCGCGGGGCGGAAGACGAGGCCCGCGCCACCGAGATGCTGAGCGATCGCTTCGGACGCGTGCCCCAGGAGGCGCAGAACCTCCTGCGTTCCCTGCGTTTGAAGAGCGCGCTCGAGCGGATCTCGGTCACGCGTCTCTCGTGGAGAAAGGGTTTCTACCTGGTCGAGTACGGTGATCGCGTCGCCCTGGAGCACGGCCTCGACCTCCGCGGGGTGGAGCTGCGCGCCGTGCGAACCGGCGTGGCACACCTGCGGATCCCCGAAGATTGCACGACGCCCGAGGGTGCGCTCGCCTGGGTCGAAGGTCTCTTGAAGGGCGGGCCTCGCGCCCCGAAGATGGCCACCTCGGAGCGCACCCCTTGATCCTCGCGCAGTCTTTCCTTTTCGCGGTGCTGTGCTGCTCGCAGCAGACGCCGGCCGCCGGTCCGAATGCGGCTCCCGCGTCGGACGCAGGCTGGCGGGACCTCAATCGGGTCGCCCAGATCGTCAACGAGGAGATGCTCACCTCGCGCGCCATCGTGCACAGCATTGTTCGCGAGAACCAACGCCGCCACTTCGCCAACGAAGGCGAGGCACAGGAAGCCGAGACGCAGTTCCGCCTCGATCACGTCAAAGCGGCACTCGCGGTCCAGGCCGGGCAAGACCTGGGCCTCGAACCGGCTCAGGTCGACCGCCGGGTGAAGGACTACCTCGAACGCATGAAGGAGGAGCTCCAGGGATCGGCCGGGATGGCGGCCTACCTCAAGAACAAGGACATGACGCTGCTCGAGGAACAGGACCAGGACCGAGACATGCTCTACGCCAGGTTCTGGAGCAACTACGTCACCGGTGAGGGCCCGGTGGGTGATGCGAGACAGAGCCGCGATCGTTTCGTCAGCCCGAGCTACATGCGCTACTCCTACCGGCAATGCCTCGAGCATCCCGAACGGCTCCGGGAGATAGGAGGCAAGGGGCAGGAGGTCGTGCTGCAGCAGCTCGACATCGATCCGCAGTCGGCTGGCGGTCCGGAGCAGGGACGTGCCCTGGCCGAGGAGCTGCGGCGCCGCATCGTCGACGGCGAAGACATGGGCGACCTGGTCGAGCGCTACGGCGCGATGAAGAACAGGCGCGGGATGAACGAGCCGCTCGAGGAATCGCGCCTGCGTCGGTTCGACTCCGCGGTGGGCGCCTTCCTGGTGGAGGCCAAACCGGGCGACGTGTCCGATGTGATGGAATACAAGAGGAAGGACTCCATGCGATTCCGGATCTGGCGCCTCGTCGAGCGCACGACGGCCGTCGTGCCCGATCTCACTGTGTTCGTGGTGCAGAAGAGACTCGCCGACCGGATCCAGAAGGATCTCTCCGACTGGCGGCGCGAGCAGGCCTACGGGGTCTTGTCCCGCGCCTCGTACGTATGGCCGGAGGGGCTTCTCCCGCGCTAGAGCCCAGCTCCTCAGCCGACCCGACGGTGCAGGAGCTTCATGAACTCGAGCACGTGGGCACGGTCCCGCGAGACCCCGCGGAACCCCCCTGCGCTCTCCGACCGGGCGTTCACCGTGGTCGAAGGGATGCCCGCCGGGCTCTCGAAGCTCAAGGTGACCCGGGATGCGGACACCAGGAAGCCGCCGCGGCGCTCGCACACGAGGATCCTCCTCGCCTCGTCGGCCTCGAGGATCCGCCAGCCCGGCAACTCGCCGGCCAGGTTCCGCGCCTCGGCCCAGACTTCCTCGAGCCGTTGCGGCACTCGCACCGGCCGCAGATCGAGGTTCTTTTCCGCGTCGCTCGTCGCGAAGGATCCGCCCATGGCCCGTCCCTGCCCGATCGTCGTCTTGGCGCCGCTCCCGCGCCCCCCGGCGCCGCGCCGCGCCGACTACTTCGCCACGGTCGCGGCCCGCGAGAGCTGGCTCTTGTAGCGCGCCGCGGCATTCTTGTGGATCACCCGCCGCTTGGCCGCCTTGTCGACACGTTTCATCGCCTCGGCGACGCTCTTGCGCGCGGACTCGGGGCTCTCCGCGCGCAACACCCTCCTCATGGCGCTCCTCATCGCGCTGTGGAGGGCCTTGTTGGCCGCACGGGCCTGGATGTTCTGGAGGTTGCGCTTCTCGGCTTGCTTGCTGTGGGCCATCGTCGTGTGGTTTATCGGAAACGTTCCATACGGGCGGCTACGTCTCGGTAGCTGATGTCGACCTCGAAGATGCGCGCGAAGAAGGCGCGCGCCTCGACCGGCTTGCCTTCGTCCTCGGCGATCGCGCCGAGATTGTACAGGATCTCCTTGGCGCGATCGTCGACTCCCTGGATTCCCTCGAGCGCGCGCTCGTATTCGCGACGCGCCAGGTCCAGGTAGCCCTTCTCGCGAAAGCACTGCGCCAGGAGGATCTGGGTCTCGCGCCGCGAGCGGGGGTCGGCGACCGCCTTCTGCAGCTCGCCGATCGCGGCGTCGAGGTCCCCTCCGCGCGCCAGGCGGCGCCCGAGCTGGAGGCGCAGGGCCGGGTCCCCGGGTCGGAGCGCCACGCGGCGCCGTGCCTCCTCGACCTCGAAGGCGCGCAGCTCGAGCTCCAGTGCGGCGGCGCGCTTCTCGTCGCCCGTCTTGCCCGCCTGGGCGATGCTCTTCTTGAGCACCTTGACCCGCAAGTCGCCGGCGAGGCAGGCGAGCTCGAACGAGTCCTTGCGATAGGAGAGCGCGCGTTCGGCCCACTCCAGTGCCGTCGCGGGATCCTCGAGCCTGGCGTGGATCTCGGCCATCGCGAGCATCAGGTCGGGATCGGGCGACCCGGCATGGCGCGCTTCGAGCCGCGCGAGCTCCTCCCGCAGCTCGGCCTCGGAGAGGTGCATGCGCTGCGAGCGTTCGAGCGAGCGCGCCTCCTCCTTGTCCTTGATCTGCTCCCGGCTGTGCTGCACGCGCCCGGCCCCCGAGTCCGACAAGGCTCGCTCGGCCGCGAGGTCCTTGCGCGCCTTGATCGCTTCCTGGTCGCGCGGATCGGCCTGCAGCGCGCGCTCGTAGTAATCGAGCGCCTTCTCGTGGTCCCCCAGGCGGGCGGTCATCGCGCCGGCGCGCTTGAGGGCCTCCGCTCGTTGGGGCGCGATCTCGGCCAGGAACTCGTACACGGCTCGCGCGCTGTGGAAGCAGCGCGCGTCCTCGAGCGACTGGCCCAGAAGAAGGTTGGCATCCTCGTCGAGCGGATTGATCGCGAGATAGCTCTCGAGCGCCTTGACCGCCCCTACGTGCCGCCCGGCCTTGCGCAAGGCCTTGGCCAGGGCCAGCGGAGCCGCGCCGCCGATCGCGCCCAGGATCCGGCTTCCGCCCTTCTTCAGCTCGTGCCGCTTCCTGAGCACCTGCCTCAGACCGCCGCGCGCCTCGCCCTGGTCGGGGTCGATCTCGAGGAGTTGCCGATACAGTTCGACGGCGAAGTCGAAGTTGCGGCGGCGGACGGCCTCCTCGGCCTTCTGGAGCTGTTTCGAGAAGTCCACGGGAAGCGTTTGGGGGCGAAAATCGTAGGCGGGCAGCCTAGAGACGTCAACGCGCGTTATCCTTCGCCTCGCGACCGCGCGCACGCAAGCCGGTGCGGATCCGGCCGCGACTCTCCATGCCGCATCCCCTCGAGTTCGACGTCGTTCTCTACCCCGAACCCGTGCTGCGCAAGGTCTCCGAGCCCGTCCAGGAGTTCGACGAGAACCTGCGCGCGGTCGTGGCGGCGATGTTCGCCCGCATGCGCAAGAGCAACGGCGTGGGCCTGGCGGCGCCCCAAGTGGGCCTGCGCCGGCGCATCCTGGTCCTCAACCCGGGCGGCGGCGAGGGGGACGATATCGCGCTGGTCAATCCGATGATCGTCGCGCGGGAGGGGGGGCGCGTGGTGTTCGACGAGGGCTGCCTCTCCTTCCCCGGGATCTACGCCGAAATCGGCCGTCCGGAGCGTTGCACCGTGAAGGCTTTCGGTCCCTCCGGCGAGACCATCGAGGAGGAATACGACGGCTTCGCCAGCCGCATCATCCAGCACGAGTACGACCACCTCGAGGGCATCCTGCTCGTCGACCGCATGTCGCCGGCGGAGAAGCTGAAGCACAAGGCGGCCCTCGACGATCTCGTGGCGTGCTACAAGCGCGGCCGTTCGCCCGCCGCCGCGCGGCAGGGTTGATCGTCTCCTTCGAACGAGACGTCCTCACGGCCCCTCCCGAGGGAGGGTCGGTGGTCAGCGTCGGCGTCTTCGACGGCGTCCATCTCGGGCATCAGGCGATCCTCGCGGCGAACGTCGCCCACGCGCGCGCGCTGAGCGCGACGCCGACGGTCGTCACGTTCCGCCATCACCCCAAGGGGGTCCTGCTCGGACGTGCGCCCCGCACGTTGACGAACCTGGAGCACCGGTTGGAGCTGTTCCGTCGAGCGGGGATCGCCCACACCGTCGCGCTGACCTTCGACGAGGACTTGCGGCGTGTCCCGGCCCAGGATTTCGCGCGCTCGTTCCTGGCCGGCAAGCTCGGGGCGCGGCGCTTCGTCCTGGGCTTCGACAGCAAGTTCGGGCACGACCGCGAGGGCACGCCCGATCGCCTGAGCGCGATGGGGTTCGACGTCGTGGTCGTGCCGAAGGTCCTCGTCGCCGACCGTCCCGTCTCGAGCACGGCGATCCGCGAAGCCGTCGAGCTCGGCGACCTCGACGGCGCGGCGCGGATGTTCGGCAGGCCGGTGGCGGTTTACGGCGATGTGGTCGCGGGGGATGGACGCGGACAGGAGATCGGTTTCCCCACCGCGAACCTGGACCTGCACCACGAGCTGCACCCGCCTCCGGGCGTCTACGCCTGCCGGGCCCGGATCGTCCGCGGTCGAAGCGGAGAGGGGGGGTCGCGGCGTCACCAGGCGGTCGCAAACGTGGGCTTCCGGCCGACGTTCACCGATGTCGGCCGTCCGGTTCCGGAAGCGCCTCTCGTCGAAGTTCACCTGCTCGACTTCGCGGGCGACCTCTACGGCCAGCACCTCGAGCTCGAGTTCCTCACGTTTCTGCGCGAGGAGCGCCGCTTCTCGGACCTCGCGTCTCTGAAGAGCGCGATCCGGATCGACGTCGAGCGGGCGCGAGCGCTCGCACGTTGACGCTCGGCGCCGCCGCAGCCATAATCCCCGCCCCTCGCGGTCCACCGCAGGGTCGACCCACGGGCAGGTAGCTCAGCTGGTAGAGCACTTGACTGAAAATCAAGGGGTCACCGGTTCAACTCCGGTTCTGCCCACCAAGCCCATGCAAAGCCTTTCGCCGAAGATCATCCGCAGGAGCGATCCGACGCGAGTCGAGATCGAGTGGAGCGACGGCCGCACGAGCGTCTACACGCCTGCGCTGCTGCGTGGCCTGTGTCCGTGCGCTCAATGCGTGAGCGAGGCCACAGGGAAACGCACGATCGATCCGGCGCGCGTGCCTGCCGATCTCCAGCAGGCGGATCTTGCGATGGTGGGGAACTACGCGATCACGATGCGGTTCTCGGACGGCCACCACACCGGCATCTTCACTTTCGAGTACCTGCGCGCGAACGATCCGCAGGGTGCTTGAGGCCATGGGCGGAGGCCGGCCGCTGCGGGTGACTCCGGATCTCCTGCTGCCCGCACAGGAGATCGAGGTCGACTTCGCACGCTCGGGCGGGCCCGGCGGGCAGAACGTCAACAAGGTGGAGACCAAGGCGCTCCTGCGCTTCTCGATCGAGCGCTCCCGTACCCTGAGCGAGGTCCAGAAGGCCCGCCTCAGGACTGCGTTGGCCGCGAGGATCACCGCGTCCGGGGACATCCTGATCCGCGCGGACCGCCACCGGAACCGGGCCCGAAACGTCGAGGATGCGCGTGCGCGGCTCTCGAACCTGCTCGCGAGGGGCCTGTCACGGCCCAAGGTGCGCAGGCCCTCGCATCCGTCGCGAGGCTCCGTCGAGCGCCGATTGGAGTCCAAGCGCCGGCGATCGGGAGTCAAGCGCGGGAGGCGGGAGGAGGAGGCGTGAAGCCGGAGCTGGACGTGGCGATCGGCGCGATCGAGGCCTTCGCGGTCAAGGGCGGCCGCCCGACGCGGTACGATGCGCGCCCGATCCTGCTGATGATCGGGGAGAGCCTCCGCGTGGGACGGGCCGAGGATGTGCGGGGATCCCCCGAGCGGCTGCAGGCTCTACCCGAGGCCTTGCGACAGACCTGGGTGGTGGCAGTCCAGGACGAGCTCGCGATGGCTTGCACAGAGCACGTCCGGTCGGTCGATCCGCGCTACCTCGACCATCCCCACTACGACTTCGCCTACACGGTCTCCGCACGTCGCGAGCTGGAGGCCCGGCTGCGGGCGGCCGAGCACCTCGGGGTCCTTCCCGACGAGGCCCTCCTCGGTGGAGTGCGCCGAGCCGACGCGCTCTTGGAGGGTCGCCTGGGTTCGCGTGAGCGAGGTGGCCAGGAAATGCGCGAGCGGGCTGACCGTTCATAGGAATCTTCATTATGTTGACGCCTCGCCGCATCCGCCTTGTTCAGACCGGATGAGCACGCAACGACGCCATGCAGGCGGGGCACATCCAGGAATTTGCAGTTCATGGGCTGGTCCAGTCCTCCGCCTGGGGTCTGCTAGGGGCCTTCGTGGCCCGGCCAGCCCCTGAAGGACTCTGGGGGGGACGACTCAAACGACCGAAAAGCAAGGACTTAGCCCCCCCCTCCAGCTTTCCATGGATTGCAGGGCGCGGGCCGGACGGCCGTCGCCGATCCAACCCGGGGGGTGTCGGCGTAGCAAAAAAAAAGCACCCGACCCTTTTCCCAGCGCCGGATAGCGGGCAACATCTGCGCGCTCCAGACCCCCATCCGGTCTCCCGCACAGCATCTGTCTCTCTCACAGGTTCCATTAGGAGTCCATTTCCCATGAGAAAGCTCGTCTACAGCGCCGTGGCGCTGACACTCGTCAGTGTTCCGGGCTTCGCATCCGAGAACGAGTGGTCGAGCCTGGACCAGGAGATCAACAACCTCTCCTCCAGCCTCTCCGCTCAGAACGCCCCCGGCCCCAAGGTCAGCGGCTACATCCGCACCAGCTTCCGCTACTCGACCGACGAGGAGGCGCTGTTCGGTGGCTCGGGCAACACGGAGAAGGAAAGCGGCTTCAAGCTCGACAAGATCCGCATCGAAATCACCGGCGACGCCGGTCTGGACTACTCCTACAAGGTGTCGTTCGACCTGGCCGGTGGCAGCGCCACGCTCAAGGACGCCTACGTCACCTGGAAGATGGCGGAGAACGTCAAGGGCACGATGGGCCAATTCACGAAGCCCGTCCTGCGCTCCGCGCTGATCTCGGACAAGAACCTGCTCTTCACGGAGCGCACGGCGTTGGGCGCGTTCTTCCGACCGCGCGACACGGGCCTGATGTTCAGCGGCACCTTCGACACGATCGAGTGGTCGATCGCCGGCCAGAACGGCCTTGACGGCAAGCAAGACAAGTACAACTACAGCGCGCGCCTGGCTGCCAACCTGATGGGCAGCGGCGTGGGCAAGGTCGAAGGCGCCTACGGCGCGGGCCAAGAGACCAACCTCACGGCCGGCCTCGCCTGGGCCGACGACAAAGCCCTGGACGAGGGACGGGTGATCGCGGTCGACGCCGCGCTGACCTCCGGTCCGTTCTCGATCGCGGGTGAGTACGTCAAGTTCCAGAAGGGCACCACCGTGAGCGGGGTGAACATCTTCGGCAACAAGGATGGCGACGACCTCCACTTCGGCTCCAGCAACTCCAATGTGAGCGTTAACCCCGCCGATGAGTCCGCGTGGGACATCACCGCTAGCTACATGTTCACAAACGAGTATGAGGGGGCCATCCGTTACGAGGACGCGAAGGACGGCTTCAACGCGTCGCCGAGCGAAGACGTCAAGGCCTGGAGTGCCTGCGTCAATCGCTACGTCCAAGGGCACGACATCAAGTGGACGCTCGGGTACCTCAAGACCAAGTCGGACGACAGCGCGCAGGAGCTCGGCGAGTGGACCCTCGGTCTCACCGTCGGCATCTGACCGAAACCTGAGCTCGTCGCTCGCGCCCGTCGCGAGCAAGGCGTGAGAGAAACAGGGCCCCGCGCGCGTCGCGGGGCCTTCTTTTTCCTCCGGACGCCTCCCACTGCGTTCGGAGCCGCGGTCCTCTGCTATGTTCTGAGGTCGAGCACCCCACCGTGCTCGCACCTCCTGCATGGCTGACCCGAGCGCTCGCCCTTCCAACCGGCTGAAGGATGAGACCAGTCCCTACCTCCTCCAGCACGCGCACAATCCGGTCGACTGGCATCCCTGGGGTCCCGAGGCGCTCGAGCGGGCCAAGGCCGAGGACAAGCCGATCTTCCTCTCGATCGGCTATTCAGCCTGCCACTGGTGCCACGTCATGGAGCGCGAGAGCTTCGAGAGCGAGGCGATCGCACGGCTCATGAACGAGCACTTCGTCAACGTCAAGGTCGATCGCGAGGAACGCCCGGACCTCGATGAGATCTACATGAAGGCCGTCCAGTCGATGACCGGATCGGGGGGCTGGCCGATGAGCGTGTTCCTGACCCCCGATCTCGAGCCGTTCTACGGCGGGACTTACTTCCCACCGCGTGGCGCGCACGGGCGCCCGGGCTTCGCGGAGGTCCTGACGGTGCTCGCTCGCACCTGGAAGGAGGACCGCGACAACATCGCTCGGCACGGCCGGCGCATGGCCGAGCGCATCGCCGAGGAGGGCCGCTGGGGCACGTCGGCCGAGCTCGACCCCAAGATCCTGGACTTGTCGTTCGCGGCCCTGCAACAAAGCTTCGACCCCGAGTGGGGCGGTTTCGGCGGCGCGCCGAAGTTCCCGCACGCGCTCGACCTGCGGATCCTCCTGCGGCATTTCGTGCGCACCCGGAACCCCGCTGCCCTGCGGATGGCGACGACCACGCTCGACCGCATGGCGGAGGGAGGGATCCGAGACCATCTCGGCGGCGGTTTCCACCGCTACAGCACCGATGAGAGATGGCTCATCCCGCACTTCGAGAAAATGCTCTACGACACCGCCCTGCTCATTCCCGCCTATCTCGAGGCATACCTCGCGACCCGCGACGAGCGCTATGCGCACATCGCGCGCGAGTGCTGCGCATGGGCCCTGCGCGAGATGGCCACGTCGAAGGGAGGATTCGCCAGCAGCCAGGATGCCGACAGCGAGGGCGAGGAAGGGAGGTTCTTCGTGTGGACGCCCGAGGAACTTGCCGCTGTGCTCGGGGCGAAGCGCGGGGCCTGGGCCGCGGCCTGGTTCGGCGTGACCGACGAGGGGAATTTCGAGCACGGCCGAAGCGCGCTGTGGCGACACGAGCCGCCCGAGGTGGTCGCCGTGCGTCTGCGCTGCGAACAGGCCGAGCTCGAGCGTTCCATGGAAGAGGTGCGCAGGGATCTCTGGGAGGCGCGCGAGAAACGCGTCCATCCCGTCACCGACGACAAGGTCCTGGTCTCGTGGAACGGCTTGATGATTTCCGCGCTGGCGCAGGCCTTCCAAGTCCTCGGCGAGCCGCGATTCCTCGAGGCCGCGCGGGAGGCGGCGGGCTTCGCCCTGGGCCCGATGCGCCAGGAGAACGGCCGGATCTTCGCGACCGCCCGCGGCGGAAGAGCGCACCTCGAGGCCTACCTCGACGACTACGCCTTCCTGATCCAGGGGCTGATCGACCTCTACGAGTCCGACTTCGACGAGGGTTGGTTGCGCGAGGCTCTGGCCCTCGAAAAGATCGTCACCGAACAGTTCGAGGACGCCGAGAGGGGCGGCTGGTTCACGACCGGCCGGGACCACGAGGTGCTGATCGCCAGGCTCAAGAATCCTCACGACGGGGCCCTGCCGTCGGGAAACGGCGTGCAGGCATTGAACCTTCTTCGCCTCGCCGAGCTCACCGGCCGCCGGGAACTCGCGGTGCGAGCCGAACGCGCGATCCGCTCGCTGGGCGCGATGGTCAACCTCTACCCCGCGGCTTTCAGCCAGCTCCTTCTGGCCGTCGACTTTCTGGCGGCCGGCCCGCGCGAGATCGTGGTCGCGGGCGAGTCTTCGAGACCGGCGGTCCAGGGCATGCTGGAAGAGGTGCGCCGGACCTTCCGCCCGCAGCGGGTGGTCGCCCTGGCGAAGCCGGGGGCCGACCCCGGGCTTCTGCCCATCCTCGAAGGCAAGACGCCCGGGCCGGACGGCGCGCGGGCCTACGTGTGCCGCAACTACGCTTGCGGAGCGCCGGCCGACACGCGCGAGGCCCTGGGCCGGGCGCTCGCCGAGGGATAGAATTCATGCATCGCCAGCCTGGGTCCAAGGGCCTCCGATCCTGCGCTGGCACTGGCCTTCCTCTCGCGAGGCCGGCCCGCAGTGAAAGGAGGTGGTCCCCATTCCTAACCGTTCCAATCCCCACAGTTCCCAGGCGACCCAAGTGATCGAGGCGATCACCTAGTCCTCGAGGAAAGTGGGATCGATGAAGCGGCCGGGGAGAGACTGCCCCCGGCCGCTTCCCTTCTGGTTCAGTGCTCGGGATCGGGCGCTCCCGCCGTCCCGCCCTCGCGCATGGGCCGGCCCATGACGGCTCGCGGGCCGTAGAGCAGGCGTTCCTCGATTTCGCGATCGAAGCGCGGGTGTCGCGGCTGGCTCGTGAACCCGCGGTGTTCGGCACGGCATACGTAGCAGACGACGACGTCGGGGACCCAGCGGAAGAGCGCCAGATCGACCAGAGCGGCCGTCGCGAGGCTCACATAGTGAGTGAACGGAGCGAGCGCTGCCGCCGCGACGACGACCAGGATCCCGGCCGCCGGCGGAAAGCTCTTCCTCGTGTACAGCTCGGGGTGCCCGCAGGCGAGGCACCCGATGAGCCCGCCCTCCGCGGTGACGCGATCCAGGTGCAGCTTCCTCTCCGCCTGGCACGCCGGACAGCGCAGGTCCCTGGCCAGGTCTGCTCGAGTATCCGCGCTCACTTCGAGGCCGGGGGCGCCGGGGCACGAACAGCGGAAACCGAGGCGCAGTCCCTTTCTCACAGCGGTATTCCGTACGAGCCTTGCAGGGACACGGACACCGCGGTCCCGATCAGGACGAGGATCGTCGAAGCATAGAGGATCCCCGTCGCCGAACGCGTGTTCCTGAACTGGAGCGATCCGGCGGTCATCCAGGCGAAGACGAGCGGCAGGACGAGACCGACTGCCAGCCGAGTGCCGAGGTAGAACAGGCCCCAGGCTCCGAAGAGGGGCCTCTCGGCGCCGCCGAGCCTGCTGGCGAACGCGGCGCAGGTGTACCCGAGGAGCGCGAGACAGACCACGATCGAGACGGCCGTGACGCGGTTCAGCCGCCGGAGGTGTCCCACATCGAGCGTGGGGATCGTCAGGTACCAGTGACCGAGAACCATGGCGAGAGAAACGCTCCCGGCAACGGCGCCCGTCGCCATGGCCGTGAGGCTGCCGAGGAAGACTTCGCCAGCTCCCTCGAGCGTCGCGGCGCGCGCCACGGTCGCGACGAGCGCGATCGCCGTGAAGAGGAGAGCCCAGCCGAGCGCGGCCGCCCAGCGCCATCCCTTGAGCGGGCCCGAGACGAACGGGTAGGCGAGCACCGCGAGTCCCGCAGCGAGCACGGCGGGATCCTTCGCCGTCGCTCCCCCCCACCCGAGGGACGCCGCCGCAGCGACGAGGACGGGCAGGAACGCGCACGTCCCCATGATGCGGTAGAAGAGCGTGCCGACCGGCGCCCTGGGCACGAAGGCCAGGGCCAGCAAGACGCCGAAGCCGAGCTCGAGGCAGAACTGCGTGCCCAAAGCGCTCCAGCCCATGCAGCCATTCTGTTATGGTCTCGGCCCTCCGGCAATCCGGAGAACCCATGGACGAGCCGCGGGTGCTGGTGACGGGAGGCGGGCGGGGAATTGGCCGCGCCATCGCGCTGCGCTTCGCGCGAGAGGGCGGCAAGGTCGCGGTCGCCGCCCGCACGTCCAGCGAGCTCGACGCCGTCGTCAAGGAGATCGAGGCGGCCGGGGGCCAGGGCCGCGCGCAGCAGATGAACGTCGCCGACCACGGGTCGGTCGAAGCGGCGGTCTGGCGCGCGGTCGAGTTCGCAGGAGGCGCGCTCGACGTGCTCGTCAACAACGCCGGCGTGTTCGACGTCAAGCCGTTCGACAAGCTCGACCTCGCGACCTGGAAGCGCCACATCGAGGTCAACCTCAACGGGCCTTTCTACGTCACCTCCGAGGCGCTCGACGCGCTGCTCGAGGGGAGGCGCCCGCACGTGTTCAACATCTCCTCGATCGCGGGGCGAAAGGCCTACCCGGGCGGGGTCGCCTACAGCACGACCAAGTACGGACTGCGTGGCTTCAGCGACGCCCTCCGGGAGGACCTGCGCGGCCGGGGAGTGCGCGTGTCGACGGTCTACCCTGGGCCCACCGACACGACCATGTTCCAAGGCGTGCCGGGAACTTGGGACCGCTCGAAGATGAACAAGCCCGAGGACGTCGCGGAGGTCGTGTGGCGGGCCTACCACGCCGCCCCGGGCGAGAACATCGACGACCTGGACGTGCCTCCGCCGCGCTAGCGCCCCATGTTGCGCACGAGGCCCAGGAACTCGTTGCGCGTGCGGAAGTCGCTGCGGAAGGAGCCGAGGAGACAGGAAGTCATCGTGGACGAGTTCTGTTTCTGCACGCCGCGCATCATCATGCAAAGGTGGGCGGCGTCGACCACCACCCCAACGCCCTTGGGTTCGAGGACCTTCTCGATGGCCTGGGCGATCTGGACCGTCATGCGCTCCTGGACCTGCAGTCTCCTGGCGAACACGTCGACGATCCGCGGCAGCTTCGAAAGGCCGATGATCTTCCGGTCGGGAATGTAGGCCACGTGCACGCGACCGTAGAAGGGCAGCAGGTGGTGCTCGCACAGGCTGTAGAACTCGATGTCCTTGACGATCACCATCTCGGAGCAGTCCTCCTCGAAGACGCCGTGGCCGACGACCTCCTCGACGGTCTGCTTCTGCCCCTGCGTCATCTCCGCCAGCGCCACCTCGACGCGCTGAGGTGTGCGTTGCAGCCCCTCCCGCGAGGGATCCTCGCCGAGGTTCAACAACAGGCGGTGGACGAGATCCTGCGTGCTCAGGTCTCCGGTCCGAGGTAGTCCACGAAATTGTTCCGGCTCTCGTACACCCGGACCCGGTGCAGTCGACATCCTTCTAATCCTCTCAAGCGCGGCTCGAGCCGCTTCCAGAACGCCACCGCGACGTTCTCTGCCGTGGGGACCACGCCGGCGAGCCAGGCCACGTCGCGGTTCAAGTGCTTGTGGTCGACCTGGCTGACGATCTCTTCTCGGAGAATGGCCATCAGGCGGTTGAGGTCCATGACCATGCCCGTCTTCGAGGGCACCGCGCCCCGGACCGTCACCTCGACCGCGTAATTGTGGCCATGCTCATCGTTGCAAACCCCGTAGAGCCTGCGGTTCTCCTCCGCTCCGAGCTCCGGATTGTGGAGCCGGTGCGCCGCGGAGAATTCCTCGCGGCGCGTGATCTCGACATGGCTCTCAGTCATTTCGGGTCGGGCGAGCCTCCGGCAGGGCCTCCGCGGCATCCGCCGGGGCGCGCCCAAGGAAGCCAGGGTACCCTCCCGACGAGCTTCCCGGCCAGCGGGAGGGCTCGCGGTCGGGACTCAGGGCCGCGAGCGCTCGGGCTTGTCCTTCTCGGGCTTCCCTGCAGGAGGCCGCTCGGCCGGCGCCGGAATGGGAGTCTGGGATGGCCTCGGCGGCGGCTCGACCCTGGGCTCGACCCGAGGCTCCATCGCGCGCCGACGCGCCTCGGCCGGGCCGCCCGTTGGCGGCGTGCCGGCCGGCAGCGCGCGAGGCACGAACGCACGGTCCTGGGTTCCAGACCTCGGAGTCCCTCCGCTCGCAGCCCGACCCGCGTCGCCCCCACCGCCTTGCACGACGTCCGCGGTTCCGGCGCGGGGGGCGGCGACCCGCAGCGCCTGGAAGTCCTCCTTGGGGTACTGACCGAGAGCGGCGCACTTTTCGATCCGGTCGAGGACCTGCAGCATCTCCGTCTGAGCCGCTGCGGGTTGCGTGCTTCGCCCGGGAGCCGTGGTGGCGCGTCCGCTGAGGATCACGAGGTTGCGCAGGCGCTGAAAATCCTCGCGGGTCGCCTGCCGCGCCGCGGCGCGTTTCTCGAGATCTGCGAGGGCCTTCCCCAATCGCTCCTCCACGGACTCCGCGTCGGCGGGTCGCGCCGACGCATCTCCGGAGAGCTTCTTGGCCTCCTCGACGACCTTCACCCGCTTCAACGCCTGGATGCGGGCGATCTCAGCCTGGAGGTCGGGCCCGACCGGCTGTCCGCCGGCGGCGAGCTGATGTCGGTAGTAAAGGAGAAACTCATCGCGCGACCAAGTTCCATCCTTGTCCTGGTCCTGCGCCGCGAACACCTCCGCCGAGATCGGGATCGCGCGTGCTTCGTCCGGTCCCATCCTGCCGTCATGGTCGGCGTCCGCCGCAGCGAAGATGGAAAGCGCGCGCGGCAGGGAGTTGGCGGGAGAGCCTCGCTGCAACGCCGCCGCAGGCGTGATGGCGAAACCAACCCAGGCGGCGACGACGATGATTCTCTTCATAGCGCTCTGTCAGAGCCCAGCTTCTGCCAAGTCGGGCGGAGTCCGCGCAAAGCGAACCTCATGCCACGGCAGACTCGTTCGGCAGGAACGACCTAAGCCATTGAGTGCGATTCTGTTACCGTGACATGCGCCGGGGGCGGTCACCCCTCTGGGTCCTTCGCGTTGGACACGCAGCCAGCGGGGAACCCTCCATCCCCCGCACGCCCCGTGAACTCCCTCGTCCTCGGCATCGAGACTTCCTGCGACGAAACAGCCGCCGCCTTGGTCCGCGGGGGACAGGAAATCCTCTCATCGGTCGTGCACAGCCAGGCGAGCCTGCATGCGGTCCATGGCGGCGTCGTCCCGGAGATTGCCGGCCGCTCGCATCTGGAGCAGATCCTGCCCGTGATCGACGCCGCTTTGCAGCAAGCTGGCTCGAGCATCGAAGCGCTCGACGCAATCGCCGTGACGACCCGGCCTGGACTGATCGGCTCGCTGCTCGTCGGGATGTCGGTGGCCAAGACCCTCGCCTGGGCTCGAGGCATTCCGCTTGTCGGCGTGCACCACATCGAGGCACACGTCTACGCCGCGACCATGGAGCATCCCGAGCGGGCCTACCCTTGTCTCGCACTGGTCGTGTCAGGCGGGCATACCGCGATCTACCGCGCCGAGAACGAGATCGAGCTCGAGCTCCTCGGGGCGACACTCGACGACGCGGCCGGGGAGGCCTTCGACAAGGTCGCTCACCTGCTCGGGCTTCCCTATCCCGGCGGGCCGGCCGTTTCGCGGCTCGCCGAGCAGGGGAACCCGCGGGCCATCCGTTTTCCCCGGTTTCGTTCCGAGAACGGCAAGCCGGCCTTCTCCTTCAGCGGGATCAAGACCGCAGTGCTCTATCACCTCCGAGGGCAAGACGCGCTGGCACGGACACCCCTTCCCGAGGAGATCTCCGACCGGGCAGACGTCGCGGCGTCCTTCGAGAGCGCGGTGGTCGACGTCCTCGTCGAGGAGACTCTGCGCGCGGCCGAGATCGAAGGCCTGCGCACGGTCCTGGTCGCGGGCGGGGTGGCCTGCAACCAGCGGCTGCGCAGGGAGATGTCCGAGCGTGCCGGGGCCCGTGGACTGCGAGCCCTCTTCCCCTCGCCCCCCTACTGCACGGACAACGCGGCGATGATCGCGGGTATTGGTTTCCATCTTCTTCGCGCCGGCCGGACGGCGGCGCTGGACCTCGACGCGTCGCCACGTTGAAGCGCGCTCGATCCCGCTACAATTCCCGGGCTTTGGACCACCACGGAATCCGCGGCCTGCTCGAGGACGTGCGCACGGGCCGGCTCGACGTCGAGGAGGGCCTGGGCCGGCTGCGGGCTTGGCCGATCCATGATCTGGGCCACACCCGGATCGACACGCAGCGCGAGCTGCGCTGCGGCCACGCGGAAGTCGTCTACGGCGAGGGGAAGACGCCCGAGCAGCTGGTCGAGATCGCGCTCGCGATTCTCGAGCACCACGGCCGGCTCCTGGTGACCCGTGTCCAACCGGAGGGAGCGGCGCGCCTTGTCGTCGCGATCCCGCGGGCGGTCCACCGGCCGCTCTCGCGGACGCTGTCCGTGGAGCCGGAAGGCGGGATCCCCGAAGAAGGGCTCGTCCTCATCGTCAGCGCCGGCACCTCGGATCGCCATGTCGCCGAAGAGGCCGCTGTGGCCGCGCGCCACATGGGCGCGCGCGTCGAAGAGATCGACGACGTCGGCGTCGCGGGCATCCACCGCCTGCTCGCGCACCAGGAGAGGCTGCGCTCCGCGCGGGCGCTCGTCGTCGTGGCAGGGATGGAGGGCGCACTGCCGAGCGTGGTCGCGGGGCTCGTTAGCCGTCCGGTGATCGCGGTGCCGACCTCGGTCGGCTACGGGGCGTCCTTCGGTGGACTCGCAGCCCTGCTGGCGATGCTGAACTCGTGCGCTGCGGGCGTGGCGGTCGTCAACATCGACAACGGCTTCGGAGCGGGAACCATGGCGGCGATGATCAATCGCCGCGCGGAGGCAGGAACAGGATGAGCGAGAAGCGTCGGGCCTGGCTGGCGTTGGAGAACGGATGGGTCCTCGAGGGCGCCTCGGTCGGCGCGTTGGGCGAGGCCGGCGGTGACCTCGTGTTCAACACCGCCATGAGCGGCTACCACGAGATCCTGACCGACCCGTCGTACGCCGGCCAGGTCGTGATCATGACCTATCCCCTGATCGGCAATTACGGGGTCGTCGAGGAGGACGCCGAGAGCGCGCGGGCCTGGGCCGAGGCCTTCGTCATCCGGGAGATGTCCCGGATCGCGAGCAATCACCGCGCATCGGACTCGCTGTCGAAGTGGCTCTTGCGCCACAAGATCGTGGCGATCGAGGGCGTCGACACGCGGAAGTTGACGCGGCTCGTGCGCACGGCGGGCTCCCAGCGCTGCGTCGTGTCCACGACCGACGGCGATCCCAAGTCGCTCGTCGCCAAGGCGAAGAACACGCCCGCGACGGACGGACGCGACCTGACGACGATGGTGACCTGCAAGGAGTCCTACACTTGGACGCGCGAGTATGATCCGTCCTATCCGGACTGGATCCAGAAGGCTCCCCAGACGAGCGGCGGGCGGCGAGTCCGCTGCGTCGCCTACGACTTCGGCGCCAAGCGCAACATCCTGAGGAGCCTCGTGCACTGCGGCTTCGACGTCACCGTGGTGCCGGCGGGCACGAGCGCGTCCGACGTGCTCGGCATGGACACCGAGGCGGTGTTCCTGTCGAACGGCCCTGGCGACCCTGCGGCGGTGAAGCCCGCCCTCGACGCGATGTCCGACCTGGTCGGCAAGAAACCGATCTTCGGCATCTGCCTGGGACACCAGATCCTCTCGATCGTGCTCGGCGCCAGAACGCACAAGATGAAGTTCGGACACCACGGCGCGAACCAGCCCGTCCGCGACCTGACGACCGGCCGTGTGGAGATCACTTCGCAGAACCACTCCTACGCCGTCGATCCGGCGACGCTGCCCTCGCACCTCGAGCTGACGCACATCAACCTGAACGACCAGACGGTCGAGGGGATGCGGCACAAGAAGCTGCCCGTGTTCAGCGTGCAATACCACCCCGAAGCGGCGCCAGGCCCGCTCGACTCGTCGCACCTCTTCCTGAGGTTCCGGGAGATGGTGCTCCGCTGAGGGCCTGTGCAGCCCCCGTTCAAAGCATCGAAACAGGATCGACGTCGAGCGTTATCCGCGGCCGCGGGGTCGCCTCGACGAACTGCCGGAGAGCCTGGCGGGCCAGATCGAAGCCCGGGCCTTCGACCGCCGACTTGACCAGCACGTGGTGGCGGTGCCGTCCGCGGAGCCTCGAGATCGGGGCCTCCGCCGGACCGAGGACCACGATCCCCTCCCCTCCCGCGACGCGACGCAGCATGTCGGCGCAGGCGCGCGAGGACTCGACGACCCTGGTCTCGTCGCGATCCTCGATCACGACACGCAGGAGGCGCCCGTGCGGGGGATACCCGAGGTCCGCGCGCAGGCGGCTCTCGGCAATTGCGAATCCTTCGAAGTCGTGCTTGGCCGCGAGGAGGATCGCGGGGTGCGCCGGTGCGGAGGTCTGCACCACGATCTCTCCCGCCAGATCGCCGCGCCCTGCGCGGCCAGCGACCTGCGAGAGGAGCTGGAAGGTCCGCTCCGCGGCGCGGAAGTCCGGGAGGTGGAGCGAGATATCGGCCGACACGATCCCGACCACGGTCACGCGCGGGAAGTCGAGCCCCTTCGCGATCATCTGCGTGCCGACGAGCACGTCGATCTCGCCCCTACCGAAGCGTTCGAGCGTCTGCTCGTAGTCCTCGCGCCGCAGCATCGTGTCGGAGTCCATGCGCCGCACGCGCGCGCCGGGAAGGATCTTCGAGAGCTCAGCCTCGACCCGCTCGCTGCCCGCTCCGAGGTATCGCAGCGCGGGGGCCGTGCAGGTCGGGCAGGCCGCGGGAGGCACGATCTCGGAGCAGCACGCGTGGCACACCGCGCGGCGGATCTTGCGATGAAACGTCAGCGTGACGTCGCACAGCCCGCAGCGCAGGGTCTCGCCGCAGGCCCCGCACCACAGCACGGGGGCGAAGCCGCGGCGGTTCAGGAACAGGATGGACTGTTCCTTGCGCTCGAAGGCCTGCCGCAGGAGCTGCTCGAGCCGGCGCGAGAAGAGCACCGGGCCCTTCCCGGACGACTTCTCGGTCCGCAGATCGACGATCTCGATCCGCGGCATCCGCCCTCCGCCGACGCGCTCGCGCAGGAGGAGCTTCGTGATCCGTCCCTCCCGCGCGCCTTGCCAGCTCTCGAGCGAGGGCGTCGCCGAGCCCAGGATGCACACCGCCCCCACGATCCTCGCGCGCATCGCGGCGACGTCGCGGCCGTGATAGCGCGGCGCGGAGTCCTGCTTGAACGAGGGCTCGTGCTCCTCGTCGACGACGATCACGCCGAGGTTCTTGACCGGCGCGAACACGGCCGAGCGCGCGCCGACGACGACCCGCACCGCACCGCGCTGGACCCGCAGCCACGTCTCGCGCCGCTGGGCGTCGGCCATCCGGCTGTGGAGCACCGCGACGTCCCCGAATCTAGAGCGGAACCAGCCGACGGTCTGCGGGGTCAGCGCGATCTCGGGCACGAGCACGATCGCCCCCCGCCCCTGGTCCAGAGCCACCTCGATCGCGCGCAGGTAGACCTCGGTCTTTCCGCTGCCGGTGACGCCCTGGAGCAGGAAGGTCCGGTGCCCACCGGCTCGCACGGCGGCGCAGATCGCCTCGAGCGCCGAGTGCTGGTCCGGCGAGAGCCTCTCGGGCCGCGGGCGCGGGGAGATCGCGCCGAGCAGGGGATCGGTGCGCACCGCCTTGCGCTCCACCACGACGAGGCCCTTGCGCTCCAGGCTCGTGATCGCGCTGTCGGAGAGCTGGAGGCGGCGGCACAGCTCGCGCACCTCGATCGGCGCCGCGATCTCGAGCAGTGTCCGCAGCATGCGGTGTTGTTTGGGTTCCTTCCTTTCCAGCGCCGCGAGATCCTCCGCACCGCAGCCGATCGCGACGGATACGATCGAGACGGTGCGCGCGCTCTTCTCGCTCTTGAAAGCGCCCGGAAGGGCTGCGGCGAGCGCCTCGCCCCACGAACACGCGTAGGTGGATGCGATCCAGCGCGTCAGCTCGAGCAGGTCGGGCTCGAGGATCGGCTGTGGGTCGAGAACGCGGACGATGGGCTTGATCCGCGACTCGTCGATCCCGGGATCCTCGCGCAGCCCGACCAGCACGCCCACCTCGCGCCGCCCGCCGAACGTCACCGCCACACGCACGCCGGGCCGCGCCAAGGCGCGCAGGTTCTCGGGCACGCCATAGGTGAATTCGCAGCGCACGGGGCGGTTCACGGCCACGTCGGCGAAGAGGGTGCAGCGCGGAGCGGCGGACGACGGCGCCGGAGGCGGCTCGGCCCCCAGCGCATCGGCGAAGAGGAGCGCGCCCGTGCCCTTCCGCGCTGCCACGGGTTCGCCTCAGGCGCAGCGGCAGGGCGTGCCGCCGCAGCGCGGGCAGCCGCGCGCATACTTGGCGGCGGCGGCATGTTCGAGATCGACGCCGACGATCGAGGCCAGCGTCGAGAGCCAGGCGAGCACGTCCGCGAACTCGCCCTCGAGCTCGGCCTTTCGCTCTTCCCCCTGGCCCCGGCGCAGAGCACGCGTCAGCTCGCCCACCTCCTCGCAGAACCACATGTGCGTCCCGGCCAGACCTCGCGAGCGGTCGCGCTCGAAGTAGATGTCCTCGATCCGCTTCTGGAACTCCGCGATGCGCATGGTCAGACCTTGCGTGAGACGCTCACGATGGAGAGGTCGCTCGGAAAAGGCTCGCCCGCGGCGAAGGCCTCGAGCGCACTCTTCAGCTCGCCGAGCATGGCCGGGGTGTCGCGTCCGGCGTGTTGAACGACCAGTCGATAAAAGGCCTTCTCGCCCAGCGCCTCTCCCTTGCCGTTCTTGACCCGCACCGGCCCCGTGTTGGCGATCAGGATCCGGTCGCCCGGCTCGATCGGGACCCTCTGGATCTGGAGCGTGCGGTCGAACACCGGTCCCTTGTCGAACCCGAGCGCGATGCCCTCGGGCTGGATCAGGCGCGCCTTCCCGTCCGAAGCGCTGAAGCGCACGAGCGGAAGCTTGTGGCCGGCACAGGCCACGATGGCGACGCCCTCGGCCGGATCGACGACGGCGTACATCGCGGTCGCATACATGCCGCGCTTGACGTCGCGCGCGATCTCGCGGTTGACGTGCGAGAGCGCAGCGGACACGTCGTGCTGGAGAGCCAGCTCGACGCGCAGGTAGCTGCGCGCGATGGCTCCGACGAGCGCGCCGGGGATCCCCCGGCCGCTGACCTCGCACACGAGCAGCCCGACCCTGCCTTCGGGCAACTCGATGAAGTCGTAGAAGTCCCCGCCGGGCGAGGGCGAGGCGACGTGCAGGGCTCCGAGGTCGAAGCCCGGGAGCGACGGTGTGGCGTCCGGGAGCAGGGCCTCGCGAACCTCGTCCGCCAGCGCCAGCTCGCGCTCGCGCTTGCTGAGCTCGATCCGCGCCGATTGCGCCTCCTCCAGGTTGCCCGCCATCCGGTCGATCGACTTGGCGAGCATCATGATCTCGCCTCCGGCGCGCACACGCGTCCTGTGGCGCAGGTCGCCGCGAGCGATCTGGCCGATGTCGTCGACGATCATCTGGACCGGCCGCGAGACGCTGCGAGCGATCATCCAGGCGACGCAGGCGCCGACGAGGATCACGCATGCGGTGACCCCCAGGATCAGGCCGAGCAGCCCTTGCCCCGCACGTTCCTTGGTCGCGGCGGACACGATCAGCGGCGGGATCACGTCCTGGTACTGGTACAAGAGGCCGGGCTTGTCGAACTTCTCGCCGTACATCACCTCGTGCCGCTGGATCTGGCCGTCCACGAAGGTCTTGATCTCCGCGCCCTTGACCGGCATCGCGCTCTCGATCCGGGAGCTCGTGTCGGGCTTCCCGCCCTCGATCTCGCGGCGCAGGTCCGCCATGGCCTGCCGTTGGAGCGGGCCCTGGATCTGCACCGCTTCGACGAACGCGTTCTCCTGGATCTCGGCTGCCTTCTGGAGCACCTGGTGATAGAGGAACGCCCCGGCGCCGAGCATCACGGCCGCCAGCGCGAGGCTCATCTGGATCGAGAAGCGCGTTCCCAGCGTCGAGCCGGAGAGCTTCAGCTCGGACCCTCTCTTCGCACGGGCCATCGGCGCGAAAGCCTATGCGTTCCAGGGAAGCCGGTCGAGCAGGAGGCGCGCGGGCAGCATGACGAGGAGGAGGCCCCACACGCCGGCAACCACATCGTCGAGGAGGATTCCGTGCCCTCCCGGGATCCGCTCCATGGCCCGCGCGGGAGGCGGTTTGAGGATGTCGAAGAGGCGGAAGACGAAGAAGGCGACCGCCAATGCGAGCAGGCTCGGTCCGCTGGTCCACAGGACCGTGATGAGGTAGCCGATCACCTCGTCGATCACGAAGATGCCCGGGTCCTTCCTGCCGGCATACCTCTCGGCCCACTCGCCGAGCGGCTGGGTGAGGACATACAGGCCCGCGCAGACGAGCAGCGCCCACAGCGGGAAGAGCCGCGTCCCGGAGAGGATCCAGGCGATGGCGACGCCTCCGAGCGTGCCCGCGGTCCCGGGCGCGACCGGGGAGCAGCCCAGGAAACCGCACGACACGACCGCGAGCTTCAGCTTGTTCATCGCGGGCGCTCCAGGAGGAGCTGCCTCGTCTTGAGGAGGTACGACAGGCACGAGCCGAGGGTCGTGACCAGCGTCGCGTAGACGAGCCCCTTAGCGACCCTCTCCCAGAGCGAGAACATCTGCGGCGGGATGTCGAACGCGTGCAGCCCCAGGACCATGCCCACGGCGAGGCACTGCATCACCATCTTGACCTTGCCGAACCAGTCGGCGGGGAACTGCGAGCCCAGGCTCTCGACGTAGCCGCGAATCCCCGTCACCAGGAACTCGCGCGCCAGGATCACGACCACGATCCAGGCCGGGAAGCAGCTCCGGGACCAGGGCATCACCGCCAGGAACACCATCGCGCCGAGCACCAGGACCTTGTCCACGAAGGGATCGGCGATCCGACCGAAGGCCGTGATCTGGTTGCCGCGCCGGGCCAGGTACCCGTCGAGCACGTCGCTCGACGCCGTGACGACGAAGAGCCAGAAGGCCGACTGGAGCAGGCCTCGGTGCCCCGAGAGGTCCGCCGTCGCGTCCGATCCGTGCAGCGCGAGGATCGCGAACAGCGCGAGCGCGCCGAGGAATCGCAGGGCGGTGATGCGGTTCGGCCAGTGCTGGAAGACACCCATCCCTAGACGCTGCTCCGGACCTCCCGGCACACGAGGTTCTTCTCCGCGTCGAGGCGTTCCACTTTCACGCGGACGAGGTCCCCGACGCGCGCGCTCGAACCTTCGACGAGCGCCACGAGATCGACCTCCGGAGCGTCGCTCGCCGGGCGGCCGGCAACCGATCGCCGCCCGGGATGCTCCTCGTCGACGAGGATCTCGATCTCGGAGCCGATCCGCGCTCCCTGCGCCCGGTCGAGCACCCGGTCGCGTTCGGCGAGCACGGCCTGGTAGCGCGCCTGCGCGACGTCGGCCGGGACGCGGCCCGGCAGCTCGAAGCCGTCCGTCCCCTGCTCGGGTGAGTAGGTGAAAGCCCCCAGTCGCGACAGCTCGTACTCGCGCACGAAGTTCACCGCGAGCGCCGCGTCCTCATCGGTCTCACCCGGGAAGCCGAGCAGGAGCGTCGTGCGCAGCGTGATGCCGGGAACCTCCTCCTTGAGGCGGTCGAGGATGCGGCGCACCTGGTCGCCGCTCCCCGCGCGGCGCATCGCGCGCAGGACCGGCGTCGAGACGTGCTGCACGGGGATGTCGAGGTAGGGAACGACGTTCGGGTGCTCGCGCATCACCTCGAGCAGGCGCCAGGGGAAGCGATTGGGGTAGGCGTACATGACCCGGATGCGGCGCACGCCCTCGAGTGCCGCGAGCGCCTCGACGAGGTCGGGCAGCTCGAGCCCCGCCCCCAGGTCTCGCCCCCAGGCGGTGGAGTCCTCGGCGACGAGCACCAGCTCGCGCACCCCGAACGTCGAGAGCTCGCGCGCCTCGTCGAGAACGGCCGGGAGCGACTTGGACCGGTGCGGCCCGCGGATCGACGGGATCGCGCAGAAGCTGCAGGTGTGATCGCAGCCGTGGGAGATGCGCAGGTAGGCGTACGATCGCGGCGTCGAGAGCAGCCGCGCGCCCTCGCGCTCGGGATCGCGCAGGAGCGGCCCCTCGAGGTACGCAGGGACCGCCCGACCCTGGGTGAGCTCGCGCACCGATCGCGCCAGGGCCTTGTAGTCGGAGATCTCCGCGAACAGGTCGACCCCGGGGAATCGCGCGGCGAGGTCCTTCCGATAGCGCTGGACGAGGCATCCGGCGACGACGACCCGTTCGATCTCGCCACGCCGCTTGCGCGCCAGCAGATCGCGGATCGCGCCCTCGGACTCCTCGCGCGCCGGCCCGATGAACGAGCAGGTGTTCAGGACGACCGTGTGCGCCGAGCCCGGGTCGTCGGTGACGACCAAGCCTTCGTCCGCCATCCGCCCGAGGATCAGCTCGGAGTCGATCAGGTTGCGGGCGCAGCCCAGGTGGACGAGGGAGACGTGTGCGGGCGATTTCAAGCCAGGCCAGTCGAGCGCTCGATCGGTTCGGCTGCTCGGGAACCGCCGGATCACCCGGTTCTTCTGGGCCCGCGCTTCCCGATCAGACGGCCGCAATCAACGGCTCGAGACCTTCTCCAGCCACTCGTCGCGGGTGAGCAGGATATCACGCCGCTGGCCGCCGAGGTAGGGACCGATCAGGCCCATCTCCTGCAGTTCGTCGAGCACCCTGGTCGCCTCCTCGAAGTCCATGCCGTACTGCTTCTGGAGCATCGACACCGCGACGCGGCCGCGCTCGACGAGCAGGCAACCGATCTCGGCGAGGAGCACGGCGCGATCCTCCGGGCGCGAGCGGACCTTGGCTTTCTTCTTGGCCGGCGTGGCCGCGGGCTGCAGCAGGACCTCGCGCTCCTCCTTGCGAGACTCGTCCGCGGACGATGCAGCCTCGGCGGGGTCGAGGAGCTCTTCAGTGTGCTCCGCCTGGGTCGGAGCGGTCGTGGCGTGCTCTTCCGGCTCTTCCGCGGCCTCGAGATCGCCTGTGTCGGATGAGCCGACCGAATCGACCAGGGAGACGGGCGTGCCGTACGCGTCGACCGGCTCCTCCTCGACTTCGAACAGGCTCGACTGCTCCCAGCTCGGACGGAGGAGGTGCTCCGTCGCCCGAGCTGCGGGCGCGGGCTCCACATCGACCTCCGCGGCCTCCACAAGCGGCTCCTCGACCAGGATCTCGCCGGCCGCTTCGCTCAACTCGTCTTCCTCTTCCTCTTCTTCGGGCACCTCGGAAACGGGAGCGGGTTCTTCGGCGCCAGCCAGATCCTCGTCAGCGGAGTCGCCGGGAGGTGCGAGCTCTGCTGCGGGAGTCCAGTGCTGCACGGAAGAAGCCGCAGGTGCATCGAGCGGCTCGGAAGGGCCGGACGGCCCGAAGGGTGTCGGCGTGTGGACATGCGGAGGATGGAGGGGCCGGGCCCCTTCGGGGACTTCACCGCGCCGGCGCACGTCCTCGCGGTAGGGCGAGGGCAGGACGGCTGCGCTGGCGAGGCTGGGCGACTGCTTCCGTGGCTCGGCGCGCCAGGAGGGCAGCTCTTCGGGAATCAGGGCCGCCGCCTCCGCCGCAGTGACCCCCTCTTCCAGCGGGCGGGAAGCTGGACGCTCCGGCTCGAGGACCGGCTCGCCGCCGGATCTCGCCGCCAGGGTCGGCCGCACCCAGAAGAACCATACCGGAGCGGCGAAGGCCGCGAGCCCGAAGAGAGCGCCGATCACGACGTGGGTCGAGCGCGCGAGGACACCACCCGAGAGATCCCCCACGAGACCGCCCGCGGACGCGGAGAAGGCTCCCAGCAGGACCGACAATCCCAGCGCGGCGAACGCAAGGCCACCGGTGTGGCGCGTCAACTTTCCGCCTCCACCGACGAGGAAGAGCCATCCGCCGAGCACGGCGATCCCGGCCGAGAAGAGCAGGCCGGGCATGAGCCCGATGCTGCCGGCCCAGATCCGCGCGATCGTTCCGGTGCCCTCGGCCCGCTCCAGCGGCTCGGAGCTCCCGAGCGCCATGGCCAGGAGAACCGAGAAGAAGGCTCCCGCCGTGAACAGGACGATCCCCAGCCCGTCGCGCCTCGCGTCGAATCCGATCTCGCGCTTCTCGCTCATCGTGTCTCACTCATCTGGGGCTTCCTGTCCGGACTGCTGCCCCGCCTTGGCGCCGTGCGCCTCCTCCCACTGTTCGAGCGTCATCAGGATCTCCCGGACCTTGCTGCCCTTGTAGGGTCCGACGATGCCGGCGTCGCTCATCATGTCGATCAACCTCGAAGCGCGCGTATATCCGATGCCGAGAGCCCGCTGCAGCAGGCTCGCGGACCCCCGCTTGGACTTGAGGATCACCCGCACGGCCTCGTCCCACAAGGGATCGTCCTCGGGTCCGCCGGCGTCCTCGCCCGCGGTCGCCTGGCGCTCCCCGGTCGCGACTTGCACCAGCTCCTGGCTGAAATTCGGCGCCGAGTTGTTGCACACGAAGGCGACCACGGCCTGCAGCTCGGAGTCCTCCACGAGCGCCCCTTGCACGCGCTTGATCTGAGACGACTGCGGAGGCGTGTAGAGCATGTCGCCGCCGCCGAGCAGCTTCTCCGCGCCGGAGTGGTCGAGGATCACGCGGCTGTCGATCTTGCTCGCCACCTGGAAGGCGATCCGCGTGGGCAGGTTGCCCTTGATGATGCCCGTGATCACGTCGGTCGACGGGCGCTGCGTGGCCACGATCACGTGGATGCCGACCGCACGGGATTTCTGCGCCAGGCGCGTGATCGCGAGCTCGGCCTCCTTCTTCGAGGTCATCATCAGGTCGGCCATCTCGTCGACCACCACGATGATGTAGGGCACGTGGCGAGGTGTGCGCTCCTCGTTCCACTCCTCGCCCAGGCGCTCGCGCAGCTCCTCCTCGGAGAGCGCGTTGTAGGCCTTGATGTTCTTGACGCTGGCCGCGTTGAACAGCTCGTAGCGACCATCCATCTTCTCGACCGCCCACAGGAGCACCTGGGTCGCCTGGCGCACGTCGGTGACGACCGGGCACATCAGGTGCGGCACGTTCGAGAAGACCTGCATCTCGACCATCTTCGGGTCGACCAGGATCATCTTGACGTCGTGCGGCGAGCGCGTGAGCAGGAGGCTGCACAGGATCGTGTTGATGCACACCGACTTGCCCGAGCCCGTGGTCCCCGCGAGCAGGAGGTGGGGCATGCGCGCGAGATCCTCGACGATGGGTGTCCCCTCGGTGTCCATGCCGATGAACAGCGGCAGCGCCATGAACTTGGGGTCGTAGGCCTGCTGGTTGACCAGCTCGCGGATGCGGACGACGCGGCGCTTGAGGTTCGGCACCTCGATGCCGATCGTCTCGCGGCCGGGGATCGGGGCGATGATGCGCACGCTCTTGGCGCGCAGCGCGGCGGCGATCTCGCCGGACAGCTGGGTCACCTTGTTCAGACGCGTGCCCTGGGCGACGGTCAGCTCGAACAGGGTCACCGCGGGGCCGACCTGGGCGCCGACGACGTTCGCCTCGACGCGGAAGCTGCGCAGCGCGCCCTCGAGCTTGCTCGCGGAGTCCTCCAGGAACCGATCGTCGGAGCCCGAGCGGGCTTCGGGGCGGATGAGCAGGTCGAGCGGAGGGAACTGCCAGGGGCCGGGGGGCGGAGTGGGCGGTTCCAGCGGTTTTTCAGAGGAATTCCGGCCCTTGCCCTTGTCCCTGGGCTTCGGGGCCGAGGCGCGCGCCGGGACGATCTCGCGCTCTTCCTCATCGTCTTCGTCCTCGTCGTCGGCAGCGGCGGTCGCCTCCGCAGGGCCCTCCTCCTCGTCACTGTCGTCGTCCTCGTCCTCGTCCTCTTCGGCCGACCCGTCCTCCTCGGAGAACAACCGCGGCTCGACGACCGCGGGCGAAGATCTTGCGCCGGCTCCCGCCGTCGCCGTCGCGGGCTCCAGACCCTCGCGCAGGTCGGCGCCGCGCACGAAATTCCACAGGCCGGTCGCGAGCGCGCCGGCGCGGTGCGCAAGGGCGGCCGAGAGACTCTCGCCGCGCAGCTTCCGTCGCTCCGCGAGCCAGGCCCGGAACGCGACGACCGCGGGGTAGAAGGCGCGCTCGGTCGCAAGCAGGAACGAGACCAGCGCGAGCATCGAGAGCAGGATGAGGAGTCCGATTCCTCCGAACTTCCGGGCGAGGTGCGGCGTCGCGAGCTGCGCGAGCCACCCACCATAGCCGTACGGCAGCCGCGCGCTGACCCCGCGCAGGTGCACCCCGGATCCGGTCCCGGTCTCGCCGCCGAAACACAGATCGAGCAGGAACGCGGTCGAGAGCACGAACATCACCCCGCCGAAGAAGCGCAGGCCCGCCCACGACACGGCCCGTCCCGCGACCATGACGGCGCCCCATCCGATGCACAGGAAGATGGCCACGTAGCCCGCGAGACCCATGCTCAGGAAGGCGGCGTTGGCGAGGTAGAAGCCCGTCTGTCCTCCCCAGTTCCAGCCGTGCGCGCCGGGATCGCCGTAGGGCGTGTAGAAGCTGGCGAGCGAGACGAGCAGCCAGATCGAGAAACCGGAAAGGAGCAGGCCCTTGATCTCGCGCAGCCTCCCGGCAGTCTCGTCGTCGACCCGGCGGCCGAACAGGAAACCCGTGAAGGCCGCGCGCAGGCGAGCCAGGGCCGTCGAGCCGCGCGTCCAGCGCGCGCGCCCGCGCTTCCCGCCCTCGCCGCTGCGTGACATGACCGGGGTTCCCTCTTCCCGCGACGTGCGCGGGCGCTGCGAACGGGCCGGCGCGGCCCGCCCGGCGTCTAGGGACGCTCGAGGAGTCCGACCAGCTCGCGCGCGATCTGTGCCTTGGTGCGGTTCCTGAGGCGGCGGACCGATCCGTCGCCCCCCAGGATGAGAACGCTCGCCCGGGGCGCATTCAATGCCCGCGAGTCGTTCAGGACGATGAAATCCGCGCCCTTGAGCTTCATCTTGCGCCGGGCACGGGGAATGCCGCCGGCGGTTTCCAGGGCGAAGCCGACGACGAGCTTGCCAGCGCGACCCTTCCCGCGCCCGCAGGCAGCCAGGATGTCAGGGTTGCGGAGGAGGTGGAGGACGGTCGATCCGAGGGTTCGGTCCTTCTCGCGCCACTTGCCGCGGAGGCGCCGCTCGGGTCTCCAGTCGCACACGGCGGCGGCCATGAAGAGGGCGTCACAGCCGCGGAAGGCGGCGCGGGTCGCGGCGAGCATGTCGCGGGCGGAGGTGACGTCGACGCGACGGACCCCGCGGGGCGTCGGGAGGGCCACGGGTCCGGCGACGAGGGTCACGCGGTGTCCGGCCTGCGCAGCGGCTGCCGCAATCGCGAAGCCCATGAGGCCGCTCGACTCGTTGGAGAGGTAGCGGACCGGGTCGATGTGCTCGCGCGTCGGGCCGGCGGTGACGAGGACGCGCAGCTTCTCCGGCGCGGTGCGGTTCCGGTGTCGATGGGACATGTCGAATCCAGTATGGCGCTCTCGCAATCGCCGGCGGGCCGGGAGGCGGAGGTGGCGGGCCAGAGAGTGGAGCCTCCGGGTCGGGCCGCATCAACCGGGGATCCGCAGACATTACCATCAAGGGATGATGACGTCCCTGCGCCGCGCGCTCGCCCTGGTCCTGCTGCCGCTCGTCGTTTGGTCCTGCCGTTCGGCCGCGTCCGGGGAGGCGCGCAAGAGCTACGTGATCGCCTTCCTCGTTCGGGGCCCCGCGGCCGCAGGCAAGACCGCCGAGGAGCGACAGACGATCCAGGCCGCGCACATGGCGAACATCGAGCGGCTCGCGGGGGAGAACAAGCTCGTGATCGCCGGCCCGTTCGGGAAACCGGTGCCCGACGAGGCGCTGCGCGGGATCTTCGTGTTCGACACGCGGGAGATCGAGACGGCGCGCGCGTGGACGAGCACGGATCCGGCGGTGAAGGCGGGAGTGCTCGGGATGGAGCTGGCGACGATTCGGACGGGGACGGCGTTGCGGCGGGCGCTCGAGCTGTATCGGGCGACGTTGGCGAATGGTCCTCCGGGATCGGAGCACGGGGACAAGATGCGCGGGTACGTGATGCTGATCGCGCGCGACGGCGCGCGAGGGGAGCGCGGTCTGGCGGCGATGAGGGAGCGAGGGAAGGTCGTGTTCGAGGGCGAGCTCGTTGGCTCTGCGCGCGGGACGTTTCTAGCGGTGCTCGATGCGGAGAGAGTGGACGAGGCGCGAAGCCTACTAGGCGGGGCGGCCGCCCAGTTCGGGGATCATGATCTCGCGTCGTGGTGGGCGATGGGATCACTGGCGAGGTTGGCGAGCCGATCGGGAGGGCCCGTGGCGGCCGCCCCACGTTGGTCCGAACGATCTCGCCTCAGTGACTGACTGCTCGCCGAATGGATTCCGGAGTCAAGGGCCACCAGCAGCCTCGTTGGGTCGTCAGGCACACCGAGTTTTCCTGGTCCGAAGGTGGGCGAGATGCAGCCTAACGTGGTGGCGTTCAGCGGCGAGCAAGCGAGGGAGCGAAGCGACTGAGCTGATCGTCCGCCTGCAACGCCTGGTTAGCCGGCATTCTCGACGCCATCGTAGAGGCACCAATGATAGTCGATGGATCGCTTCTTGGCTTCCTGTCTCCCTTCGCGCGGCCGAACGGACACGGCGTCTGAGGCGCGCAAGCCAGTCGGTGGATCGATGAAGTCCACGGCATTTCCGGCCTCGTAGGCCTGGCGCGCACCGTTGCTAAACTCCACCGTGAAGACCGTGTACCCCATGCCCGACTCACCTGCGCGATAGAGTTCATTGGCCAGACGCGCAGGTAGCCGATTGGGGCTGTCCGCGATCCGACGGACGGACCTGATCGACACCGAGAGCTTTCCCTGGTCATCTTCCGGATAAACTCCCCAGACCCGGATGTAGGGCTTCCGATCCGTTACGTAGACGCACGAGAGCTCTTTGCCGTCGTCCAGAGTGACTGCGCAAGGTCTATATTCGAGATCTCCATCACGGCTTGCCGGCACCTGGCGAAGCTGGTCGTACAGTGCGCGTGGGATCGGAGGATAGTTCGGCACTTCGGTCCGGCTAACTATGATCAGACAGACCCGCATGAACGCCACGAACGTGGCGAAATCGTCTGCCTAATGTGGTTTGAACTCGACCGCAGGAGTGACGCAAGTCGCCAAACGGCAATGGAATGAACCGTGACGGCAGCATGGCAGTCTGCGGCGTTAGACCGGTCTGCCTAGCACCCAGCGGAGACGGCGACCGATCGACGTCCAGCGTCTGGAAAAGCGACACCGGGGCTGTGCAGAGGAGAGCCATAGCGGGCATCTTCCAGCCAGCGTTCGGCTCCTACCGCTCCATCGCCTTGGCGATCCACGCCGCGATCGCTTGCGGCTCCGGCAACCGCCCCATCCCCTCCGCTCCGCACGCCATCCGCCCCGCCTCCGGCGAGAGAACCTGCCACCCGTCGCCTTGCAACACCTCGAGATGCCTCCTCACCGGCGGCGCAGCGAGCATCTCTGGGTTCATCGCGGGACAAAGCAATCGCGGCTTTCCGGACGGCAGAGCGAGCGCCGTCGTCGTCACGAGGTCGTCGGCGAGCCCGAGGGCGAAGCGCGCGAGCAAGTCCGCCGTGCACGGAGCCACGACAAGGCACTGCCCCCACTTCGCGAGCTCGATGTGATCCATCCCGCCCTTCCGCGAATCCCCGAACTCGTCTGTGTACGCCGGCTCGCCGGACAGCGCCTCGAAGAGCTGCGGGCTCACGAGCTTTGCCGCGCTTCGCGTCAAGATCGCGCGCACCTTGTGCCCGTCCTGCGCGAGCTTGCTCGCCAGGTCGCAAGCCTTGTGGATCGCGACCGACGCGCCGACTGCGAGGAGGATGTTGGCCACCTCACTTCACCTTCGCCGACTGCCCCAGCCCGAGGATCCGCCGGATCTCCCCCACCGCCCGCTCGACGTCGTCGTTCGTCACAACATGATCGTACTTCACCCGCTCGCGCCACTCGTCCTCGGCCTTGTGGAGCCTGCGGTCGAGCATCTCGGGCGTCTCCGTGCCGCGGGCTTTAAGTCGCCGCCGCAGCTCCTCGAAGTCGGGCGGAGCGATGAAGATGTACGTCCCCGGCTCCTCCAGCGCACGGAGCTGGTTCGCGCCCTGCACGTCGATCTCGAGCAAGTACATCTTCCCCTCGGCGAGCGCCTTCTCAAGCGGCGCGCGCAGCGTCCCGTACATGTTGCCGTACACCTCAGCGTGCTCGACGAATTCCCCCCGCTCGACCCGCCGCCTGAACTCCTCGCGCGAGAGGAAATGGTAGTCGCGCCCATCGACCTCGCCCTCGCGCCGCTTCCTCGTCGTCGCCGACACCGAGAAGACGACCCGCGGATCCGACAACAGGCGCTTGCAGATCGTGCTCTTGCCCGAGCCCGACGGCCCCGAGATCACCACCAGCCGGCCCGTCTGCGAGCCCTGTTGAGAAGAAGGCGACTCCATCGCCTCACTCCACGTTCTGCACCTGCTCGCGCAGCCGCTCGATCAGCGTCTTCAGCTCGACCACCGCGTGCGCCACGCGCGCGTCGTTGCACTTCGAGCCGATCGTGTTCGCCTCGCGCAGCAGCTCCTGCACCAGGAAGTCGAGCTGCCGGCCGATCGCCCCGCCCTTCCCGAGCAGCGACTCCCACTGGTCGAGGTGGCTCTTCAGCCGCGCGAGCTCCTCGCTCACGTCCATCCTGTCGGCGATCAGCGCCACCTCGCGCGCCAGATCCTCGGACTTCGCGAGCGGCCTGCCGTCGAGCAGCTCCTCCACCCGCCGCTTGAGGCTCTCGTGGTGCTCGCTCACCACCGCAGGCATGCGCCTCTCAATCGTCGCGACGAGCCCCGCGATGCCCTTGGCGTTCTTGCGCAGGTCGGCGAGCAGGCTCCTGCCCTCCGTCGCGCGCATCCTGATCAGCGCGTCGAGCGCCTTGCGCGCGCAGTCGATCAGGAGCTCGTCCTCCCGTTGCCGCTCGCGGCCGTCCTCGCCCGTCCCGATCACTCCGGGGAGTGCGATCAGCGTGTCGATGCGGATCCCTCCTTCCAGTCCCAGGTCCTTGGACAGGGAGCCGAGCAGTTTCTGGTACCGCCGCGCGATCTCCACGTTGACACGCGCTGCACCGGCAGCAGCTTCGCGCTCGATGCTGGCGGACACCGAGACCGACCCGCGCTCGAGCTTCTCGCGGACCGCCGCCTCGATCCCCGGCTCGAGGTGCGAGAGATCCGAAGGCAAGCGCGCTTTAACCTGTAAGTAGCGGTGGTTGACGGACCGGACCTCGACGCGGGCCGAAAGATGCCCCCTCGCGGCGGAGGCCGAGCCGAATCCGGTCATCGAGCGGATCAAGCCTTTGCTCCCGCGCCCGGGCGGCTGCCGGGCTTCGTCACCGGGGCTCCCGTTCGACACAGCGGGCAGTCCTCGCGCTTCCACGTCCTGACCTCGACCTCGGCCAGCGCGTGGAGAGCGAGACCGTCCCGCGCGAACGGGTTCCCGCCCGAGCGGTTGACGATCGCCCCTACCGCGGCCGGACGCGCGTCGAAGCCCTTCAGGACCTCGAAGACCTCGCGCGCGGAGCCTCCGGTCGTCAGCACGTCCTCGACCACGAGCACGCGCTCGCCGGGGGCTATCCTGAATCCGCGCCGCAGCTCCATGCGCGCATCCTTGCGCTCGGTGAACTGGCAGCGCACACCGAGGGCGCGCGCCACCTCGTGCGCCCAGATCACCGCTCCGAGCGCGGGGCCGACCACGAGGTCGTAGGGCTCACGGTCCTGCCTGCGGATCTTCTCCGCCAGCGAACGGGCGAGCAGCTCCGCGCGCGCGGGATCCTCGAGCAGCAGCGCGCACTGGAAGTAGCGCTCGCTGTGCATGCCCGAGGAGAGCTCGAAGTGCCCTTCGAGCATCGCCCCCGTCGAGCGGAAGAGCTCGAGGACACGCTGCGAGTCCAATGCGGGTCCTTCTACTTGGGCGGCTCGGTCGGTGCGCCGTTTCCCGCGGGGGCCACGGGACCCACCGGACCCGGTCCCGCAGCCGGCGCGGAGGCGGGAGCGGGGGCACTCCCCAGCACGGAGCCTTGGGCGATCTGGCGGTTCAGCACGTGGATCAGGAGCGCGCTGCCGAGGAACACCGCCGCGGTGACGCCCGTGAAGCGGTTGATGCCCGACGCGCCGACGCCGAAGGTCTGCTGGCCCGACGTGCCCAGCGCATCGGTCAGGCCTCCGCCGCGCCCTTCCTGCAGGAGGATGACGACGACCAGCACGATCGCCGCGAGGACGAACAGGATGTAGAGGAAGGTGATGAGCAGGTCCATGAGGGTCTCAACGATACTCCAAGAGAGGCAGGAACGTGTCGGCCTGGATCGACGCGCCGCCCACGAGGCAGCCGTCGACCTCGGGTGCGGTCATGATGGCGCGGATGTTCGACGGTTTGACGCTGCCGCCGTACTGGATGCGCACTCCGGAAGCGGGGCCGTCGTAGTAGAGGCCGGAGAGGATCCCGCGCAGGTAGCCGTGCGCCTGGCTCGCCTGCTCGGGCGTCGCGTTGTGGCCGGTGCCGATCGCCCACACGGGCTCGTAGGCGATCGTGACGCGCGCGAGGTCGCGCGGGGTGACGCCTTCGAGGCCGCGGGTGAGCTGCCCGCCGATCACCGTCTCGGTGGCTCCGCCCTGGCGTTGGGTGAGCGTCTCGCCGACGCACAGGATGACGTCGAGGCCGGCGTCGAGCGCAGCGTGGACCTTCTTGTGGACCCGATCGTCGGACTCGCCGTAGACGTGCCGGCGCTCGGAGTGGCCGAGGATCACGATCGTTGCGCCCACGTCGGCGACCATCTTCGCGCTGACCTCGCCGGTGAACGCGCCGGAGGGCTCGTCGCAGCAGTTCTGCGCGCCGACGCGGACCGGGGATCCGGCCAGCGCTCGCGCGATCTCGTCGACATACACGAAAGGCGGGAAGACGGCGACATCGATGTCGCGGCGCGCCCCGACACGCTCGCGCAGGGTGGAGACGAGCGCGAGAGCGCTCTTGCGCTCCAGGTTCATCTTCCAGTTGCCGGCGATGAAGGGCTTGCGCATCGGAACCCCGTATCACGCTCGCGCGCGGCTCGGCCGGGGCGTGACGCCGGCGCCGCTCAGGTGCGGCAAGACGAGCGTCCGCCGGTCGAGCGCGGCGATCGCCGCCGCATCCTTGGCGATCGCGGCGAAGACCTCGGCCGAGACCGCCTGGACGCCGTCGGAGCGCGCCTCCGCCGGCTCGGTGTGGACCTCGACGATCAGGCCGTCGGCTCCCGCGGCGAGCCCGGCCCGGGCGAGGGGCCGGACCAGGTCGGACCGACCGGCAGCGTGCGAGGGGTCGACGATCACGGGCAGGTGCGTCGCGCGCTTCAAGTGTGCGACGGCGCCGACGTCGAGCAGGTTGCGCGTGGTCTTGTCGAAGCCGCGCACGCCGCGCTCGCACAGGACGACGCGTGCGTTGCCGCGAGCGAGCAGGAACTCGCCTGCGAGCAGGAGCTCGCGCACGGTCGCGGAGAAGCCGCGCTTCAGGAGCACGGGCTTGCCGGCATCGCCGACCTCGGCGAGGAGCGGTGTGTTCGTCATGCTCCGCGCGCCGATCTGGAGCATGTCGGCGACCTCGGCGACCTTGGCGACGTCGCGCGGGTCGAGGACCTCGGTGACGATGCCGAGACCGGTCTCGGCGCGCGCGCGGGCGAGGAGCTCGAGACCCTCCTCCCCCTGGCCCTGGAAGGAGTAGGGGGAGGTGCGCGGCTTGTACGCACCCCCGCGCAGGAGGACGGCGCCGGCGGCCCGCACGGCGCGCGCGATCTCGAGAAGGCGCGGCCAGCCTTCGACGGCGCACGGGCCGGCGATCAGGGAGACGTGGCCGCCGCCGAAGCGGGCCTCTCCGATCTTGACCACCGTGTCGGGCTGCCCGGGTGCGCGCTCGTGACGCTCGCGGGCATCGCCGGGGTCGAGGACGGCCTCGACGCCGGCGCAGTCCTCGAAGCGCGAGCGGTGATCGGGGCGACCCGGGCCTTCGAGGCGGAGCACCTCGCGGGGCTCGTCCAGGAACTGAGCGCGGTAGCCCAAGTCCTTGGCCAGGGCGAGGATGGAGTCGATCTGGGATCCGGGGAGGGCCTGGCGCAGGCGCAGCAACATCGCGGGAAGGAGGGGTGCGGTCGGGCTCGGGGCGCGCGGCGGAACGCCGTAGTATGGGTCTTGCCGGGAGGAGCGTCAATCAGGGCGCCTGGATCGCTCGCCGGCGCCTTCAGCACGGGACTGCGACTTGGCCGGGCCGTTTGGCAAGGTGCTGGCGAATGGACCCGGCACCTCGCCCCCTTCTCCCTGTTCTCCCCTCTCTCCTCGCGCTCCAGCCCCTGGAGAGCCTGACTCGCACCGGCTGGGCGATGCACGGCATCGCGAACCCCGAAACGATCGCCGGCCACGTCCTCGGCGTCTGCCATGCGATCCTCGCGCTGGGCCCGCGCGTCGTGCCGGCGCTCGACGTCGAGCGCTGCCTCGCGCTGGCGCTCGTGCACGACGCACCCGAGGCCCTGCTCGGAGACTTGCCTCGCACGGCCGGGGATCTGCTCCCTCCCGGAGCCAAGGCCCAGGCCGAGGAGAAGGCTGCGCGGAGCGTGCTCTCCGGCCTGTCGCCGATCGCGGTCGAGCGCTTCGGCGAGTACCGCGCGCAGCGGACGCGCGAGGCGCGATTCACGCGCCTGTGCGATCGCTTGCAGATGGGTGTGCGCCTGGTCGGCTACCGGAGGCTGGGAGTGCACGGGTTGGAGGGATTCGCAGCGGCGATCGAGGCCCTGGACTGCGCGGAATTCGCGCCAGCAGAGACCCTCCGAGCGGAGATCCTGGCCGCGCTGTGAGACCCAGCCGGGTACCGTACTCCCGATGCGGAAGTGGAAGACCTGGATCCCCGTCCTGACCCTGGTCGGGATCGCCGTCGGGTTCCTCGCCAAGCGCACCTTCGCGCCGCCGCGGGAGGAGCTCTCGATCCAGCCCCCGCCCGCCGCGCAGATTCCACCGCTCGAGCTCCCCGCCCGCGACCTCTCCTTCGAGGGCCAGGTCGTCGCGCCGGGCGGGTCCGCCGTGCCCGACGCGCTGGTATGGCTGCGCGCCGGCGACGAGCCGCATTGGACCTACACCGACGCGCAGGGTCATTTCCGCCTCGACGGTCTGGAGAAGAGACCCTGGCTCGCGACCGTGCTGGCGCTCGGGTTCTCGCCGCTCGCGCTCCCCCCGATCCTCGACTCGGCCGGGCCGCAGACGATCCAACTGGGCAAGCCGCTCGATCCGGCGCCGTCGCTCCCGCCTCTCTCGCGCACGAGGCTCGCGGGAACCGTCTCGAGCCACCTGGCTTTGGCTCTCGAGGGCTGCGAAGTGGTCCTCACTCCCGTCCTCCCCCCCCAGAACCTGGATGCACCTCTCCCACGCCGCGCGATCGTCGGCGCCGACGGACGATTCGAGCTCCCTGACCTGATCGCCGGCGACTACCGCGTCGAGGTGCTGCCTGCCTGGGCGCGCGGCGGGAGCTGGCCCGACCTCACGCGAGCGCTCGAGGGTGTCGAGCCGCGCACCTTCTCTCACGCGGCCGGCGACGCACCGCAGGAGCTCCCGATCGAGCTCAGGACGGGCGACGTGCTCGGGAAGCTCGTGGGTCTCGACGGATCGTCCATCGAAGGCGCCCTGATCCTCGTCGCGCAGGCGTCCGATCCGAGCCGTGTCTGGCCGCCGGAGAGCAGCGCGGCGGACGGGACCTTCGCGGTCCGAGGTGTGCCCGCCGGAAAGTACCTCCTGGCGATCCGCGCCGGTTCGGCCGCGGTCCAGCAGGAGGTCGAGGTCCGGGCGGGGGAGGCGCTCGCCCTCGACCTCTCTCCCCTCGAGGTGCGCCGCGCGCGGTAGGCCGGCATCGGCCGGGCGTTCGGGTGCAGAGGTTATCCTGGCCGGCCTCGGACTCCGGCCGTGGCCACTTCCTCCATCTACCTCGACAACGCTGCGACGACGCCGCTCGACCCGGCCGTCCTCGAGGCAATGCGGCCCTATCTCGAAGAGGACTTCGGCAACCCCTCCTCGCGCCACCGACCCGGCCAGCGCGCGGCCGAGGCGGTCGAGCGGGCCCGCGCCGAGGTTGCGCGCGCGACCGGGGCGAAGAGCGCGGATATCATTTTCACCTCGGGCGGCACGGAGGCGAACAATCTCGGCGTGCTGGGCTCCGCGCGCGCGCGCTTCAGGCGCGGGAAGCACGTGCTCGTCGGCCCCACCGAGCACGACTGCGTGCGCGAGAGCGCGCAGGCTCTTCGCGAGGAGGGCTTCGAGGTCGAGACGCTGCGCCTCTCGCGCGATGGCGCCCTGGACCTCGCGCACCTCGCCGGTGCGTTGCGCCCCGACACGGTGCTCGTCGCGCAAATGCTCGTGCAGAACGAGTTCGGAAGCGTCTACCCCGTGCGCGAGGCGGCCCGGCTCGTCCGCGCCCGCTCGCCGCAGGCCGCTCTCCACGTCGATGCGGTGCAGGCCTTCGGCAAGGTCGAGGTCTCGATCGGGGCGCTCGACGCCGACTCGGTAGCGATCAGCGCGCACAAGATCCACGGGCCCAAGGGCTGCGGGGCGCTCGTCACCCGGGGCACGATCCCTCTCAAGCCGCTCGTCTTCGGAGGCGGACAACAGGGCGGCCGGAGGCCGGGGACGGAAAACGTCCCGGGGATCGTCGGTCTGGGCGCGGCCGCGCGGATCGCCGAGGAGCGCCGCGAGGAAGCCTGTGCTTCGATGCGCCGTTGCCGCGAGATGCTCGCCGAGCGGATCTCCCGGATCCCGGGGGCGAGGATCCTGGAACCCGGCGCGCCCGCCCAAGCCCTCTCCCCCTCGATCCTCTCGGTCGTGATCCCAGGCGTCCCCTCCGAGGTCCGGATGCACCACCTCGAGGAGGTGGGCGTGATCGTCAGCGCCGGGAGCGCCTGTCATGCGAAGCAGAGCGGAATCAGCCCGGCGCTCTCGGCCATCGGCCTCGAGCCCGAGGAGGCGCGTTGCATGCTCCGGTTCTCCTTCTCGCGAGACACGACCGAGGTCGAGATCCGGGCGGCCGCGGAGGCCTTGGAGGGCATTTGCAGGAAGCTCGAGAGCGCGCGACGGTGAGCGAAGCGGTCGCGCTGCCGGCGCCGGAGATGGTCCTCGTGCGCTACGGCGAGCTGGCTCTGAAGGGCGGCAACCGCCGCCAGTTCGAGGACCGCCTGTGCCGGAACATCCGCGACGCGGCGCGGCGCATCTCGCCCGTGACGGTCGAGCGTCGCCGCGGGCGACTGGCTGTGATCCCCGAGCGGCGGACGGAGGACGTGGCGCGCAGGCTGCAGGAGGTCTTCGGCATCAAGTCGGTCTCTCCGGCGTGGGGCTGCCGGAGCGAGCCCGAGGCGATCGTCCGCTGCGCCAGGCCGGTGCTCGTCGAAGCCCTCGCCGCCTTTCCTCGGGACCGGGAGATCAGTTTCCGCGTGCACACGTCGCGCGGCGACAAGGCCTTCCCCTTGACCTCGACCGATCTCGACCGCTACGTCGCCGATCGCGTCCTCCCCGGCCTCGACCGCCTGCGCGTCCGGCTCGACGACCCCGAGCTCGCGCTCGGCATCGACGTGCGCGCCGAGCGCTCCTACGTCTTCGTGCGCCGCCTGCCCGGCCCGGGAGGGCTGCCGGTCGGAACTCTCGGACGCGGGCTGTGCCTGCTCTCCGGCGGCATCGACTCGCCGGTCGCCGCCTGGATGGCGATGAAACGAGGCCTGCACGTGGCCTTCGTCACCTTCCACTCCTACCCCTACGTCGGCGACGCGAGCAAGCGCAAGGTGGTCGAGATCGCGCGCTCCCTGGCGCGCTGGCAGCAGCCCGACAGCCGTCTCTTCGTCGTCCCCTTCGCCGAGATCCAGACCGCGATCCGCGACGCCGCACCGGAAAGCTACCGCACCGTGCTGTACCGTCGGATGATGCAGAGGATCGCAGCGCGGATCGCGCGCGAGAACGGCCTGGCGGCGCTGGTCACGGGCGAGAGCCTGGGGCAGGTCGCGAGCCAGACCCTCGAGAACATCGCCTGCATCGCGGCGGCTTCTCCGGCGCAGGTGATCCGCCCGCTGATCGGGTTCGACAAGGAGGAGACGATCGCGATCGCACGCCGCATCGGCACCTTCGACGTCTCGAGCCGGCAGGAGCCCGACTGCTGCACCGTGTTCATGCCCGCGCGGCCGGTGATCCGCGGCAAGCTCGAGGTCTGCGAGGCCGCCGAAGCTCGGCTCGACGTCGCCGGGCTCGTCGAGCGGGCCTGCTCGGGGGTCGAGACGATCGAGGTCGAGCCCGAATGAGAGTCCCGCCCGTCGCGCGTTTGGCGCGGCAGCCGCGAGATCGCTAGTCTGCGCGCGTGAATCGGACCATCGCCCTCTTCGTGGCCCTGGTCATCCTGCTCGCGCACTGCCTGGCCATCCACACCGACGGGCAGGGACACTTCGCCTACCCCTACGACCAGGCCTACGTGCCGCTGCGCCTGGCGCACAACCTGGTCCTCGAAGGGCAGCTGCGCTGGAACCCGGGGATGTCGGCCTGGGAGAGCTATCCATCGCCCTTGTGGGTGGCGGTTTCCGCACTCGCCGAGCGCATCGCGGCTACGCGCATCGCCGACCGGATGGAGATCTCGGTCAACACCCTCATGCAGGCCGCGAGCGTTCTCTCCGCGATCCTCGCGGTCATCCTGGCGGCGCAATTCCGAGGAGACCGCGCGGCGGGGTTGATCGCGCCCCTGCTGCTCGTCACCTGCGGGTGCTTCGCCGCGGCCGCGGCGAGCGGGGTCGAGACCTCCCTCTTCGCCCTCCTCGTCACGGCGGCGTTCTTGTCCTTCGAGCGTCGCCACGGCAACCGGCTCGCGCTGGCGATGATGCTCCTGTGCCTGACGAGGCCCGAGGGAGCGTTCGTCGTGGCGGGTCTGCTCGTGCTGCGCGCGGTCGGGTTCGCCCGAGACGCGCCGCGGCCCGCCCTGTGGCCCTTCGTCGCGCCGGCCGCCGCGGTCGCCGCGACGGCGTTCGCGCGCTGGAAGGCGACCGGCTGGCTGCTGCCGCCTTCCTGCTTTGCGATCCTCCACCCCTACCCCGGACAGGCGGCCGAGGGTCTCGAGTGGCTGGCAGACTCGCTGCGCACCGCGATCAGCCTGGTGCTCCTCGTCTACGCGGTCGTGTCGCTCGCGCGCGGGCGCTTGTCGGGCACCGGCATCCGGGCGTTGTTCCTCGCACTCCTGCTCGCAGCCTTCGTCGTTCTGCAGGGACGCGCGCCCCTCCCGTTCGCCGAAGCCCTGGTGCCGGCGTTGCCGCTCGCGTTCGTGGCCATCCAGGAGGGCATGATCGAGGCTCTCGACGGGACCTCGGTCCTGGCGCGCAGGCTGGCCCTGTCCTCGCTGTTCTCGTGCCTGTTCGTCACGGCGCTGGTCAGCCGGCACCCGGCCGATCTGGGACCGCTGCCGCTCGAAGGTTGGCACGAGCGGTGGATGCGCTCGCGCGGATCGGCGGGGTTCGGTTACGAGCAACCTCTCGGTCGCCAGGGCCTCGAGGAGGAGATCGACGTGACCATCCGGCTGCGCGGCCTGGGGATCTTCCTGCGCGACAACCTGGACCCGGGGTCCACCGTGTTGACCGCCTGGCCCGGATCCGTGGGCTACCTCTCGCACCTCCAGGTCTTCGACCTGCTGGGCCGCGCCAGCCCGGTCGCCGGCAAGGAGCGTCCCGCCGCCTGGACGCGGCGCGAGCGCGCCGACGTCGTCTCCGCGCTGGGGATGCGCCCGGGTTACGTGGTCGTGGGAACCGGACCTGCGCGCAAGGCCCCCTCGCTGCGCGAAGTAGCCCGGCAGTGGCTGGTCGAACTCGACGATCGGCCCCAGGGACAGGACCGGCTCTCGGCGATCGAGTCGGCGCTCTCCGGCTACGAGATGATCACCGTGCCGATCCGCTCCGACACGCGCGGCAGCGCGCCTCCCCGCAACGAGCCGGTCCTGCTGCTGCGCCGCAGGGACCTCGAGCTGAGGCCCCGACTCGAAATCGAGCTGAAAGGACGCCAGTTCCGGATCGGCCTCCTCCACCACGCCCACCTCCAGATCGCCGACCTGCGCGTGCAAGCGACGGACGATCGCGGGAGGATCTGGTCGCTGCGGCCGACCGGCGAGCTGGTCGGGGGCGGCAGGACGCTCGCACGTCCCGGCGTCCTGCTCTACAACCCCGGCACGCGCACGATCGAGCTGATGCGCGGGACGCTGCCCCCGGAAGCGGAAGGGGCGGCGCTCGTCGAGTTGCGCGCGGTGCTGCGCAACCCCGGCTCCGAAGGGGAGCACGTCTTCGCCGACGTCAGCGAAGAGGTGGTCGCGCGGCCCTGAGGACGCCCTGAGGACTCATCGGGAGCAGCGGCGAGCGCTGGGCACCGCTATCAAGCGATCCCGAACTGCTTGAGCTTGCGGTACAGCGTGCTCTTGCCGACGTTGAGCAGCCTGGCCGCCGCGAGCTTGTCCCCGCCGACGCAATCGAGCGCCCTCAGCAGAGCCTTCTTCTCGTACAGCTCCAGGCTGACCGGGTCGTCGTCCGTGATGTCCCAAGGACGGGCATCCCGGACGGTCGGTGCAGGCTGGGGAGCGATCTCCCGCTCCGGCACGGGCACTGCGTGCGTTCCCGCGAGCGGCGTCCGCCCGGGAGGCACCGCCGGGATCAGATCGCGTTCGCCCGGGGAACGCCGCATGTCCCGCAGGCCGCGCGGGAGGTCCTCGAGCCGGACGATGCCTCTCTCCGCGCTGGCGCAAGCCTGCTCGACGCAGTCGACCAGCTCGGCGACGTTGCCCGGCCACTCGTGTCGCCGCAACACGGACAGGACCTCGTCGGCGAGAGCTGTGACCCCCCGTCGCGCGCCGGAGCGCTCGAGATAGTGCCGCACCAGCGGTTCGATGTCCTCGCCGCGCTCGGCGAGCGGCGTGAGCGTCAGCGTGGCCGTCTCGAGACGCTGGAAGAGTTCCCGGGAGAACCTGCCTTCGCGGAGACGTCCCTCGAGAGGATCGCTGGTCGAGGCGACCAGACGCACGTCGACGTGCTCCACTTTGCGCGAGCCCACGCGCAGGACGACGCCCTCCTCGAGGAACCGCAAGATCCTCGCCTGCGTCTCGAGGGGCGCGTCGCCGATCTCCTCGAGATAGAGGGTCCCGTCCTGCGCGAGATGGAAGAGCCCGGGACGTTCGGGCACGGCTTCGGGGGCGCCGCGCGCCCTTCCAAACAGCTCCAGATCCAGGTCCTCGGGCGTCAGCGCGCCACACCGCACCTGCACGAACGCTCCGGTCGAGGTGCCGGCGTAGTGGAGGATGCGCGCGACGCGCTCCTTGCCCGTGCCGCGCTCGCCGCGGAGGAGCACCGGCGCGGAGCTCCGGCACAGGTGCGCGAGCGCGCGGCGCAGGGCGGTCGTCGCTTCGCTCGCGCCGATCATCGCCTCGGGACGGTAGGTCTCGCGCGCGGCCTCGAGCAGGGGGCCGAGCTCCTGCCGCGGGATGCCCAGCTCCTGGACTCGCAGAACCTCCGCGGCCAGGCGCCGCCGGGCCGCGTCGTGCAGCAGGACGATACGAATCTCGGGATCGTGCTGGCCGGGCTGGACCACGAGAGGCACGACGGTGGCCGAGAGAGCGCGGGCGGCGTGGCCCTTGCGCGGCGCGAGGTCGAACCGGAAGCCTTCGCGGGCCTCGAGGCGCGCGTCGCGCACGAACGCCTCGAGTCCGCTCGAGGGCGCCAGGCTGCCCAGGTGCCAGCCCTCGATGCCCCCGCCGAGCATCTCGCAGGCGCCGCGGTCCGCATGCCGGACCGTGCCCTCGGAATCGACGAGGAGCAGGCCCTCCGGGCGACCGCAGGCGAGCTCGCGAACGGCGCCGGCGCGATCTCCAGCTTCCTTGGGCGTGCGCTCGTGCTGGGATCCCGGCGCACGCGGAATCGGCTGACGGCGGCCCTGCTCGCGCAGGAGACCGATCTCTTCCTCCAGCCCGGCGACTCGCGCGCGCTGCCTCAGGAGGTTCGCCAGCACGTGCTCCAGCGAAGGGAGGTCGGGGCGCGTCACGAAGGCATCGCACCCGGCTTGGTAGCCGCGTTCGAGGACTTCGGGCACCGGAGACTGCTCGCAGAAGAGGACGATGCCGGGCCGGGCGCCTTCGGGCAGGGCCTTGACCCGGCGGCAGACCTCGAAGCCGTCGACGCCCGAGCGCAGCCCGGTCGAGACGAGCAGGAGGTCGAAGCGCGACTCGCGCGCCAGGGAGATGCCCAGTGCCCCGTTCTCGCCGGCGACCACGTCGTGGCCCTGCTCAGCCAGGCGGCTCTCGAGGATCCGGCGGTTGCCCGAATCATCGTCGACGACGAGCACGCGGCTCACTGAACACCTCTTGGGTTGGGGACTGGAAGGATCCCGGTCACTGCGGGACGCAGTGACGATCTCGACGCTCCCGCGCGGCGCGCGGAGGCGCTGACGTTACCGGCAGAACGCGTCCATGGAAAGCGGGTCCCTGGTGGGCGATGAGGGATTCGAACCCCCGACTTCCTCCTTGTAAGGGAGGCACTCTAGCCGCTGAGTTAATCGCCCGGGTCCCGGTCCTCCCGCCGACACGGTATCCTGCGGCCCCCCGCCCCTCCACCTCGCCGGAACGACCGTGCGGCGCTCGCCGCCGGGACCGGCCCGGGTGGAGACGCGGGGGGCCGTGCTACGGCCTCGAACATTCGTCCATCAGGAGCCCTTCATCCATGCGCATCGCTGTCGTCGGCACCGGCTACGTCGGCCTCGTCGCGGGAACCTGTTTCGCCGAGAGCGGGAACAACGTCGTCTGCGTCGACATCGACCGCGAGAAGGTCGAGAAGCTCAGGGCGGGGGTCGTCCCGATCTACGAGCCGGGGCTGGAGGAGCTCCTGCGGCGCAACGTGCACGATGGGCGCCTGCTCTTCACGACCGATTACGGTCAGGGGATCCCGCAGGCGCAGGTCGTGTTCATCGCGGTCGGCACCCCTTCCGGCGCGGACGGCAGCGCGGACCTGAAGCACGTTCTCGCCGCCGCGCGCTCGGTCGGACGGCACATGACCGGCTACACGGTGGTCGTCGACAAGTCGACCGTGCCGGTGGGGACTGCTCGCAAGGTGATGGAGGCGGTCCGCGAGACGACCGCCTGCGAGTTCGACGTGGTCAGCAACCCCGAATTCCTGAAGGAGGGCGCCGCGATCGACGACTTCCTCAAGCCCGACCGGGTCGTCATCGGCTCCGAGAGCCATCGGGCGGCGGAGATCATGGACGAGCTGTATGCGCCCTTCGTGCGCACCGGGAACCCCATCATCCACATGGACATCGCCTCGGCCGAGCTGACCAAGTACGCGGCCAACGCGATGCTGGCCACGCGCATCTCGTTCATGAACGAGGTCGCGAACATCTGCACACGCGTGGGCGCGAAGATCGACGCGGTGCGGCGGGGCATCGGTTCGGACGCGCGCATCGGGTCGCGCTTCCTGTTCTCCGGGATCGGGTTCGGCGGATCGTGCTTCCCGAAGGACGTGCAGGCGATCGTGCGGACCGCGGCGGAGAAGGGCTACGACTTTCGGATCCTCAAGGCGGTCGAGGAGGTCAACGAGAACCAGAAGCGGCTGCTCGTCGAGCGGATCAAGGAGCGTTTCGGCGCGAACCTGAAGGGGCGGCGCTTCGCCGTGTGGGGGCTGTCCTTCAAGCCCAACACGGACGACATGCGCGAGGCGCCCTCCGTGGTCGTGATCCAGGGTTTGCTCGACGCCGGGGCCAAGGTCACGGCCTACGACCCCGAGGCGGCGGACGAGTGCCGCCGCAATTATCTCGGCGACCGGATCGAGTACGCCGAGGGGCCCATGGCCGCGCTGAAGGGCGCGGATGCGCTCGTGCTCGTCACGGAGTGGAACGAGTTCCGCCGGCCGGATTTCGAGGCGGTCAAGGCCGCGCTCAGGACGCCGGTGATCTTCGACGGGCGGAACATCTACTCTCGCGCGACCCTGGAGAAGCTGGGGTTCGAGTACTTCGGAGTCGGGAGCTGAGCCCCGGATGACAGAGCGGCCCGTCCCTTTGAGGGGCCGAGCCGCTCGATGATGTCGTGGTCGCCGAAACGGTGTCCGCTCGCCCGTCCCTGTCGCACGACTGCGACAACACCCGGACGGGCGGGCATGATCCGCCCCGACTTCCTATTCCCTACCTCAAGAGCAGAGCCCGAAGGAAGAATCTCCTCTCATTTTTTTTTCGCGTCGCCGTCGCGCGCGGTCTCGCTCTCGACCTTCTTCCCGTCTGCCTTGGCCTTGTCGCGCTTCTCGACAGCGCGCTGAAGATCGTCGATCGCACGCATCGTCGACAGGGCGTCGCGCACGCGCTCGCCCAGCCGAGTCTCCTCCACGGAGACCTCGGACAGGCCCTCGCGGCACTTTTCGAGCGTCCCGGCTGCCGCCTCGAGATCTCCGGCCTCGACATAGGTCAGCGCGATGCAGTCCCAAGCCCGGACGCGGTCCAGGGGATCCTCGGCACTGTCGGCGACGCGCTGCCAGGCGCGCCGCGCGTCCTCGATCCGCTTCTGCGCGGCGTACACGTGGCCGGCCCAGTACGAGGCGTCGTCGCGCTGGCGAGGCGTCGAGGCCGGGTCAGCGATCACGGCCTCGTAGGCGGCCAGAGCCTCCTTGTGGTTCTGCGCGCGCCGGTGGAGGTGCGCGATCTCGAGGCAGGCGCGTATCCGGAAGGGAGAGTCGCCTCCTCGCTCCCGGGCGATCTGGTACTCGGCCAGCGCCGCCGCTGGATCGTTCGCGGCGCGCAGCAGATCCCCGGCGTGGAACGCGGCCTCGGCGCAGGCGCGCACGTCGGACGCGAAGAACTCGCGCACGGCGCGGTAGGCCTCGATCGCCGACTTGCGGGCCGCATTCCTCGCGTCGCCCTCCTTCCCGCGCATCGAGGATCTGAGCGAGGCCGCGTGCGCGAGCTGGGCCTGCGCGCTCTCGAGGTGCGGAACCCCTTCGCCGCGCTCGTCCGCAAAGCTCTCCGGCGCACGAAGATGCGGCGTCAGTACGCCCGGTCCCGGATGGCCGGGAACCGCCGGAACCGACGCCGTCAGGAGCAGGAACAGGGCCGGCCCGGTGAACCCCGGGCTCTTCATCGGATGTTGCATCGTCTTCCTCCCGCGGCGCAGCCTGCGCCGCTGTCCGTCGTCACGTACGCCGCGGCGCACCGCGCGCCACGGCCGATCCCCGCGATCCCCCTTCCCGCCGCGACTTCGGATCTCTCGAAGGGCGGGTCCGCCTCGGAGCGCAGGCGCGAGCGCAAGACCAGCTGCAGGCGCTTGCGCGCCCGGAACAGCCGCACCTTGACGAGGTTCGGGGGAATCTCGCACACCTGCGCCGTCTCGAAGCAGGAGCGCCCGGCCTCGTAGTAGGAGTCGAGCACCGTCCGGTCCGGCGTGCGAAGCTCCCCCTTCGCGTCGGACAGGTGCACCAGGGCCCTGGGCTTCTCGACCACCGCACCTTCGAGGTGGACCTGCAAGTCCTCGCGCGGCTCCCCCGGAACGCCCTCCCGGCCTTCGATCCGCTCGAAGAGATCCGGATCGACGTCGATGCGCGGCAGCCGTCGCTCGCGCCGCACGTGGTCGCGCAGGACGTTGAGCGCGATGCGCATCACCCACGGACGCAGTCGCTCGGGGTGGGAGAGGCTCTTCCGGTAGCGGGAGGCGCGCAGCAAGGCCTCCTGCACGACGTCCTCCGCCTCGCTCTCGTCGCGGCAGCGCCGCGCGAGGAAGCGCTGCAGGACCGGCCGCAGCTCGGCCAGGCCGGCCCAGGTTCCCAACGCGCTCTCGACTTCCAAGTGCTCCTCCTGCGCCGCACGGACCTGCACAGCGCCGGCTTGCGGCGTCCGGCTCGGTGCGGCTGCGCGGGAGGAGACTCGTCCGCGACGGGGTCGAGGCGACTGCACAGCGTCGGCGCGACGGCGGCGGGGCCCGAGCCGGAGGCAGGAGCGGGGAGCGCGCCCGCCCCGGCGGCATCGGACCGGGAAAGACTCCCCGGTTGTCGACGGGCAGAGCCGCGACCGGGCTCGGTGGGGTGGGGCGGGAACCCCGCGGGTTCAGCCAGCGTGGGAGACGATCAGCGCCCGCGCGAGCTCGGCCGCCTTGGCCTCGCCGCACAGGTCCTCGACCAGGGAGAGCGCGAACTCCATCGCGGTGCCGGCGCCCTGGCTCGTCGTCACCGGACCCGAGCGCAGGACCCGGGGCCCGGCCAGGACGATCGCGCCGGTGAGCTTCTCGCGGACCGACGGGTGGGAGGTGACCGGCACGCCTGCGATCACGCCCGCCGCGTGGAGCACGAGGGGCGCCGCGCAGATCGCGGCGGTGCGCTGGCCCTGCGCGCTCAGACGGCGCACGAGAGAGAGAACCCGCTCGTCCGCCATGAGATTTCGCGTGCCGGGCATCCCGCCTGGCAGGACGATCATCGTGAACGCCTTCGTATCGAGCGCGCCGAGGTCCGCGTCGGGAGTCACGGCGATCCCATGCGAGCCCGTGATGGGACCGGGCCCGAGCCCGGCGACGGTCACGTCGAGGCCGGCGCGCCGCAGGACGTCGATGATCGTCACGGCCTCGATCTCCTCGAAGCCGTCGGCCAGGGGGACCAGGATGCGCTCGGTCGGTTTCACGTTCTTCATCCGCTCCCCAGTGTAGGCTCTGAAGCATGGCCCATGCCCACGTGCGCGCACGCCTCGCACTCCTTGCGGCGATCGCGCTCCCGCTTTTCTCCTCCGCCGCAAGGACGCAGGGGGCCGGAGCGGCGGAGAAGGCGACCGTCCGGGACGTCTCCGGGATCTTGCAGCCGATCCGGGAGCGCAACCGCCTGCCCGGGATCGCGGCCGCGGTGGTCCAGGGAGAGCGGGTGGTCGCGATCGGCGCCGACGGCGTGCGCCGGCGGGGATCGGAGGAGCGGATCACCACCGAGGATCGGTTTCACCTCGGATCGTGCACGAAGTCGATGACCGCGACGATGATCGCGACGCTCGTCGAGGAGGGGAAGCTCGAGTGGAGCACGACGATCGGCGAGATCTTCCCCGAGCTCGACGGGAAGATGCGGCCGGCGTGGAGGACGGTGACGCTCGATCAGCTCCTGACCCACCGCGCCGGGGCTCCAGCGGATCTCCAGGAAGGCGGATTGTGGGGTCGATTGTGGCAGCGCGAGGGCAGCCCGACGGAACAGCGGATGACCCTGGTGCGCGGTGTGCTCGAGCGCGAGCCGGAGTCGACGCCGGGGACGAAGTTCATGTACTCGAACGCCGGTTTCGCGATCGCCGGCGCGATGGCGGAGAGGATCACGGGGAAGGCGTGGGAGGATCTGATGCGCGAGCGGATCTTCGGTCCGCTCGGGATGGAGTCGGCCGGTTTCGGCGCGCCCGGGACGGAGGGGAAGCTCGACGAGCCGTTGGGGCACACGGAGAAGGGCGAGCCCGTCGATCTAGGCCCGCACGCGGACAATCCTCCCGCGATCGGACCGGCAGGGACGGTGCACTGCACGCTCGGGGACTGGGCGAAGTACGTGGCGTTGCATCTGGAAGGCGATCGTTCCGAGAGCGGGAAGGCCGGCCGAGAAGCGGCGAAGCTCCTGAAGCCCGAGACGTTCCGGAAGCTGCACGAACCGTCCGGGAGCGACGAGACGAAGTACGCGATGGGCTGGCTCCTCGCCGAGCGCGACTGGGCGGGAGGGCGCGTCCTCACGCACAACGGCAGCAACACGATGTGGTTTTGTGTGACGTGGATCGCGCCGGAGAAGGACTTCGCCGTCCTCGTTGCGGCGAACCAGGGCGGGGGGAAGGCGGAGAAGGCCTGCGACGAGGCGGCGTGGGCGTTGATCCAGGACCATCTGGGCGCCGGCAAGGAAGCGAAGAGCGATGGCGGAGGGGACAAGGCCGGCGGACGCTGAGGGCGGGGCCAGGCCGATCCCCGTGCTCGTGAGCGCGTGCTTGCTCGGGCGCGAATGCCGCTACGACGGCAGCGCGAACCGGGACCGCGCGCTCGAACGCGATCTCGAGGCGCAAGGGATGCGGGCGGTCCCGTTCTGCCCCGAGGAGCACGGCGGCCTCGGGACGCCGCGCCCGGCGGCGTGGATCGAGAAGAGAGGCGCCGCGGACGTGCTTGACGGGCGGGATCGGGTGGTGACGGACGCAGGCGCCGATGTGACACCGCAGTTCCTGCAGGGTGCGCAAGGCGCTCTGCAGACATGCCGGCAGCACGAGATCCGCCTCGCGTTTCTGAAGGAGCGCTCACCTTCGTGCGGCGTGTGCCAGACGCACGTCGCGAACGGGCTCGCGAAGGGCCCAGGAGTCACGGCAGAATTGCTCGCCCGCAACGGAATCGAGGTTCGACCGGTCGAAGGGCGGCGCGAGTAGCGCTAGCGGAAATCGAGGTCACGAATCAGCGTAGTCGCATTCGCATCCGCATCCATCCCGATCGGCGAGTAGGTCTTGGTGTCGGCGTGGTTGAGCAGGGCAGCCGAGTATCGCGGTGCGCAGGGCACGACCACGCGGTACGCTCCGAGCTCGTCGACCGTGCGCAGCCCTGAACGCGCGTAGAGCCTGAGCGTCCCGTCCTCGACCGGTGTCCAGCTCGAGATCCACACCTTCGCGTTACTCCGTGTCTCGCCCTCGATGCGGACAACGCCCGAAATCTCGCACTGCGGGAGCCCTTCGAAGCGGTCGCCGACGCGCCTTGGGATGCAAATGGTGAGCGGGCGAGGGTGCTCGGAGGGCTTCTGGGAGGGAATGAAGTAGATGTCCTCGAGGCGGTTGTCACCCGGTACATCGTCGGAACGCTTGAACGAGAACAAGTACTCGACGCTCTGGAGGCCCGAGATCCGGAAGCGGCCCTGCGCATCGGTACGCGCGCTGACCGACGACGTCCGGACCGATTCCTCGCCTTCGACCACCGGGGATGCGCACACGTACACGTTTGCCAGAGGCCTGTCGTCGCGGCTCCACGTGAGAAGGCCCTCATAGGCGATCCCACCGAGCGCAACCTTGAGAGGGAAGCCGTCGGGAGGATCTTTCGGAATGGGGAAGGACCAGCGTCCTCCCTCAGGTCCTTCGATCTCGAGCTCACGTCCCCCAACCTGCACGTTGATCCGCACTTCGCCGTCGGGAAGCACTTCTGTCCACCCCCGCTGCGGGTTCGGATCGCGCGCTCGCCAGCCAGGTCCGGGGGCCTTGTTGTCGACGAGGAGGAGCGCGTGGCGCGGGTCAAGGGCAGGGAAGACGATCTCGACGGAACCGTGCTCGCCTCTGAACAGAGTGACGGAACGGACCTCGTCAGCCCTGAACGAACCCTGAGTCGAAACGAAGGCCACCATCGCGCGGTAGCCTCCGGGCGCAAGACGATGGAACACAGCGAGCCCCTGTTGATCGGTACGCGCTCTCCGTGAGCTTCCATCATCGCCCTGGAGGGCCACGATGTGCGACGCGCGAGGGATCCCCGCCGTGTCCAGGATCCGAACATCGAGAGCGGTGTCCAAGGAGAGGTCGAGCACGAACGGCCCTGATGTGGGTACGTGCACGGTCTCGCAGTCAACGAGGCCGGCACTCGTGCAACGGAAAAGGTAGTCCCCTTCCGGCACGCTGATGACGAAGTGTCCGCGGTCATCGGTGCGCGCCGCGTCGAGCAGGCCGTTCTCGTCTTCCGACCACTGAATCTTCCGATACTCCACCAATGCGACCGTCGCCCCTGCTACTGGAGCCCCGCTCCTCATCACGGTCCCCTCCAGGTGCGCGAGCTCACCACGTTCGAGGTCGAGAACGATCTCGCCGGCAGCACCGAGGCTGGGGACATCGAGGTCTCTGGCTCGGTACCCCGGGCTCCACGCGCGTATCGTCACTTGGGACCCGTACACGGATCGGACGTCACCGGCTTCGACGAGAGCGAGTCGACCTCCAAGTGCGAAGAACCGGCCAGCGCGGTAGATCTGGTCGTCGGAGGAACCGGTCACGTTCAGGTCGAAGTTCTCGATCGGATCGTGGGTCACCGCATCGCGCACGAGCAAGTAGGGCGAGGCCTGCGCGACCAGGATGGCGGGCTCGTCCGAACCTGACGCGAAGCTCACCTTGAAGACCCAACTCTGCCCATTCTCGGGGTTCACACCCAGGTTGATCACCGACCATCCCGGCTCGAGGCTGCGCGCCTGCACGTGGCTGGCGGCGACTTCGACAACGAAGGATCCTTCGGAGTCCGTGGTGAAGTTCCACGGACCGCAACCCGGATCCTTCGCGACATCCTGCCAGCCCCAGAAGGCGAGGCGCAGAGAACGCCGCAGCCGCTTGCCGCCGGCGTCGAGAAGGTAGCCGGACAACTTCCACGGCCGGCACAGTCCGACGAGCAGAGGTCCAGAATCCTCTCCAGTCTTCTTCTCGAAGTGCCTGGTCGGGAACCCGCGCTCTCCGTACCCGGACGCTCGGCAGGACAGGAAGCCGAGTGCATCCGGGACTCGGATCTCGAACGAGCCATCAGGACTCGTGACCGCCTCGGCGGAGCATGTCGCGCCCGGCAGCGGTGCATCGATCACGGGAACCTCTTCGAGATCCGCTAGTGACGCGTCGGACAAGGACTTGGGGAGCATCGGCCATGGTTCGCGAAACCAGGGTGAACCGTTCTGGTCCGCCACGAACAGGTCCGCCCACCGGCGCTTGAGATCCGAGAGGTATGTCTGTCGCGGAGGGAAAAGGCGCACTTCCGCTCCGGCGATTCCCGTACCTGTCTGTGCATCGACCACGCGGCCCTTCAACGTCTCGAGCGGCAGCTCCGTGCCTCCTGCGGGAGCACGGGTCGTCTGAGGGAACGCTGCGAGTGGGGCCGTCGTGGAACTTCCCCCGGGTCGGGTCTCACCGGCTCCTGCTTCGAGTGCCTCGAAGGGCGTTCCCGCTATTTCGAGCGGTTCCTGCCGCGACAGCAAGCGACCGCCGATCCAGACGCAGATCACGATCAAGGCAGCCGCCGCGATCCAAGCGATCTTTTTCACGACGAGGACTCCTCCGCCCACCGCACCGACCCCGGCAGCCAGCGGCAACGCGGCGGCGTGAGCGATCACTGCCTCCCGAACCGCAGCCATTCCGCGAGCCGGCCGAGCGATGATCAGCGCCGAGGCGCCGATCCCGACCGGAAGGAGCTTCCTGAGCTGTTCGATCCCGCGATGGATCCGTACGCGGATTGCGCCCGGACTCTCTGCGAGCACGTGCGCGATCTCGGCCGGTCCAAGGCCGTGCTGCAGGCGCAAGAGCAGAGCCTGACGGTACGGCTCGGGCAGCTCGTCGATCGCTTCGAGCAGCGCCGCGGAAACTTCGCGGCGGCCCGCCTCCTCTTCGGGCGTCGACGGCTCGCGGTGCGCAAGGCGTTCGGGATCGAGCGTGCGTCCAGCTGCCCTCAGCGCCTCGCGCGCCTTGTGCGCCAGGATCCCGGTGAGCCAGTTCTCGAGCGGCTTCTCCGACACGTAGCTCGACGCGCGCTCGATCGCGGTCACGAACGTCGCCTGGACCAGGTCTTCGGCGGTCGCCGGATCCCGCGACAGATGGATCGCGACGCGCAGGAGTCGCGGTGCGGTGCGGTCGAAGACCTGCGCCAGCAGGTCGGGGTCACCGGCCTCGCGGTAGCGTGCGAACAGTTGCTCGAGGGACTCTCCCATCGGGGGCTCGCCGATGGATTGGCAGAGCGCGTGGGATTGTTACACGGAAAACCGGCCTCGGAGCGATTGCGGGCGGCGGCCCTACCTCCTGGCGTGATGCTCCTCGTAGTGGCGCCGCAGCAGATCCTCGCCGAAGTCGTCGTCGAGATCGCGCCAGAGCGTGTGCACGTGGCTGGCTCCGCCCTGGACGTTGTCGAGCTCGATCGCGAACCCCTTCCCCTGCACGCGCCAATAGTGCGGCTGGCCCGGCTTCGTCCCTCCGATCCACACGAAGTGGAGGTCCGCGTCGGCGGCGCTCCGGACGTGCTCGATCGCGTCGCCGGCGAGCGTCGAGTCGAGATTGCCGGGATAGAGCTCGGCGATCCGTCGCAACAAGGCTCGCTGATCCTTGCTCAGCTTCGCCCCCGAAACGCCCGGTGGCTCGAGGAAGCTCGCCGCGCGGCCGGGGCCGAGGATCACGTCGCCCGGAACCTCGTCCTCCTTCACGCCTTCCGCCCGTTGCGCGGCGTCCAGGCTCAGGGCCAGCCCGCGCGCGAGGTCCTCCTCGGAGGCGAGCACGCGCATCCCGGCGTGCGGACCGCTCCGGACCTCCTCGGGGTTCGCGCCCAGGAACAGCGGCGTGACCGCGACCCGCTCTCCGATCGAGACGAAGTTGAGCGAGAGGTGGTGGCCCTCGAATCGCCAGCCCCAGGGCTTCTCCGGGCCCGGCTCGCCGAACAGCGACACGAAGTAGCGACCCGGGTCGCGCGCGGGCGAGGACTCGATCTCGCGCAGGACCCCCTCGAGCTCGATCACGCCGTCGACCTTGCGCAGCCCCTCCTCGCTCAGCGCCGAGTCGAGGAGCGCGCGAAACGCCTTCCTCTGCGCTTCGTCGAGGTCGCCGAGCGGAAGGCCCGAGCGCTCGCGCGGCACGTAGTGCCAGTCCTTGCGGCGCATGTCCTCGAAGGGAATGCGCGCCCGGCTGCGCCGGTCCTCGTCGAGGGCGGCGAGGAGACCGCGCGCGGCGCTCTCCATGACCTCTCGAGATCGCGGCACCACGGCGACCGCGTTATCCCTCTCTCCAAGCTCCTTCCGAAGGGACGCCCACGTCTGGGCCGAGATCCTGTGGTTTTCAACCGCCGCCTGCACATCCGCCGCGACCCCAGACGTAAATGAATCGGTCGCGATACGGACATGGAGCGCGTCGATAAGGTTCTTGTCCTCTGGGTATGGGGTCGATGCGACCTCGCCCGCCGTCTTTTTGAGGGCTTGGGTCACGTACGGGGTGTCGGGCCCGAACCGGTTACTCGACGCGATCTCGTCGATCTTCCGACTGACGAGAGCGGTAACATCCTCCCCCTTCTTCTGGGCCTCCAGGATCGCCGGGAGGAGGTCCGACGTGGCCTTATCTACCGAGAGGGACCTCCGGACTGTGATCGTCGTCAACATCTCCCGTTGCTTCGCGATGTGCTCCGTGTCCGCCTGGGAGATCATCTGGGATAGAATGACCCCCGTCTCCGCATCCTTCCCTAGGGTGGTAGTCCCCATCGGAACATCCTGGAGGAACCTAGCGAGGCGGGCCTTCTCCGACACGGCCCCCTCCCCGGTATCGTTCGCGTCAACCACGGACGTCGCGAACTTGACCGCGCTCACCACGTTCTCCCGGAGCGCGTCGGGCGCCATCCCGACCCGTCTCATTTGGGTCAACGCGTCCCCGATGTACTGGTAGTCGCCCTCTTTAGGGGGGTTAGGGTTGGCGGCCCACCGGGAGAACGTCTCCCCGAGCGCGTTCCGGAACGTTTCATCCCGTACCGCGATCCCGGCCGCGTGAACCTTTTCACTTACGGCCTTCCGGAAAGACTCGTCGGCTTGCAGTCTGACCTGGGTAGCCGCCTTTCCCGCGTAGAAGTCTTTCAGGAGTGGATTTCCGGAGTACTTGCTCCACGTGTCCGCGATCGCTTTAGACGCACCCGTGGATTCAACGGGAACCCCTTTGGCATCCGTCATCGTCGAGGCGGAATCGATCTGGCCCATCAAGTCGTTCTTGTACGCGGCCGCTACCCTGGCCCCTAACGTCTCCATGATCCCAACCCGTTCCCACGGGTTCGCCTTAGGGTCCACCTTTCCCGTGGCCACGAGCTTGGTCCACGCATCCTGGTTATCGACGCGACCGTCCTGCGCGTCCGTTTGGTCCTTCACGGCCTGTGAAAGCTGCAACAGCTGAGCCGCGGCTTGCGGACGCTCTTGGACGGTCCGCGGGAGGCAGGACGCGGTGACGAGGCAGGCGAGCGCGAAGCAGGGCCGCACGGCGCAGCCGATGATCCCCCTCCGAGGCCCCGAGCGCCAGCTCCGCGCCCGTCGTCACGCGCCCTGGCGCGGCCGGGCGACCACGATCACGTGGAAAGCCAGCAGCGACAGCACCGGCGCCGAGCACAGCACCCGGTCGAACCGGATCATGAACCGAGTGATCGCCGCGTTTCCCGGGATCCACCGCAGCAATCCGAAGTGGTCGGGAAAGCCCGCCAGCACGTAGGCGAACACCCCGTACTTCCGGACCCGCACGACCTCGAACCCCGCCTGCTCGCACAAGCCGACGATCCTGCGCCGCGTGAACCCGCGGTCGTCCTCGTGGAAGTGCGGATTGATCCGGTACAACGCCCAGCGCGCCACCCGGATCAGCGGGTTGTCGTTGCACGGCTCGCTCATCACGAGCACGCCCTGCCCTCCCAGCGCCCGCCTGCAGTTCGCGAGGAACCCGACGTGATCGCGCGTGTGGTGCAGGCTCCCCTTGCAGAACACCGCGTCGAACGAGCCCGGCTGGAACGGCAGCCTCTCCGCGTCCCCGGTGACGACCCGCGCGCGCGGGACGTAGCGGCCCGACACCTCGAGCATGTCGTGGCTGATGTCGAGGCCGACCGCGCCGGGATGCCGCGCATCCAGCTCGGCCAGGAAGAATCCCGTCCCGCAACCGAGGTCCAGCACCCGCCGCGCTCCCCGCGGCACGTGTGAGATCATCTCGGCGTGCCAGTCCTGCTGGAACAGCCGCGAGAACTCGAAGCTGTATCGGTAGGCGTAACGCGGCGCGAGCGCACGGTGCAGCTCGATCTGGGCCTGGGCGTTCGACGTGCTCATCGCTGCGGGGGACGCGGAAGTCTACCGTGCCCCTCGACGGCGGGTTGACAGGCAGCGCGCCCTCCGGATAGTGCCGCCTGAGCGATGTCTCCGCGAACGAGTCCTCCCCGCGCGAGCAGCGCCGCAGCGCGCCTCCTCGATTTCCTCCCTCTTCTCGGCATCGCGCTCGTCCTCCTCCTCGCGCTGTCGTGGTACGACGTTCTGCCCGGCGGCTGGCGCTTGCGTCGCTGTGTCGAACCCCGCGCGCTCACGCAAGACCGCGAGGACGAAACCCACATCGCTTCGCGCCTCGCGCAGTTCTCCCGCGAGAACCCGGGCATGGCTCCGGGCGCGGTCGTGTTCCTGGGATCCTCGACCATCGAGCGCTTCCCCCTCGCGCTCGCCTTTCCCGGCAAGCCCTGCGCGAACCGCGGCATCGCCAACCTCGCGGCGCGAGACCTCGCGCACATCCTCCCCGAGTGCCTCCCCATCGCGAAGCCCTCCGGCATCGTTCTCTACACCGGAGCCATCGATTGGCGCGCCTCGGGGTGCGATCTCGAGCTGCTGGCCGCCCGTGTCGATGCGGTCCTCGCCGCGCTCTCGCACGCGCTGCCCGACGTCCCCGCGACCCTGATGGGCATCCTGCCCGAGCGGGGGATGGATACGGGGAGGATCGAGCTCCTCCGCCGAGCCAACGCTCGTCTGGCGAGCCTGGCCCGAGAGAGGAACATCGCCTTCGTCGACCCCGCGCGGCCGCCGATAGCGAGCCCGACGGGAGCGCTCTCCCGGGAGCTGTCCGCCGACGACCTCCACCTGAACGAAGAGGGCTACCGCCATCTCGCCCGCTGGATCGTCGAGGACGGGGGCGAGGTCGGGCGGCTCCTCGCGCCTTGAACACGAGGCCGCGATCCCCTCTCTTGGGATCCGCGGATCTCCCGCAGGACTCGAGGACGGCCAGCTTGTTCAAGAACGTCGGCGCGAACTGGGCCCTGAGCCTGCTGCAGATCCTGGTGCTCCTGAAGCTCGCCCCGTTCGTGGTCGAGACCCTCGGCCGCGACCAGAACGGCATGTGGGTCACGATCGTGTCGCTGACGGGCGTGCTGAGCCTCTTGATCCTCGGCGTCCCGATGGCCTCGGTGCGCTACATCGCCGAGCACGTCGCCCGCAAGGATCTCGCGCGCGCGAACGCGGCCGTCTCGACGTGTCTCGGCATCTGCATCGGACTCGGCCTGGCGGCGCTCGCCGCCGGCGCGGCGCTGTACGCCTTCTTCGAGATCGCCTACCTGCGCGGGCCCCAGGGCGCGGCCCTCCCCCTCGAGACCCTCCAGGGCGCGCGCATCGCCTTCGCGGTCGTCGTGCTCCAGGTCGCGATGGGTTTCGCCATGCGCCTGCCCTACGGCATTTTCGACGCTCACCACGACTTCGTGGCCCGCAACCTGATCATGGCCGGCGAGCTGCTCCTGCGCCTCCTGCTGACGCTCGGCCTGCTCGCCTGGAGAGCCTCGCTGCCCGCGCTCGCAGCCGTGCAGGTCGCCTGCATGCTGTTCGAGTTCGTCGTGGCGCTCCTCGTCGTCCGTCGCCGCCACCCCGACATTCGTTTCGGCCTGGCGAGCTTCGACCGCTCCCTCGTGCGAGGCATCCTGGGCTTCAGCGTGTTCGCCATGCTCCTCAACGTGGGCACTCTGCTCGCCTTCCGCTCGGACGCCCTGGTGATCGGCGCGTGCCTTGGCGCGACCCAGGTGACGTTCTTCGACATGGGCAACAAGTTCTTCGACCCGATGACCGGCCTGCTGATCGCCGTCGGGGTGGTCGTGATGCCCATGGCGACGAAGCTCCAGGCGACCGGCGAGCGCGAGGAGCTGCGCCGGGTGTTCCTCAAGTGGTCGAAGATCTCGCTCTCGATCGTGCTCCTCATCGGTCTCTACCTCCTCGTGCTCGGGCCGGAGTTCCTGAGCTGGTGGGTCGGGCCCGACTTCGCCGGGCCCTCCGGCAGGGTCCTGCAGGTGCTCATGCTCTCCTTCCTCTTCTACCTGCCGGTGCGCGGGGTCGCGCTGCCCGTGCTCCTCGGCCTGGGCAAGCCCGCAGCGCCCGCGCTCGCCCTGCTCGCGATGGGCCTCGTCAACCTGGGGCTCAGCCTCGCGCTGGTGCACCCGCTCGGGATCCTCGGTGTCGCCCTGGGGACGGCCGTGCCCAACGTGCTCTTCGCGTTCGCGCTGCTCCTGCTCGCCTGCCGCGAGCTCGGCGTCAGCATCGCGAGCTACCTCGCCTACGTCGCGGGACGCGCCGTGATCGGCGCGATCCTGCCCCTGGCCTTGCTCCTGCTCCTCAAGCACGGCGTGCACGTCTCCGGCCTCGCCCCGCTCCTCTCCTCGGGGGTCGCGTCCGTGTTGGCCTTCGCCCTGGCCTGGATCTTCTTCGTCTACCGGAACGACCCCTACCTCGACCTGCGAGCGGAGATCGCGCGGGCTCTGCCGGGATTCTCGCGAAGGAAGCTGCCCTGAGCCCCGCCGGGAATCTGGCCCACACCGCTGTGCAGGAATCAGGTCGAGAGCGACACCTTCCAAGCGCAGATTTCGGCGACCCGCCACTTCTCGTGCTCGATGCCCAGGACCATCGCTGGCGAGATCCAAGGCGTGCGGTTCGTGATCCCGCGCACGTAGTTGCGCCACACAGTCCATATCCACGCGTGACGCTCGAGCCGCTCCCGCAGCTTCGACGCCGCCCAGGTCCTGCGCACCAGCCTCGAGATCCCGTCCCGCATCATCGCCAGGGTGTGA